>JAEEYO010000056.1 GCA_016288205.1 Treponema sp. | reverse complement strand
TCATAGTAGACTGGCGTCTTGCACTTTTGACTCTCGCAATTATTCCTGTCGGCGTTTTTGCAATGTCCATGATGATGAAGGCCGGAATGTCTAAAATGGGCGCTTATTACGAGTCCGCAAAAAAGATGAACAACACAATCATCGAGTATGTAAACGGAATGGAGGCAATTAAGGTTTTCAATAAAGATGGAGATTCCTTCCGTCGTTTTGGAGATGCAGTTCGCGGCTACCGTGATTTTACTCTTGCCTGGTATAAGGTCTGCTGGCCATGGATGGCAGTTTATAATTCCACACTTCCTTGTCTGGCCTTTTTCACATTGCCGATTGGAGCCCTTCTTGTTTTGAACGGCACTATTGATTTGAGTCAGCTGCTTTTAGTTTTGTGCATGTCCTTTTCGATTGGTTCTTCAATTCTGCGTGCCCTAAGCTTTGGCGGAAAGATTCCCCAGTTGAATTACAAAATTGCAGAGCTCGAAAAAATGATGAATGGGGATGCAATTAAGCAGGGCACTCACGGCTTTGAAGGCAAGAATTTTGACATTGAGTTTAAAGATGTAAAATTTAGTTATAAGAAGGGGGAAGCCTCCCCCTCGCTCCAGCCTGCTTCGCAGTCTTCCGCTACCCCTTCTCCTAGGGGCTCTGCCCCTAAGACCCCGGAGGTCCTCCATGGTATAAACCTCTCCCTCAAACAGGGAACGACAACCGCCCTCATCGGCGAATCAGGCAGTGGAAAATCTACCCTTGCAAAACTCCTTGTTCACTTTTACGATCTGGACAGTGGCAGCATAAAAATCGGCGGACAGGATATTACAGATATGTCAATCGAAGAACTGAACAATCAGATTTCCTATGTTGCTCAGGAACAGTTCCTCTTCAACACAAGTCTTTACGAAAACATTTTGATAGGTCGTCCATCAGCCACCCGCGAGGAAGTTTTAGATGCGGTCCATCGAGCTCAGTGCGACGAGTTTCTTGCTCGCTTCCCTAAGGGGATAGACACAATGGCAGGTGACAGCGGCAAACAACTTTCTGGCGGAGAACGTCAGCGTATTTCACTCGCGCGTGCGATTTTGAAAAATGCTCCGGTAATTGTCCTTGATGAGGCAACCGCCTTTATGGATCCTGAGAACGAAGAAAAGATGAATGCCGCGATTGCAGAAATCGTAAAAGATAAAACTGTAATCGTAATTGCCCACCGCCTTTCTTCAATCAAAAATGCCGACAAGATTTGTGTACTCAAAGCAGGAAACCTTATTGCCGAAGGCACACACGCTGAATTAATGAAAAACTGCGAAGAGTTCCAGAAGCTCTGGCAGGCATCTACTGCTGCGGCAAACTGGAAGATTTAAAAACTGTCATCCCGAACTTGTTTCGGGATCTCATATCCAATAGATGCTGAAACAAGTTCAGCATGACGAGGTAATTATGAAAAAACAAAATAAATCAATGATTTCGATGATGCACCGTCTGGTGAAATTTTGCGGAAAATATAAGGTTCCGATTCGTATTTCTTATCTGCCGGGATTTTTTAAGGGCCTTGTGATGAAGTCGCCGCTTATGGCTTCTTTCTTTCTGGCCTGTGATTTTATGGCTGGCAGGATGACTAAAAAAAGCTGCCTGATTTACGGACTGATTATTCTTTCTTGTGTAATCCTTCAGGCCGTATTACAAAACATTACTGACCGTCTTCAGTCGGCTACAGGCTTTAAGGTTTTTGCCGACAAGCGTATGGAAATGGGAGATCACTTCAGAAGACTTTCTATGGGCTATTTTACCGACGGAAACATCGGCAAAGTCAGCAGCGTTCTTGCAACCGACATGAACTTTATCGAAGAGAACTGCATGATGGTTCTGGAAGAGCTTGTTGGCCTTATGATATCTCAGGGGCTTATGGTGGCTTTTATGTTCTGTCTGAACTGGCGGCTTGGGCTTGCATCTCTTGTCAGTCTCCTACTCGTAGTTCTTTTTGGAAACATCACTACAAGATTATCAATTTCACATTCTATGCTTAAACAGAAGACTTCTGAAAAAATGACAAGTGCAGTTCTTGAGTTCGCGGAAGGAATCGGTATCATCAAAACCTTCAATCTGCTTGGAGAAAAATCAAAAGAGCTTAATAAAAGTTTTGAAGAAAGTTGTAAAAACTCAATCGGCTTTGAAATGGCCTATGCTCCCTGGTGGGCTTTTATTCTTATTGCTTATGGAATTGCAACAGCTGTTACTCTTTTTGTTTCCGGACTGCTCTCTTCAAAGGGTATGATGACTAATGAATATTTTCTTGGAATGGTACTTTTTGTTTTTGATTTGTTTGCTCCTATTAAAGCCTATTACGGAAATATCGCCCGCCTTACTGTTACGGATGCATGCCTCGACCGGATTGAAAGTGTTTTTGATCAGGCTGAAATTGTAAATGAAGGAAAAGAATCTTTGATGAGTGCTGAGGATGCTGCCCGCAAAGGACTTCCGGAAATCTCTTATCAAAATGTTAGTTTTGCCTACGGTGATAAAGAGGCTTTACACGGAATTAATTTTGATGTACAAAAAGGTCAGATGATTGCCCTGGTAGGTCCAAGCGGAGGCGGAAAATCTACAATCGCAAATCTTCTCGCTCGCTTCTGGGATGTAAAAGACGGCAGCATAAAAATCCGCGGAACTGATATACGAAATGTGCCGGTCGCAAACCTCATGGACAATCTCTCAATGGTTTTTCAGAGAGTCTATCTTTTCCAGGACACGATTTTCAATAACATCGCTATGGGAAAAACAAACGCCACCCGCGAAGAAGTAATTGAGGTTGCAAAGAAAGCCCGGTGTTATGATTTTATCATGCAGTTGCCGGATGGATTTGACACGGTAATCGGAGAGGGTGGAGCAAGTCTTTCTGGCGGTGAGCAGCAGAGAATCTCCATAGCACGGTGTATGCTCAAAGATGCCCCGATCGTAATTCTTGATGAGGCCACAGCAAGCGTGGATGCCGACAATGAGCACTACATTCAGGAAGCGATTTCCGAGTTGTGCCGAGGTAAAACTCTGATTGTAATCGCGCACCGGCTCAACACAATCCGCAATGCTGACATGATTCTTGTGATTGAAAATGGTTCTGTTGTTGAGCAAGGCCGGCATGAGGATTTGATGAAGCTGAATGGTCTTTATGCAAAATTTGTAGAACGTCAGAATTAAGGCAGGGTAAAAAAACACGGCATTGACTAAATAATAATATTATGTTAGTATAGGCTAACTAAAAAGTTAGTATTTACTAACATAATAAAACCGTGCTTGTCCGGAAGGAGAAATCCGTGCCAAAACTAAGACTAAATCCGATTGTTCTTATCGTTATAAATATTCTGGCTCCTTCAATGTATATTTTTTTGAATGGAAGCTTCTTAAAAATCTATCTGATTGTTTTTGCCATAGCTCTTCTTCTTACGATGGGCTGTTTTAAAATCTTTTTAATAACCGCTCTCATTTATGCAATGATGGAGGGTGTAATAATTCTGAGCAGATTTGTTTCTTCAATAGAAACCTTTGCTCTTTTTATTGTCGTTCTCCAGCAGTCCGTTCCGTGCCTTAGTTTGGTTGCGGCCCTCATGAAAAAATACTCTTCGACAGAGCTCCTTTCGTCCCTTGAGACAATGCGCATACCGCGAACTCTCGTTGTTGCCGTGACAATTACATTAAAATATTTTCCGACTTTTGCACGTGAGTTTAAATATATCCGTGAGTCAATGCGTCTTCGTGGCATTCCATTTACATTGCGCCGTCCGATAAAAAGTTTTCAGTATTTTATTGTTCCCCAGTTGTTCAGATGTGCGGCCCTTTCCGAAGAAGTTACCGCTGCCGGTCTTGTTAAGGGAATAGACGCTCCAATTAAAAGAACTTCGTATTTTGAGCAGAAATTCAGATTTGCTGACGGTCTGATTCTTACCCTGTTTGTCGCAGGTCTTGTCGGAGGTTTTATATGGTACAAAAAATGATAAGGGCGGACGCTCTTTCTTTTGAATATAAAGATTCCAGCGAGGGAATCCATGATATTGATTTTGAAATTAATAAGGGCGAGGTGATTCTTCTTACTGGAAACAGCGGATGTGGAAAATCAACCTTGCTCAGGTGCTTGAATGGTTTGATTCCGACTATTACAGAAGGAAACTTACAGGGTGAGCTTTTTATAAATGAAAAGAATTACAAGGATTTGAAAATGCATGAGCTGAACAAAGAAATCGGCTCCGTGTTTCAAAATCCGCGCTCACAATTTTTTACGGACAACACCACAAGTGAGCTTGTTTTCCCAATGGAGAATTATGGGTATTCAAAGGCTATGATGCAGCAAAAGCTCAGTGACCTTGTAAGAACCTTTGGCCTTGAAAAGCTCATGGACAAAAATATTTTTCTTCTTTCAAGTGGCGAACGTCAGATGGTTGCGCTTGCCTCTGCCCTTACAATGGATCAGCAGGTCGTACTTTTTGACGAGCCTTCTGCAAATCTTGATTATGGAAACGCAATGAAACTTGGTCAGATTATCAGATGGCTTAAGGAGCGCGGAATAAGTGTCATAGTAGCAGACCATCGTTTTTATTATTTGAATGGAATTATTGACCGGGTTTTCTTTATGGAAAAAGGACGGCTTCACATTTATGTGGATGAGGTGGCCTTCAAAAAAAGTGGTTACGACACACGCAGCTTTGATATTTTTTCCCTGGATGTTCCGTTTGTCCAAAAACTTGCTGAGTCAGAGAAATCAGTTTGCGCAAGTGTTCAGAATGTGGCTTACAAAAATATTTTGAAGAATGTAAATCTGGAACTAAAAAAAGGAGAGGTTGCTGTTCTTGTGGGAAACAATGGGGCAGGAAAGACAACCCTTGCAAAACTTTTGTGCAAGAGCATAAAGCCGGACTCTGGTTCTGTGAAAACCGACGGACTTCCATTTTTTATCATGCAGGATCCGGATTATCAGCTCTTTGGAACCTCAGCAGAAAATGAGCTTTCCCTTGTGAAAAAAGATGCCGGAAAAATTTCGGAGACGCTTGAGTATCTGGGACTTGATGAATATAAAAACGCACATCCGTTTGAGCTCAGCGGTGGACAGAAGCAGCGTCTTCAGATTGGCATGGCAATGCTTTGTGACCGGGAGCTGATTATTTTTGACGAGCCGACAAGCGGACTTGATGTTTCTTCCATGCAGAAAGTCTCAGAGAAAGTTGTGAGCTTGCGTAAGAAATCTGGTGTGCTTGTGATTTCCCATGACTATGAATTTATCCGCCATGTCGCGGACAGGGTTATCTATCTGAACGAGGGAAGAATTGAAAAGGATTTTGTTTTATCTTCCAAAACTCTTGGTGAGCTGAACGGAATCTTTGAAATGATGCAAAAAGAGTCAGCGGATGCTGATTTTATAATAAAAAAAGGAGCGTAATTATGCGTAAACTCAAAATCAAAGATGTGGTGATGACCGCTTTGTTGACGGCATTGTATATGGTGTTCTACTTTATTTCCAGCATGGGAGTTATGGTGTTCGGACAGTTCGGTCATGCAATAAGTCCTGGAATCTGCGGACTTCTTACCGGAGCCCTTATGCTTTTTGTTACACGCAAGGTTGGGAAATTCTGGCAGTTTACAATCATGCAGGCGATCTGTATGCTTCTTTTCTCAATCATGGGAGCCGGATATTTGCCGTGGATTATTACCTCAATGGCGGGAGCGATTCTTGCTGATCTCATTGCCTCTCGCGAAGAAAAGCCTGCTGTTTGGAAGGTTGGTCTTGCATCAGGAATATTCCATGTGGGACAGGCATGGGGCTCAATCATTCCGAGCTGGTTTTTCCTTGAAAGCTATAAGACCGAATGGATTGGACGCGGACAGACTCCGGAGGCAATGGAAGAAATGGTGAAGTTTACCACCGGCTTTATGGGCGTAGTTTCGACACTGATTGTTTTTGCACTCTCATTTTGCGGAGTATTCCTTGGCTGGCTTATTTTGAGAAAGCACCTCAAAGAGAATGCAAGATGAAACAAAAATCGAACCTGCCCTTCCTGATTCTCTCAATGGGGCCGTTTAAAATCACAATGGTGTGCAGCATTATTTTTGCGGCTCTTTCTGCCGTGGAAAATATCTATGCCTATACCTTTGTTTATAAGATTGCGGGGGAACTCGTTCAAAATGTCGGTAACATCAAATCAGTGAGTGTTGAGCTGCTGTCGGAATATGGAAAGGGAATTGTGTTTGCTGTGTGCGCGGCTTACGGACTCTACGGTCTTTCACTTTTATTCTCGCATATTACGGCTTTTAACACAATCATGCGGTTGAAAAGAAAACTGATAAAGCATATCGGAACTTTGCCGGGCGGTTTCCATGATTCCAATCCAAGCGGAAGTCTTCGGAAAATCATTGAAAAAAATACAGACGCAACCGAGACAATGATGGCGCACCAGATTCCAAACACCACAATGTCCATCGTGCTTCCAATTGCATTTATTGTTTTCATGTTCCGTTACAGCGTGCTGCTTTCTGTGGCATGCCTTATTCCGGTTATCGTAGGCTTTGTGCTTTTGATGGTGATCATGATGGGAAACGGCGGTGAGTTCGTTCATAAATATCAGCAGGCATCAAAGGACATGTCTAATGCCGCTGTGGAGTATGTGCGCGGAATTCCTGTTATGAAAATTTTTGGTCAGACAGCCGATTCTTTCTCTCGCTATAAAAATGCGGTAAACGGATTCTGTGACTATGTTTACAAATTCGCAATTTCCATGATGAAAGCGGACAGCCTTTATAACACGGCAATCAACAGTGTGTTTTATGCTCTGGTTCCCACAGCACTCTTCCTTTTCAACAAGGGCGGAAACACAATGAATCTGATTTGCTCCTTTGTTTTCTTTGCGTCAATCATTCCTATGGAAGTTACTATATTAAAACGCATCATGGGAAACTCCTCTGAATCAATTATTGTTGACGAAGCCATGGAAAGTCTGAAAAAAATTTTTGATGAAAAGCCAATGGAGTATAATGGGAACGCAAAGCCTTGTGGTTACGGTTTTGATTTCAAGAATGTGAGCTTCCGTTATGCAGAAAATCTTCCGCTCGCACTGGACGGAATTAATCTTGAGATTCCTGAAGGGAAAACTACTGCGCTTGTCGGACTTTCCGGAGGTGGAAAAAGTACAATTGCTTCTTTAGCTGCCCGACTCAGAGATGTTACAGAAGGGGAAGTTCTTTTGGGCGGAGTGAACATCAGGGACATAAGCGAAAAAGATTTGAATGATTATATCAGCATAGTCTTTCAGGAAAACGGTCTTTTGAAAAGGAGCATTGCGGATAACGTTGCCCTGTACAAAATAGATGCAAGTCGTGACGAAATATTACATGCGCTTCATCTTGCCCAGTGCGATGATATTCTTGAAAAACTTCCCGATGGAATCGACACTTTGTTCGGAGCAAAGGGAGTTTATCTTTCCGGGGGTGAGATTCAGCGAATTGCGATTGCGCGTGCCATCCTAAAAGATTCTCCTGTAATCATTCTGGACGAGGCGACAGCCTTTGCCGATGCAGAAAATGAATATTTGATTCGAAAGGCTTTTGAGGAGCTTTTGAAAAATAAGACGGTAATCATGATTGCACACCGAATGTCCACAGTGCGTAATGCGGATAAAATCTGCGTGATTGAAAACGGAAAAATAATAGAAGAAGGAAATCATGACACGCTTTTGAAGTTTAAGGGAAAATACTCTGCCATGGTCAGCGAATATTCAAAGGCTGTAAGCTGGAAGATCGGAAAGCAGGAAAGGAGCGAAGAAAAAAATGCTTAGCATATTGAGGACTCTGACAAAAAAAGGCCGACGTGCAATTTATAAATCATCTGTATGGCTTGCGGTCTTTCAGATTTTGGCAATGCTGCCTTTGATTTTAATTTATCAGGCAATTAATAAAATGTTTGCCACTGTAAAAGATGGTGAAAGAATTGATTTTTCATTTGTGGTGATTTTTGGACTTGGCACCGTGATTGTCCTTGCCTTGTATTTGGCATACAGAAAAATGTACAAGGAAAAATATTTGAGCGCATCAAAGGAAAATCTGACTTTACGAATGGGAGTTGCGGATAAACTTCGTCGTCTGCCGGAAAGTTTTCTTTCAAAGCACGATTTGAGCGACCTTACTTCAACAATCATGGATGACATCGGGATTATTGAAGGAATCCTTGCGAATCAGCTGACGGAGTTCATAGGTGGTTTTATTGGAATCGGAGTTACTGTCGCGGCTCTCTTTTTCGTAAATACGAAGATGGCCCTTGCTTTGTTTTCTGTGGTTCCTGTCGCCTCAATTGCAATGGCTCTTTGTGATCCTATTTCGGGTAAGACTCATCAGAAAAACCGTGAGCTGAAACTTTCCATTACGGATGGAATTCAGGAATATCTTGAAAATATCAAGGTGCTCAAGGCTTCGGGAAACATCGCAAAATATCAGAAAGGAATTGATAAGAAAATGAATCGTTTGGTTCCCCGCCTCGTTCTTTTTGAGTTTCTTTCGGGAATGAGCATTTCTACGGCATACAATGTTCTCAGAATGGGAATTGGAATTGTCGCGATCGTTGGTGCACGTCTGCTTGTGACGGGAGAAATCAGCGCGGCGGTTTACATTGTCTTTATGCTTTTTTCTGTGTGGGTGTACGAGCCTCTTTCATATACCTGCGAGCATCTTGGTGCGGTAATTGCATCTAAGGTTGCGTCAAAGAGAATTAAAAACATTACGGAGTTTCCTGAGCAGTCCGGCACTTCGGACACTGATGCAAAAAATTATGACATTGAATTCAGGAACGTAGTTTTTTCATATAATAAAAATGACAGACCGGTTTTACGCGATGTCTCGTTTACGGCAAAGCAGGGAGAATACACGGCTTTGGTGGGTGCGTCGGGAAGTGGAAAAAGTACAATCTGCCGTCTTGCGGCCCGCTTCTGGGATAATGACTCGGGAGAGATTCTGGCAGGTGGTCAGAACATAAAAAATGTTGCGCCGGAAAATCTCTTTAAGCTCTTTTCGATCGTGTTTCAGGACGTAACGCTTTTTAATGACACAATCTACAATAACATTTTGATTGGAAATAAAAATGCCAGTCGCGTGGAAGTCCTGCACGCAGCTGAAATGGCACAGTGCATGCCCTTTATAGAAAAACTTCCTGATGGAATTGATACAGTGCTTGGAGAAAACGGACACACATTAAGCGGAGGAGAACGACAGCGACTTTCGATTGCGAGAGCACTTCTAAAGGATGCACCGATTGTTCTTCTTGATGAAAGCACAGCGTCGATTGATCCTGAGACTGAGACAAAGATTCAGAACGCGATTGAGAAATTGACTGAGGGACGCACGGTGTTGATGATAGCACACAGGCTTCGTTCCATTGTGAACTGTGACAGGATAATTGTTCTTGATGAAGGTAAAGTTGTTGGTAACGGCACACATGATGAGCTGATGAAAAATTGTGAGGTATATAAGAAGTTGTATTCTCTGCAGAACGAGTGACACGGGGCGTTGCGGGGTGCCCCCGCAGAGAGGGTAGGACGCGACGGAGTGCGGCCGCAGGGGGAGACTTCCCCCTAAGATTATTTCATCATTGCATGTAAGTCTGCGAAACGACCTTTCTCATCCGTATGAGCCTTGTTGTGTCGGGCAACCTGAGCAATTCCACGCATTTTGGAAAGTTTGTGGTAACCATGAGTCTTCATAAAATCTATGAGCCCCTTTTGAATGTCGGAAGCAACATTGGGATTTGTAAATTTCGCCTGACCAATTTCTACAGCACTTGCTCCTGCCATGATAAACTCAACGGCATCTTGCCATGTACAGATTCCGCCGATTCCGACTACAGGGACTCTCTGATCTGGAGGCAGTTTGTTGATTTCCTGCACTACATCATAAACGATTCGGAGTGCAAGCGGTTTTAGACCTGGACCAGAATACCCGGCGTGAACGTTATTGAAGAAAGGTTTTCCTTTGTCAATGTCAATTGCAACACCGTGAATCATGTTGATTAGACTGATTGCATCGGCACCAGCTTTTATGCAGGCAATTGCGATGGGGCGGTTGTCTGCGGCATTTGGAGAGAGCTTTACCATGAGAGGTTTCTTTGTAACGGCACGAACGGCAGAGACACAATAGTAAGCAGTGTCCGCACTCATTCCCCAAGCAAGTCCCGCCGCCTTGATGTTCGGACAGCTGATGTTGAGCTCAATCATGTCGCATTCGGTTTTATCCAAAAGTTTTGCGCCCTCCACATAAGATTCTATGTCACTTCCTGCAAGATTTGTTATCACGACTGGACCAAGACCTGTCATTCCCGGAAGAAGATTTTCTATGTAATACGGAATGCCCGGATTTTGCAGTCCGATAGAATTCATATTCCCGCCTGCTACCTCAAGGCTTCGTTCTCCGTGATTTCCCTCCCGTGGCTCAAGGGTAACTCCCTTGGAAACAATTCCTCCCCATGAGGCAACATCACTCACACCGCGGAAATTCTGTCCGAAAGCAAAAGTTCCTCCGCTTGCGATTGTCGGATTCTTGAAATGTACGCCCGCTATGTCCACACTCAAATCCGGCTCCTCATCTTTTTCCAATGGTTTTCTGCGTGGAACCGGCGGATCAAAAATAATTTCGCTTGCATTGAAAACAGGTCCGTCCTTGCAACATCGTTTGAGCCCCTTGGTCGTTTCAATTGTGCAACCTAGGCACGCACCAAGTCCGCAGAGCATTCGGTGTTCCATACTGATGTAGCATTTGATTCCTAACTCGGCGGCAAGTTTTTGAACATAGACAAGAGCCGGGGTTGGCCCACAGGCTAAAATCAGTTTGTAACCGGCTTCGAGAACCGCCTCCTTTGTGAGAGCACAGGGCAACATTCCTTTTATTCCGCACGAGCCGTCGTCGGTGGTAATAAAAAGATTTTTTGGATGAATGCGCCCAAGCCCATAAGAGCCGGATTTAAAAGCTGCATAAAAATCATAAGAAGCATCAGGGAGATTTGCTGCCAGATTTGCAACAGGCGTAACTCCGATTCCTCCTCCCACAATGCAGATTTTTGCCTTGCCGGGATTTTTCTTTGCAAGCTCCAGACATTCTTCCAAAGGCCAGGGGGTCCCAAGCGGACCAATGACAGAAATATCATCCCAAAGAGTCATGTGACAAAGTTCGCCTGTTCCACGACCCTTTTCAAGAATCATAAACTGTACGAGAACTTTCTTTTTGCCCTCGTTGCTTATCCACTCTTCGGAATGATAAACGCTGATGGGTCTGTTGTAGTTGACAGAGGATTTTGCGCTTCTGATTAAATAGAATTGTCCGGCTTTTGGAACCGCCTGATTTGGCCGCTCAAGCTCTATTGTCGTTTGCAAAAGATAAACATTTGGCTGTCCTTCTATTTTTTCCAAGCGCTCAACCTTTGTCTTTCCAAAAAACTGCAAGCCTTTTCCATTCTCATCAATCTCTGCTAAATCCATAACTGTCCACCTTTTTATTTTTTTTAATCTGGATATTTATCCGCGGAAGAGAATGTTGTTGACAACTCCCTCAAGATATTCCTCGCGTCCTGACCCCGGATCTGACGGCTTTTTCATTTCTGCGGCACGTGCGGCGAGTTCTTCCAAAGTCGTCTGCTTTTCGCGAATCTTCTTGCCGATTCCACTTTCAAAGCTTGAATACTTTTCCTTGATGAAACCGTCGATTCTTCCGTCCTCAATGATTTCGGCAGCCTTGATGAGACCAAGAGCAAAAGTATCCATTCCCATGATGTAAGCGTGGAACATATCTTCATAAGTATTTGAGGGGCGGCGGTTCTTTGAGTCAAAGTTGAATCCACCGGTAAGACCACCTGCTTTCAGGACTTCGTACATTGCAAGGGTCGCGTCGTAAACATTCCATGGAAAGTTGTCTGTGTCCCATCCAAGAATCGGATTGCCCTGGTTTGCGTCAACAGAACCGAGCATTCCGTTTATGCGGCTGATGCAAAGCTCGTGCTGGAAAGTATGATTCGCCAAAGATGCGTGGTTTGCTTCAATGTTCATCTTAAAGTCTTTATCAAGTCCATACTGACGGAGGAATCCGATTGCAGTTGCGGCGTCAAAATCATACTGATGGCTCATCGGCTCCTTCGGCTTAGGCTCAATGTAGAAATCGCCTTTGAATCCGATTGAGCGTCCATAATCAACCGCCATGTGCATGAGGTTCGCGATATTTTCCTGCTCCAACTTAACGTCGGTATTAAGCAGGGTCTCGTAGCCTTCTCGTCCTCCCCAGAAAACATATCCGCGTCCACCAAGCTTTACTGTAATCTCAAGAGCTTTCTTTACCTGTGCCGCCGCAAAACAATAAACGTCAGCTGAGTTAGTGGAGCCCGCACCGTTCATGAAGCGAGGATTACCGAACATGTTGGCCGTTCCCCAGAGACACTTTATGTCGGTGCCCTTTGTCTTTTCAAGGATGTAGTCAGAAATCTCGTCCAGACGCTTGTTTGTTACGTTTATGTCATTCGGATCCTCAGGTACAAGGTCAACGTCATGCCAGCAGTAATACTTGATTCCGAGCTTTTTCATAAACTCGATTCCGGCATCAACCTTAGCCTTTGCATGCTCCATGGTTCCAGGAGTCTGACCGAAAGACTTGTCGGCAGTTCCTGCACCGAACATGTCCACTCCATTTGCCCCGAGATTGTGCCACCATGCCATTGCAAACGGAAGATGCTCGGACATCTTTTTTCCCATGACGCTTGCTTCAGGATTGTAATACTTGAATGCCCACGGGTTTTTGCTGTCTTTACCCTCAAATTTTATCTGAGGTATGTCCTTGAAAAATTCACTCATCATTGAGCCTCCTTGAAATTTTTCTACATGTATAAGTTAGCATTGACTAACTATAATGTTAGTATACACTAATATCAAAAAAAAGAAAATAGGTTTTTGAGTAAAATTTCAAAGATTTAGAGAAGCACTGATCAATATGTGGAGGATTAATCAGTGCTTCATTACGGGGGATTTTATAGGATAAGTTTATCTTGGCCTTCTTATGATTCCGGTAAAGAGATTTATGTTGGTCTGCTCATCGTAAATTACATAGCAGAAGGGATGGTCGGCTCTAAAGATTATATAATCAATGTCGATGTGACCGCCCTCTGCTGATTTTGCTCCAAACATTGTGACCGCTACGGCCTTTGTTTTTTCTTCGTCTACTTTTACCATGACCTCATGCAGGGCATCATCCAAGGATATTTGTTCTGAATCTGCGAAGATTTTTGAAAGGTCTGCCGTTCCTGCCTGGAATGCGTCATTTATTCCAAGGGACTGGAGCACCGGGATTAAGTCATAATGTGAGTGCGCCTCGAATTTTGGAAGATATATCTGCAAATATTTGTCCTCTTTTTCTTCTTTGAATGTGTCAAGGCAATTCTTGAGGTCAAGTTTTGAAAAATCGAAGTCCTTGTCTTTTGGGAGGAAAATAATCATCGAATACCTTGTGTCTTTATATGGAAGTTCCGCTGCCTGTAAGATTTCATTCTCATAGTAAAAGCCGAACCGTAAATCCTGCATCATTCTTACGTCGGTGGTTTCATCGCTCTGAATATAAAAATCCTGTGTTGTTGTTTCATCTTTGTCGAACTTTATCAGCCACTTTTGCTCAAAAAAGAGTGTGTTTAAAAGGACGAGCCTTGTGTTCGGTGAAAGTGGGCCGGAAAGCAGCTTTTTTATGAGTCTGCCTGTTTTTTGGGAGACATAGGAATTTATCTGGTTCTGTACACTTTTGGTTTTCGAAAAATCAACTTTGTTCTGTCCAAAATCAAAATCGGAGAGAAAGTTTTTATATTCCGCCTGGAGATTAAGGTCATGGTCGTACCAGATTGAATTGGACATATTCTCCGTTGTTAAAATCATGTTTTTTACGTATTTATCAATTTCCTGGGACGGCGTGTATTCCAGCACTGAATTGATTTCTTTCTGCGTGTTGTTGTCCGAGCCTTTTGAAAGCGCGTAAAGCAGACTGTAGATGGAAACGGCGGAGTAGTTTACGTTTTCCGACTGATTGCAGAGACTTGAAAACAGCTTTGAGTCGAATGCGTTGATTGAGTTTTCCGCCTGCTCGTTATGGATAATTGTTTGCTTTGCCTTATACTTTTTACGCGGGTGCTTGACAACGATTGCAGCTCCTATTGCAACGAATATGAGTGCCGATGCGATTGCGATGATTTTTTTCTTCATATTAGACTCTCCTTAGTGTTTGAAATTTATATTCATCTTTTGCCTCTGATATTATATCAGAAAACAGCAATTTGTTTAAGCTCACTGATGTATGCCTTTCCGTAGCGCGAGAGACTTACATCTTTTCTTGTGATGATTCCGACGGTCATTTTGTCTTCCACAGCGAGCGGTCTTGAGATGATGTCCTTTCCGTTTAGTTCCCGGCTGATGATTCCCGAGCAGATTGTGTAGCCGTCCAGTCCGATTAAAAGATTGAAGAGAGTCGCACGGTCCCGCACCTTGATGTTCTTCGGACATTCAAAATCAACTTCGGTCAGAGGCTCCTCGGAAAAATAAAATGAGTTGAAATCTCCCTGCTCGTAAGTTAAATAGGGGTAGGGCGCAAGGTCTTTCAGACTCAGACGCTTTTTTTTCGCGAGAGGATTTTTTGACGAGATGAAAATATGGAGCGGAGTTGTAAAAAGGGATTCAAAAATCAGGTTGTTTTTTACGAGCAGCTTTTCAATCACCTTTCGATTTTTCGTGCTCATGTATAAAACCCCGATCTCACTTTTCAGCTTGGCGACATCCTCAATGATTTCGTGAGTCTGGGTTTCGCGCAAGGTAAAATCGTATTCATTTCCACCAAACATTTTTATTACCTCAACAAAGGCCTTTACCGCAAAAGAGTAATGCTGGCAGCTTACGGAGAAAATCGGGGTGGCGTCGTTTTCTCCCTTGAAATGTGCTTCCAGAAGGGATGCCTGATCCAAGACCTGCCGCGCGTATGCAAGAAATTCGTCTCCCTCGTTGGTGATTGTCACACCCTTGTTCGTGCGTGAAAAAATAGTGATGTTCATTTCGCTTTCAAGTTCATGGATTGAGGCCGTGAGACTCGGCTGGGAGATAAAGACCTTGCGGGAGGCTTCCGTGATGTTTTTTGTGTCTGCGACTGTCACCGCATACTTTAACTGCTGTAGGGTCATATCGTTATCATACAAAACATCAGAAAAAATGTCCATAGTTAAAAGCTATGACAAACAAGGTGTAAATAGTATTTTCCTAGTTGGTAAAAATCTACTATAATATTGGTATCGGTAAAAAGGAGGCTGGAAAATGGCGGTAAAAACTTTTGTGACGGGATTCCCGAGAATCGGAAAAAAGCGTGAGCTGAAATTTGCGATCGAATCATATTTTAAGGGTGAACTCTCTGCGGAGGAGCTTGAAAAAAATGCGGCGTCCCTTCGCGAGTACGGATGGAAAAAGCAGCAGGAGGCAGGAATTGATTTTATTCCCTCCAACGATTTCTCATTTTACGACAATGTGCTCGACACGGCGTTTGCTTTCGGTGTGGTTCCGGAGAGATACAGAAATTTGAAGCTCAGTGAGCTTGACACATATTTTGCGGCTGCACATGGTTATCAGGGAGACAAGGGAGACGTCAAGGCTCTTCCAATGAAAAAATGGTTCAACACTAACTACCATTATATTGTGCCGGAAATCTGCGATGCGGATCATTTTGAGCTTAAGAGCGGATGTGCCGCGGTAAAGGCTTTTAATGAGGCAAAGGCTCTCGGTATTAAAACTGTTCCGACTGTAATCGGTCCTTACACTTTCCTCCGTCTTGCGACTTACACGGGCTCAAAAAAGGCATCTGATTTTGCGGATGAGGCTGCAAAGGCATATTGCACGCTTGCTCAGGAACTCTCTCTCTCCGGTGCAAGTTATATTTCATTTGCTGAGCCGGCACTTGTTTTTGATGTTACGGACGACGAGAAAAAAATCTTTAAGGCAATCTACGAAAAAATAATTTCTTTCATAAAATCAGGAAGCTCTTCAATCAAGACGATTCTCACAACTTACTTCGGTGACATACGCGATGTTTATGATGATGTGTGCAAGCTCGGATTTGACGGAATCAATCTTGACCTTGTTGAGGGAGGGAAAAATCTGGAGTTCCTTGAAAAGGGATTCCCGAAGAATACTCTTTTGCTTGCGGGAATTGTTTGCGGAAAAAATATCTGGCGCGCTGATTACTCAAAAAAATCTGCCGTCATTGAAAAGCTCCAGAAGATTGTGGATGCGGAAAATCTTGTGGTCGGAACTTCATGCTCGCTTCTTCATGTGCCTTACACAACATCGGAGGAAACAAAGCTCGGTCCCGAAATCCTCAGGCATTTTTCTTATGCGGAGGAAAAGCTTGTTGAAATCAAGGAGATTGCGAGCGGTGACACTAAGGCATTTGCGGATAACAAATCTCTCTTTGCGTCTCAGAGAACTCAGCCGGATGAAAATGTCCGCAAGGCTCTTGCATCTTTGAGCGATTGCGATTTTGAAAGAAAGCCCTCGTTCTATGAGCGTGAGAAAATCCAGCATGAAAATTTCAAGCTTCCTCTTTTCCCGACGACCACAATCGGCTCATTCCCTCAGACAAAGGAGGTCCGCGCCAACCGTGCCGCATACAAAAAGGGTGCGATCACAAAGGAGCAGTATGTAGATTTCAATCAGAAGAAGATTGCCGAGTGCATTAAGCTTCAGGAAGAAATCGGGCTTGATGTTTTGGTGCACGGTGAGTTTGAGCGCAACGACATGGTTGAGTATTTTGGAACCCAGATGAACGGATATCTTTTTACGCAGAACGCATGGGTTCAGAGCTACGGTACTCGTTGTGTAAAGCCGCCGGTGGTGTGGGGTGATGTAAGCCGCCGTGATCCGATGACGGTTGAGTGGTCGGTTTTCGCCCAGAAGCAGACAAGCAAAATTGTAAAGGGAATGCTCACGGGCCCTGTCACAATCTTGAACTGGTCTTTCCCGCGTGAGGATATTTCCTTGAAGGATCAGGCCATGCAGATTGGTCTTGCAATCCGTGATGAAGTTTTGGATCTGGAAAAGAACGGAATAAAAATCATCCAGATTGACGAGGCGGCTCTCCGTGAAAAACTTCCCCTGCGTCATGCGGACTGGCATTCAGAATATCTTGACTGGGCAATTCCAGCTTTCCGTCTTGTTCATGCTAAGGTAAAGCCGGAGACCCAGATTCACACGCACATGTGCTACAGCGAGTTCAACGACATTATCCGTGACATTGACGCGATGGATGCTGACGTAATCACATTCGAGGCAAGCCGTGCGGATTTGAAGATTCTTGATGCACTCAAGGCTGCTGATTTCAGAACGGAGGTTGGCCCCGGTGTTTATGACATTCACTCAGCCCGCATCCCTTCGAAGGAAGAGATTGTTGAGGCTCTTGAAAAAATGCTCCTGCGTGTGGAAAAAACAAAGCTCTGGGTAAATCCAGACTGCGGACTTAAAACTCGCGGTGAGGAAGAGACTGTTCCGAGCTTGAAAAATCTAGTTGCAGCCGCAAAAGAAATCAGAAGCAGATACTAAAGCAAAAAAAAAAGATGGAGACTGTCGGAGTGGTTCCGGCAGTCTTTTTTTTATATTTGGATTCTTACTCCACCATCATTCATATTAGTCGTTCGTCATTTGCTATTTAGTTTTCCACATTGTCCGTGTTTTCTTTTAACTTCAAAAAGTATTCTTCGATTTTTTTGGTTTTGATTTTTTCAGAATCTATATCTTGATCTAAAACCATGTTAAAGGCTGAGCTGTAATCTGTCGTCAGTTTGAATCTTTTTTCTTTAAGCCCTATCCAACAAATATATATACCTTCTAAACAATCTTCTTTTAGCATTTTGGCACCAAAATATCCAATTCTGTTTAAGCCTGTTATGATTATTTTGTCATTAATTACAATTGAGAAATATTGATTCCCAATGTCCGAGTCAGTTAATTCTATTTCTGGATTCATGATTTCTTCTTCTGGATAATAGAACTCAAGTTTTTCCTTGTCAAATCTGATACATTTGTCAAAACTTAAGAAGACTGATTTTGGTTTACTATGTCTCAATTCATTATACGTCTTTGAAGCAATTAAATCATAAGAGTCTTGCTTATTAAACTCCCAAAACACAATACCCGAGAAGTTTTTTTTATCTGCATTAAAACCAATAAGCATTCCTGCCAATATAAGAATAACAATGCAACTTCCTATTGTCAATAAAAAACGCTTCATTCGCCACTCCATATATATAATACTCTATATTTTGTCTATGCATTCAAATTAAACAATAACACAAGTTTGGATTTTGTGGAATCTGGTTTCTGCGGATTTTTTTTGAATCTTAAAATAGGGTTGACAAGCTTTTTGGGAAGTGGGATAATAAATATGTCTAAAACTGGTCTTCTAAATACCAGAAAACTAATTCGTTGGAAGCTTGCCATGAGAGTGTTTCAACGACCGGTCTTTGACATTTCAAGGAGATGCGACTCAAAAAGTATCATGGGCTTTTGAGCCGTGAAGAAAGCATATTTCGGCAATCTATAAAAACTTGCTTGCAACGACTTTTTAGGATGCCTGAAAGAAGTATGTTTTCTTTACGGGGATGTATCTTTAGAAAATATGATTCTCCAACATTTTATTATGACGGAAACTTCATTGAGTTTGAGAAAGGAGAGTTGATTGAAGTTTCGGACAGCAATCAAACGAAGGAATGAGCTTTAAATTTATTACAGTAAATATAATAGATAATAAATAAGGAACTGAAAAATGACAAAGAGTGAGAAAAGAAGATGTCTGATACTTTTGATTCTGATGTTTCTCGGCATGACGGCTTATGGGAAAGATTATACAATCTTACCTTCTGTTGTTATTGAGCAAAAGAACGGTTGTGTAACAAAATTTGAAGACGATATTCTTGCAACAGGAAATGAGTGTAAGTGTATTGTTGAAATAAAAGAACAGCTCCTTTTTATTTATTATTTCTACGCAGAAATTGAGACAGCCCGAGAGGATAAACTTGTTATGCCGGAAAAATTCTTTATAAATTTTACTCCGTCAAATTTTGAAAATAGGATTTATTTTTCTGGTAATAACGGAAATTACAAATATGTAGATGGATTTATTGATACAATTAATAATGACGGCTCATTGTGTGTTTACGATTCAAATGGCATTTACTTGTATATTGCATTTGAATATGCTCTTGAAGATTAGGATAAAAAAATAACAAAAAAAGATGGGGAATGAAAGTGAAAAACAAATGCCGGAAAATATTCTTACTGCTGGCCGTAGTTACATTTTTAACAGACTTTGTTCTAATGTATTTTTTCATGGATTGCATTCCGGGAATGCTTTTTGTTGTGCTGCTGCTTTTGTCATGTCTGTTTTTATTGCCAAATTCAATTTATTGTATTCAAGCTGATCAAAACCCAACACCTACCGATTGGAGGATATTTTATTCCATAATAATTGTGTCAGCTCTATTTCTTATAGGCATAATAATATATGTTCTGTATTATTTTAACTTTGTATAAGGAGTTTTGAGCTGATGGGAGACTCCTGCTCAGGCGACTAACATCTGTACAGTTTGTTATGATAAATACAATGGTTACATCAGACCTAGGAGATTAAAAATGAAATATGAATTTGATTTGGAACCGGATTATTTAAGATGAGTAGTGAAATATGGGGAAAAAATATTTTTTTAAGCTTTATGATGACACAACTATAGACTTCACATTGATCAGCAAGGATGTTTTTGAGGAACTCGTAAAAATAGAGGATATGAAAATTATGGATGAAATTACTGGATAGCTTTACAAAAAAATTAAAAGGTGTACAGATGAAGAAAATAAAGTCTCTGATGTGTTTTTAATAGGAGAATAATTTTATGGATTATTTAATTGATATAAATAATAGTGATAATGATGGGTTTGAAACTAATTCTGATAATGTATTATCAGTAAAAGTATTTGACAAAGAAAACAGGCAGTTAAAAGATTGCTATGTTGAGTTGTTTTTAACGAAAAATGGAATGCTGGGTTTAGGAACTGAATTAATACGACTTGCTCATAAATTTCATGAAGGAAAACACATCCATTTGGATCCATGTGATAAAGATTTAATGGTTCAACGGCTTGGAGTTTTTGTTAGCCCTGATAGCAATTCATTAATCATAGATTGTGACAAAAATATAACAATAGATGAACTTTGTAAGAATATTAATTGATTTCTTGATGCATGGATGAAAATAAATAGGGAGGATTGATTTGTTCGAAAAAATAGTACAATTAATTAATAGTGGAAAATATGAGGAATGCGAAAATATTTGTCGGAATCTCAATTTCTCGGAAATAAAGGATGACTTTCTAAAATATTCTTATGATACAAATAGTTTTAGTTTATATTCGTTTGTTGTATATATGGTTGCAAAAAGTGAAGACAATAGATGGCTTGATTTGGCACTTTCACTAGTTATAGGTCCTTTATGTTTTGTAGAAGGAGCATATTCCATCGGTTTGTTTCATGCACGTCAGTTAGTAAAAAAGGATTTTTGTGTTGAAAATTTGGTGCAGCTTTTATTTTTTTATACTATCCCTGAGAAACTTATTAATAGAGATGAAGCTTTGGAAATAGCTAATCAGGTTTTAAAACTTGAGCCAACCAATCAAGTGGCTTTGCAAATAGTAAGAAGTTCAAAATGATTTTGCCATATCTTAAATCATTTTGATCCTGTTGATGAAAATACATGGAGAATTGAGACTTTACAATGGACAGCTTCTGAGGTTGGTAAACGAAGTAAAATAGATGGAATTTTTTTATGAAAATCAAAAGAATAGAATATTTAAATAAAGCACGTAATGAATGCTTTTTAACTTTAACAAACAATGAAACGGAAATCGTTTGCTTTTCAGATATGGAGGAACATTTTTTGGGGGAGGAAATTGGAATTGATACACCTTTGCAACTTCTTTCGGTTAGGAATATCTTAATTCCTGATAGCTTTCAAGAGGAAATAGAAAAATTTGGAGACCATAGTTACAAAATTATTGGTCATTTAATAAATAAGGAAGAAGGATTGGTAATATCTAAGTCATTTTTTTTCCATATTGACCCGCACATTATTCCTGGAGATTTTAAGGCATCTGATGCAATTTATTTCGAGGCTGAAAGAATTGATTTATTCTAGAATTATCAGCTCTCGTAATGTGTGTAAAAAGGAGTTTAAACCTTAGTTGAGAATATAGAGTTGGAGTAGAGAATGGTAATTAATTAAGAGGAGCATTTTTATGATGGATGGTGTAGTGCATAAGTTTTACCTATCATCTGAATTCGATATTAATCAAGAAATTGAAAATATAATTTCATATAAAAGTTTTTCTGAAAAACATGAAGCAATAAAAATTGAAGATAATTTTATACAAATTCTATTGGCAAACAAATACTTAATAGATGTACCAAGATTTGATTACAATAATAAAAAGTTGGTGGTAGGTATTGATCCGCTGTCTGGAGGAGTTTTTAGAAATAACCAGATACCCTTATTCTTGAATAAAATTGAAGTGTTTGAAAGAGAGATTGACAATGAAGCAAACAAAGCAAAAATAAATGAATTTGACTGTACTAAAGATGAAATGCTAAAAGAACTTAATAAATTGAAGGATTTCCTTAAAAAAGGAATTGAAACAAAAATGTGTATTTATCATGTAGGAATTTGATCTACATTTAATCAAATGAAAATGTTTGGAGGAAGAATCCAGAAGGTAAATCATCCTCCATAGAAATGGAGTGGGGTAAAAATGGAAAAAGCTATAGCAATATTTTGTATGTTTATATTTCTGATAACAAGTTGCTCTATAACAAATGATAAAATAGTGAATATGGAAGAACTCGAAAGATTTGAACAAAGGCATCCGGAATTATTCATGCGAATAAATGCAGTTGGAGGAGAATATGTGGTACATTATAAAAATCCATTCATGTATCAACAAATTTCAATTAATGAATCGAACAAGGTTGAAGGCAATCGATTTATACGACTCCAAGATGTCGTAAAACTAAAGGGAAATATGTCATATACAGATGTAGTTCGTGATTTTGGTATTCCAATAATCATAGCAGACACCATTGATGATAAACAAATAATGTATTTTCAGCGAGGCTTCTCTTTGAAAAAAGGATTTTACTTATCACCGTATGTGATAATAATTTATTTTAAAAATAATTTATTGGAATCATGCAGAGAGGAATATTTCTTTAGGCCTTGATTCTGTGAGGCTGTGAAGAGAAGGAAAAATTTACAAAGATGATATAATTTTTTTGTTGTTGGAATTATATAGGAATTTTTGATGGAATATATTTGTGTTTCAATAGATTGAGCTCGAAATTAAATGTAGATTGGAAAAAGCTACGGGTTGTGCAGGAGATTTTTAATATGAAAAATAAAATGTGTTTTATTTTACTAAATTTATTTAGTCTATTTATATTCGCTCAAAAATCTATAGATTACTCAAAATTAGATCCAATTAAATATGTCTCAATAAAAGAAGAACATAGTGGATTTTTATATCCAGATAGTATTAAAGATAAAAATTACGAAGATTGTTACATTTATTCCTTTAATGAAAAAGCTTCCAACGGGGTAAAAACTGTGAAATTTTACGCTGATTATTGGTTTATTGGAGATAAAAAACTTAAACAATCTTGTTTTGAGATTAACAATAAGAAATTTTTTTGGAAATCTAATAGTTTAAATAATATAAGTATTGATTTTATAAATTTTATCATTTTTGATATTAATGGAAAAAACTTTTTTTTAATAAAAGCCGAAACCCATTTTTCAACATATCATCTGTTTTTATTTGATGTCACTGATATGTCGAACATTCGATTTTATTCATTATATGATTATGAGTATGATGAGAATTTGGGGTTTAATATAAATGACGTATTAAATAGAATGTTTTGGCAAGGCTCGATGACATTGACTGATTATGAGTAGAATAACTGGGGGATAAAGTGCGTAAGTCTGTGTCGTTTTATTTGTCAATGATTGTGCTTTCGGCATTTTCATCTGCTGCGGAACCGGATGTGGTTGTTCCTGAGCCTGATATTGTTACACGAAATATAGAAGATTTTTCTATTGGTAAGAATCTGGATGAATTGAAAGTGGATATTCCAGATTTTTATTCTCCACATAAAAGTATAATTGTTGACTCAACCTTTTCCTGAAGGTGTTCGCTTGAATATGACTTATAAATATGTCATGAGAATAACCAAGAAAAAGAAACTGAAAAAAGAAAGATTGGTCGGCTATTATATGGAACTTCCGTCCGGATGGTATGTTTCATTTTGGACCGGAAAATCAGGAACAGATTATTATCCGAAAGAAGATGATGTTGTTTATGCGATTTTCAAAAGAAAATGATTAATATGGAATTGGAACTGAAAAATTTCTTGATACAAATAATGATAAAATTAAGACAAATCGGAAATAAATGGTATCCGTTGTTACGGAGGAAAGATATATGAAATTTTAGAGGAAACTAAGTTGTTTTATGATCCTCGTGATATTGAAGTACTGGGGAAAATGCTTGAAAAAAAAATAAAATCTGTAGATGATGTCATAAACAATATAGACGAGTTATATAATTTATATAAAATCTTTGAATCAAATTCTAGAAAAGAGTTTATATATAAAGACCGGTTCTTGATAAATGCTGATTTTAAGTATGTTGATTCAAATTGATAGTGTGGTGCAAAGAATTAAATATTCTTATCCACTTCTGCTCATAACCCATAGATTATTTATGAACCAAAGGAGAGAAGCGATGCTTAACAGAAGATTTTTATTATTGATTTTTTTTCCCTTATTTCAACTTTATGTAAATGCTTTTGCTGGAGACATGAAGATTGGTTTGCAAAACGATAATGTCAACATAATTTTTTACGATGGAGACATCATCAATGAAATTTCTTCCAGAATAGATGAGGCCCCACAAATTACGGTTGAGGATATTTTTTTATGCCCACAGGCAAAAGAAGGCACATATTGGTTAACTATACAGAAAAAAGACGGAGTAAGACAAAAATATATAGTTTCTGACAATTTCCAAGTTTATACGGAAAATTCTGATGGATATCCTGTAACACTTTCTTGTAAAATTTTAAATGAATTGAGAGAAATTCTAATACAGTATCTGATTTCAAATTACATCTAATACGCCAAAACTATATCCGTATACATGGGAGGAAATAAATGAAATTCTTCATAAAGCGAATAACTAAAATGCTTCTTAGTGTGCTGATTGTCCTATCGTGTAATATATCAGCCCTTGGATTTGATGTTAGATTTGGAGAATGTTTACCTGAATAAAAAAAAGATTAAAACGAATGGCATTGGCAATGAAAAAATCTGGATATGAAGAAACGGAGGCAGTAAAATGGATAGAAAACAACATAAAATAACACTTGAAAAGTTTATTTTCCTCATCATATTAGTATTTTCTCTTGTTCCATCAGGCTGTTGTTTTTTATTTCTAATGCCACGATATGGTAAGGATTTTAAGAAACCATTGGTAAAATCAATTAGTATTGATTCAAACAACATTGTTACAATTATATTAGACAATGCTAATAAATCAAAGCGCATTGGTGAAATACATGCACTGGATTTATTGTCTTTTTCTTCAGTTTTAGAATATGAAAAGAACGATGATGAAATCATAATAAAGAAAGATATATCTAAGTATAAAGAAAAACTTACAGAAGATAATCAGTACAGGATTGAGATTAAATGGTATGGAGGGCATCTGTTTCTGGAAACAGTTTTTCAAAATGGTCAGTTCACTGTATTAAAGGAAAAATATCTCGATAGGATATGATCGGATTTTTTTTGTACAAGGAATAAAGTGAACAGTAATATAAAACAAATAAACCCAGCTAATTTTTTCGTTATCTCTATGGATTGTGTCAAGTATAACTAGAATGTATTGGAGGAAAAGGAACGAAAATGCCGTTAAAGAATTTTTTGACATTGTTATTATGTGTAGCTGTCATTTGTTTGCTGACTTTTTTGATGGCGAAATCGCATGAGCCTAAAAACTATAACGAATATATGTCTGAACTGAATCAAATAAAAAATACCATTACAAAAGAGTTGTTGTTGAATTGCAAAATCGAAGCCAGGAACTGTGATTTTGATCCTGACAAACTAAATATAGACGAATTAGCAAAATACTTGCGAGAAGCCGAATGTACAAGCGCACTGAACCATCCAGAACCTCATGGTTCTATATACTTTACAGAGACTAAAACTGAAAACTATTTCAAAATTCGCATTGAATTTTGCAGTACATGGGAAGAAAAAATAGGCGTTGTGTATTATATTGATTTATATAAGAACAATAAAAGGGTTGCTCATGAAATTTTTGCTTCGCCAGAATTATCATCCTGGTGCAAAGAAAATTTCCCTGCTGTATTTATAACTAAATGGGGTAAAAAATGTTTCACAAGAATAAAATTTTAATTTACATTTCGATTTTTATAGGTTTGATTGTATTTTCTTTGCTATATGTACATCTTGCTCCTATTAAAACTATAGTTTTATATTATGATTTGGAAAATAAACCAACTTATGATGGGGAGGTGTGCGTACCAACAGTCGTGACAGTTGATTATTTTATCACGAATTCCAAAAAGACGAATAGTATTTATATGCTTTGTTCATCAAAATTTTATGATGAGTTGATGTCTACGTGTGATTCATTGAGAGAGACTGAAGTTATCAGAATACCTGCACTTGATTTGTCTTTCTTGGACTCTTTGAATGATGATATGCTGATACAACCAGAGCAGCACAATGATTTTGCTTACACAAGCATAAACGATTTTTATGTAGGAATCAGATATATAATCTTAATAAAGTATTGGTCCGGTGTGGAAAAAACTGTTGCCCTAGGGAATGCAGGGTATATAAAAATTGATAAGAAATATTTTTGTATTGATTCCGAGAAGAATAAAAAAATAATGTCGCTGATACATAAATATTTCAAATTGGATATCGAAGAAAATACATGAGAATTGAATAAGGTTGGAGATAAAGACGATGTTGGCAAATGGCTTGACAAAAAATCCGTCGCGGAAGGAGAATGACTGATGTTTTTACCAAAGAAAAGAATTGTGTTACCTTTGCTTGTTCTAATTATATCATTTCTATCGTACTCTATTTATTCAGTAATTCGATGCTATTCCAAAAATTTACCAAGTGAAATTTTGAAAAATCCTAATGTATTGGGATTCAAGAAAATAATTCGTGAAAAAGATTTCGAAGAGGTTTATGCTCTAGATATTGAAATGAAAGATAATTCAATAATAAAATTTCATTGGGTTGAATACGGTTTTTTTGGAAATATAAAGTTTTCTTGTGTAAAAGGGATAAACGAATATAGGTTCCCATATTTTATTTATAATAAGAAAAGTTCAAGAATTGAACATATAAACCAATCATATATGTTTGAAAAGAGCATTCAACACTACGTGAACAGCCACAATATAAGCGTTGTGCTTAACAATTACAAAGAAATTGAAGAAGCCTCTAATAAAATTCTGTTTTTTTCAGATGATGAAATTTCTGATTTATTTGATTTATATAAAACTCAAGGCGATGCTTCATCTTGGATAAAAAAGATTGACAAAAAATATCTGCTTGAGACTGAAAAAACTATAGAAGGATGCTGTAGAATCTCATTGAAATCAGAATTCTAGAAGTTGGGGGAATTTATTAGAAAATTCATTTACAACTAATGTGCCTTTTGTTTCAAATTATTTATACAGAGCTGAGCTTGAAGAGGATAAAAAAATTAAAAGCGATCTTTTGTCTAAAGGATATGAGAATATTAGAAGAAAAATTACTATGGAGGATTATGAAACGGTGCTAAATGAAGAGTATTATTTTAATATAAATAATTATATTGATTCAGAGATTAAATCAGTTGATTTGACAGATATACAAGTAATGTCTCTTTTTAAGGATAGAGATATCGGAATAGAAGTGTATGAATCCAAAGCATAAATTTATAGCCGTCGTTTTTGGGCCTCTATTTAACTTTTTCAAAACAAGCCTAAAATTATCACCTTATTTTGTTTGCACGATTTTGATTTTCCTTGTTGCCATACCAATATTTAAAACAAAGAGCAAAACTGATTTGGACTTAATAAGAAAAGCCTTAATCATTTTGGCACTTTTAATTGGTTTGATTTTTGGAGTAATTGATACATTGAAAATAAGGGATGTCATCTAGCGTCCTCGGCTATTTATCCCCGGTGTGGATATTAACCATGTTTTTCCATACAATTTCAAAGATGAAAAACAAGGTAGAGTCTGTGAAAATATTTCTGTAAATTCCCAAAAAGTATACATTGTGGAAAATAAACACAGGAGCCCAATTATGGCAAAAGAAAAAACACCACCACACAAGGTTGGTATGACAGAAGTCAATAGGGAGATTATGTAATGAAGCATTGTATGAAACTTACTTTTATAATCGATTTTATCCTAATTGGAATTTTGTTCTTCTCTTATTACCTTGAAAGACATGTCGGCTTGTTGCTATATACACTTATCAATATTGCATTTATGATTGTTTTTGTTTTGTTTTCTCTAGTTGTAATAATCACTGCAAAAAACATACACAGGGATGCAAAGAATAAAGTCATTCCTCTTATTTGCATTCAAATAATTCCTTGTGTTTTTTTCCCTTTGGCTGTTTTTAAGTTCAAAATGCCAGATAGAATTGCTCTAAAAATTGAGGTTCCAAAATTAGAGCGGCGCATTGCTTCTATGTCCAAGGAAGAACTTGAGGATTCAGGTGTTTTAGTCTTTGAGCCTTATATCATATCTGTATGGGAGCCTGGATTTCTCGACGATCAGCTTGTGTTGGTTTATGACAGTACCGATGAATTAGGAAAAGGAATGACAGAAAAGCATTTTATTCCGGTAGGGAAATTATATCCAGTTATACGTGCAGGTACATGTTTTTATCTGTGTGACCTGGAACGGTGAAATTCCAAGTGTATTGCAAAGGTTTATGGCTGTTATGTGGATCTAAAAAACTTAATGTAGTTTATACTTATGTTTTTTTTTGAAGGTATGAACAGGAGAAATTGGTATGTCGAATTAAGCAATGAATTCATAGTAACTGTGAACTCTATTTTTGATTTCGGGGAGGTAAAGAAATGAAGGTCAAAGCGGTGGTAGCTTTTGTTGCATTTTTGTTTTGTATTTTTGTTTCAGGATTATTTGCATTAATTTTTTGCAAATCAGAAACCTTTGATGATACAGAGAGTTTTGTCATACTTGGTGAGAATGAAAATGTTGAAAATAAACATGGAAGTTCAAAATCATGTACGCCATTCCCTAAGTATTGGCAGACGGAACAGGAATTTGTTGAAAACTCTGACTGGCAGGTTGTGGTGGGGGCATCAGAATCCAAAAGATTGTATAAGGAAATAAAGAAAATGCTTTCTACAAAAGAGGAAATTACAACTATGTATATGCCTGTTTTGGATATGTCTTTTTTAACAGGCAAGAAACCTGATGTCAAAGCTGAAAAAGGAATTCCAGTTTCAGACTCGAATATTTTTATATCTTATGTGGTATATAGAAAAAAAAATGAGCAGATTATGGAAAAATTATTGATAGGGGGAAGCAATATAATAAGACTTGATGAAAAATACTTCGAAGTAGATCCCAAGAAAAAAAGTAGAGTTTATCACATAATAAAGACAGAAATTGCTCCATAGATTTGTATTTTAAATTATGGCAGTCTACTATCCACCCCTCTGTGTCAAGATAAAGTTGCCCGATGGAGGGGTACCTGTATGAAGTATACGGCAACATTTAAGAAAGTGGAGCTTAGAAAAGTTCTGCTGGATTTATATTTGACTTTTAATGGGTTTGATTTTTGGCTTAATTGATACATTGAAAATAAGGGATATCATCTAGCGTTCTCGGCTATTGGGAGTATTTTGGTTCAATCGAAATGGAAAGATTTAATATCTACAACGGAGTATATTCCATGAAAAAAATGTTTTTTATTATGACGGCACTTTTCATTTTCTCTTGCAGTAAAAATGCGGTTAATAACGGCGTACGGCTTCCCATTGTATTCGGAGAAAACTATTGTGAAATAAAACTTTCCTATGATGTTGACGAAGATGTCCAGTACATATTTTCTCCAGACACAACAGTGGCATTGGATGTGAAGCAAATCATAGCAGATGGAAATGTGCTGGAAATGGAAAGAGACGAGGCTTTTAATGTCTCTGAATGTCCAGTGAGAATTGTTAAAGATTTTTCCCGAGATGATTGCTACATGACGCTTCATTTAAAAGGCTCCTACAATGGCCGATATTATCTTTGGAATGACGGAAGGGGAATCCTTTTCAACAAGGGTGAAAACAATGTGATGTACCCATATACAAATTCATATCTCATACCAAGAGATGCAAAAGAATTGAAAATAAAATACAAAGTTCTTATCCCCGGCGAGGATATTAACCGTGTTTCTCCAAACAATTTCAAAGACGAAAAAACAAGGTATACAAAATCGTATATGGCAAACATTTCTTTTAGCGATTTCACGGTTACGATTGCGGAGGAAGATGTTGAGGATTCTATTAAGGAACATTGATGCAACTCTTGTTTCGGAATTGATTTCCTTAAAATGCTCTCTAAAAAACGCTTGACAATAAAAACTAAAAGGTGTATAGATGAAGAAATGGCTGAGATATTGCAAAAAAGCGGTTATAATTCGGAGACGATAAAATGGGGATTAGAAAACTATTAGTTCTTTTTATCGCCATAATTTTTATGTCATGCAGCAGGGGAGATGTTTCTGCCCCTATTGTTAACACAATCCGCCTTGAAGATGGAAATCTTTTTTTGCTCCTTAATAACATCAAACCAAAACTTGTGGGGTATATAAAAGGCATCAGCATAGGTGACCACAGTTTTGATGCAGTATACAGCAAAAATCTGATAATCTATGTAATAGATATAGAATCCGTCCGCATTGAAATGAAAATTGAAGTGGAATTTAAGGACGGAACATTTTATATTCTTTCAGAGGAGTATAATTCGTTTCCTGAATACCAGAAATGTGAGCATTATAAAAATACGTATATTGAAGGGGACTCAAAATGAAAAAAATCAGCGCATCTATTTTTATTTCAGTAATTTTACTGCAGTTTTCATCAGGATTCGCAATTACCGAAGCTGAAAAAAATTCTTTGATAGCAAAAGCTGCGGAATATCATTCAGCTGGTAGACTCGACGAGTCCTTGCTTTGCATTCAAAATATCCTGTCAGAATCGCCCCTTGATGACGAAGCTCTATATTATCGTGCGTTTATATATTTGGAAATGAACAAAGCGCAGCTTGCCATTTCTGACCTTGATATGATACTCTCTATGGACAAACCTGATTACGAGACTCTGCATCTTCACGGATGTGCTCAGTATGACTTGGGAAAATATGAGGATGCAATAAAAGATGAGACTGAGGCTATTAACCTGAATCCTCAGGCACATGAGTGTTATGACATGAGAGCTTCCGCATACAGGGCTATGGGTCAGCATGAAGCTGCTATCAAGAATTATACGGCATCCATTTATTATGGTAAAATCCGCAATGCTGATTTATGTAAAAATTATACCAACCGTGCATTGATTTATCTTGAGTTGGGTGAATACGAAAGTGTTGTAGATGATTGCACAGAGGCACAAAAGTACAATCCGTTTTATATCACATTGTATCTTACACGTGCGGAAGCCTATACAAAGCTCGGAAAATATGAGGACGCACTTGCCGACACTGAATATATTATTCGAGTCGCACCAAAAGTTTCTGATGGATTTCATGCAAGAGGAGTGGTTTACATGTCAATGGGAAAGTATAAGTCAGCTGTCTCTGATTTTAATACCGCAATAGAAAATGAACCATTGAATTCATCTCTTTATGCACTACGAGGAGTTTCATATATGAATCTAAACAAAAATAAAAGAGCCGTCAAGGATTTGAGCAAAGCTATAAATCTTTCGCCCGATAATGCTGAGTGGTATAAATTTCGCGCGGCAATTTATATAAAAGAAAAACAAAAGCAAAACGCAATAAAAGACCTTGAGAAAAGTTTAAGCCTTAATCCAGATGATGAACAGACATTAAGGTATAGAGAAATGGCGGAGGATATGTAGTGTCACATAAGTGAAGAAATGACTGACAGAAAAACGAAAGCTGGTGGTAGGGTACATTATATTTGTCAAAATACAAGGTGAGGTTAAAATTGATAATGCAAATAGTTAAATTTCTTATTCCAATATTTTTTTCCCTCTGTTAATTTCATGCGCTTCTCTTTCGGAAAGTGAAATCCGCTCTGAAATACTGTCAGCTGATATAAGCATACGATGCAATAATGATGAGGACGCAATAAAATATTTGTCACGTGCTATTGCAATTGATCCACATAATGAGAAAGCTTTAAAACTACGTGGCGAATGTT
>JAEEYO010000055.1 GCA_016288205.1 Treponema sp. | reverse complement strand
ATGCCAAGCTTTATGATGAGGATGTTGCCTTCAATTCTATCCGGCAGATAGGCAAGCGCTTTGACCTTACGCACAACCTTGAGAACGTGGTTTACAACGAGCTTGTGTTTATGGGCTACGAGCTTAGCGTGTACAATGTGGACGGAAAGGAGATTGATTTTCTTGCTGCAAAAGACGGCAAAGAGTATCTTGTGCAGGTCGCCTATTCCGTAGTTGAGGAAAGCACATACGAGCGTGAATTTGCCCCGCTGAATCATCTTGACAACTCTCGGCAGAAAATCCTGATTACGAACGACGAGAATGATTTTTCCACCAGCACCGTCCGCCACATCCGTCTTTCCGATTTTTTGCTTACGCGGGATTTGGAAGGGTAGACGGCTGCTCTGCTTGTATAATCCATATTTATTGGCAAATTACAAGCCCTTTTGAATAAAAAAATCCCTTAATCCTGCCCATCTGCTTGTCGATAATCAAAGTATGGGGTCTGTGTCCTGAGATTTTGGACCTGAAATTTGGAAAATGCGGTTTGTTTCGGTGAACCGCTTAGCCCCAGAAACAAAAGTAGAGGTGTACAGATGATTAGAGGATGGTACATTAGTGCGAGCGGAATGAACGCACAGCAGAACAGGCTTGATACAATCGCAAACAACCTTGCGAACGTAGATACTACAGGATTCAAAAAAGACATCCCGGTGAGCAAATCTTTCAGCGACCTCCTTATCCGGCGTACAGTGGCTGACGGCGTTTACAGCACCCCCGAGGGATCCTACGACGTGGGACCAATCATCGGAGGACTGGGACTTGGAGTGGAGACCAACGAGCTTTTTACCGACTTTGACCAGGGATCCTTCAAGTCAACGGACACCAGCACCGACCTTGCTCTTGGCGGAAAGGGATTTTTTGTGGTACAGACCCCCGACGGAGAGCGCTTTACAAGAAACGGAAACTTTACCCTTGGAAAAGAGGGCATCCTGCTCACAAAGGAAGGATATCCTGTAATGGGTGAGAACGGCCCCATCTCCGTGGAAGACGAGAGATTTTTCGTAAATCAGGACGGAATGGTAATCAACCGCGAGAACAACGACGTGGCAGACCGACTCAAGATTGTCCGCTTTGAGAACGAGAGATACCTCAAGAAACAGGGCTCATCAATGTGGAACACAAACGAGATTGCGGGCGACTATCACATTGCGGAGGGCAACGAGAGACCCAAGGTTCTCCAGGGCTACACCGAGACAAGCAACGTAAACGTAGTCAATGAGATGGTGCAGATGATTGAGGTCAACCGCGCTTACGAGGCCAACCAGAAGTCCATCCAGACCCAGGATGACATGATGGACACACTCTGGAACAAGGTTGTCATGGTAAACCGCTAATCTGCCGATGATATTAAGGCAGACTTTTAATTGAGTAAATAGAAGCTAGAAAAGGGAGCAGAATATATGGTAACAAGTTTGTGGAATGCAGCTACCGGAATGAACGGACAGCAGGCGAACATCGACACTATCTCGAACAACCTGTCAAACGTAAACACAACCGGATTCAAGCAGCACAGAGTCGAATTTGAGGATCTTCTCTATCAGAACAGGAAGCTCGCAGGCACACCCGCTACAGAAGATACCGTAACCCCGGTCGGAGTACAGGTGGGACACGGTGTGAAAGTAGGGGCAACCCAGCGCATTATGACCCAGGGCTCTCTCCAGGCAACCGGAGTGGACACCGACATCGCCATTGTTGGAGACGGATTTTTCCGCGTTCAGCAGTATGACGGAAGCTGGGCATACACAAGGGACGGTACCTTCAAGGTAGATTCCACAGGTCAGCTTGTAACCGCCAACGGACTCCGCGTTATCCCTGAGATCATCCTTCCCGAAGGATTCCAGCTTGAGACACTCTCCATTTCCGACAGAGGACGTGTGAGCGTGAAGATTGACGGAAGCCTTGAGGCAGTGGACGTGGGACAGCTTGAGCTTTACCGCTTCCCCAATGCTGTTGGTCTTGAGAACACAGGTGACAACCTCTACAAAGTGACAAACGCATCTGGAGACCCCATCGCTTCCCGCCCTGGACTTGACGGAATGGGAATCACCAAGCACAAGTTCATAGAAATGAGCAATGTTTCCGTGGTAAACGAAATGGTCGCAATGATTGTGGCCCAGCGCGCATACGAGTTCAACTCAAAGGCCATCCAGACCAGCGACGCAATGCTCCAGACCGCAACCACACTGAAACGCTGATTACTTAGATAGAAGATTATAGGAAGAAAATATGGCAGTAAATGGAATCGCAGGATCATTCATAACGGGAACTCTCTCCAACGGCGCGCAGTCAATTCAGGCAGCACAGGAAAAGGCCGATGAGAGCCGCTTTCTCTCGCTGATTGAGGACATGACCGCAAAAAAAGCAAAAGAGGAAAGTGCCGCGAAACCAAACGGTGATTTTGCCGGTTCCGTTTCGTCATCACAGGTGAACAAAAGCCATCGTCTTACCGGAGACTATACCGAGGGATTCTACAACTACTACACAAGCGAGTCCGACAAGAAGGCCCTCCCGGAAGGATTGGCGGCATCCGTGAAAAACGCGCAGGGCAAGCAGCCTACGATTGACCGTACATCCGAGCTTTACGCACAGTCAAAGGAGCTTGAGAACTACATGATGAAGATGATGCTTTCCTCCATGAGGGACACCATCCACCATACGAGCCTTTTTGGCAAGGAAAATGATTTTGCACGCGGCATGTACGAGGACATGATGTACGACAATTATGCCGAGGCACTCACCAAAAACACACATTTCGGACTTGCGGACCAGATTTATCTGGAACTCTCAGGTCTGCGTTGATATAGGTTTCTTGATTAGAGCTTATTTTTTCTCCTAATAAATGCTGTACAATTCGGTCCTCCTACGGAATGTGCGGCATTTTTTTTTGATTTTGACCCGCAATCAGCACTTTGAAAAAATCCAAAATAAATAATTGCCATAATCGCCAATAAGTGTTATAATTAAAGAATATGGATGAGTATAAAAACGTGCTCCGAAACGACATAAAAGGCATTCACATCCACTTTGTGGGCATAAAGGGAACCGGAATGGTGGCCCTTGTGGAGATTCTTCATGCCCGTGGTGCCGTAATTACAGGGAGCGACGTAGCTGAGCACTTTTACACTGATGAGATTCTCGAAAAATATTCCATAAAAGCCATGGATTTCAGTGAGGAAAACATCACCCCGGATGTTCGCCTTGTCATTTATTCAAGCGCGTACAGTCCCGAAAAGACCCCGGATTTACGTGCCGCCAAGGAAAAAAATCTTCCCATGCTCCTTTACAGCGAGGCTTTGGGTGAAATCTCCGCGTCGGCATTCAGCTGTGGAATCTGCGGCGTGCATGGAAAGACCACGACAACAGGACTTGCCGGAACCCTGCTCAAGGAGACCAATCTTCCGTCCCAGGTGCTTGCGGGAAGCATAATCTCATCTTTCGGCTCTTCATGCACAATGACCTCAGACTCAGCCAGAAAAGAGGGCGCTGAATATTTTGTGGCCGAGACCTGCGAGTACCAGCGTCATTTTATGGCGTTCCACCCGAAAAAAATCGTTCTTACGTCGGTGGAAAGCGACCATCAGGATTTTTATCCCACCTTCAAGGATATCCAGAATGCATTCGTGGACTATATCTGTCTCCTGCCCGAAAAAGGCCAGCTCATTTACTGTGCCGATGACGCGGGTGCCGTGGAGACTGCCGAGATAGCCCGTAAAAAGCGGCCTGACATTGATTTTATCCCTTATGGAACGAATGCCGACGGTGACTACAAGCTGACTTTCGGTACAATCTCTGGTGGATACCACAATTTTAATGTCTCATGTCTTGGGGGCGCGAAAATCAAGGTGCCGGGAGACCACAACGTAAGAAACGCCTGTGCCGCCGTAGCTTTGTGCGTCGAGCTGATAAAATCCGATGGCAAAAATCCTGCTGATTATATGGAAGAAATCCGACGCGGACTTTTGAATTTCAGCGGTGGAAAAAGACGCAGCGAGATTGTGGGACGTGCGGTAAATAAATACGGTCAGAACGTGATTTTCATAGACGACTACGGACATCATCCCACGGCCATTAAGACGACCCTTGCCGGATTCCGCGACTTTTACAAGGGATATAAAATCATAGTGGATTTTATGAGCCACACTTACACAAGGACAGCCGCATTGCTTGAGGAATTTGCATCTAGTTTTGAAAGCGCGGACACCGTAATCATCAATAAAATCTACGGAAGCGCCCGTGAGGATGCGTCTGCCGCGAAGGTGACGGGTGAAATCCTTGCCGAAAGAGCGAAAAAATATCATTCCGACGTGATTTATGCGGGTGAATTTGACGAGGCCGCCCGTATTGCCGAGGATTTATTGCAGAAAAACGCCCTTGACCCCTATTCAGAAGGCTATCTTTTTGTTACAATGGGAGCAGGAGACAATTGGAAGGTAGGCTCAAAGCTGCTTGACTCCATGGGCGGAAAAAAATCCTCCGGGGGTGACGGCGAATGAACAGCATGACGGGCTACGGTTTCAAGGAGCAAATCACTGATACCATGCAGGTCAGCGTGGAAATCAGGTCCGTGAACAACCGTTTTTTGGATTTGAGCATATATCTGCCTCCGTACCTGAACAAGCTTGAGAATCGGCTCAGGAAGCTGGTCTCGGAAAAGATTGTGAGGGGCAAGGTTGATTTGACCGTGCGTGTCAAGGATTTGAACTCCACGGCCGTTGTGACTGCGGATCCGAATGCCGCAATCATGTACAAGAATGCCATTGAGAGCATTGCAGTGGCCCTTGGTAAAAATGCCGGGGACATTCCTCTGGACCTGATAATCCAGCAGGAGGGGGTGCTTAACATAAGGCACGAGTACGACGCGGAAAAATACTGGGAGAACATTCTTCCGGTTTTCAATGATGTTTTCGATGAGTTTATCGAGGACAGAAAAAGGGAAGGCGAGAACCTTAAGGTTGACATGCTTTCCAAGCTGGATGTGCTTGACGGATGCGCCGCATTCTTCAAGGAGTGGCAGCCGAAGATGGAGTTGAAATTCAAGGAGACCATAACCCGGAAATTCAACGAGCTTTTGGGCGAACACGTTGACGAGAAGAGAATTCTGGAAGAGACGGCCAGTATGCTCGTCAAATACACTATCAACGAGGAGATTATCCGTCTGCAAAGCCATCTTGAGGCTTTACGCAAGGAATTCACCGATGACCCCGTGCCAGGTAAAAGGATAGACTTTATCTGTCAGGAAGCCAATCGTGAAATAAATACCATCGGCAGCAAAAATCAGTTTACTGAGGTTGGGGCCATGGTTGTAAATGCAAAAGATGCTCTGGAGAACATCCGAGAGCAATCGAAGAACGTAGAATAAAGGAGTAACAACATGTTCTGTTCTAAGAAAGTAAAAGTGATCGCAAGTGTCGCTTTCGTACTGTCACAGACTTTGTCTGTGTTCGCCGCCGACCCATTTGCAGAGTACAATGTCACCGACAATGACATTGCAAACTACTTCTTCTATGAAGAGGGAAGCAACATTGAGTTGACCAGTGTTCCGGGAGCATTGACTGAGGTTAAGGAAGTTACTGAGGAAGAAAACATTCCCTATTCAGAGTACCGCAAATTCAGCAACGCCGATATTTCAATGTCATATTATCCTGTAGCATTTTCTACAGCTGAGACAAAGGAAGGCCGCCTTGGACTGGGAAGCCAGCTTTTCTCATTCACCAACAGCGAAGCCGATGACATTGACTACAACGCCTCATGGTGGACTTTCACAAGCAACGACAAGACCTACCTCGGAACTCTCGCAAAGATTGCCGATGAGGAGCCGCTTGTTTATGCTTATGTCATTTTCGACGTAACAAATCCTGATGCCGTTAAGCTCTACTATAAGAAGACTCTTTCTGCATCCGGACAGCCCATTGTTGGTCTCGTTGACGGTGAGCCTGTGTTCATCGTAACTCAGCCCGGTACAGTTTCTCCTTATGTTTCTGAGGCCTATCACTTCACAGAGTCTGGAATTGAGAAGCAGAGCGATGACGTGTTCGCATTTGACTGGAGCCCCGACACAATCCTCGCTTCAGCACGCCGCACAAATCCAAATGATTTCAACGCCTATGACTACATGGAGATTGTTGGCAGCCTTGCAGACGAGGAGAACCACAATTATCTCTTCGTGTTCAACCGCCACCCCAACAAGAACCTTACAAAGGTTGAGAACCGCCTGCTCGTTTACTACGGACAGAGACTCCTCGGTTACTATCCTGCAATCAATCAGGTTCCTGTAATTGATGACGGAGAGGCTGTTGAGGAAAAGACCGACGCAAAGAAGGATGCAAAGGCTGATTCCAAGGCTAAGGCAACTGAGGTTAAGGAAGAGTCTGAGGAAAAGGCTTCTTCATCACTCCTCAAGTTCCCCAAGGCATCTGAGGAAGACGGAAACGTCATCGACTTCAGCCAGGGAATTCCGATGGTGGTTTACGCTCTCGGTTCAGCCCACGTTTTCAAGCTGTTCTAATTTGATTCTTTACACTTGATTTATACCTCCGGATTTTCCTCTGTGGATTCCGGGGGTATTTCCATTTTTATCTCTGCGAATCCCCAGGAGGTTTCCATGAGCGAATACAAAATACCGGATGGCCACGAGCTTAGAATTGCAATAAGCGGAAAATCAGGATGCGGCAACACGACCGTAAGCACGCTTCTTTCCAAAATCCTTGGAATCAAACTGATTAATTTTACATTCAGGCAGCTTGCCCAGGAAAAGGGACTCACTCTCGCACAGGTCATAGAAAACGCCAAAACCGACGACTCCTACGACATCGCTGTGGACACAAGACAGGTGGAGCTTGCCAGAGCCGAAAGTTGCATACTTGGCAGCCGTCTCGCAATCTGGATGCTGAAGGAGGCCGACCTTAAAGTTTACCTGGGTGCGTCGGATGATGTCCGTGCCAAAAGGATTCTGAACCGTGAGGGCGGAAATCTGGATGAGATAAAGGCCTTTACCGAAATGCGCGACCGTGAGGATTCCAGACGCTACAAAAAACTCTACGACATTGACAACAACGACATTTCCTTCGTGGATCTTAACATAGACACAGCCCAGTACACTCCCGACCAGATTGCCGAAATCATTCTGGAAAAAGCCGCAGACAAGGGACTGCTTGAAAAACTGTGATTGTGTCAAAAAAAAATAGGGGATATAATATGAAAAAAAATGTGTTTTTGATTCTTTTTACATTGTTTGTTGGCTTCGGTTTCTCTTTTGCTAAGAGTGCTGATTACGTAAACGAACAGTACGAGGCTCTTGACAAGGACCATAAATATGAGGAGATCATTTCTTCCATTAAGAGTGTAGACGAGTCTTCGTATTCCACGTCGGATTATTTTTATCTGGGACTGGCGTATTTCCGCATGGAAAATGATGCTGAAGCGGAGAAGTACTTTAGGATTGTAATTCAAAAAGATCCGGAGTGTTTGCGCGCCTATGACTATCTTGCGGGATGCTGTTTTTTTTCAGAAAAAAATGATGAGGCCGTTTTGTATTATAAAAAATGCATTGAGCTTGATCCGTCATATTCTCGTTCTTACAAAATGATTGCCTATGCTTATGAGCGTCTTAATGATTTCCCCGCCGCCTATAAGAATTTTTCCAAGTACTATGATATGGAGAAGGACCCGCAGATTCTTACACAGATAGCTTATGTCCTTTTCGAGATGGAGGATTATAAAAAGGCACGGTCTTATACCGAAAAATATTTGAAGCAGGATAAAGACTCGTTTTTGATGAACAGTTTTATGATCATGATTCTTTATGCCTCTGGTGATTATAAGACCGCCGCAAAATATGAGAAAATCCTGCGTAATCTTTGGAAAAACTCGGATGATCCTGAAATAAAAGATCAGAGATTCTTTATGATCTATTCTTTCCCGTACAAGGAATACTATGTGGCCGTCTATGAGAATTTCAGGCAGGATGAGGATTTCTATTATCCGCTGACATGCAACGTGGTTCTTGGTGATAAGGTCATAAAGTCAATCAATTTGGAGTATGATGCATATACGGGTGAATTGTCGGGATGGCTATATTTCCTGGGCATTGATGAGGTGGAGACTAAGACCCATTACACAACGGACGTGTGGTTCAAAAAGTATCCGAAGTTCGATGAATTTATTAAATATGTAAAAATGGCTTTGGATGGGGAACTGGAATTTGTCTCGTCCAGCACACACAATTAAATAAATCACGGGTTCCCAGCAAATCTGAAAACCCGTTGAACAATAAATACTAAACAATGAATGAACCCGCGAGTTTTTGGCAGAGCCAAAAACTCGTTGATAAAAAATATTGAGTTTCACTCAATATTTTTTATCGGCATACCCAATCCATCCTTCGTTTTCAATCAATGCTTTTTCGAATCCTTCCAGTTTGAACGGATAGCTTTTTGAAAGGGAACCTGCAATCAGTTTGACCTTCCATGTGCCGTCTTCTTTCTGTTCAATCTTACACTGAGTTTCTTTGTCAGCAAAAGTTCTGAACATATCGTCAATGTCCTTTTTGCTCATGTCCAGGGCCAGAAGTCCGCAGTTGTACATGTTCTGCCTGAAAATGCGGGCAAAGTTCACGGCGATTACAGCGTAAATGCCATTCACTTCAAGAGCCCAAGGAGCATGCTCCCGACTTGATCCGCAGCCGAAGTTTTCCCTGGTGATGATAACTCTCTTTCCGCTAACATCAGTCTTCGGATTGAAGCCGTCAAGTTTCAGGTCCTCAAGAAGATAGGGCTGAAGTGCCTGCTTGGTGTTTTCCGTCAGATACTTTGCCGGAATAATCTCATCCGTGTTGATGTCTGAGCGGTCCAGGAAAAGAACGTCTCCTCCAAACTGTTTCATGATTTTCCTCTTATTTTTTTAGTAGGGAAGCAATACAGCCTCCCTTTTATCCCCTGAAGCAGGAGATTATCTTCAATTTTTCAGCCTTTGTAGAGCTCCGAATTGCAGATGGTTCCCTTAATTGCCGTAGCCGCAGCACTTGCCGGACTCATCAGATGAACCATGCCGCCTTTGCCCATGCGTCCGTTAAAATTCCTGTTTGTGGTTGAGGCACAGACCTCTCCTTCCGCAAGAACTCCGTTGCTCATTCCAAGACAAGCACCGCATGTCGGATTCGTCACGCAGAAACCTGCATCCATGAAGATTCCGAGCAGACCTTCGTCCATCGCGTCCTTGTAGACTTTCGGTGTGGCGGGTGAGACAATGCCGCGTACTCCTGCAGCAATGTGATGTCCCTTGAGCACCTGTGCCGCAATCCTCAGGTCGCTGAGTCTTCCGTTTGTGCAAGATCCAATGTAAACCTGATCAACCTTTGTTCCTGACATCTCAGAAATCTTTTTAATCTGGTCGGGCTTGTAGTTGATTGTACAGACCGGCTCCAAATCTGAAAGGTCGAATGTATAGACTTTCTCGTATTCCGCATCGGGATCGCTGGTCCACTTGCTGTAATCTTTCAGGGCGTCCTCTTTGCTTGCGTAATCATCCTTAATAAATGGCCAGAGATATTCAACCGTCTGCATGTCCGGGAAACAGATACCGCTGGTTCCACCCGCCTCAATGGCCATGTTGCAGAGAGTCATGCGCTCTTCCATGGTAAACTTGTCAATCACGGGGCCGGTAAATTCCATGACGCAGTTTGTCGCTCCGTTCACGCCAATCTGTCCGATGATGTGGAGGATTACGTCCTTTGCATAAACTCCGTCCTTGAGTTTTCCGTTGAGCACAAATTTAATCGTCTTTGGATCCCTGAAAGAGCACACGCCCTTGAGAATTCCTACTTCCAAGTCCGTTGTACCGACTCCAGCCGCAAATGCTCCGAAAGCACCGTGCGTACAAGTGTGGCTGTCTCCCATGATTACAGTAAATCCGGGGCGAACATATCCTTTTTCCGGGAAAATGGCATGGCAGACACCGTTGCTTCCGATGTCGAAAAAGTCCTTGATGTTGTTTCGTGCCGCCCATTCGCGGAGAATTTTTTCCTGCATGGCGCATTTTGAGTCTTTTGCCGGAGTTACATGGTCAATAACCGCCTTGATTTTCGTGCAGTCAAAAACTCTGTCCATGTTTCTGTCAATTAGATCGTTAATTGCAATTGGTGTGGTGATTTCGTGGCAAAATACCCTGTCAAGCTTGAGGATGTTCGTACCCTCAAATGGTTTGTCTACAAGATGTGAATCAAAAATCTTCTGTGCTATGGTCTTTCCCATATTTATACCTCTCAAAAAATGCCTTTACCGTTAATTATATTTTTTATTTGCAGATTTTTCAAGTGCCTGAGATTAGGAAACTACATTTTGCGGATGACCCTCAAAAAATCCCTTGATGTTTTCCACCACAATGTTCAGAAGCCGCTGCCTTGTTTCAGTCGCTGCCCACGCGATGTGCGGTGTAATCAAGCAGTTCGGAGCTCCGAGCAGGGGATTGTCCTTTTTCATTGGTTCCTCGCTGACTACATCGCAGGCATAACCGGCAATCTGACCGTTTTCAAGGGCTGCTCTCACGGCTTTTTCATCCACCAAGGGACCTCGCGCTGTATTAATCAGATATGCTGATTTTTTCATCAGTTTAAGATTGCTTTCATTTATTATTTGCTTGGTTGAGTCTGTGAGAGGTGCGTGGAGGGTCACAAAATCTGCTGTCTTAAGCAAGGTCTCAAAGTCCACCGGGTTCTGTATTTCTTTTTTCGGAGTCCTCGTGCAGACAATCACTTTCATTCCATAGGCCTCGGCAATCCGTGCGACCCTTGAGCCGATGTTTCCATAGCCGAAAATGCCGAGAGTCTTTCCCTCAAGTTCTATGAGCGGGGTTTTCCAGTAGCAGAAATCCTTTGCGGCACACCATTCACCGGCCATTACGGAGTCAGAGTGGAGGCGGGTATTACATGCAAATTCAGAGATAAAAGCAAAGACAAGCTGGGCGACACCCGCAGTGCTGTAAGACGGGACGTTTGTTACCGTGACGGAATGTTTTCGGCAGGCATCCAAATCAATTACATTGAATCCGGTGGCCTGAACCCCGATATATTTGAGATTTGGACATTTGGAAAGTATGTCCTCGGTGATTGCGACCTTGTTCAGCAAAATCGCGTCGCTGTCTCCAATCCGCTCAACCACCTGTGAGTCCGCCGTCCTTGGATAGCACACAACGGTTCCAATTTTCTCAAGAGGAGCCCATGACAGATCTCCCGGATTAAGGGCATTACCGTCCAGAATCGTAATTTTCATATTTAAATATCCTTAAAATAAATGCAAAACCTGATTCTAGCCCAGGACAGTTACACCAGTGGAAGATATTGCGGCGTTAATGGCATCCTCAATTCCAGCTGTTGCCTCATCAAAATCAACGCTGACCTGACATTTTGCAGCTGTAGAAGTCACCGCCGTTACTCCTGCGACAGCTTTTACCGCTTCATCAACTTTTGAAGCTGTTGCATCATCATCCATACCTGCTACGTATATTTTTTTCTGCATTTAAATGACTCCTGTTATCATTTCTCGCCATTTTGGTTTGAAGTTACCTCAAAAAATTTCATTTTTTTAAGGTTTTGTTCCTTTTATTATACAGGGGTATCAAAATTATTGCAAGAAGTTTTTGAAAGATTACGAAAAATTATAAGAATTTTGGACGATTTTTATGCCTGTTTTATGTAAATATTATTAAATATTAAATTGAAATACCTTGATTTTTAGTTGATATAGTCTTAAAACGTTCTTTTGTAGGCTATCTAAAAACAATATGAGATACTTCTTACCCCACGAACCATCTTTCCACTTTCCGTTTTCAACTTTCCACTGAGTCCAAAGCCTTGGAATTCCCCAGCTGCCCGCAAGCCCCGCCGATTTTTGCGCCACGTCTCATTCTTAAGTTTACTTTCAGCCCTGCATCCTCAAGCTGACGTACAAAAGTCCTGCATTCATTTTGGCTCGGTGTGTTAAATGGCAAAGTCTCGACCGGGTTCCAGGGAATCAAATTGATGTAGACATCCATTCCCGATGCGAAATCTATCATGCGCCTGGCACTTTCCTTGCTCGTGTTCTGATTCGAAAGGAGGGCGGCTTCCAGTGTGACGCGCTTTCCGGTTTTTTCTATATAATATTGTATTGCTTTTTTAAGCTCCGGCAGAGGATTTCCCTTCGTTACCGGCATAAGACTTTCCCTAAGCTCAGGATCCGCCGTGGTCAGAGAGACTGCGAGTCTTACCTGTGGCCCCTCGTCCGCAAGCTCATGTATGCCCTTGATGAGTCCGCAAGTGCTCAGAGTGATTCGCCTTGTGCTGAGGTTCCGGCCTTCTTTGTCCGAAAGAAGCTCCACAGCTTTTCTGATGGCGGCCAGATTCTGCATCGGTTCTCCCATTCCCATGAAAACAATGTTGTCAAGGGGACCGGATTTTTTCTCAAGATGAAGAAATTGCTCTACGATTTCTCCGGCGGTGAGGTTCCTTCCCAAACCGAGCGTCCCTGTCTGGCAAAATGCACATCCCATTGCACATCCGGCCTGGCAGCTCACACACGCGGTTTTACGTCCGTCCTTGTCTGTGAGCAAAACCGTCTCAATCATCCTGCCGTCATGCAAGGTGACCTGCAATTTTACCGTACCGTCCGGATCCGAGAGAACTTTAGACACTGTCGAGGAATAAATCACAGCCTTTTCGGACAGATTTTGCCGCATGTTTTTGTCGAGATTGCTCATCTCATCAAAGGATTCCGCACCCTTTGCAATCCATTTGAAAATCTGCTTGCCCCTGAACGCCGGAGTAAGATTCAACGCTTCGTTTATCTCCTGCGCATTCATCCCGGAAAGACTTATTTTTTCATTCATTTATGTAGCCTGCCTTTGAAAACAGAGCCGCAATCAGTAGGAACGTCCGTCCTGAAGTTTCTCCAGCAAATCGTTCACAGCCTGGCTCCTGATGCCCTGTTTCTGGAATGACTGAAGCACTTCAATGGCCTTCTGCTTCTGATTGTTCTTCACATAGCAGTCCGCAAGGTCAATGTAAAGACGATAATTCTTGCCGTCATCGCGAATCAGCTTGGAAAGACGATCAATGGCTTCCGCGTATTTGCCTTCTCCCTTGCAGATAAGGGCAAGCCCCAGCGCGGCATAGATGTCGAAATCAATGTCCATCGCGCGGTTGTAATAGTCGGTCGCTGTCTTGTAGTCGCCTGTATTGCGGTATGCGTCTCCTGCACGTGTGAGGATGACTTTGTTTTTGGGGTCAATCTCAAGGATTTTGTTCCAATATTCCACGGAGCGGAATTGCTGGTTTAATCCGCGGTAACAGTCGGCAAGTCCGAAGAGGGCGTAGAAGTTCTTGGGATCCATCTCCAGAGCGCGCTCAAAATAGCTGAGTCCCTTGTCGAAGGTCTTGAGCTTTCTGTGGCAGTTACCGATGGAAGTCAGCACGCGGATGTCCACGTTCTGTGGATTCACCTCAAGCATTTTCGTCCAGTAATAAAGCGCATCCTTGTATTCCTTGAAGTCATAGTGCAGGTGTCCCAAACCGATGAGCGCATAGGCATTGTTTTCTTCCATATCAAGAACCTGCAGATAAAGCTGCTTGGATTTCTTGAAGTCGCGGATTTTCCTGTATGCGTCGGCAACGCGGGTCAGCACTGTGATGTTCCTGTCATCATGCACCAGATACTGCTCCCAGATTTCAATGGCCTTGTGATACTGGTTCAACGCCTTGTAGCAGTCTGCCAGTCCGAAAAGCGCATAATTGTTTCCCGGGTGGCAGGCGAGGCATTTCGTATAATAATCTATGGCATCCTTGAAGTGATTCTGCTTCCTTTCGCTGTCACCAAGTCCGACGAGCGCGTAATTGTTGTTGTCCTCAATGCTCAGAATCTGCTTGAATGCGTTGATTGCGTCATCCACGCGGTTGTCTTTCAGGTAAGAATATCCCTTTTTGGAAAGCTCCGAAATCTCATTCGCCACGCCTTCCTCAGGTTTTGGCTCAAGAATTGCCGTGGATTGGTCTTCAAAGGCACCCTGGCCCTCAATCTTTTCTTCTGAAATGCTCATTTTTAATCCTCACTTTTTAACATCAGGGAAACAATTCCTGAAAGTTTTTCTATCATAGGTTCTGATTTTCTCTTGTTGTGCGCCAGAAGATACATCCTCAGAGCCTTCATATATTCATTTTTTTTTGCATATTCATCGCCGCATCGTGTTAGTCCGTCCGAATATCCCGTGGTGATGTATATGCGTTCTGCCATATCAAATTTCCCCTGATTGAAAAGCTCGTTTGCCTTTCGTATCAAAACAACCTTTTGCTGAGAGGAAATGCCGGAAACAGGCTGGTCGCATGTCTTTATGAAACCGTTATTGCCCTGCTTAGATTCAATCTGTTTTTTTAAATCTTCTTGCATAAAAATCCTTTTTTAAATTTCTTATGGACCGTCCCTCCAAATCAACTCAGTCCCTTTATTAATTCTAACTTGATTTTCTTATTTGTCAAGTTATTTTTAAAGATTTTACACTAAATTCCTAGATTTTTTCTGAAAAAATTAGCTATTCTGCCTTATTTTCTGACTGTACGGTAAAAAAATCAACTATGGAGCGTCCGTAGATTCTCTGGTCCGTCCTTTTCAGATTCCCGATTGTCTCCGGCAAAGGATCCTCGCTCGGATGGTGAATCATCACTTTTCCGCATTCCTTGAGCAGATTTCTTTCCGAAACAGTTTCAAGCAGCTCCTTTCGGTATCTGTAGGGGAATGGCGGGTCAAAGAAAATATAGTCGTAGCTGTTCTTGCAGCGTTTCAAAAATAGTTCCACCGCCATAAAGTGACAGTCAATTCTTACTCCGATTTCTTCCGTCATCGCGACGTTTTTCAGCACCGTGGAGGCTTTTGCCCTGTCCATTTCGCAGAGAGAGACCTGTGCGGCTCCGTGCGACGCTGCTTCTATGGCTATGGTTCCTGATCCGCTGAACAAATCAAGAAAGGATTTTCCGTCCAGCTCACCGCCGATTATGTCAAAAATGGACTCCCTCATTCTGTCCATCGCGGGTCTGATTGCCATTTTTCCGCCTGGGACCGTGGTTGTTCTTCCTTTAAGCTTTCCGCCTGTTATTCTCATTTTAATCCCCTCATTTTTTTTGCCTGCCTGTTTGAAAAAACGTTATCGTACTGGCTCATTGAGCGACCAATAGATTTCGTCGTGGGCAAGGCTCTTGTTTTCCTTTGCGTAGTCGAATGCGGTTTTTCCTGCCACATCCCTTATGGAAGTTTTGGCGCCAAAATCAAGCAGCAGCTTTATGATTTGTGTGGAGCTTGCATGTTGAGCCGCATATATGAGCGGAGTCGTGCCCTGCCATGTGTGATTTACTGGAATCGCCATGTCCTCAAGGAAGAGCCTGATTTTTGCCTCCCTTATCCTCATGGAGCCGCTTGTGCTGGAGAGGGTGAGCATGAATGCCCTGAAAACCTCGTCCTCCGTGCTTGACCGGTTCTCCAAAAGCAATGCCAGAATTTCCGGGTTCAAGCTGTGTTCCGCGGCCATCAGCAGAGGAGTGCTGTTATATTTGTTGCGGACTCTTGTGTGCGCCCCATGATCAATCAGTGTCTTTACAATCTGCAAATTGTTCTGGTAGCGGACCGCATACATCAGGGCTGTCCATCCGTCACAATCCCTCTTGCTTACATCGGCACCATTTAATAGAAGATTTTTCACATCCCAGTCATTTCCGGCTTTCGCAGCTTTCATAAGCAATGTGACTCCGCGCTCATCCGCCTGATCGGGATCGGAGATTGATGTTTTTACAAATCCGTCATCCGCGCTCTCTTCTTCGTCTTTCGGAACTTCATTTACCGCATAATCGTAGAGATAGGGCCTGCTGTCCTGTTTTGTTTCCTCCGGCGCTTTTGTGACGGGTGTTTGGGCAACAGTTTTCTCTGGCTCTTTTGTTGGGGCGGGAATTTCTTGCTCAACGGTCTTTGGAGTCTGTTCTTCTATGACATCAGGTTCGACCGACATTTCCGGTTCGTTCGCTTCCTCTGGCTCAACGGCTTCCGGCTGCTGGGGTGGAATTTCTTTTTCAGGCTCCGGCTCCGGTTCCTCAAAGTCAATTATATCCGGCTCTTCAAAATCTTCCGGTTCCTTGAGGTCCTCAACTTCTATTTGCGGCTCATCTTTGGGCTCCGGCTCGACAGGCTTTTCCTCTATGACCTCCTGCTCCTTTTCTTGTTCCGTCTCTTCCTGTGGCTCGGGTGCCGCTTTTTCCTCTTTGACTTCAGGCTCCTCAAAATCAATTATGTCGGGCTCTTCAATGTCCTCGGGTTCCTTGAGTTCGGGCTCCTTTGTCTCCGGCTCATTTATTTCAGGTTCCTTGATTTCCTCAGCTTCCTTCTGGATTACCGGCACTTCCTTTATTATGATAATCTCTTTTTCAACAACAGTCGGCACCGGCGAATCCTTGACTTCCGGCTCTTCAAGAACTTCAGGCTCCTTGATGTCCTCTACTGGAACAGGGGATTCCTGCTTGGGTTCGGTTTGAGGCTCACTCTTCGGTTCAATCTGAGGTTTAGGCTCACTTTTCGGCTCAGGTTCCTTTTCCGGCTCTGATTCGATTTGTGGTTCTGACTCAATTTCGGGTTCAATTTCCGGTTCCGGCTCGGGCTCTGGTTCAACCTGTGGTTCGGGTTCCGGCTCGGTTTGAGGTTCGGGTTCAACCTGCGGTTCCGGTTCAATTTCTGGCTCCGACTCAATCTGTGGCTCGGGTTCATTCTGAGGCTCAGGCTCAGGTTCGATTTCCGGTTCCGGCTCATTTTCTGGTTCTGATTCTATTTCTGGCTCAGGTTCTTCTTCCTCAGCTTCAATGTCGGCATCTGGTTCGGGCTCAATCTGTGGCTCGGGCTCGGGCTCATCTTCCGGCTCTTCCTGAGGCTTTTCATTTGTGTTGTTGGAATCATTCTCGGCCTCAAGCTCTTCAAACCAAGCATAGGGATCCTCCTCTTCCTGGGGGGCAGGATTTTCCTGAGGAGTCTGTGGCTCTGTCTCCGCTGGCGCAGGCTCTTCATTCTGAGGCTCATTCTTTGTTTTATCTTCACGGCGTTTGCCGTCACCAAGCTTAATTTTTGCTGAACCGCCGTGCTCCTCGTTGATGCTTCCTTCCACCTGTTTGTCCTTGTTCGCCTTGTCCTTTTTTTGCTCGGTCGCATCCTCCGCATATTTTTTCAGGACATCGACTACCCCGGAGTTCGGATTTTTCGCGGCATAATCATAGGCCGTCATTCCGTGGTCGTCAATCTTCTGCACGCGACCCTTGGTGCCAATGTTGAAAAGGGTTCCGCTCTTTATGAGATAGTCAAGGATTTCCGGATTGCTTGAATACTGGGCGGCGTACATGAAAACCGTCCTTTTGTCGCTTGTCGTGTCGTTTACCGAGCATTCTCCCTTTATAATCGTTTTAATTACGTCCAAATCACGGTCATTTCGCAGGGCGAGCATCAGGAAAGTCTCATCGTAAAGTCCGAAGCGCAGGGATTTAAGATCGGGCCGTCTTTTGAATGCCTGGGTGATTTCAGCGACACTTCCACTTTCCGCGAGTTTGTAATAATCAGTATTGTCCTCCACAGTCTTTGCAAAAATGGACTGCGTGAAGACGCATAAAAGCAGGGTGAGTAAATGAATTGTTTTTCTAAGACGCGGAAACTCTTTCATACTAAAATTATAAGGCTTATATGGAATATCGTCAAGGGAAAGCGAAAAGATGAAAGTGGAAAACGGAGGGTGGAAAGATGGATGGTGAAAAATCCCCGGAAGCCCAATCCTTACTAAAATTATGGGGATTTTTTTCCAATATCTCTTGCCGAAGATACTCAATAATTGCTATACTATAACTGGATGTAATATCATCCAGAATCAATAACTATTACCGCTCTATCAGGAGAATCGTGGCTGGATCCGGCGGAAAAATCAAATAACAGGCGTTCTTTTTTTAGAATCAGCCGGTTGGGAGTACATTATGGCAGAAAATCTGCTTGAAATTCAAAACATTAGTGCTGCAGTTGGGGAAAAAGCTATTCTGCAGAATATTTCCTTCAATATTAAGCCAGGTGAAATTCACGTTCTCATGGGGCCTAATGGTGCCGGAAAGTCAACCCTCGGAAATGTCCTGATGGGAAATCCTGAGTATGAGCTTACTTCGGGAAAAATCTTGTTTGACGGCAAGGAAATCAACGAGGAGGACACCGACAAAAGGGCAAAGGCCGGTATGTTCCTTTCATTTCAGGACCCGCTTGAGGTTCCAGGAATCAGTTTGGAGTCTTTTATCCGCACAAGCATGCAGCAGGTGACGGGCGAAAGAATCAAGCTCATGGCATTTAAAAAGGAACTTGAGGCGGCTATGGACGTTCTCAACATGAACCATGCCTATGCCGAGCGTGATCTTAACGTGGGATTTTCCGGCGGTGAAAAGAAAAAATCCGAAATCCTCCAGCTTCTCATGCTCAAGCCCAAGTTCGCGATTCTTGATGAGACAGATTCCGGTCTCGACGTTGACGCGGTAAGGACCGTGAGCAAGGGAGTTGAGGAGTTCCAGAAAAAAGTGGGCGGCGCGCTTTTGATTATCACTCACTCAACAAGGATTTTGGAAAGCCTCAAGGTGGACAGAACTCACATCATGGTTCGTGGTCGCATTGTAAAAGAGGGTGACGCTTCCTTGATTGAAGAGATTAACGAAAAAGGATTCGACCCATTTATCCCGGATGAAATAAAGGAACTTGAGCGCAAGGAAAGACTTGCGGCTGCGGCAAAGGCGGCGATGGAATCCGTAAAGACGGCGGAGATTGGAGGCATGGTCTGATGGCAGAAGAAAAAACACAAGTTGCCGACATAAATCAGTCCCTTTACGATTTCCGCTATGATGAGAACGACAACGATTTTTACAAAGTTCGCAAGGGACTTGATGAGGAAGTCGTCCTTAGAATCAGCGAGGAAAAAAATGACCCTGAGTGGGTTAGGGAACTCCGCTTGAAGTCGCTCAAGATTTTCAATCAGATGAAGGAGCCTGACTGGGGCCCGGACATTCATGATCTGGACGTGCAGAACATCGTGCATTACGTCAAGCCAAAGACAGAGATGGCCGCGAAATGGGAGGATGTGCCTCAGGACATAAAGGACACTTTTGAAAAACTTGGAATCCCCGAGGCAGAAAGAAAGAGTCTTGCGGGTGTGGGTGCGCAGTATGACAGCGAGGTAGTCTATCATAATGTGAAAGACGAGGTCGCTAAGCAGGGCGTAATCTACACCGACATGGAGAGTGCCGTGCATGGTGAGTGGGGCGACATGGTAAAAGAATATTTTATGAAAGTCATCCCACCGAACGACCACAAATTTGCGGCATTGCATGGTGCTGTATGGAGCGGAGGAAGTTTCGTATATGTTCCCAAGGGCGTAAAGGTTTCAGTTCCATTGCAGTCCTATTTCCGTCTTAATGCGGCGGGTGCGGGACAATTCGAGCATACTCTGATTATTGTGGATGAGGGGGCGGACGTACATTTCATTGAGGGATGTTCGGCTCCAAAATATAACGTGGCGAATCTTCACGCGGGATGTGTTGAGCTTGTCGTAAAGAAAAATGCCCATCTCCGTTACAGCACGATTGAAAACTGGTCCAAGAATATGTACAACTTGAACTCAAAGCGTGCAATTGTCGAGGAAAACGGCAAGATGGAATGGGTGAGCGGATCTTTCGGCAGCCATGTCTCATATCTCTATCCCACCACAATCCTCAAGGGAGACCATTCGCTCTGCGAGTTTACAGGAATCACTTTCAGCGGAAAGGGACAGGATTTGGACACGGGCGCGAAGATGATTCACATCGGAAAATACACGTCCAGCGTAATCAACTCAAAGTCCATCTCAAAATCCGGCGGGCAGAACACCTACCGAAGCTCCATCGTGGTGAATGAGGGCGCGAAACATGCGAAGGTTTCCGTAAACTGCGACTCCCTCATGCTTGATTCCGAAAGCAACTCCGACACCATTCCAGCCATGAACATAATGACCGATGACTGTGATGTTGGACACGAGGCGAAAATCGGACGCATTTCCAACAAGGCAATCTTCTATCTTATGAGCCGTGGAATCAGTGAGGACGAGGCCCGCGCTTTGATTGTCTCGGGATTTGCGAATCCAGTGCGAAAGGAACTCCCGCTTGAATATGCGGTTGAAATGAACAACCTCATCAAACTTGAGATGAAAGGAACTCTGTAAATGGCTAGTACAAAACTTTCTGCGGATGTGAACCATTTTCCTTCTATTACATGGCATCACCTGCATATAAATCACGGACACTTCGAGGGCACGGTTGACTCGGGGGCGGAGGCAAAGATTTCCTCTCTTCCAAACTGCATCGTGATTCAGAAAAAGCGTCTTTCGGAAGTCTATGGAAACAATCTGCATGTTGAGACCCAGCTCGGAAAAAAATTCGACTCCGACATTGACGGCATGATTGAGTCCAACTCGATTCCTGTAAATGAGTTTACGGTGGAAGCGAACAAAAAATGCCTTCTTCCCGTGAAGATTTCATACATCCCCGAAAACGGAACTTTTACCGCAGCCGACACCGTAATTGTTGCGGAAAACGGAAGCGAGTCCACCTTTATCTTTGAGTACACCAGCGACATGAATGCCTGTGGTGTGTTTGGAAACAGAATCCGCGTGCACTGTGCTGAAAATGCCGTGGTGCACATCGTTACGGTGAACATCCTGGGAAAAGGAATCGTGCATTACAACGGAATCGGCTCAATGGTCTCGGACAGCGGCCGTGTGGATTTGATTCAGATTGAGCTTGGAGGAAAGGAGACTTTCAGCGGCTCGTATCACAATCTTTACGGATACAAATCATCCTGCAATGTTCAGGGCGGATATGCGGTTCAGGGCGACAGTCAGCTGGACATAAACTATGTGGCGCACCAGAGCGGACGGGAATCCGACAGTTTCTCTTTCTTCAACGGAGTTCTCATGGACAATGCGAAGAAAGCATGGCGCGGTTCCATTGATTTTGAGCGGGATGCGAAAGATGCCAAGGGCGACGAGCAGGAAAACGTGCTGCTTTTAAGTCCCAAGGTCGTAAATAAATCCATGCCCGTAATCCTTTGCGATGAAGAGGATGTGGAAGGCCGCCACGGAGGAACCATCGGACGGCTTGGTGAAGATGAGCTCCTTTACTTGGAGACACGCGGAATTGATGAGATGACCGCACGCTCCATGATGATTAAGAGCAAAATCAACGCCGTTGCGCGCTTCATTCCCGATGAGGATGTCGTAAAGAAAGTACAGGATTATCTGGAGGAAAATCTCTAATGAATTTGTCTGACACCCGCAAGGACTTTCCGATTTTTTCCCGGGAAGAATACCGTGGACTCATTTACTTTGACAATGCAGCCACTTCACAGCGACCTCAGTCTGTTCTTGATGCAGTAGCAAATTTTTACAGCGCCGCAAATGCCAATCCCTTGAGGGGACTCTATGGTCTTTCGGTAAAGGCTACGGATATGTATGAGCAGGCAAGGGAGCGGGTTGCCAGACATCTTAACGCGGAAAGCAGCGAGGTGATTTTTACACGCAACGCAACAGAAAGTCTGAACCTTGTGGCATACACATGGGCCATGGAAAATGTGAGGGAGGGCGATGAGATTGTCGTCTCCGCAATGGAGCATCATTCAAATCTTCTTCCCTGGCAGATGGTCGCAAAGGCAAAAGGCGCGTCCCTTGTTTTTCTTGAGTGCGGATCTGACGGAGTGATTCCCGAAAGCGAGTATGCGAAAATCAACTCAAAGACCGTCCTGCTTGCCGTTACCCACGTGAGCAATGTGTTCGGAATTATGAATCCGGTAAAGGATTTGATCCGTCTCGCACACAAAAATGGTCGCGGGGGAAAGGGAGCCATCGCTGTGATTGACGGTGCTCAGGGTGCCCCACATACGGCCGTTGATGTAAAGGATCTGGACGCTGATTTCTATGCGTTGAGCGGACACAAACTCTGCGGACCTATGGGAATTGGTGTTTTATATGGAAAGAAAAATCTGCTTGAGGAAATGCCACCGTTTTTAAGAGGCGGTGAGATGATTGAATATGTGACACGCGAGAGTGCGACCTACGCCGAGCTTCCTCACAAATTCGAGGCAGGGACCGTAAATGCTGCGGATGCCGTGGGACTTGCTGCGGCTTTCGACTACATTGATTCAATCGGATTGGACAAGATTGAGGAAAATGACACGCGGCTCACATCCCTTTTGATGCAGGCGATGAAGAACATACCGCATGTGAACATAATCGGAAACGAGGATCCTTCGAAGCACAGCGGAATCGTTACCTTCACTTTGGACGGCGCGCATCCACACGACATTGCCTCCATGCTTGACAGCGAGAACATTGCGATCCGTGCGGGACATCACTGTGCTCAGCCTCTCATGGAAAAACTTGGAGTGGGAAGTACGGCGAGGGCAAGTCTTTATTTCTACAACACCGAGGATGAGATCGCCGTTTTTGCGGAGAAACTTGCGTCGGTGCGTAAATGGATGGGAATGGGGGAGTAAATTATGCTTGCAGTTTTTCCTGGGTCTTTTGATCCGCCAACTTTCGGTCATCTGAACATAATCGAGCGTTGCAGCAGATTGTTTGATGACATTGATGTGGTCGTCGCCGTGAATCCTGACAAAAAATATCTTTTTTCCGCCGAGGAACGTCTTTCCATGCTTACAGAGCTTACGGAGGATTTCAGCAATGTCTCGGTGCATGTCTGTAACACACTGATCAGCGACTATTGCAGGAAGGTCGGCGCGAAGGTTCTCCTCAGGGGAATCCGAAACACGAATGATTTTTCCTATGAGTTTGATCTTTCACTGATTAACCGCTCATTGAATCAGCAGGTGGAGACGCTTTTTGTTCCCACGGAGCAGCGTTATTTCCTGATTCGCTCAAGCAGCATAAAGGAACTCGCACGCTACGGAGGAGACATCAGCGGAATGGTTCCACCGATCGTGGACAAGGCGATAAAGGAAAAATACAAAAAATAAAATTCCCAGTGCAGAATGTCATCATTCAGAGGGAGAAGCCTCTTCTGAAGTCTTTGTTGACTCTCCAGCCTCTGTTGGCTCAGTTGCTTCTGTTTGATCTGCGCTGACTTCCGCATCTTCTTTTTTCTCTTCCTGTTTTTCAGCCTTAATTTTTTTCTTGCTTCCAATGTATGAGTATTTGTTTTCCTTTTTCTTTGAGTAGCGCACACCGAGCGACACCTGATAAGTCCATGCCCAGTCAATGGGGAACATATCGCGGTTTGAGCCCAGGTTCGCATAGTCAAATGAGGCAAGTCCGTTCGCGAGAATTGTCCATCTTTTTGCGATGGGAAGCTCCACGCCCGCCATTCCAATCAGTCCCGCCTGAATGTAGTGCCAGTCATCGGTGAGCTGATAGAATACATGGAGTCCCGGCGCGAAATTGATTTTGACGTAATTCCACATGTCGGCACGGAAAAGCGGCATGAATGCAAGATCCGCGGCGTAGAGGATGGGCTGCTTTGCAATCTGAGGAACATCATTGAATGTGTATGCGAGCGGATAGTAGGCGGCAAGTCTGAGAATGCTGTCACAGGGCTTTATGTTCACTGTCTCCATTGTAACGTAGAGTCCTGCCAGTGTGTGCTCAAAAACAAAGTTGCTTCTTCCTGTCTGCTTTTGGATTCTTGTGACCCATGCGGCGGAAAGTCCGTAGTCAAATACCACGAACGGTTTTTCGGTTATGTTGGGAAATCCAGTCTTTGGGTTAAGGTCTTCTTCTGATGATTCCTGAACGTCAACGGACTGCTCTGTTTCCGGATCCTCGGCAAATGAAAGGGAACCTGCGAGAATAAAGACTGTACAAAGTGCAAATAGTTTTATCAACTTCATATTGTGCCTCAGTCAGAAATCTTCATCAACTCAAGGAGCTTGCTGTTGCCGTATTCATCAACCCAGTTCAAGTACATCAGGTTTCCGCGTATGTCCCATTCGGTCTCCATTACGGTTCCGCTTGAACGTGTGAAGACAAGGATGTTTTTCAGTACGGCATAAGTTCCGTCGCACAGCTCCACATTATTGTTGATTGTGGTCGTTGCATTGAAAGTTCCGTCCGCCATGAACGATATTTTGCTTCCATAGGGATCCGCCCACATTCCGTAAAGCGGCGAGGGGGCGTAGCAGGATGACATTATGCCGATCAGTCCTGCAATCAGGGCAAGCGGTAAAAGACGCAAAATTGTTTTCCTAATATTTATATTCATTTTCATTTCATTTCCTCCAATAATCATTCTTCGCCGACTGTCCAGCTTATGTTTTCAGTTGGGAATCCTTCCCGCGTAATAATGTAGTAACCTCCACCGGCAGCTCCACCCTTGATTTGGACCCCATCGTAACCGACTGAGCCCGGGTACATTCCCTTACAGGTTACGATACCATCCATGTTTCCGGCCATGTCCATTCCGGCGGATGTGTTCGTGTTTCCGTTTATCAAAAGGAAGAGACCGTTTGCAGTTCCGATTATCTCATCATCGGTCGTGAGCTGAGCTGCATCAATTTTTCCATTCGTGTGGATGTAGAAATCTGCATAATCGGTGTACTTCATTATTACTCGTCCGCTTACACCGCTTACGTGGGCATCGTAATCCAGTGTTCCGCTGATGGATCCGTATGCAGTTTCCGTTCCAAGCTTTGCAGTGCTTCCGCTCTTGTGCATGAGAGTGAGTTTTTTCTGCGAGCCCTTCACCATGTAGTTGTATTCGCGCATGTACTGGTCCGCGGTCAAAGCTCCGTAGCCCCACTTGACGTCGGAATAATTCGCGCCGCCCTTGAGTGTGTTGAGCGAAAGAACCCTGTAGTAGTAAATCTTTTTGGTACGGGCCGAAACATTGACGTCGTAGAATGTGGTTCCCGTCACCATGAATGTCTTTTCGTCATTGTTCACGGAAAGCAGCTTCCATCCCTTGTCTTTTTTGTCTGAGCGGTAGACGTAATAGCCCGCCACGTCGTCTGATTCCGCGGGTGGTGTCCATGTGATTTTTACAGGATATACTCCATTGTTGTTTGCGCTCCAGTTGGATCCCATTTCGGATGAAAGGTTTGCGTAGCGGGAAACACTTATGCTCGCCGGCGCGTATGGAGCGGGTGCGACAATCTCTGAGAATGTGCTTTCAACTCCGCTTTGGTTCACTGTGACCATCCTGTAGTACTTGCTTGTGTTCGTGAGCTGAATTTTATATTTTCCGTCAATTTCAACCAGCTCCGGGACACTGACGGATTCGACCGGCGTGAAAGATTCCTCATTTGTTGTGTTCGAGCCGTAGACTTTGTAAGTGTACGATGCCTTTTCCGCGTTTCCACCAATGGACGGTTCCCAAGAGATTCTGTGGCCTGATGAAGTTTTCGACACGACGATTCCTGTAGGCGGACTCAAGATGAATCCCTCGGCAGGAGTTTTGGCGTTGCTTCCAGAATCTGACATCTGGCCTTTTACGACCGTATCATCTTCGAGTCTCTTCCATGACTGCACGAGATAATAATAGTAGATTCCCGGCGCGAGATATTCTGAGTCAGTGTAAGTGTAGTCCGTGTTTCCAGAAAGGTCGGATTCAAGCATTGTAAGCGCAGAGTCCTTTGAGCTTGTCCGGTAGACTGCATAATGTGTGTCGCTGTCTCCGGTCCATGCTATTGAGATTGAGTTGTTGGTGTGACCGCGTCCTTCCGTGACATGTACGTCCGTTACCTGAACCGGGGCTCCGTCTGCCTGCGCGTATCCCATTGCGATGGATGATGCGACGGATGTTTGGTCCAGCTTGTTTTTTGCGTAGACCGTGTAGTAATATTCAGTTCCTCTGTCCGCCTCATCAATTTTGTTTATGAAGCTCGTCATGTTGGACTTTACGCTTCCGATTTTTGTGGAGCTGCTTCCGTCCGAGTTCTTGCTCCTGTAGATGTCGTATCCTGTTGTGGAAGTGGATTTTGATTTTGCCCATTTGATTTCAATCTTGTCCTTGTATTTTCCGGCGGTCGCTTCTGTTCCGCTCGGTGGGGCGAAAAGAGTTCCTCCTACAGGCTCCGTGTATTCCGAGGAGGCATATCCCTTGGTGATGTTTTCAGCGGAGATTCTGTAGAAATATTTGTAGTCGTATTCCACGCTCTTGTAGTTCGGGTCGGAGATGATTTTGTCATCGTAATGTGTGTCGCCGTAGATGTATGCCGTGGAACCGTATCCTGTAGTGATTGTCTGAAAGTCGCCCTCGCTCGGTTCCTCAAAGTTGCCGGATGCGTCCCTTGTTGTTGAGACGGCCCTCTCAAGACGATATGACTGTGCGTTTTCTACCGGAGCCCAAGAGATCCTAATTGTATTGGCGCTGTCACCCTGAGAGACGAAAACCTGTTCCGGCGCTTCCAATTCCGTGACGGGCAGACGCTCAATCAGCAGGTCGGCAAGGCTCGTGGAACTGCTCTTAATGTCCATGGGAATTTTTTCCTGAAACATGTCCGCGCAGGATGTTGCAAGCAGGGAAAGAAGTATTAAAAAGGCGAGTGTGATTTTTCTAAGCTGCTTCATTTTTACTCTCCCTCCTTTTCTTTAAATGAGTCTTTTTCTTTATATGTGTCGGTTTCTATGGGGTTGTTATCAGAGTCTTTAGGAGTTCGGATGAGCCACCAGTTGCCTTGGTAGGTGGGTAATTCCAGTTCTGTTGTGTATTGTGTGTATTTCTTATCGTGATCCTGTCCTAAACCAAATGGGAATATTTCTTTGAATTTCTCTTCATTTGAAGATGTAACGGCTGTTATTGCATTTGTTAGTCCAGAATTCAGATTTGCAACGGCAGAAACAATCCAAGTTGTTTTTACACCGTCAGACAAAACTGTCAAGCCTTCATGTCCCTTTTCACCTGCGGTAAATTTTAATGTTCCTCCATAAGAGTTCAAGCCTGATTCGTGGGAAACTGAGATTGTTGCAGTTGGGAAGTAATACGCTTTGCTGTAATTTAACGCAGATCTGGATTCCGTGTCTGGGAACTGGATTGTAAAGCCGGACGACATTATTTGCTTCCTTTTACCTGGAATGTCATGGAAGTTATGCGTGTATGGACCGTCTGGTGTTCCATAAATAATAGTTTTTGACGAGCTAACGTGTTTGATTCTGAAATTATCGACAGAACGGTTTCCACCGGCATCTATTCCACTCTGGTTAATCGCATCTGCCAAAATCAGCGTAATGCATTTTGAGAATTCCTCCGCGGAAATCTTCCTGCAGCCGAACACGCTGTCGTCCAAGCCGAGGTAGGTGTAGATTGTCTCATCTCCGACTTTTCTCTGTGCGCGGATCATGTAGTAGTGTTTGTAGTCCCTCTGCACTTTGAGGAGTCCGTTGTTGCAGCCGCTTGTGTCATCTACGTTCTTTGGCTTTAGGGTAAGCTGATTGTAGGAGCTCTTTATTTCTGTTTCGTACCAGTCTGGATTTGTTATTGTAATATTTCCGGCGGCATCCATTGAGCCAATCATGAACCAGCCAGAAGCATTGTTCAAGTTTTTCTGCCAGATTGTGTACGCGGGCTTACCGTCTATGTCTTCCGGTCCGTTTGCCTTTTTGGCATAATCCCATGACGGCCAGCTTACTATCTCCGTGAAGGAGTCGTTCTTTGAGGCCGTGAGTCCAACCACATCATTGTAGTCATTGAATCTTCCCAATGCAAATGCATATCCTTTGTTGCGCTGCTCCGTGGAATTGTCCTCAAGGTCCGTGTGAAGTTTTTCTACGAATGAAGATGCCAAAGGACCGTCTGAGCCATATTTTACGGCAAACTCATGCGTATCTATCAGCGCACCTCCTTTGCAGTTGAATATTGCCTTGGTCTTTGAATCATCCAATTCGATGTCGCTGTTTTCGAGTTTGTATTCGCTTGCACTGGAAAGCTTTCTGTAGACAACTGGTGTGGCGGTGGTTCTGCCAAAGGGAGCGTCCCATTCAAGCTTAATCTTATTGCTGAATTCCGCCTTTGTTGCACGGAGGTTCAGTCCGTAGCCGATTGTGGATCCTTTTTTCGCGATGGGATCCGAATCCGTGTTGGTGTACGTGAAGTTGTGTGTGTTTTCAATTGAGTCGGACGTGAGCTTTCCGCCTGAGTATTTGTCTTTGCTGCTCAGTACCGGAATAACGGTGTATTCAATCGGGATTCCCCATGAAATCATTTTCTGAGTTTGGGATGCTCCGTCATTTTCAGAAAAAGCGTCCGTAAGCTTAAATTTGCCCTCGCTCTTTGTCACCGACATGGCCGGATTAGCGACAACTGGAATTGAAGTTGAAGCGTCAACATAGAAAAGCTCCGGGAAGTCGCTGTCTTTTTTGCTGTAGTCATTTACCTTGTATCTCCATCTCTGGACATAATATCCTGTGGCTCCGTCTATGCTGTTCCATGTAATGTCTATGGAATCTTCCTTCTCCGCCACCGCTGCCGTAAGTCCGACTTTAGCGGGTCCGAGGGTTCTTGCATTTCCGCTGCCCTGGGTATTTTCCTTGTCCGAATATGCCGTTACCGTGACCGTTCTGTCGTCACCGGATTTTGTCGCGTCCTTGTAATAATTTGCGCCAATGTCATTCGGCTTGAATGTGTATGTGTAGACGGTTTCACCCGCAACTGTGCTCACGCTTACATTTGAGTCGTCTCCGTCGCTCATGTTGATTTCCGTGTCTGTGCTCTGACCGTCAATCTTTATGGCATATCTTTCTGCACCGGAAACTTTTTTCCAAGAGACCGAAATGCTGTCGTAGGCAGGATTGTTTTCGTCAAAATCCACATGCGGCTTTCCAAGAGATTCTACCGGCTCGTATGTCTGGCTGATTGGAGCTGCCGTTCCACCGGTCTGTGCCGCCGAAAGTGTGTAAACGCGTGTAACTCCGTATTCCTGTTTTTCCGCAGGGATTGAGTCATTTGGAATCGTAATCTTTCCACCTGATTGAGTGGGAATGGAAACTGCGTAAGTCTGTCCGTCGTCAATTCCGTTGCATTTCTGCGTGTAGGTGAGTGTGTATGAGCAGGAGCTGTCATAATTCCAAGAGATTTCGAACTTATCCTTGTAGCCGCCCCTTATGTTGAGTCCTTCTATTTCGCCCTTGTTGTCGGTTACAATCAGTTTTTGCTCCATGGCAACAGTCTCAAGTCCGCTTTCGGAGGGCGTTGACGAGTCGGATATGTAGAGAGTGAAAATGTAGTTGCCCCTGTCTTCCGGAAGATTGAATTCATGCACATAGTCATTCACATCGGATATGCTGCTGAATGTTCGGACATAATCTGTAGATTCCGCTTCACCGTCCACACTAAATTTCGTGAGCTTTTTGTAAAGATGATAATGATACTTCAAGGCGAGCGCATTGTTCTCTTCGTCAATGTTTGAAATGAAGTTGTTCCAAATGAAGGTGAAGCCTGTCGTTGCGTATGAATAATTTTCCGCGCCATCATCAACAGGAGCATAATCCCTTACTGAAAGACTCGGTTTTGCCATTGCCCATCCTTCGTCGGTGGCACATGCGTTTACGGAAGTTTCTATATAAGTGTAGTTTTTAGCGTCATGGTCATCAAAGAAGTTCATAATTTCGTTCAGCTTGCTTGTGTCAACGAAGGACTGAACTTTGTACTCAAATTTCACACCCCGGTCGCTTGGAATGATGTCTGTGTCTGTCCATGAGATCTCTTTGCCTTCCTCATAGTCAGTGACTGTTCTAGTACCTTTTTCTGTCGTGGGCCATGTTTCGGTTCCAGCTTTTCTGCGGTAAATCTTGAAATAGAGCGGGAGCTGCTTGTATGTTCCGTCGTTGTGGAATACATAGGCCATTTCCGGTAGCTTGAAAGTCAATGTAATACTTGTTTTGCTGCCGCCTTTTTCCGCCGTGAGTTCTATCGGTGCCGAGGGACGAAGCCTGTAGAGAGTTTCCTCCGTGAGTGCCGTGCTTTCCTCTGAGTCACCATAGATGTCGTTCCGGACTATGACCTGATATGTGTAATTTGTATGCGGGCGCAGATTTGAGAGTGTGCATTTATTTTCTTCAATATCGCTCGCCTTGATGAAAACCGATTCCGATTTGTTGCTTGGGTCGGTGTATTTTATCTCGTAGGTTGTGTCGGATCTGTATGTGTCATCCGAGCAGTTCGTCATGTACCAGTAAACATTGACCGCAATTTCATCGGATGACTCATCGCTTTCTATCTGTGTGATTTCCGGTCTTGCAAGTGAGGATCCACGGACCGCCAGACTCTTTTTACCCACGTTGTAGGTTGAGTCCACCGCCGCGACCTTGTACCATGACGTTGATCCGGGAGACACTTTGATGGCGATGGACGTCTCTTTTGTCTGCTCAATCTGCTGGAAGTCGCTTTCTTTTGGCGTGGGATTGTCCGTACCGTATATGTAATATCTTGAGGCACCGTTTACACTCATCCAGCTAAGCTCAATGTACCCTGATTTTCCATTTGATGCCGTAAGTCCGTCTGGAGCACCCGCCCTTGAGCTGTCTGAAACCGAAATGGGACTTGGTGCGCTCAAAAAATTGTCCTTGCAAGATGTGAAAAACATGGCTGCCGTACTAAAAGCCGCACCCAACAAAAGAATGTGAAACCTTTTCATAGACTCTTCCTCTATGATATTAGACAACTCAAGTGGATAAAAGTTGCGTTTTACGTCTGAAAATGATTTTATACTTGTAATATGTATAGTTTTTTCTGATAAAAAAATCTTCTATTATATATTTTCAGGAGTTTTCTATGAAAAGATTGTTTCTCGCTTTGGCTTTTAGCGTTTTTGCAGGAGCCGTTTTCGCCCAGTCCGATGATTCTGTCGTGCGGGCGGAGGATGTTGAGCTGGATATTCCCGTCTCAGATTTTTCAGCCCTGAATGACACAGTTTACACTGCCGAGGAGATTGCGAAGTCCGAGCCGCTGAATTTGACGGATGTTTTTTCAAGCAACGGATTTTTCACTCGTGATTATGGCTCGTATGGGCTTGAGGGAAAGCCTGTTATAAGAGGTTTTTCAAATGCAACGGTAAGGGTTATGCTTAATGGAGTTTGTACAAACAGCCCGCAGCTTGGTACATTTGATTTTACGTCCATTTCTCCGTTTTCTTTTTCCACAGTCTCTTTGGTCAAGGGAGGATTCTCTGACTCAACAAGGGACATAGATGCCGTTGGAGGCACAATCTATTTGTCTACGGCGGCACCCATTGATGATGAGAAGAGTCTTGTCTTTGATACATTTGCACTGACTTATTTTAACAAAAACCATGTTGTGGACACTTTCGGAACTTCCGCACTGTTGTCCCTTCCTCTGCCATATTCCAAGCTGACCTTTGCCTCGAAGTTTACACAGGCTGAGAACGCTCATTGGTACAAATATGAGGGTGAGTGGCACGAGAGAGTGGGCTCCGAAGTTCAGGATGAGTCTTTTTCCTTGGACTGGCATTTCCGCAAGGGCTCTTTTGACTCGGATTCCTTTGTTCAGTTCTATTATGGAGATAAATCAACTCCTGGTTCAGTGTCATGGCCGGGATCAGGAAAGCAGATTGACCTTGATTTCAGAGCAATTGAAGATTTTTCTTGGGAGATTGGATCATTCCTTATATCCGGTACTACTTCCTATCTTCTCATGCGGCAGTCGTACGAATCGTCATCAGAGTCTTCGCTTCATTGGAATCATGAGTTTTCCCAGTATCTTTCCGGCAAATGGTCTTCTGAAAAACTTTCAGAGGAGCTGGGACTCACCTTTAAGTTTTCCAGTGTTGACTCCACTAATTCAGGTATTCATATTCAGCTTCCGCTCTCTGTCAGTTCTCTTACAAAATGGATGTTTACTTCAAGGCAGGGCTTGTCGCTTAATCTTGGCTTCAAGTATTGTCATCCGAATTATTCTTTCCTTCCAAAGCTGGGCTATGAGCTTACTTTCAAGGATGAAGGCTCTTTCTATGCCAACATTTATACAATGTCTCTCTTTCCGACTGTTAATGACCTTTATTGGGAGGGTTCGGGGAATCCTGACTTGATTCCTGAGCATGGTTATGGGGCTGAAATAGGGTATAAATCTTCTGAAGCATTCATAATCCCTTTCAAAGCATCTATTTATTCTAACTATTATAAGGATAAGATTGAGTGGTCTCCTATTTATCCAGGTTCTTATGTTTGGATTCCTATGAATGTATCTGCTGCAGTTTACTTCGGCGGCGAGCTTTCTGTTTCCAAGGCTTTGTTTAATGATTCCTTGCTCCTTAAAGGAAATTATTCTTTCATTTGGGCTTCCGCAATAGAGGACGGAAAGGTTTCAAAAAATCAACTTGCCTATACCCCGATGCATTCGGGTTCAGTCTCAGTGGCTTACACCACGGATTTGCTTGACACATCCCTCTCGCTTTCCTGCGTGGGAAAACGCCCTGTAAGTCCCGATGAGTTTCTTGATCCATATTTCCTTCTTGACTTCTCGCTCTCCTACACAGGATTTGAAATGGTCACTCCTTATCTGATTGCAAAAAATCTTCTGAACGCCACTTATGAGACTACGAAAGATTATCCCTGCGCGTCTCCGTCTCTGCGTCTCGGCGTAAGGGTTGACTTGAAGTAGGGATGATGAAAAACGAGCGTCCGTCCGACACTGCAAAAACATCCTCCGCATTCCGCCTTATTTCCAACGAGGAGCATTACACCGAGGTAATCGAGCGAATTAAATCGGTCAAAAAACTCCTCTGGATTGGCACGGCAGACATCAAGGATTTGTATGTAAAGGAGGGACGCGGCTCAAAGCCCCTTCTGGAAGTTCTGTCTGATTTAGTTAAGTCTGGTGTGGAAATCCGCCTGATTCATGCCAAGGAACCCGGGCCAGCTTTCCGACAAGATTTCGACAAATATCCGTCTCTGATTGAGGGCATGGAGCGTGTCTTATGTCCCCGAGTGCATTTTAAAATCATCATTTTCGATTTGAAAACAGCCTATGTGGGCTCAGCGAATCTGACTGGTGCGGGTCTCGGAATGAAAGGGGAGAACACCCGGAACTTTGAGGCCGGTGTCTTGAGCTGCGACAAAGATTTTGTTAAAGCCGCCGCAAAGCAGTTCGACGAAGTGTGGATGGGCTCGTATTGCAAAAATTGCCGCCGCAAACAATTCTGTGCCGACCCGATTGTGTGATTCGCGCTACGCTTGTGCAGATGTTTTTTCCCGCAGGAACCTCGCTTACACCAATTTTAAATACATTAAAAAAACTTAACATGTTGTTTATTTTTTTGCTATGGAAGTCAAATACATATAAAAAAAGCCTAACCCTTGTTGAAAGAGTCAGGCTTTAGAGCGGCAGAAGGGAGTCGAACCCTCGTCATCAGCTTGGAAGGCTGAGATAATGAGCCGTTATATGACTGCCGCATTAATCATTGCTGATGATTAGAATATATACCAAACGAAAAATTTAGTCAATAGCTTTTTGAAAATTTTTTAAATTTTTTTTGATTTTTTTCCAAAACGAAAATCAGCTCCAATTACCGCCATTTACGTACTATTATATAGAAAGAATCCTGCGCGCATTCTTGTATGCAATCATTTCCTGCTCATCTGCGGACAGGGGGAGTGCATAAAAACGCTCGACTTCCTTTACCGGATCCCACATGGGAAAATCTGAGCCGAAGAGGATTTTTTCCGCACCGTATATGTCAATGTATGACTTGAGTTTTTCGGGCGACAGAAATGCCAGTGTGCTGGAGATGTCATAGGAGCAGTTTTCTCCGCGAAGGATTTCCACCGCCTCGTCAAAGATTGACCAGCCGCCAAGATGACCCGCAATCACCTTGAGCTTCGGAAAAAGATGCAGCACACGCTTAAGACGGGAAGGGTGCGAGAGATTTGAAACAGGATCCCCGCAGTGGAAGAGAATGGGAACCTTTTTTTCATCAGGAAGTCCCTGCAAAAAATCATAGAGCGGAAAAAGTCTCTCGTCGTCAATCGGGAAGTTCTGCTGGTCCGGGTGGATTTTTATTCCGTGCAGCCCCTTGTTCAAAAAATCCTCGGTCTCCGCAACAAGATTTTCCATCTCAGCATGGACGGTCGCAAATGCAATGAATTCCTCGTGTGCATTCTGTTCCTCAAGGATAAAATTATTTATGCTCTGGACGTTGGAAGCCTTCGTCGCAACAGGAAGCAAAACGGCCTTTGAGATTCCCGCCTCCTTTTCCCTCTCAAGCAAAAGCTCCGATGTTCCCGTCATTCCCTCCGTAAGATGGTAGTACGAGCAGATTGCATCGGCAGCTTTCTTTGCTATTTTCTCTGGATAGATATGCGTGTGAACGTCTATGAAATCCATCGGCACGGCTCCTATTTTTTCCAGCGCAGGAAGAAGCGTTGGATTTTCATCACAAGGAAGGAGAATACAATCACTACGAGACCGATTACAATCAGGCCGGCAATGGTTCTTGTGTAGTCGCCGAAATCAGAATACTGCTTTACGTAATATCCGATTCCCTTGCTCGCACCGATCATTTCCGCGGATGTCAGAAGGATGAACGAAACGCTGAGTCCCTGGTTGCATCCCAAGAAGATTTCAGGAAGGGCAGCCGGAAAGATTACGGAAAAAAGCATTGTGTGACGTTTTACGTTCAGGACCCTCGCCGAGTCGATGATTTTCTTTTCCACGTTGATTACGCCGCTCATGGTTCCCGCAAAAGCCGGCCAGAAAGTCGCAAGGAAGATTACGAAAACTGAGACAGAGCGGAATGTCGGTAAAAGGGCGATTCCATAAGGAATGTAGACAATCGGTGGAATGGAGCCGAAGAATTTCGAGATGTATGTGGCAGCCCCTCCAAGTCTTGCAGACCATCCCAAAAAGAGTCCGAGCGGAATTGCAATTACAAGACCGAGAGCATATCCCTCAAGAACAATCAGGACGGAACTGAAAACATTCTGCACGATTTTCGGACTGTCTTTCACAAGGCATGCAAAGATTCTTCCGGGCGGCGGGAACAGATATTCACTCAGCCAGTTGAACTTCGCGGTTGCAAGAGTCCACAAAATCAGGAAGACGTAGATGAATCCAATCACATCCAAAAACAGATTCAGGCTCTTTTTTTCCTTCGCAAGGATTGAAACCAGAATTACAAATGCTTCTATAACCAATGTAAATATAATCGTATATTTTGTCTCGGGATCCGCTTTGGTCTGATTCGGCAAAAGCTGAACCAGAAGCAGAAGCACAAAAAATAAATTCACAAAACGCAGAAAACGATATTTCAGATTCATACGGCCACCTCCTCATTTTCTTTGTCCGAAGCAGACTCATCGCGATAAAAAAGCTCCATGAGTTCTTTTCTTAAATCCGCATATTCGCTGGTTGAAAAAAGCTCCTGCCTGTTGCGAGGTCTTTCAAACGGAACCGTCACTTCCTTGAGCACGTGTCCCGGGTTCGGCGCCATCATTATGATTTTGTCCGAAAGGAAGATTGCCTCGTCAATGTCATGCGTTACGAAAACAACCGTCTTTTTCTTCTGTCCGCTTCCGTCACTTCCTTCGCTCCAAAGTGTGAGGAGGAGCTCCTGCAGCGTCACACGGTTTTTAGGATCAATCGCACCGAAGGGCTCGTCCATCAAAAGAATGTCCGTGTTCATGGCAAGGGTTCGTGCAATCGCGACTCTCTGCTGCATTCCTCCTGAAAGCTGCGACGGATATTTTCTTCCAAATTTTTCTAGCCCCACTTTTTTAAGATACTCGTCCGCAATCCGGTTCAGCTCCTTTTTCGGCAGCTCCTTGTTTGTCTGATGGATTCCGAACGCAATATTCTTTCTTGCGGTGAGCCAGGGGAAAAGAGAGTAGTGCTGAAATACTACGCCTCTGTCCGTACCGGGACCGCTGATTTCTTTTCCATCTATTAAAACCTGTCCCTGTGAAACCGGCTGTATGCCCTCAAGCACGCTCAAGAACGTACTCTTTCCGCATCCGCTCGGTCCGATCACGCTTACAAACTCCCCGTCGTTTATGGTGAATGAGACATCTTTCAGAGCGTTGAAAGTTCTTCCATTCTCCTTGTAATCCACACTGATGTTTTTTATATCTATCGTTGCCATAAATTTCTCCACCGCATCAATTTTCTAAAAACGCCTATAGCAAGCGTCTTATTTGCTTACTATAGGTGTTCACATTTTTTTACTTGTATTTTTTTTTACTCGTACTGATCGAAGTGATTTTTCAAGTCCGCGTATACGGAATCACTTGGATTTTCTTTTATCAGACTTGCGAGAGCGTCCCCGTAAATCTTCGTGTTGTAAAGCTTGTCAATGTCGTAATCCGTTGTGTAGCCCAAATCAACAAGAGTCTGCTTCAACGCGACCGTACCCTGCTTGTCGGGATCCGGGCTTGAAACGCTGTAGCCGCCATAGACTTCCGTTTCAATGAATCCCTCGTCAATGTCAATGTACTTCTTCACGTCCTTGATTGTCTTCGCATGGTCTTCCTGACTGAACTTGTACGCCTTGATCAACGCACGCTCGAAAGCCTTGTATGTCTCTTTCTTTTCAGCAAGTGCCTTTGTGGGAGCGACCTGACGGCAGCAGGGCTGGTTTCTCAACGCTGGTATTTCAGAGCAGTAGTAAACCACGCTGTATCCCTGGCTCTTTGCAAGCGACGCATAGGGTGAGTAGACGGAAGCCGCGTCAATGGTGCTGTTGTGCAGGGCGTTGAACGCATCCTTCTGACTGTCAAAGTAAACGATGTTGACTTCATCCGCACCTTCTCCGACTTTGATTCCCTCGTTTTTCAGAATCAAAAGGAGCTCGGCATCCTGAACGCTGTTCTTGACGGAGGCAACATTGCGTCCCTTGAGTATCTGGACTCCAAGACCGTCCTGTCCGCCAGTGTACTCGCTCTTGATTACATAACCGTGTCCGTTGGTCATTGCGCCGCCGAAAATCGTAAGGTCATGCTGGTTGCTCTGGAATGTGATTGAAGGAACGGAGCCTATAAACGCCGCATCCAGCTTTCCAGATTCAAGACCGCTCGCAAGCTCACCGGCACTTGAGAACTGTGTCAGTGTCGCGTCAAGATTTTCCTCAGCGAAGAATCCTTCCTCCTGAGCCACGAATGCAAGAAGATGTGCTGTTGAGTTCAAATGACCGACCGTAAATTTTGTTTTTGCCACATTATTGTTTTTTGAACATCCCGCCAGCAGAACTCCCGCCGCCAATGTAACGAATAAAATTTTTTTCATATAAACCTCCTACGTTTATTTTGAAAATATATTTTTTTATGCACAATTTTTTTGCAATTCATTTACAAATTATTTGCCGACTGCAAGGATTTCCACGCCCACGTTTTTTTCTCTGAGCCAGTCCAGCGCAGAGTCCACGGCTTTTTCCTTTCCGCTGAAGATTGCGACCGTTCCTCCGATGGGGGCATCCTGCACAATCTCAATGTCCGCAAAGATGATGTTCGGTATCACGGCAAACTCAGCCGTCAAACTTGCGATGAGCGGTTCCGATATATTTTTTTCAAGGTAGGTCAGCCGCACGATTTTCTCACCCGCCTCAAGTTTCGTAATGGGGGAGCCCGACGAAATCAGCTCTTCCACCTTGGAAAGACTAGACGTTGAGTTGATGAACTTTTTTGTAATGGCAGATTTCGGATTCGCAAAAATCTGGTAGACCTCACCCTGCTCAACAACCTTGCCGTTGTCCAGAACCGCGACGTGCTGGCAGATTTCCTTTATTACGTTCATCTGATGCGCCACGATCAAAAGCGTCAGGGAGAATTCCTTGTGAATCTTCTTGAGCAGCTGCAGGATTGATTTTGTCGTCGCCGGATCCAGGTTTCCCGTAGCCTCATCAAGCAAAAGGATTTTCGGCCTTGAGATAATGGCACGGGCAATCGCGACTCTCTGTTTCTGTCCGTCCGAAAGCTCAAGCGGATATGCCTTTTCTTTTCCGTCAAGCTCCACAATCCTCAGAAGATCAGCGACTCTTTTCTGAATCTCATCCTTTTTTACTCCGGCCTGTTTTAGCGGAAACGCGATGTTGTCAAAGACAGTCCTGTTTTCAAAAAGATTCACGTTCTGGATTACCGACGCAATTTTTGAAAGCTCCACGAACGCATCCTTTTTTGAAAGCTCGGCAAGATTTTTTCCGTCAATGAAAATATTTCCAGAGTCAGGTTTCTCAAGCGAGTTGACAATTTTCAGCAGCGTGGACTTTCCGCTTCCCGAGTAACCGATGATTCCGAAGATGTCCCCTTCAGCCACGTCGATGTTCACGTCCTTAAGTTCAAAAACGGTCTCACCCTTTTCTGATTCAAATCTTTTGTTTATGTTCTCAAGCCTTATCATGTTTCCTCCGTTTTCGCTTTCGATGTATGAAGAGTAGCAAAAAATCAAAACTTTGCATAATACAAGTTTTGTATCAAAACCTATAAGTTTTTTTTATAGGTGAGGTGGATTTTTAAACTGATTTATTCTTATTCTATTTGTAATTTTTTTCCCAAAATGATATAATATCTTCCATGAAACGGCCGGACTCCATTCCGACTGTTCTTAAAAAACTTTGGAGGACTCTATGTTTAAAATCAAAGAGCGTGGCTCAACTACGAGCCGTGAAGTTGTCGCAGGAATCACGACATTCCTTGCAATGGCATACATTCTTGCCCTTAACCCGTCAATTCTTTGCGACGGAACCGGCATGGAATGGGGAAGGGTATTTACCGCAACAGGAATTTCAGCGGCGTTCGCAACACTTGTAATGGCATTCTGCGCGAATCTCCCTGTGGCACTGGCTCCCGGACTGGGACTCAACGCATTCTTTACCTATACTGTTGTCCTTGGAATGGGATGCTCATGGCAGCTCGCACTTACAGCGGTTTTGCTTGAGGGAATCCTTTTCATCATCCTTTCAATTTTTGGAATCCGTGAGGCAATCATCAAGTCCATCCCGGCATCCCTCAAGAAAGCGGTGTCCGTGGGAATCGGTCTTTTCATTGCATTGATCGGACTCCACAACGCAGGCATCTCCATGGGACCTGAGGCGACCGGTACCTTCGTCGGATTCGTCAATTTCAATATGCAGAACGCTGCGGCTCTTGTCGCGGTCCTCGGTTTGATTATTACAATCATTCTTTTCATCTGCAAGGTGCCCGGTGCAATCCTCCTCGGAATCCTTTTGACGACGCTCATCGGCATTCCGTTCGGCGTTACAAAAATCCCCGAGAATTTCAGCGTGTTCTCCATTCCGAAAGCACCGTATTTCTGCAGCTTCGATTTCAAGGGCATCCTTTTCGACTCAGCCGGTCACGCATCTGGCTTGGTGTTCGGTAAGTTCCTCGTAATCTTCTTCACTTTCCTTTTCACCGATATGTTCGACACCCTCGGTACTCTGATGGGCGTGGCAGAGCAGGGCAACCTCAAGGACAAGGACGGAAACATCATCAACGCAAAGGGAGCTCTCCTTTCAGATGCTGTCGGTACGGTTGCGGGAGCATGTCTTGGTACGTCAACGGTCACTTCTTTCGTGGAAAGCTCATCCGGTGTTGCGGCTGGTGGACGCACGGGTCTTTCATCCGTAGTTACCGCGGGTCTCTTCCTCCTCGCGCTCTTCTTCAATGATTTCTTTGCGATCATTCCGTCAGCTGCAACTGCACCGGCGCTCATTTTCGTCGGCTATCTGATGATGAAGTCGGTTACGGCAATTGATTTCGCTGATCCCACCGAAGGAATCCCGGCTTTCATTACGATTATGGTCATGCCGTTCTCTTACTCAATCTCAAAGGGAATCGCATGGGGAATCATCTCTTACGTCATCGCAAAGACTGCCGGAAGAAAGGTTAAGGACATCCCTGTAGTGACATGGATCCTCGCCGCAATCTTCCTCGCGGACATCATCTTTGAGGCCGTAAAATAACGGTGTGACAATCTGAAAAAAAATCGGGCTGGCTCTGGATTTTTCCGTGTCAGTCCGAGCCTGGAGTTTTTATGAGCGAAAATCAGCAGCCAGAAGAAAAATATGTGAGACCCACCTGGGATGAATATTTCATGGAGGTAGCTCGTACTATTGCCAAGCGTGCCACCTGTGACCGTGGAAGAAGCGGATGCGTGATTGCCCGTGACAACCAGATTCTCGTTACCGGATATGTCGGAAGCCCCGCCGGTCTGCCTCATTGTGACGACGTGGGACACCTGATGCGGAAGATGATTCATGCGGACGGAAGCATTACCCAGCATTGCGTGAGGACAGTCCATGCCGAGCAGAACGCAATCTGTCAGGCCGCCAAAAAAGGAATCTCCATCGCGGGTGGAACCGTTTACTGCCGTATGACCCCGTGCAGAACCTGCGCCATGCTTTTGATCAACTGCGGCATTGTGAGGGTCGTCTGTGAAAAGCACTACCACGATGAGAACGACTCCCTTGAGATGTTCAAGACCGCCGGAATAAAGATTGAGCATCTGGAAGACTCCCTGCAAACCTACGATAATATGTAACTACTTGCATTGATCTTGTATATATGATATACTGTCCAGCAAAAGATTTTTGTAAGGGTGCGAGAATGGTTTATACAGATACAAGAGATAAAAAAGTAAAGGTTGATTTTAAGACCGCAGTGATGAGCGGAATGAATGCCGAGACAGGAGGACTCTACATCCCGGTTGAGTATCCGAGACTTGATGATTCCCTTTTGAAGAGAATCCCGGAGCCGTCTTTCCGCGAGGTCGCATTTGAGATGGCAAAACCCTATGTGCAGGGCGAGATTCCCGATGGAGACCTTGAGTTCATTATTCAGGACGCATATCCGTTTACCTCAAAGGTTGTTCCTGTGGATCACACGTCCTATGTGCTTGAGCTTTTCCACGGTCCCACATGCGCTTTCAAGGATTTCGGCGCAAGATTCATGGCCCGCGTCATGTCATATTTCAACAGGGGTGCGGACGACAATCTGCACATACTCGTAGCGACATCAGGTGACACAGGCTCGGCGGTCGGAAGTGCGTTCCACAATGTTCCCGGAATTGACGTGACGATTCTTTATCCCGACGGAAAGATTTCTCCCCTGCAGGAAAAGCAGCTCTCCACATTCGACGGCAATGTCCGAGCCCTCAAGGTGAAGGGAAATTTTGATGACTGCCAGAAGCTTGTGAAGACAGCGTTTACGGATGCCGACCTTCGCGCAAAGTTCCGTCTTTCATCAGCGAACTCAATCAACATCTCAAGGCTTCTTCCGCAGAGTTTCTACTATATGTACTCATCCCTGGTGGTGAAGAACAGGATTCCGCAAGACAGCAAGATTGAGAATCCGTCCATCATCGTGACGGTTCCAAGCGGAAACTTCGGAAACCTCACCTCAGGCCTCATCGCAAGGGAAATGGGTGCTCCCATCGCAGGTTTCATCGCAGCCACAAATGCGAATCACACTGTCCCGGATTGGATTGACTCCGGAAAGTACAGCGCGCGCCCGTCGGTTGCCACACTCAGCAATGCAATGGACGTTGGTGCCCCGAGCAATTACGAGAGAATCGCCTCAATGTACACGCTTGACCAGGTGCGCTCCTTCTTCGCCGCATACTGGACGGACGACAACGGAACTCTTGACGCGATCCGTGACTGCCACGAGAAGACAGGATACATCGTTGACCCGCATGGAGCCGTAGCATGGAAAGCATGGAATGACATCCGCCGCGGTGCAATGCAGGATCTGATTGACGGAAAGACGATGGATGCCTCAAAGCCCGGCCTTGTGAACAACATCCCGGAGTGGGGCAAGAGCATTTTGGACAAAACCGCAGTCGGAATCCTTCTTGAGACGGCACATCCTGCAAAGTTCGGCGCGACGGTGCAGAATGCGATCGGAAGGGAGCCGAGTATGCCCGACAGACTTGAGAAGGTCATGTCTCTTCCCGACCGTGCCATCCCCATGAAAAAGGATTACGCCTCATTCAAGGAATGGTTGGTTTCAAATCTGTAGTCTAAACTCTCTGCACGAATAAAACAAAAGGTCCGGTTCAGGTGATTTTGCAATCTGTTCCGGGCTTTTTTTGTGCAAGTTTCCTTCTTAGAACATCCTACCTCAGTTCCTTCATCTTCTTTACGACATCCCGCATAATGTCGCTGGAGCCTTTTTTCATCACGAGGGCGTTTCCGTTTTTAATCACGACAACCAAATCTTCCACGCCGCAGAGGGCTACGGGAATGTCGGAGTAGACAAAGTTGTTGCCGCTCTTGACTTCCACGGTATTCTCGTCATTTTTGTCGAAGAGCTTTTCAAATGCGTCCCAGCTTCCCACGTCATCCCAGTGGAAACTCGCTTTTACGGCGGCTGCTCTGGTCGTCCTTTCCGCAACGGCATTGTCCACGGCTATGGCAAGGGTCTTTTCGTAGGCATCCTGCATGGCATCCCATGAGTCAATGTATTTGACTCCGTTCATGCTTTTTTCCTCCGGCAGAGGGGCATCCTTGAATCCGTCGAACGCATCATGGACTTTCGGCTCGCATGTTTTCAGCTCGGACTCAAAGAGACTCCTTGTGAATCCGAACATGCCGCTGTTCCAAAAATATTCGCCGCTTTCAATGTAGGATTTTGCGGTCTCGTAATCAGGCTTTTCCTTGAACCTGTCAATCTTGAAGGAGGATGAAAGCCCTTCCAGGTCAGGACCTTTTTTGATGTAGCCGTAGCCGGTGGAAGGCTCAGTCGGTGGAATTGCAAAGCACACGAAATGTCCGTCCTCAGCACAGGCAGAAGCGGTTCCGCAGTCATGCACAAAGGCCTCTGCCGGCTCAATTACGTGGTCGCTTGCCAGTACCAGGATCGTGTTGTCGCTTTTGCCGGAGATTTTTTCAAGAAATGCGCAGGTAAGCATCAATGGCGCGCAGGTGTGCTTGGGGAAGGGCTCGGCAAGTATGTATAAATCCTTCGCGAGTTTGTCCCTCTGTCCGGCTGTAAGAGTCTTGCCAAGACGCTCGCAATGCTCAGACATGGGAACAAGCAGGTCCTTCCGTGTCACGATGAGGATTTTTCCCTCAGGCTCAAGTGAAAGTGCCCTCAGAAGGGTCGCCTGTAAAAGTGACAGTCCGCCCGGGAGTGCCATAAACTGCTTGGGATATTCCGGTTTTGACGCTGGCCATAATCTTTCGCCAACACCGCCTGCCAAAATCACTACGTCTGTAAACTTCGAGCTTTTCATAATCCTACCTTAAAAAATATAGGGGAACCTCCAGTCATTCTGAAGGCTCCCGAATCGATTCGCAAATAAGTTGCGTTAAATCTTTGAGAAGAAGTGTGAGCAGAATGTCTTTATCCTGTTCATGAACGACCGTTCGCCCCTTTCCCTGAGGAAGAAGATGCTCGGCGCGTCCACAGCTCCAATTCCGTAAAGAATCCAGTTGTCTCCGTCCCTGACCACCGCAACAATGGACTTCATCTTTTCCGGCTTAACGCAGGTGTACTTGTCGTTGTACTTGAGCGTGTTGTTGTTCGTGGAGACATAATAGAAGGAATCCGCCTTTTTTGTGGCATTGATTGTGGTCTGAATCAGTCCGAACGGCTCCATGACCAAATCAGCCTTAACCACAGTCTCCGCACCACTTGTCGTGGTAGATTTGATTGAGGCGGAAGAGTAGAGGTCATACCATTCCTCTGCCTGCTCTGAATAATACGGAATGCCGGCATAGGAAGGAATGTCCATCATCATCTTGGAAATCTTTTCTATTAAATTCTCATTTCCAGTGTAAGGAAGCACCTGGATTACCTCGGCGAGATAAGCGGGCTTGAGTTTTTTCGCAACGGATTGAGCGTCTGAAATGGGACCTGAGCTCACAGTAAGCCCAAATTCCTTCACGGATTTCAGATTCCTGATTACAGGCTGCCCCTTTTCAAGATTTGCCTTCTCAGAGCCACTGAGCTTTGAGTTGATTGCACTCGGAAGCGCAAACGATGAGGCTGCAAGAAAGAGTCCACCAAAAAAAGCAACAAAAGATTTTCTATTCAACATAATCATATTCCTCCATTATAATACTTTCGCCGATTAAAAACAAGCGGAAAGTTGGAATGTTTCAAGCGGAAATGTGTCTGGAAATGCTTTTTGCCAAAACTTTTGCCATTCCCCTTGACTTTTCATTTGTATAAACCCAGAACTTGTGGTATAATTACAGAAAAAGGAGATTTTTTTATGCCAATTTCGTCATATATAAAAGAAACGATGAGCAGCAAGGGCGCGGGTGTTATCCGCAAGATGTTTGAAGAGGGAATCCGTCTCAAGGCACAGTACGGAGAGGACAAGGTTTTTGACTTCAGCCTGGGAAACCCGGATTTGGATCCGCCGGAGCAGGTCGCAGAGGCTTTTGAGGAGCTCGCAAAGTGCAGGGACAAGAATATCCACGGTTACATGCCAAATGCAGGATATCCTGAGGCACGTAAAGCCATGGCCGATAAAACTTCGGTGGAGCAGGGACTTCCCGTCACAGGCGATTGTGTGGTCATGTCGGTAGGTGCTGCCGGTGCTCTGAACAGTTTGCTTAAGGCAATCCTGAACGAGGGCGATAATGTTGTGGTTCCGGCTCCATTTTTCGCTGAGTACCGCCATTACGTTCACAATTACGGCGGAAATCTGATTGAGGTCCCATGCAAGGCTGATTTTTCACTGGATGTCGAGAAGATTGCGGCCTCGCTCAATGAAAAAACTGCGGCGGTTTTAATCAACAGTCCGAACAACCCCACGGGAAGAATCTACTCGGAGGATGAGATACGCGCCCTCACACAGGCCATCGACGCACACGCGAAAAAATGCGGACGAAAGCCCTACCTGATTTGTGACGAGCCTTACCGCGCCATTGTCTACGAGGGTAAAAAGGTCGCCGCAACATTCCCAATCTACGACAGCGCCGTAATCGTAACGTCCTTTGCCAAGAACATCAGTCTTCCGGGGGAAAGAATCGGCTATATCTGCGTGAACCCGAAGTGCCCCGACAAGGATGATTTGGTGGCGGCGTGCATTTTCACCACAAGAATCCTCGGCTATGTGAACGCACCAGGATTTATGCAGCGTGTGGTTACAAAATCATGGAACAGTCCTGTGGATTACTCGCTTTATGAGAAGAGACGCAACGAGCTCCTTTCCATACTTGACGAGGCGGGCATTGAGCATGCGAACCCGGACGGAGCCTTCTATATGTGGTGCAAGGTCCCGGACAAATTCAACGGCGACGACATGGCTTTCTGCGACCACCTGAAAAAATATCTGATTCTTGGAGCTCCTGGAAGCGGATTCGGCGGCAAGGGGTATTTCCGTCTTGCATACTGCGTGAGTGAACAGAGCATCATAAATTCAAGGGACGCGTTCATCCAAGCGATGAAAAATCTATAGAAAGTTTATAGAAAATAAGGAATTTTTTTGGAGGATAACATGAAGATTTTGATGGTTTCTGCGGAGGTCGTTCCCTTTGCGAAGACAGGCGGTCTTGCGGACATGGTGAGTGCTCTTGCCATCCAGCTGACAAAGATGGGACACGACGTAAAAATCGTAATGCCGCGATATTATAAGATTGACAGGAAAAAACTCCAGCTTCTTCCCGGCCCCATGGCGATTGCTGCAGGTCAGGTTGAGACTTGGTCTGCCGTTTATTATACAAATATGCCCGGTTGTGACAAGCTTCCCGTCTATTTTATTGACCACGAGGGATGTTTTGGACGCGACGGTGTGTACGGTACAAAAACCGAGACTGATTTCCACGACAATCCCTACCGTTTCGCGGTTCTTTGCCACGGTGCGTTCCAGCTGTGCCGTAAAATCGGGTGGTTCCCGGACATCATCCACGCGCATGACTGGTCAACCTGTCTTGCTCCTGTTCTTTTGAAGCACGTCTGCCGCTACTGTGGATTTGAGAAAACAGCGTCCGTCCTCACTATTCACAATCAGGGATACCAGGGACAGTACGGAAAAGACTCATTCCCGGCTTTGGGAATTGACTGGGGACTTTACTACGGTGCTGGACTTGAGCACCAGGGTGGAATCAATCTCTTGCAGGGTGGAGTCTCATCTGCTGACATGATTACGACCGTTTCCCCGACTTACGCACATGAGATTCAGACTATGGAAGGTGGATTCGGCATGGACGGTTTGCTCAGGGTTCGCTCGGATGTCATAAAAGGAATCCTGAATGGTGCGGACGTGGAGCAGTGGAATCCCGCCATTGACAAGAGAATTCCGTTTAACTATTCTGCAAAGGACATGAGCGGAAAGGCAAAGTGCAAGGCTGAGCTGCAGAAACGCATGGGACTTGAGGTTAATCCAGACATTCCGCTTGTTGGAATTGTTACGAGACTTGTTGATCAGAAAGGTATTGCCGAGGTGTTCGCCCCGACTTACGGTTCTGTCTACCAGATTTGTACCGACATGAAAGTTCAGTTTGCCGTACTCGGAAGCGGTGAAAGATGGTGTGAAAACGAAATCAACACATTGCAGTCAAAGCTTGGAAATTTCCGCGCATATATCGGTTATGACGAGAACCTGAGCCATCTGATTGAAGCCGGAAGTGATTTCTTCCTCATGCCGTCGCGTTATGAGCCGTGTGGACTGAATCAGATTTATTCCATGCTTTACGGAACACTTCCCATCGTGCGAAGAACCGGAGGACTTGCCGACACCGTTGACAATTACAATCAGGAGACGGGCGAGGGTACAGGCTTCCTCTTCGACCAGCTTACTCCACGTGCAGTTTATGATACTGTTGGATGGGCTGTGTGGGCATATTACAACCGTCCGGAGCACATCAAAAAGATGCAGATTGAAGGAATGGGACGCACATTTGGTTGGGACAAAGCCGCCGAGGGATATTTGGATGTCTATCGCGAAGCTTTGGCTCGTGGATGTGGTATCCGCTGATTTTTGATTTTACAAATGGGCGGCATTTAATGCTCTGTTAGATGTCGCCTTTACAAATCCATTCTGTAATGTTTCTTTCGGAGCTTGAAAAATTTACTCCAATCTTGTAAAGTTTGCGTGAGTCGGCAGCGTAAGGTTTTGCATATCCCTGTTCTTCAAAGTGATTTTAAAAATCCGTATTTTACTTCATCATTAGGAAAACCTAACTTAAAAGACCGCTGTCTTTCATTCCAACTTTTTATGGTGAGATATCCGCTCTGATAAAAAAATGGAACCTAAGCTCAAATACTCGCCATTTTCAAGTTACGTTTTTGAAGTGGAATCCACAATCTGCCATCGGACAAAGGCATAGTCGCTTCCGGCTTCAAAATTGACCGCAAAAGTGTCGGTAACTTTTTTTTCGGTTTGTCCGCCAGCAGGTGTTTTTACAATCCCTGTTCCCATGGGCGCATCCACGGTGATTGTAAAGGAAGGAGCATTGCTGTAAGCGATCTGATCTTCAATCGATTTCTTGATTTCCGCACCGTCAAGAAAGTGCTGGCATGAACTGAGTAAAATTACAAGGAGTAATATACCCCCCACCCGGTATATTGGAGAAAATCCTCTTTGAATCACCAGGCTTTTTCATTGCGGCCTCCTCTTTGTTTTATATCAAACAGTATAACACAGACAAGGGACTTTTTCCAGCCTAAAGTTAAAATTCTATCCAAGTGCCTTCCGTGTTCAAGTACCACTGTGAAAGGGCAGTCTGTGAGGCCGGGTTATACCATGCGAGCCCGCCGTCCTCATTCAGGAATACGAGATGCTCGTCGCTGACCGCCATCTTTTTGGGCAGGGCTGAAGTCCTTCGGTAAACGCGCACTTTTCCGCTCTCCAGTTCGTAAGCATAAATCTGGGCTTTTCCGAGGTTTGTATAGAGCACGGAGGACTCAAGCTGCACGAATGCGTTCATATCCTCAGAGTTGAACCGCAAGAGAATTTTCGACTTTCGCTGTGCCGGATAATACTGATAGACCTGAGTAACCGTGTTTCCCTCATAATCAGCAAGGGCAAGTCCGTAGATATTCTTGTCCGCACTCATGTCGGCATCCACAGCAAAGGATGCATATCCGTCAACTTTGAGCGGAACAGTCTCGCCAGTGGAAAGATTCTTTGAAATCAGCGCGGAGTCAATCTCACCGGATGCGGCCTTTGCCACATAGACAAGCTTTGAAGATGCCATAAACGCGTCCTCGACCGTGGTTCCTGAGTAGAGGTTTACATTTTTGCTTGTGTCAAGATTCAGACGGCCTACCTTGGAGCTTGCAAGGACATAGACAAAGTTTCTGTCAAACACATGTGCGTTCAGAATATTGCTTTTGGGCGTAAAGATTGTGCGTGGCGAGCCGGGGGTACTTTCGGAAAGAGTGACGAGCTGAACGGAATCCTTTGTTTTCTTTGACCAGAGGACCGCCGTTGATTCGTCCGCGATTATGAAATCCGTGTGTCCAGAATTCTGTCCCAGCTTTACGATTGTTCCGTCATAGGATGCACGGTAGATTCCGTCCTTCGTGAGCAAATAAATCTTGTTGTTGAAAGATGCGATGTCCATTATGCCCTGGTACATTTTTTTCGTGAGGAGCTTCGTACTGATTTTATCACCGTTGTTTTTCGCCTCATAAACCGTTCCGTCCGTGGTTCCAAACTGAATGAGCTTGCCGTCATTTGTCGCACATGAAGAGATGCTTTTTCCAGGTAGCTCTGAGCTTGTGAACTTGTAAATTTCCGTAGCCGAAACCGACGTGGCCGTTCCCTCAAGTTTTGCGCCGAGTTTTTCTTCGCTCAGTTCATAAAGCACAAGACCGTTTGCCTCTGAGGATGTGTAGTAGATTTTTGTGTTGTCAGGTGATGCGAGAATCCGAGGACTTGTGGCCGCGATGCTGCAAATGGTGGATGCCGTCTTTGCGTCAATGACCGTAATGAGTCCGCCTTTTACACCCGCAATGAATCTGTTCGCGTATTTTTCGCCGAAAAGCACGGTCTGCTTTATGCTTGAAGAGGCAGAGAGAGTTTTCTGAACCACGAGTTTCTGCATATCAAAATAGAAGATTTTTCCAGATTTTTCGCTGTAAAGAATCGCAGCCTTCTCAGAGTTGCTTGTTGCAATCATGCTGATTTTTTCAGACGGACTGTCGGACTGCTTCAGAAGTTTTCCGGTCATCGCATTCAAAATGTAGAATCCGTTCACGCCCGATGTCGTTATGAAAAGAAAGCGGCCCCTT
>JAEEYO010000054.1 GCA_016288205.1 Treponema sp. | reverse complement strand
GCGATACCAGCCGCCGCGGCTGGCAACACCTGCGGTATCTCTTGATGGCGTAAGGAATTACATCTGAAATTTTGGGGCGGAAAATCGGAATTTCGCTAAATTTGGGGCGTTGCGTCGTACTTAGACGATAAAAATCTGGTGAATTTATCGTGTGGGGACGATGAAAATGAGTTGATTTTGTCGTGTGTATACGATAAAATGATGGTATAACCGATGTGGATTTTCGTATTTTGTCGGGGAAGGGGGAGAAAATGGACCATAACATATTGAAGAGAGTGATTCTTGAGCAGACGGAGCTCATCAAGAAAGTGCCGATATGCGGGCGTGACTATTTTTTTGAGAAGGACGTGAACTATCTGTTTGTGGGACTGAGAAGGGCAGGAAAATCTACGCTCCTGTACAAAATGGCGCGAGACTTGGTGGAGGCGGGATGCGAGTGGTCCCAGATAATCTTCGTCAACTTCGAGGATGACCGCATACTGGATTTCAAGCGGGCGGATTTTGATGACATCCTGGAGGTCGCTTATGAGCTTGCCGGCGACAGGGAGGCTCATTTTTTCTTTGACGAGATCCAGCTGGTTGAAGGATGGGAGCATTTCGCGAGGCGCATGGCTGACCAGAAAAAGCATGTCTGCATAACCGGAAGCAACGCCAAGATGCTCAGCTCGGAGATGGAAGCCGTGCTCGGAGGCCGCTATATCTCGAAAATGATAATGCCATTCTCGTTCTCTGAGCTTCTCACTTACAAGTCGATTGTGCATGACGAGAACTCACTGCTCACCGCGTCCGGTACCGGGGCAATCATCAGGACCTGTCAGGAATATGTTGCGGAGGGAGGGCTTCCGGAGATGCTGAACATGATCAACAAGAGGGATTACATCAAGAGCGTGTTCGAGAAAGTCATTTTGGGCGACATACTTGAGAGGGAAAAGATAAAAAATCAGATGGCTCTCCGCCTCATGGTAAAAAAAATTGCGGAGACGGTGATGCACGAGGTTTCTTTCAACTCTCTGGCGGGGAACGTCAAGTCTGCCGGAGTAAAGACTTCGACAGACTCGATGATTGAGTACGCCTCATACGCGGAAAACGCATACCTTCTGTTCAGGACGAGAAATTTCGTCTCCAAATTCGCGGAAAAGGAAAGTCTTCCCCGGTTCTATTTCTATGACAGCGGCATTCTCTCCCTCTTCCTTGTTGACAAGGCTCCCGCGCTCCTCGAGAACACAGTCGCGGTGCATCTGAAAAGACGGTTCGGGGATGACGTTTATTACTATAAGTCCCGGCAGACAGGAATCGACGTTGATTTTTACATCCCTGAGGCAAAGTGTGCGGTACAGGCGGCGTATTCCCTTGCGGGCACGGAAAAAAGGGAGCTGGGAAATCTTCTGTCGCTTGCGGAAAGGGATGCCGGTGTCAGAAGGCTGATTGTGGTCACGAACGGCGAGGAGAAAACAATTACCAAAAAGGGCTTCGAGATTGATGTGATGCCCGTCCACAAATTTCTCCTGCAATTCTGACAAAAAAAACGGCACCAATTTTTTCTGTCCGTAACACCAAGAACATTTGCCCCCGAAGTGAGAGGATAGAAAAATTTTCAAGCGTCTAAAAATCATTGAAACAAAATCCTTTTTGTAGTAAAATAGGAAAGAATTTCGATTCTTTTTGAGGTATCCTTATGATTTTTTCACCGGTTGAAGTCCAAGAGACCGTAAATATGTTTATGCGTCAGAAACTTGACGTGCGCGCCATTACCATGGGCATTTCCCTCCGCGACTGTGCATGCGAGGACGGCAAAAAGAGCCGCCAGAAAATGTATGACAAGATCATGCACTACGCCGGGAACCTTGTGAAAGTCGGTCAGGACATTGAGAAGGAATTCGGAGTCCCCATCATCAACAAGCGTATTTCAGTCACTCCCATCTCCCTCGTGGCAGAACCCAGCGGAGAAAAATCCTACGTGGAGTGGGCCGTCACCCTGGACAAAATCGCGAAGGAGCTTGGCATAGATTTCGTGGGAGGATTCTCGGCCCTCGTGCAGAAGGGAATCACGCCCGGAGACCGCACTCTGATTGAGTCCATCCCCGACGCGCTTAATGAGACGGAGCGTGTATGCTCATCCGTGAACGTGGGAACGACCAAGAACGGAATCAACATGGACGCCGTAAAGCTCATGGGCGAGATAATCAAAAAGACCGCCGAGGTCTCCGCGAGCAAGCCCGTGAACGGATGCGCCAAACTCGTAGTCTTTACAAACGCGCCGGAGGACAATCCCTTTATGGCGGGTGCATTCCACGGACCCGGAGAAGGTGACTGCGTGATGAACGTCGGTGTCTCTGGCCCCGGAGTAATTCTTGCGGCCGCACGTGAGTTCAAGGGAAGACCCATAAATGAGCTTGCGGACGGAATCAAAAAGATGGCCTTCAAAATCACACGCATGGGACAGCTTGTCGGAACTGAGGCTGCGAGGCGTCTCGGAGTCAATTTCGGAATCCTTGACCTTTCACTTGCGCCGACACCTGCCGTGGGAGATTCCGTGGCACGCATCCTTGAGGAAATCGGTCTTGAGGGAGCTGGGGCACCGGGAACTACGGCGGCACTTGCAATGCTTACCGACATGGTGAAAAAAGGCGGCGTAATGGCAAGCACCAACGTCGGAGGACTCAGCGGCGCGTTCATCCCGGTGAGCGAGGACGAGGGAATGATCAACGCGGTAAAGCAGCACAGCATCACGCTTGAAAAACTTGAGGCAATGACCTGCGTATGTTCAGTCGGCCTTGACATGATTGCAATCCCCGGTGACACTCCGGCGACCACAATCAGCGGAATCATGGCGGATGAGATGGCGATCGGAATGGTGAACAACAAGACCACGGCCGTAAGACTTATTCCAGCTCCCGGAAAAAAAGCCGGCGAATGGGTCGAGTTCGGTGGCCTACTCGGCGGATGTCCGGTAATCGACGTGAACACTTTCAGCTGCGCGGATTTCATCAACCGTGGAGGAAGAATCCCGGCTCCGATCCACTCATTCAGAAACTAGTTCCGGCTGCGTCCGTCCTGCAAAATGGAATACGCGAAAATAGTTCCCGCCGTAAAAAGCGAACGTATTTACGAAATGGCAAGGGATTTTCTCCGTCCCCACGAAAAAGTCTCCTGCCAGCTCTCGGAACTTCTTGGCAAACAGAACAAAAATGTATTCGCCGTGCTCTCAATGTGCGGTGAGTCCCTTTCAGTACGCGGCATCGTCTACTGCTCCAAGGGCGGTACGGTGCTCCCTTTTTTCAGGGAAACAGACGAATCCCTAAAACAGCCCCTCATTGATTTTTTCACCGGCCGGAAAATCTTCTGCGTGTCGGGTGAAAGCTCCTCAGTTGATTTTCTCACTGGGATTTTACTTTCTCTCGGAAATCAGGGGGTAATGGAAAGACGCGGGTTCATCTCAATGGAGTCGGTGAGGCCGACGGATGTGCCTGCAAAAGATGGGGCGGGAAAAATCCGGTCTGACATTGAAGGGCATATCTTCGTACAATGCACGAGGGAAAGGTCCGACGAGCTCTTTTCAATGCAGATTGAGTACATCAGGGAGGAGGTTCTTCCCGACGGCATGACTCTGAATCTCCCGGTGGAACGGCTTGAGACGGACAGGCTCTTGAAAAATGGAAAAATCTACGCGATCGTGTCCCCCGGCGGCAAGATTCTATGCAAGGCACAGGTCAACGGCGAATGCGGCTCCTGCATCCTGATTGGCGGCGTTTATACGGACAAGCTGCACAGAAGAAAGGGTTTTGCCCGGATGATGATGGAGAAGTTGAAATTACTCGCGGCACAAAAAGAAAAAAGCTGCGTCCTTTTCGTGAACAAATTGAACGCAGCCGCAATCAGTCTGTATGAGAAAACAGGATTTAGAAAAATCGGGGAGCACGAGATTGTCTACATGAGTTAAGACTCGGACTGAAAGCACAATTCCGCATTCCCCGTTTTGAAATGACGGCAGGATTATTTTTTGCCCAGCTCCACGGATTTTTCAAAGGCGGCGGTCGCGGCTTCAATCACGGCATTTCTGAATCCGTTTTTCTCAAGCGCGATCACACCCTCAATCGTAGTACCTGCGGGGGAACATACGGCATCCTTCAGCGCACTGATTGAGCGTCCGTCCTCCAAAGCCATGGTTGCGGCTCCACGGAGAGTCTGCGCGGCATAGATGTAAGCCTGTGAGCGTGGGATTCCGAATCGAACGGCGGCATCAGCAAGTGCCTCGATGAAAAGGAACGCGTATGCAGGACCCGAACCGCTTACGGCTGTCACACCGTCCATCAATTTCTCGCCCACAATCTCGGCCTTTCCGGTCGCTTCCAGAAGGGACTTGACGCATCCGCTTTCATCCGCGCTCACGTTTTCCGAGGGACTGATTCCGATCATCGCCTCCCCGACAGTAGCGGGAAGATTCGGCATGATTCTTATGATGTGTGTCTTCGCTCCCTCATCGCCCAGAGCTGATTTCAAGGTGTCCAGGGTAACGCCCGCCGCCATTGAGACAAGCAGGGTGTTTTCCTTGAGCGCACCGCGGATTTCACTCAGCACGGACTTCACGTACATGGGCTTTACGGCAAGAAAGAGAACGTCGGCCTTGAGGACCACATCCTTGTTCGAGGCAAGAGCATGTACTCCGACCCTTGAGGCAAAAGTCTCTGCCTTGGAAATGTCAGCGTCGGTCACAAAAATATTTCCGGGAACGAATTTCTTCGCAATCCCTTCCATCAACGCACCGCCCATCATTCCACAGCCGATGCATCCAATCTGGAGCTCATTCAGTTTTTTCATCTTCCCATTCCTCTTACTTTGCGCGTGCTGCGACTGCCTTTTTCACTGCCTCGGCAAAGAGCTGGTTCTGGTCATCACGTACTTCGGCGGAGAACTCCGGGGAACCGTCGGGGCTCTTGCGGTAGAAGTCCGCTGAGTCAGTTGTATAGGCGGGAGTGTCGGGATTGTTGATCCACCAGTCAAGGACTGCCACGATGCAGAGAGTGTACTTGATCAGGTTCGCGTTTGTGGCGGCGGTGGAGCGGTCATCTTTTTTGGCTCCGAGAAGAACGTCAAGACGCTTTGAGACTACGTTCGGAATGTCGAAAACATAGCGGTCCCAGGGATTCATCACTCCGAGGACAGGCTTCTTGGATCCCGCGTTCTCGTCAATGCGGCGGGCAAGGACCGTAAACACCGTGCGGATATAGTCCGTGCGGTTGTAAAGAGGCTCGTACTTGCTGTCATTGCGCGGCTTGGTGAGAGTCGGTGCGCTGAACTGAAGGTTCGGCAGGAAGTAGAATTTTTCGCGCCAGAGGATGTTGTTGATGTTTTCCTTTCCATAGTTTGTGGTCGGATAGTCAGCCTGTGAGTAGAGTGAGTTCATGAAGTTCCTCAGGTAGTCGCCGAGCTTCTTGTAGAACAAATCCTCCAGATAGAATCCCCAGTCGGCCATGACGTTGGACATGGAATCCTGGAGCATTCCGAGCTTTTCGTCCGCCTTGAGGTTGAAGTTGATGTTGCGGCATCCGTGGAAGAGGTCGTCCAGAATCCTTACGAGAACCATCGCGACCTGGGTTCCGTTCTCCGGGCTGAGCATGTTGAATCCCTCGTTGAATTTGTAGAGGGGCTGGAAGTAGGGGAACATATCCGGGTGAGTGTCCAGGCGGTTGAATCCTGCCTCCGGGAAAAGCTGCTCCAGAAGTTTGAGTCCGGTCTCCACAATCTCGTTCATCTTTCCGGGGACGTGGCGGTTCTCCTCTGCCTTCTTGCGGGCCTCCTCCTCTTCCTTCTTGATTTCCTCCTCGGACTTCTTCTTTTTCTCAGGAAGTAAAAGGTCATATTTTGAGAGTCCCACGAACTGTAGGATCTGGGCTATCTGCTTGGTGAAGAATGCCGGGAACTCAACGTAGACGCTGGAGCACATGCGCATCAGAAGCGGGTACATGCCCTTGAGAATCTGGTTGTAGATGTAAAGCCACTCGGTGATTCCTTCCTTCGCCATGTCCTGAAGGTGTCCCTTGTCCATGTTCGGGAATTCGGTCAGGTCCGTGTAGATTTCCTTGATCATAGCGGGAATCTGCTGCTCGCCGATGTAGTAGACGGTAATCAGCTCGTGATATACGGCCTTCACGTAAGGAATCATCATGGGGATCGTCAGCTGGTCGGCAATCTCCTCCATGTCGGCGGCGAGGGGGCGGATTGTCTTGAGGTTCCATTTTCCCACCGTGCGCAGGAACTTGAACTTGAGGTCCGACTCGGTCGCGATTTTTGCCTTGTAGACATCGGGGGAAAGCTGGATGAAGGTTTTCATCGTGGTGATGAACGCCTGAAGGTGCTCCACCTGCTTTCTGACCTTGAAGTCACCGAGGTCCTTTACGACCTTCTCCTTGTTTTTCGCGGAAAGATTGAAAATAAAATTAAAAACGCCGTAATTAGGCTTAATTCCATACTCTTCGGACATCATCAGCTTGTTCATGAGCTTCAGGTCCTTTGCTGTCACTGCCGGCAAGTCGGCATCCGTTTTCTTTAAAATCTCCGTAGTCATACTTTTTGTACTTCCTGTTGATATTGATGATGAGAGGGCGGCGCTTCTGGATGATATGTCCGATGATGTCTGTCCTGAGGCGCGCACAATCACTCTGTCGCTTCGGTTTCTGCGGGCGACTGTAGCTGGATCCGGCTCCGGTGCCCTTTCCGGCAGGATTTCCCCGCCTATTTTCATTGCCATTTCCTTCGCTTCGTCCTCGTCGATCGGTCCGATATTTTTGCGGGTTCTTTCAAATGTTCCCGGCGCGAAAGAACGTGCGGTTCCGTGTTTTGAGTCGTCTGTATCAGCCATCTTTAACTCCTATAGTCGGATAACATATTTTTTGGTCAGGCCCGGCATTCCGTTGACGTTGACTTTCTCTCCGTCCTTGGTAAGCAGGACCCCGTTGAATGTTCCATAAATAGTGTGATATTCAGTGCGGAAAACAATCGCATTGATTACATTTACATTATCGGAAATTGGCGTGAATGTTAAATCAATCATGTTCTCCGTGTCCTGAATGTTCCATGTTTTCATCAGTCCGTAGCTGTGCGTGATTGTTACGGGCGGAAGTGGCGTTACGGAATCGGCGTAAAAAAGCACGTTTCCGTTGTACTTGTCCGGATCCACCGCATCCTGGGAACCGGCCTCTATTTTAAATGAAACATTTTTACCGTCAATTACCCCCATTCCAACAGCAAACTCGCTGCTGGTGAAAAATTTCATGTAGGTTCTGTTTACCTCAAAAAAGCATATTCCGTCGGCATCCGGCATGGTCTTCGGCGGCTCTCCCCTCGGCACAAGAGTAATGCTTCCGTGCAGGGGCAGGCTTGCGTAGTATCGTGCGGAACAACGTCGGAAAGTGGGCGCGGGTGTAACGCAGGTAAGCTCGGCGGACGGCTCCATAGGGAAAAACGCTTTCAAGGCTCCGCTTGCGGAAGGTCTTACCGAATCCCCCTTTAGGTTGAAGATGGCCGAAAGCTTGTCATGCTCGCGGTCCCAGTTTATGCGTATGTACCTCGACTTCTTGTAGCTGGAGGTTCCGGCCTGGTTCAGCTTGTGCGGCACGAACCTTTTTCTTGGCCCCATCACCGAGCGGTAGGAAAAACGCTGCTTCGTCGTCTGGTTCCAGAAATTCACGTCGGCCATACCCACTATCTTCGCGTCAAAAAAATCCACACAGCCTATGTACTCGCCTATGCTGAAGAAAAACGACAGACGGCTCTTTATGCGGAGGTTTGTGATGACTTTTGGAATCGGCAGATCCAGATACGCCCTTGAGACGTTACGGATGTCCAGCCTTTCCGGATGCCCCGCGAACGTGCCGAAAACGCATTTTCCGCCTTCGACCAGACGCTCGGGACACTCTTCCATGCTTCGAGTATACGACATATCCCTTACCGACCGTCTCTGTTTCCAGCTACGGCCCACTTCTTTCTATTATAACAGACATTTTCCAATTAGTAAAGAGAGCCTTGAAGGGATGGACAAGAATAAAAAATGTGATAGAATGAGAGAATGGAACATAAGACATTCAGACCTTCGGGCGTTTGCTCGACACAGATTGACTTTGACATTGAGGACGGAAAGCTGCACAACGTCGTCTTCACCGGCGGCTGCAACGGAAACCTGAAAGCCATCGGAAGATTGGTTGAGGGACACGACGCAAAGGAAATTGCCGGAGTACTCCGTGGAAATCAGTGCGGCCACAAGGGAACATCCTGCGCCGACCAGCTTGCCAAGGCTATAGACTCAAGCGCAAACTGAAGCTCCGGTCTCCTGGTTTGTAACTCCTGCGGCACAACGGGGTTTAAATTTTGTATTGGGATTGCCTCTGATTTGCTTGGATGCAAGTTTCTTCTATTAAATAATGCATTTATCGTGCGTTTATGTTTATAAAAAAGTGAGGGTAAAATGAAATTTGGCAGAACATCTCTTTCGGTGATGGCATTAATGGCGGCGGCCGTGTTTTCTTCATGCAGTTCGACGGGAGCTGGAAATCAGGCTGCGGGAGGTCAGACTCAAGTGGATAAGTCACTGATTGGAAGCGGAGGGGCAGAGGGTGCTACGGATTTTTTTGTGGAGTCCGTTTCTCCAAATGAGGAAGTTCCTTCGTCGGTAAGTTTCCCCTCAATTCAGGTGCAATTTTCAAAACCTGTGGTCGCCCTGCAAAAACTCGGTGAGCCAATCACAAAAAGCGATGTCGTTACAATCACTCCGAAACTCAACGGTGTGTTCCGCTGGTACGGCACGAGCCTTTTGAGCTTTGACTGCAGCGACGCACTCATCCCTCAGAAAGAATATGCGATCACCGTGAATCCGGATCTGAAATCAGCGGACGGAACTTCCATTTCGGGACCTGTCTGCTACACTTTCCACACTGAAGAACTAAAGTTAAAATCAGTCATGCCGGGCTACATCGAACAAAAGGAAAAGAAAATCGCCGTAAACTCAAACGACATTCCGCCTGAGTATGCACAGAACATCGCGCTCACTTTCAGCAATAAGGTAAATGTCAATGTAGTCAGCAAGTTCATTTCCGTAAGCGATTCAAGGGAAAAACTTTATTCATACAAAGCTTCTCAAATTGATGAAAAAACTGTCCTTTTGAAGATGGACTCCCTTTTTCCGAAAGACAGCGAAATCACCGTAAAAATGGAAGCCGGTGCCGTTCCTGATGAAAATTGCTGGGCCACATCCTCGGTACAAAGCCGCACTTTCCACACGCTCCGTCCCTTTGAGATGAGCCACATAAATGGAAGCACGATGCTCAGCATTTCCTTCAACCACCAGATTAAGTCGGGAACTGAAAAAGCGATATACGCCGGCTTGAGTTTTAGTCCCAAGATGGAAGTGCCGCCTGAAAATCTGGAAATCCACGGAAACACCATTTACATAAGCAATATCCCGGTGACATTCAACGACACATATACGGTCACTCTGAATGCGGATTCCGTCGTGGACATTTACGATCAGAGCTACGCTAAAAAAATCAGTGAAAAAATCACCGTGCCTGATGCGGACAGCTATGCGAGTTTTAAAAATAGCGGTTTGGTAGTTTTGGAATCTCAGTTTGAGCCTAAGCGCGCGTTTGAATTCCAGAACATCGGAAAAGATTCTTACTATACAATCACTCCTATTTCTGGCGTTACTGATTCCTACAAAATTGGAAAGGAAAAAACTTTTGATTTGAAAGTGACTCCGGAAACAAAGAACCGTCGCGTAATCCAAGTTGTTGAGTTGAAGGACTTTTTGGAAAAAACTGATGGCGGCTATCGTGGAGCTGTAAAATTTACAAGCCAGTGTACTTTCGGAATCAAGGAAAAGACAAGCAGGACCTCCAACGAACTGTACATTCAGGTAAGCAATTTGGGAATGACGCTCCACAGTGGATGGAATGAAACCGTCGTTCTTGTAACCGACCTTACTACGGGAGAGCCTGTACCGAATGCAAAAGTTTCTATAAAGGAAGTTTATGGAAGCAGTTCGGAAGTGCGTCCTTCAATGCTCATCGGCATGGGAACGGAACTTGTCACTGGAACTAGCGACAGCAACGGATTGGCAGTCCTCCGTTTTAACTCAAAGTCTAAAACAAAATACGCCAAATATATTGAAGCAAAAACCAAGGACGACCGCCTGGTCATGGAAATCCCTTCATGGTGGGGCGACACGAGCGAGTTTAATGCGGTCTCCATTGAAGGCGGAAAGCTGATTGATTCAACGACCGGAAAGGAAATTGATGCGAAGAATTTAAGGAAGGGCACGAACGTCACAAAGATTTTCAGCGACAGAATGCTCTACAGACCCGGCGAAAGCATGAACTTCAAAGTGATTGACCGCACTCTGATTTTGGGTCAGTACAGCACATACACAGGTCCTTATGAAATTGAAATCAGAGACTCAAATTACTGGAGAAGCGACTCAAAGGTCTATGCCTCATTCAAGGGAGACATGAGCGAAAACGGAACCACAAGCGGTGATTGGAATCTCCCCGAAGATTTGACTCCGGGCTATTATAACATTCTGTACAAGCGTGCCGACGGTTCTGGATTCTCTTCACAGGCAGCTATTTTAGTACAGTTCTTCGAGCGTCTCCGTTTCCAGGCATCAGCGGAAATTGCCCCTGTCACATATTACCGTGGTGACTCAGTTACCGCGACGATTAACGCTTCCTATCTTGGAGGGGGCTCCCTTGCAGGTGGAAGAGTTACTGCTGACTGGACCCGCTCAACGACCAGTTTCACTCCTCCTGGAAAAGAGTATGCGGGCTATTCTTTTGGTCCCCAGGAATACGACAATTATTACAAGATGGCTTGGGATGATGACGTGGAGGACGAAATCTCATACGACAATTTCCACGAGACTTCCACCGAAAATCTTTCCGCGGAAGGAACCGCCCATGTTGGTGTTTCTACCGGAAGCGAACCAAAAGCGGGCTATCCCTACGTCTACAATTTGCAGGCTCAGGTAAGCGATGCAGGAAATCAGATGATTGCCACACGTGCTTCTGCAATTGTGCATCCGGCAAGTTTCTACATTGGAATAAGCGGAGTGCAGAACATAAAGGGATTCCCGAAAAAGGGAGAAAAGGCCACGTTCAATTATCTTCTTGCAAGTCCCGAGGGAACTGTACCGGAAGAAAAATTGCTTTCCAAGGATAAAAAAATCAGCTGGAAACTTTTGCACCGAAAGTGGGAAGAAATAATCAGAGTAAATGAATACGGCTATGAGTACAGCGACTGGAAGCAAGTAATAGAAGAAGAGTCATCTGGAAGCGTAAATGCAAAGGCAGGCTCTTTGAGTGTCACTCCAAAAGAAGGCGGAAGCTATTATCTTGAATTGAGGAGCACGGATTCTTCTGGACGCAGCGTTATTTCATGCAGGAGTTTCTACGTTACAGGTTCCAGCACTTACCGCAACTATGGAAACGAAGTGTCTCTCAATCTGATTAAGGACAAAACCGCGTATGACGTGGGAGATACCGCACATATCATTTTTGAAAGCCCCTTGGAAAAAGGACTCTATCTTGTAACGATTGAGCGCGAGGGAATCATCGATGAAAAGGTAATCAATGTAAAGGATCCGACTTATACTTTGGACGTGCCGATTGAAGACTGGTACATTCCGACAGTTTGGGTTCGCGTTTCTGCAATGGTAAACCGCACTGAAAATCCTCCTGCTGATTATGAAACGGAGGATAAGTCTAAGCCACGTCGCATTGTCGCTTCAACGGATCTCTTTGTCCGCTGGGATAACAGGCAGTTTAACGTGGATGTGAAGTTGGATAAAAATTGCTATCTGCCCGGCGAAAATGTGAAGATTGATTTGAAGGCTGATAAAAAAGGCCGTCCTGTTGCCAATGCAGAACTTACCTTGATGGCAGTAGATCGCGGCGTTTTGGATTTGATTGGCTATCATGTAGGAGACCCGGCTTCAGATTTCTATACGTCTTGGCATTTTAAGGCAAATGCGAACTCGGATGACAGCAGGAAGAATTTGCTTACCCCTGTAACTTACGACACTTATACGCTTGATGCAAGGACAAGGGAACTCGTCTACTATGAAATGATGAAAATGTCGGATGCGACTATGTCAAAAAAGATGGGCGTGGCTACAGCGTCTTCCAGAGCAAGTGGAGCCATTTATAATGATATGGTAGAAATGGAAGAAGATTGTCTTGATGAACGTGCCGCTGATGGAGATGTCGAAGGAGGTGCTGAGGAACCTGCCATGCAAGTACGGAAAGATTTCCGTGCCACAGCGGTATTCCTTCCGAACCTTGTTACCGATGCTGACGGAAAGGTGAGCACTACGTTCAAACTTCCCGATTCCCTTACCGAGTACGTCATTACTGTGGTGGGCGTTAAGGAAAACGACTATGCCTATAAGGAAGATTCCCTGGTCGTCGCAAATCCAATTTCCGTGCGCGACGTGGAGACAAGAATCCTGCGTCCAGGAGACAACGGGGAGGCCGGTGTCGTGATTACGAACATCGGTGATGAAAGCGAAACTGTAAATGTTGAGTTTGACGTGCTTTCCGGCCTTGAAAAAACTGATTATGTTCCTGCCAAGGGTGAGCTTGTGAAGCTTCCGGGCAAGGCTTCGGTTTCAGGTGACGCAAAAAAATCCCTCGTGATAAAGCCGGGGGACACTTCCACTCTGATGTTCCGAATCGATGCCCAGAGTGCGGGATGGATTACGCTTGCATTTACGGTAAAGTCAAAGTCGGTGAACGAAGTCATTTACAAGCGACTTGAGATAGAGAAGCCCTACATCTATGAGACAGTCACCACGGTGGGACAGATTGATGCCGATGAAAAATCCGCGAGTGAAAAAATCATCTTCCCCGCAGGAACCGATGACGGACGGGGCACATTCTTCATCCAGCTTGACTCAACGAGGCTCGGTGCCTTGAGATCCGCCGTGGACTATGTGTTCCGCTATCCATACGGATGTCTTGAGCAGCGATCATCCGCGGTCATGCCCCTCATCGCTTTCGGTGACTATATCTCTGTCTTCGGAATGAAGAGCGAGGTGAAGGATCCGGCTTCCCTGGTGGAGACCGAGATTGGAATGTGGGCGGAGCTTCAAAGGAGCGACGGAGGATTCCCCTACTGGCCGGACGGAAAGGAAAGCAGTTTCGCGGTGTCGCTTAGGATAGGCGAGATTCTTGCGCTGGCAAAGGAGCATGGAATCAATCTGCCTCCGCTTCTGAGCCAGAAAAAACTCTCTTCCTATATTACCAATGAGCTTAAAAAGCTTGAGGCAAAGGGATGGTGGTATCCGAAGGCATACAGCTACTATGTGTTGAGCCGTCTTGGAAACAAAGTGTCTTCATCCGACATAAAGAAAATCCTTGACTCAGACACCGGAATCAGTGAGTACGCTTTTGCAGGTCTTGCCGCCGTGGAGCTCGGATATAAGGATTTGAGCGCGCTTGCGGTGAAGAAGCTTAAGAATCTCATGGCGCTTACGACGAGGGGAGCTTCCTTCCAGAACTCAGTGCCCCACAGCTCGTGGTATTTCTTCAACGGAAACCCCGAGAGATTCGCGCTGACCCTCCATCTCTTCACGAAGGTGAACCCGGACGACATCTACAACGGACATCTTGTGTGGCAGCTTCTGGAGCTTGCGAAATCAGGAAACGGACGCTGGTGCTCGACCGCATTGACGAGCCGCGTGCTGATTGCCCTTGATGTGTATATCCGGGAGAACAAGCTGCAGGACACGAACCTTACCGCGAGCGCATTGATTGACGGAAAGGAAATCCTCTCCGGAAAATTCAAGGGACTGGGAGCCGAGCCTGTGGATGAGACATACCGCTTCGGAAAGCCCGCCGCGAACATGAAGCAGAAGGACGAAAAATATTCCCTTGACCTGCCGAACCTTGACGTGAGCCTTGAGACCGAGCTGCCGCTTGAAATCAGGAAGGACGGAAGCGGAAAGCTCTTCTACACTGCGAGCATGACCTATGCCCTTCCCGCCGAGGAGCAGACTGCGAGGGACGAGGGACTCTGCGTTTATGTTGAGATTACCGACGCGCGCACGGGAGAAAAAATCGCACCCGGAAAGCTCAAGAGCGGAACGATTTACCGTGAGAAAGTCTACGTGACCACGACGAAGGAAAGAACTTATGTCGCCGTCCGTGCCCCGGTTCCTGCCGGAGCGGAGATTCTGAACAGCGCGTTTGTGACCACGGCGAGCGTTCCTTCCCCGGAGAGCAGGGAGACGACTTCAAAATACATCTGGAGACCGTGGAGGAGGCTCAGCCATCAGGACATCTACGACGCGGAGATCCGCTGCTTCTGGGACTACCTGCCGATCGGAAGCCAGAACTTCGAGTTCCTTTTCCGCGCGCAGAGAAACGGTGAGTACGAGACACCCGCGACACTTGCCGAGTGCATGTACGAGCCCGAGATTTTCGGAAGAAGCAACGGTGCGGTCTGGAAGATAGAGTAAGGCGGTATGAGGGCAATTGTTTTTGATTTGGGAGGCACGCTCATGGAGTACAAGGGGATGCACGTGAGCTGGGTCTCAAACTACAAGTCTTGTTTTGAACATGCGGACCGCAAGCTGTCTCTCGGGCTTTCTGAGGGGCAGATTGAGGGTGCGGTGGAAATCCTCAAGAAATACAATCCGCGCGTGAATCCGAGGGAAGATGACGTGGACCCCATGAAAATCTTCTCGGAGATTTGCGGGCTTTGGAAGACGGACGCGGACGCCGGAAAAATCATTGAGGCGTTTTTCGAGGGAATGAATCTGGAGCCCGTCATCTTTGAGGACTCCATCCCCGCCCTGAAAAAACTCCGTGGGATGGGCTACAGGATTGCGGCTCTCACCGATGTTGCTACCGGGATGCCCGACGAAATGCACAAAGGCTTTGTAACTCCGCTGCTTCCCTATTTTGATTTTTACGTCTCGTCACTCTCATGCGGATTCAAAAAGCCGAACACCAGGGGAATGGAGGAGATCGCGGATTTTTTCAACTCGTCCCCGGATGACATGATCATGGTCGGCGACGACCTCCGCGACGTTCAGGTGGCAAAGCGCTTCGGCTGCAAGTCAGTCTTAATAGAAAGAAAAAGAACGGACCCCCAACCCACCAGACTTGGTCAGGACTACTCCATAAAGAATCTCTGGGAGCTGGTGGATTTGGTCGCGGGATTAACGGAGAAATCTGTATGAAAAAGCTATATTTAATTGCAATATGCATATTGCTTTCATGCGCTCTCTACGCACAAAATTTTTCGTTTGACGGAAAATATTATCCTGATTTATATAGTACCGTTGACTATCTTATTTTCAATGGGAATTCTATTTCATATAAATATGAATCGTATGAACCGAAGGATGCAAAAGAAGAAATAAGCGTCGCCTGTAAAAAGATTTATAAGGACGGTCTTTTGTTTTTGCAGATGTCAAAAAGATTCCCGTACAGTATAACGGAATGCCGCAAAGACGTTCCCGCCAGTGACTGTTTACTTGTTTTGGCTGGAAGGTCGATGCTTAGCCATGGAGATGAAGTGTTATTATTTGTTGAAACATCGGATTTCAATGATCCTTACCCTTTCGTTTGTCCTTCAATAAAATTTGTTGACTTAGTATTACGTGAATATGAAGACTGTTCATCATATCTTGTGGAAGGAGACCGTGAGTATAAGGTTGAAAACCTCTGTAACTGTAAAATGGCTACTCCGTGGGTTGAGGGTGCGCCCGGAAGCGGAATCGGGGAAGGATTTACGATAAAAAAACAAAACTACAGTCAGGCCGTTCCCTCATGCCTTCTTATAATGAACGGATATATTTCATGCGAAAAACCATATTTGTACAAACAGAACAACCGCATAAAGAAAATCAAGGTGACTGGAGTAAAATCTGGAAAGTCTAAGATACTTGATGTTCTGGATACTCCGCATCCGCAGACTGTTGACATTTCATTTATCACAGAGCCCGAGGATATAAGGGTTGAAATAGCTGATGTGTACAGGGGTACAAAATATGATGACACATGCATTAACTTTTGCGTGACATATCATAACAAAGTAATACCGTATGAAAGCAGCGTAAGGTAGGTAAAACATGATGTTTGCTGGAGTTTCCGCTGGTAAAACTTGAAGCCTCAAAACTTAAGCGGACCGTTGGGCGGTATCCGATTTTGAGAACTTAGGGTGGAAAAGCGCTTTTCTTTCCGAAAAAAAAATTGTCTAATCCCGGATTATGATTTATAATGGAAGAAGAGAGAAATTTTTTGATTTAAAGAGGACAGAATCATCAGGATGAAATGATGAGTGTCTTGATGGCCGGGGTATATAATCCTACTTCAATACAAGTTAATATTGTTTCATTAAGCAACATGGAGGCGTTTAAAAAATGAAAAGAATTATCTTATTTGTTCTACTTGTGATATTTGCTGATACTTTGTTTGCACAGAGTTTTTCTCTTGATGGGAAATATGCCCCTGATGTTTACAGCACTATTGATTATTTTGCTGTAAATGAGGGTAATATTATTTACAAATATGAGGATTCTCAGTTGGATGAAAAAATAACAGTCAGTTATAAAAAAGTATATAAGGATGGACTTCTTTATTTCCAGATGCCTAAAAAATTCCCATACAGTATAGCCAAGTATTACAATAATTCTCCTACCAGTAATACTTTGCTTGTACTGGCTGGGGAATGTGAAACAAAATATGGTAAGGGAGTTTTGTTCTTTGCTGAAACAACAGGTTTTGAACAATATGATTGTTTTATAACATCATCCATAAAATTTGAAGATTCAATTGGTCGACAATATCAGGACTGCTCATCGTCTCTAAAAGAGAAAAACAGGGAATATAAAGTCGAGGACCTGTGTGACTGTAAGCCTGGAACCCCCTGGGTAGAAGGTGTGCCAGGAAGCGGTATAGGAGAGGGATTCACAATAAAAAATGAATTTCCCGCACTTTATGAGAATCCGAATCCTTATCTCCTGATAATGAACGGTTACATCTCATACGATAAACCATATCTATACAAGCAGAATAACCGCATAAAAAAAATAAAGGTAACAGGAGCAAAATCAGGTAAGTCTAAAATCTTTGATGTCCTTGATACACCACATCCTCAGACAGTGGACATATCATTTATCACGGAGCCTGAGGATATCCGTGTTGAAATAGCGGATGTCTACAAGGGAACAAAATACGACGACACATGCATAAATTTCTGTGTTACATATTATGCCAAGGTTGTTCCCTATGAGGATAAGGTAAGGTAGCTTATTGTTGGAGGACAAAATGAAAAAAGTAAAGTATCAGAACCTGAATGACTACGATCTCTCCTGCTACGAGGAGCTGAAAGGTGACATCCTGTACAAAATCAACGGGGGCACAACAATGAGCTCCGCTGACCAGCAGGCAATGGCCGAGGCATGCAAAAACGGTAATACGGAAAAACAAGCGGAAATAAAGGCCAAATATGAGACGAATGGCAGCACATCAACAGGAACAAACGGACTTTCAAAACCGACTTCAACGGCTACTTCCGCCGCACCGACGCAGACGGATGCTCCCGCTCAGAGTACGGCACTCGACCACGGGCAACAGGCGGATATGGCCAAGCAGGACGCGGAGAGGAAGACCGGGGGAGCTGGAAACGGTGGTTCAAGCTATGGATCGGGGTATTCAGGGGGAAAATCTACTTCCACTTCTGGCAATGATTATCCTGCCGCCTCACGTAATAATGGAAATTGTAAGACGAATGTTCCTTCTGTCCAGCAAAAGGAGCATGACTTAAAAGTAGGTCTGGCACATGTGGAGGATTACAAAAGGGCTTCGCTGGTGGCGGATGATAAAAGAATTGCAGAAAACGTGATTTCTGCCAAGAAGCCGGCGGGAAAAGAAATACATGGATGGAGGAACAACGGAGATGGAACGCATACTGTGATTGGGGAAGGGGCGACTCTCTGGGGCTTGTACGGAGCAAATTGGAAAAGCGTTACAGGATATGACGGGGATCCGACCAGGCTTCAAGTTGGCGATACGGTCGGAAAAAAAATGAGAATCGACTTGGGGACCGGCGACATGACTGTCACTGAGCGGATAGGACCCGCGAGGAAAAACGGAGCTTCTGAGAATAAATTTCCCGATACGACAAACGGCTATATTATTGACCACAAGTCTAAGACGATAAGAGCTTCTTTGAGTGATAAAAAGGCCTTGGTCGATGCTGCTGATAAATTTCAGACCTATGAGACCTTGGGTGAAGGGTATAAATTTGAGGGGTGCTGTGCGGACGGAAGCCGTGTCAGTTTTTCAAAGTTCTCAGAATTGATAAATGATATGGATTCTAGAAGATCTGATGTTGAAATTTTTTTAGGCTTTGATAACAGCGGCGATACGTTTAATCAAAATAAAACAGAGAAAGAACTTTTTTTTGAAGTAATGGATCATCACCAATCATCAAAAAAAGTACTGAATCATGTGCAGAGCGGAGTTCTGCATTTGTCTTCGGAACTGAAAAATTCTCCCAAAACAAACCATATTGCCGGATCCATGACATTTGACTGTTTTGAAGGGGAATATAATATGGAGATAGATAAGAGAGGAGGTATAAAAATATCGGCGGGAGCAAATGTTGCAACCTTGTCTGGAGATTTTGGAGTACAAGGTGATGATTGGAAATTTGCTGTAGGTGGCTCAATAGGATGGGGAAAGTCCATAGGATTAGATGCTAACTGGCCTGAAAAAAGAATTGCAGCGGATCTTACCGCAATTCTTGGACTATCGTTTGTTATAGATTTACCGGACAATATAGTAGAATGGGGAAAGTAGGATGTTGTACATACTTTTAATAGCCGCATGTCTGATTCCTGTGGTTCCCGGAATCATATTTGCAAAAAAAAATGGTTTTTCCCCTCACTGGTACTGGATATCAGTTATACCTTTTGCTGGTTTTATGGTTATGATGATAATGTATGTCGATGCTCCTGTCGATGATAAATCCAAAACGCAAGAGGAGATTAAGACAGAAAAGGAAAAGAGACGAAGAAAAGCCTTGACTTTTATCATGACTATTGTGTTAATGTTCGGAATGCTTCTGTTCATTGACGTACATTTTTCAGTCAAAACCTCTGTTGACGGCAATGCGAATTACGGTGAATGCAGTGTGGCTGATTCGCAGAATTGAGCAGGAGAGGTAATATGAAAAAACGTTTATTGATAAGTTTTGCTGTTTTGTTGATATTGGATTTGATTATATCCATTGTATTTTTTATTCAGGTAAGCGGAGCCGTTAAGATATCGGGGTTCTTAATGGTTATCGGTAGTTCCATATTTGTTTATTGGTTCATAAACCTTGCGGCGTTCGTTTTTAAGAAGGTCGGCACATATTCATTTTTCTTTTTTTCTTGTATCATATTCTCAGTGTTTTGTGTCGCTGTCATTGTTTTCGGAATCAAGAAGTATGGGTTCGATCCTTTCTGCACTGTGCTTCTGCCTTTACCGATAACCGCAGTCAGTTTAATTATAGACGAGTGGCAAGGAGGAAGATAGAGATATGCATCCAAAATTAGCTAGTGGAATATTTGCAATTGCATATAGTATTGTGTTTGGTGGATTGATGTTGGGTATTTTTAAAATTAATCTATTCGAACATGCGGCTTTCTATATTATTGGAGGTATATTAGATATCATAATATATGAGTGGTTCGCACATCGGTATGAGGGTGAAGATAACGTATAAAGTTATTTAACCCAATGGAGGAAACAAATTGAAAAAAGTAATGTATCCTAATTTAGATGACTACGACTTGTCGGATTACGAAGAGCTGAAAGGTGACATCCTGTACAAAATCAACGGAGGGGCGGAAATAGAGAACAGCGTTGAGGCTCAAGCCCAGGCCCAGGAAGGTGATACGGTTACACGAAACGACGGCACGACACATACCTTGACCAAGGGGGACATTACGTGGGCACAGAATCAGGTGAGCAACAACGGAGGCGGATCTTCGGGAGGCAGTGCAAACGTGAGCGCCGGAAATGAAACCGCCATTGCGGGCGGTGATGTCTCTGCCGGAACTGGCAATCCGTCGGGACAGGGAAATGCCGGAAGCGGAGGAAGTCTGTCATCCTCATCTTCTAATCCAAAATCAACGCAGGAAGCTACGAGGAAAATTTTGGGTGAAAGCAAAAAAGAGTCTGAACTTGTAATCGGATGGTATGAGAGTGGCGAGACAAATCTAAAAAAACTGGCAAATGGTGGAAAAGAGCCTGAAGGAAATCAGATAATTTCCCGAAACAGTAATACAGAAATAGATTTAGACAAAGAATATAATGCCAGAGATTATAAAGGCAAGCATATTATGACCGTCCATTATGAAGATAAAGATGGTTTTGAAAAGTGTGCGAATTGTTATTTGACTGTCGGAAAATACGGTGCAGCAGGAGCTCCAGTCTACGATGGCATAGGACTTACAAATGACAGAGGAGATGTTATACATATTCTGAAGGATGACAAATCAATATCAAAATATGCAGGAACCTTGAATCCTTCTGTTGTTGATAATACTTTGGAAGCTGGCTTACATTATCTCAATAATTATGGTAGTCCTGTAAAGTTGGGAGAAAATGTCGTTCAAGATATAAAAAGTGCAAATTCCAAAAACGTGCATTATAATAATATAGTTTCTGGTAAAACGGATAGTTGGTATGGAAACTATTCGTTGGACATGGAAGGCGATGATTGCCAGGATCTTGCACGTGATTATTTTTTGGGAAGAACACGAATCGATTATTTCATTACTACGCATGATGATTATTCCGAAGTGAAATTCGTATCGTCAGCCGGAGATGGATTTTGGGATATTCTGAAAGACGCTGATAATGCAGGTCCGAAAAACGAGATTCCTGGGTGTACACCTTATCCTTTTGTTCCAAATACTTGGACAGAGACATTTGTAAATCCTCAAAAAATGAATTGGCAATAGGGAAAGGAAGATACTATGATTAAACCGATTCTAAAAAAGACACTGTTTTTTTTCTCAATGGCGATTCTTTCCATTCTTGTTTTGCTTGCGGTGGTTGATTTGTATGAAGAATGGAGGTTTAACCTTTATGATATAAACGGTGATGGAATTTTCGCCGGTGGGATTGATTACAATCTTTGGGGGCAATCTGTTTGGGAGTCAAGAATATATGGCATTCCATATACACTGGGGCTTCTTCTTTTAACTCCGTTTATTGGGGCTGCGGCATTTATTGTTTCACTGGTGCTTTCCCTTTTTGAGCACAAAGGGGGTTCGCTGCCGGTCATAAATCGCTTTGGGAAAAAAAAGTTTGCCACGAGAAAGAGTCTTATAATACAAATTCTTCTCAGCCTGGTTCTGGAAGTAATCGCCGGAATAATAATCTATGCTGTTTTTTTTAACAAGATTGCTCCTGTTTCCACATTTACATTGCTGCAGGCCAAAACTCCCTTGCAGATAATCTTGTATTCAGCGATATGCTATATTTTCTCCATCGTTACGGTCATCCTTGCAAAGCACACGCTCAGATATGAGGGATTGATAAGAATCGGATGGATAATTCTTGTTGTATATTTTTTCTTGTCAATGACAATTGGAGATTATATAAGGGCCGACACTGATTCATTCTTGTTTACGCTTATCCCGGTGTCTTTGCTCATTCCGTTGTGTTCAGTCTCCGTGAAAAAGACAGGCGAGAAAAAACTAGGAAGTCTTATTTTTTTCATTTATTTTTTTGTTTTATGGATTTTGATTTACGCTTTCTCGTGTTTCCATCCGTTTGGAAATGCATAGGGAAAAAGGATGTTAAACCGCATCCGCGGACCGTTGAGCGGTATCCGATTTTGAGAACTTAGGGTGAAAAAGCGCCTTTCTTTCCGAAAAAAAAATTTGTATAATCCCGGATTATGATTTATAATGGAAGAAGAGAGAAATTTTGATTTAAAACGGAATTGCATAGAGAGGTGTCGTATGAGCGTAACGTGTTATTCATTGGGAGCTGCGCAGGAAGTTACCGGCAGCAAGCATATCATAGAGATTGACGGACGCAGTTTTATGATTGACTGCGGTGCGTTTCAGGGAAAGCGTGCCATTGCCGACCAGAAGAACCGCGACTTTGACTTTGCGGCTGACAAGATTGAGTCGGTGATCCTGACCCACGCCCATTATGACCATTGCGGGCTTCTTCCGGTGCTCATGAAGAACGGCTACCGGGGAAACATCTACGCGACGCCCGCGACGAGGGACCTTGCGAACATCGTAATGATGGACTCCGCGAGGATTCAGGCCCGGGACGCGGAATTCCTTGCGAAACAGGCCCGTAAAAAGGGTGAGAAATTCAACTGGAAGCCCCTTTTCACCGAGGAGGACTGCGTTAAGGCCGCGAATCAGATTGTGTCCCTTGGCTACAACCGCAGGATGTTCATCTCTCCCGACGTGCAGCTTGAGTTCTTTGACGCGGGGCATATCTTGGGAAGCTCCCTTGCGTACATGACGATTACTGGGCAGCGAAAGAATCCCCTCACGGGAAAGGCCGAGAGCTCGGGAATGGGAAGCGGACGCAGGTTGTGGCACAGGCTCTTCGGACGCGGAAAGGTGGAGAAACCGGTGCAGCCCACGGCGGGTGAGTCCGCGCTTAGGGGAGCCCCTTCCGACGAGCTCAGGATTCTCTTTACGGGAGATTTGGGACGCGTTGGAAAGCCGATTATCCGCGATCCTGCCACGGACGTTCCTGCCCCGGACTACATCTTTTTGGAGAGCACATACGGAAACCGCCTGCATGAGGACCCCGACACGGCCATGGATGACCTGGAGAAGGTCGTGAAACGCGCGGTCGCAAACAAGGGCAAGATCATCATCCCGTCTTTCGCAATCGAGCGGGCCCAGGAGCTGGTGTACTACCTCCATCTTCTCGTGGACAAAAAGCGCATCCCCAAGATCCCCATTTACGTGGACAGCCCCATGGCGGTGAACGCGACCGGAATCTTCCAGCTGCATCCCGAGTGCTACGACGAGCAGACCACCGAGACCTTCCTGCAGAACCACAAGAATCCCTTCGGCTTCAACGAGCTGACCTTCGTGCAGAGCGTGGACGAGTCCAAGGAGCTGAACAAAAAGCAGGGGCCGATGATCATAATCAGCGCGGACGGAATGTGCGAGGCGGGACGTGTCCTCTATCACCTTGCGAACGGAATCAGCGACCCCAGGAACATCATACTGATCGTAGGCTACATGTCCGAGAATACCCTGGGACGAAAGATTCTGGAAAAAGAGGAGGAGGTGCACATCCTGGGCGACTGGTACAAGGTCAAGGCTGCCGTGGAAAAAATCAACGCGTTCTCCGCTCACGCCGACTACCGGGAGATGACTTCATGGCTCAACGCGATTGACACGAGCAGGCTCAAGAAGATTTTCCTCGTGCACGGTGAAAAAGAGTCGCAGGAATACTTCCAGAATCACCTCAAGGAAAACGGCTTCCCGAACGTGGAAATCATTGAGTACGGAAAGACTTACGGGCTGGAATGATTATGGACGCAGAGACAGAGGAAAAAATCATCGCGCTGGAGACAAAGCTTGCCTATATGGAAGATTTTGTGGGCCAGCTGCAGGAAGTTTCCGTGGAGCATACGCAGACGATTGAAGTGCTCAGAAAGGAAAATCAGCTTCTCGCGCAGAAAGTCAGGGATTTGTCCGAGCTGGTGGAGGGAGACGTGCCGAACCGCAGGCCTCCCCACTATTGATTGCGGCAACCGTGCCGCTTACCACTCTATGCTGTAGGTCTCCGTGCTGCTCAGGGTAAGGAAATCAAGGAGCGGTATGCTGAAAGTGGCTTTTGCCGCCGTGGCCTTTGACCCTGACTTCGGGACCAGAGCTTTTTTGATGCTCTTTCCCTTGGGAGGAAGCATCTCCACGTCTATGTTGGAGGACTCAAGCTCCTTCGCTATGTTCTCGCCGTAAACCGTCGCAATCAGGGCGCGGTACTCGCTCTTGGTCATTTTCTCGCCGTTGAAGACCGGTGCCATGAAAAGGTCAAGGTAGCCCTTTGTGCTCTGGGGAAGTCCCTCGGTCATGGTCTTTAGGTTCGCGGGAGATATGGTCAGGACCATCACGTTCTCGGAGCAGGTTATGAAATCCGCGGCACGTAGAGTTCCCGTTGCATGGGTCTGCTTGTCGGCGTGGGGCAGGGATGCCGCGATGGAGAGGGAGTTCTGCGTTGGAGTCGCCACCTTCACGTTCGTAAAGTCGCTGTCCCTGAAGGCCTCCTGAATCGTCTCGGCGGAGAAGAGCCCCTGTCCGTTCCTTGAGTTCACGTAATTGCTTCCCATCCCCGTCGTTATGGAACGGATTGTGGAGGAAAGAACCGGTCCCATGGCCGTCTGAAAGCTTACGTCCGTGCTTTTGTCTGCCTTTGCCGTAACACTGAGCTTGCTTGAGCATCCGACGAATCCAAGGAGGGCGATGAGATATATGACCGAATAAAGATATTTTCCTGTGTGTTTCATACTGATTTTAACAATCTTCCGTGCTAAAGGTTACTTGCGGGCGCTTTTTTAGTCCTCGCTCGGCTCCCTTTCCGTCTCGTCCGAATATTCCATGATTTTTTCGCTTCCGTCCGAGTCCCCGGTGCTTGTGATGACCGTGGCGGGAAGAATCCTTGCGTAGCCCTTGAAATGGTTCTTCCAGTAGCGCTCGTCGATGGATGAGACAATCACTCCCGTCCTGGGGCCGTCGCTCGCCGCATGGAGGAAGATTCTCTCGCCGTGCAGCTTTCCCTCCCCGGTGTAGAGCCCGAGGTAGATGCCCACATGGGTGATTCTGGATCCCACGCAGAAAAAAATCAGGTCCCCCGGCTCCCTTTCGCTCTCGTCAATGTGCTCTACGGTCTCGTACATCTGTGCCGCGCTTGCCGAAATCTTCACGCCGAGCGACTCCTTTGCCACGTAGGACACGAATCCGCTGCAGTCAAATCCTGTCTCCGGTTTTTTGCCGCCGTATCTGTATCGGATGCCCTGCAGTGTGAGCCCGTAGTCAATCAGCTTCTGTCTCTGGTTGGAAACCCTTGGTGCCGCGTTTAAAGGAAAGCAGGCGAAAATTACCGCCGTCAGAAAAAGGGTGAAAGAGAATTTGTTCCGTTTTGAGAAATTTGTCACGCTATCCCTCCCGATTATGCATGGATTTTAAAAGATTATCGGTATTTGGGGAAGGAATTTGAAGTGCCGCGGGGGCTTAATGTTTCAGGCGGAGTATGCGCTGGTTCCTGGAGCCCCGGAATGCCAGGGTCGGATCTTTTTCTTCTATTATAAAGGGGCCGTCCACGAGTACGTCAATCATGGAGAGCATCTTTTCGGTGACTTCTATGTGCTTTCTGCCTTTTTCGGGGAGCAGGTCCACGTCATAGACATAGCCCGTGTAGCACCAGATTGTCTTTTTGGGGTATGCGGCGCGGACTTTCTCAAGGAAGGGTGTGAGAATCCGCTGGTTGTCCTCCTCAAAGGGCTCTCCTCCGAGAACAGTCAGACCGCTGATGTACTCTTTTCCCAGTGCCTCAAGGATTTCTCTCTCGGTTTCCTCGGTAAAAAGCTGGCCGTAGCAGAAATCCCAGGTCATCGGATTGAAGCAGCCCTTGCAGTGAATCCGGCATCCTGAGACAAAAAGGGACACACGCACACCCTCGCCGTCCGCAATGTCTGTCTTTTTGATTTCTCCGTAGTACATCGTGCCGCTCCAAGGAAAAGTCTACAGGTGCAGCACCCGCTCTTTGATTTCCTGAGTGCGTCCCTGGTTCCAGTACTGGGTTCCGATGTATCCGCAGGTTCTTCTGGCCACGTTCATGGTCGTCTGGTCGCGGTTTCCGCATACGGGGCATTGCCACATGAGCTTTCCGTCTCCGTCGTTCACGATCTGGATCTCTCCGGTGTAGCCGCATTTCTGGCAGAAGTCGCTCTTGGTGTTCAGCTCGGCGTACATGATGTTGTGGTAGATGTGGGTCAGCAGGGCCATTACCGCCGGGATGTTGTTCTCCATGTTCGGAACCTCGACGTAGGACACGGCTCCTCCGGGGGAAAGACGCTGGAACTCGGACTCGAAGCTGAGTTTCTTGAATGCGTCAATCGGCTCGGTGACGTGCACGTGGTAGCTGTTCGTGATGTAGTTCTTGTCCGTCACTCCGGGGATGATTCCGAATCTTCTCTTGAGGCACTTCGCGAATTTGTACGTGGTGCTTTCAAGCGGTGTTCCGTAGACTGAGTAGTCAATGTGCTCAGCTTCCTTCCATCTCTTGCAAGCGTCGTTCAGGGCCTTCATCACTTCAAGCGCGAAGGGTTTTCCGACCTCGGATGTATGGGACTCGCCGGTCATGTATCTTGTGCACTCATAGAGTCCTGCGTATCCCAGGGAGATTGTGGAATATCCGTTGTAGAGCAGCTTGTCAATCACTTCTCCCTTCTTGAGCCTTGCGAGCGCACCGTTCTGCCAGAGGATTGGGGCCGCGTCGGATTTTGTGCCGAGAAGCCTCTTGTGCCTGATTTGGAGTGCCCTGTGACAGAGCTCAAGCCTTTCGTCCATAATCTGCCAGAATTTCGCCTCGTCGCCGCCGGATGAGCATGCAACGTCCACGAGATTGAGGGTGACTACGCCCTGGTTGAACCTTCCGTAGTACTTGGGTTTTCCGGTCTCCGGGTCCACGTAGGTCGTGAGGAAGGAGCGGCATCCCATGCAGGGGTAGCAGTTTCCGTTTCCGTTTGAGTCAACCTTCATCTCAAGCATCTTCTTTTCGGAGATGTAGTCGGGAACCATGCGCCTTGTGGTGCATTTGGCCGCAAGCTCGGTGAGATAGCGGTACTTTGAGTTTTCTTCTATATTATCTGGCTCAAGGACGTAAATCAGCTTGGGGAATGCGGGCGTTACCCATGCTCCCTGCTCGTTCTTCACTCCCTGGTATCTCTGCTTGAGTACTTCCTCGATGATTATGGCGAGGTCAGCCTTTTCCTGCTCGTTTTTGGCCTCGTTCAGGTACATGAATACCGTCACGAAGGGGGCCTGTCCGTTGGTGGTCATCAGTGTAATCACCTGGTACTGGATTGTCTGGACTCCCTTTGTGATTTCGCTTCTGAGACGGCGCTCCACCATGAAGTTGAACTGCTGCTCGTCCACGGTGAGTCCTGTCTCCTGCATGGTCTCGCGGATGTCCTTCTGAATCTTCTTGCGGCTTACGTCAACGAAGGGTGCGAGATGGGCGAGGGAAATGCTCTGTCCTCCGTACTGGCAGCTTGCCACCTGTGCGATGATCTGTGTCGCGATGTTGCATGCCGTGGAGAATGAGTGCGGCCTGTCAATCTTTGTGCCGCTGATTACGGTTCCGTTCTGGAGCATGTCCTCAAGGTTCACGAGGTCGCAGTTGTGCATGTGCTGGGCGAAATAGTCAGAGTCATGGAAATGGATGATTCCTTCCTCGTGCGCCTTTGAAATCTCCGGGTCAAGGAGAAAGCGGCGCGTGATGTCCTTTGAGACTTCTCCCGCCATGTAATCGCGCTGGACGGAGACTACGGTTGGGTTTTTGTTGGAGTTTTCCTGCTTTACTTCCTCGTTGTTTTCCTCGAGGAGGCTCATAATCTGCTGGTCGGTCGTGTTCTGCTTTCGCATGAGCTGGTGGCGGAAACGGTAGGTGATGTAGAGCTTCGCGACCTTGTATGCCCTGTGCTCCATGATTCCGGTCTCAACCAGATCCTGGATTTCCTCCACGTTGAGCGCATGACCTTCCTTGTGGCACTGGATCTCGATGTCGTCCACGATGGAGTCAATCTGTGCCTCGGTGAGCCTGTCCCTCTCCTCAACCTGCTCGTTTGCCTTGGTGATGGCCGTAAATATTTTCTGACGGTCGAAGAGCATTTCTACGCCGCTGCGCTTTATGATTTTCATTCTCCCTAACCCTACCTTTTTTTTATAGGACACTATATATAGCGTGGTGGCAAAACCAGTACCCCATAGTACATAGCGATTTTACGCACCTTATTACACTTATGTTTTGATTTGTAATGATAATACACCCTATATCTAGCGTTATTGATAGTTACAGTCTACTAGCAGTAGCGTTTTATGTCAATAAGGAAAATCCGGGGGTTTCGCGGGGGGCGGCGGGGGCAGGGGCTATTTTTCGCAATTTTTGGCTGTTTGGTGGGTACAAAAAAAAATCAGGAAATTTTAGCCCCTATTTTTACGGTTTTTTCGGCTTTTTTAGGGTACAGATTTCGGAACCGTCCGCCAATATTTCTACTTGTTTGTATAGGGAGTGGCGGCTGTCATAGCACAGGAATCTCCAGGTCGTCCGGGTTCTCAAGGATTATGGTGAGGTTTCCGTTCCTTGTCCTTAGCTCGTCGATGAAGGCCTTCGCGTCCATGCCGGGCTTGGGCTCCACCCAGTAGGAGATTGTGAAGAGGGTTCCCATGTTTGATGTGCGCACGTTCTTTACGGAATGTTTCTTGAGGTATTTTTCAAAAATGGAGTCAAAGACTTCCTTATAGTTCATGTCCTCGGGAATCGTGATTTTGAGGACCTGCTTGTCGCTGACCTTCCAGAATCTTGTGGCCAGGATAAAAAGGACGCATACCGTAATGGCGAGCGTGAAGCCGAGGAAATAGTCGTTCAGTCCGATTATCAGACCCACGGAGAGCGAGAAGAATACGAAGAGTATGTCCTTTGAGTCGCCGGGTATGCTTCGGAACCGGACCAGGGCGAAAACACCCGCGAGAGAGAGCGTCTTTTTCAGGTCAGTCGCTATGAAGGGAATCACGATTGTCATAATCACCGGAAGAAGAAGGACCGTGATGGCGAAATTTTTTGAGAGCCTTGCGCCCGATCCCCTGTTCGCGACCACGTAAGAGGATGTGATGATGATTCCCGCGGCAAGTCCCAGAAACATGTTGAAGAGTATGTTCGCCTTTTCCGCCGTTACTAAAAATCCCTTTAAGATATCCATAAAATTCTCCTTTTGAATTTTGCTTTGACTTAAATTTCCGTTTTTTTGTTTTTGAGCTCTTCCAGATGTGCCGTGTATTCGCTGCCGTATTTTGAGAATGACGTGCTGAAAAGCCTACGCTCCGAAAGAAAATGCACGAACCAGAGCGGGAACGCCTTGAACGCCTTTGCCTCCATGAGCCATTTGCCCTCGGGAAGGAGCTGCCTTCCGTAAGCCGGTACCTCAAGCCTCAGATTCTCCCGTCGTGTCTGTATGTTCGTGTCTATGGTGAGGCGGAAATCAGAGTTGTTCTTCTCAAAAAAAGCGAGCCTGTCGTAGGAGATGAAAACACGCGGACTCAGATTGTAAAAGTTCATGATGTAGTCAATCTCCTGCATGACCTGTTTGTTCATCTTCGGTGCGTTCCCTGGGTTTTCCGCTTGTTCCCGGTCCTCCCTGATTTTGCCGCTCTCAAAGTATTCGTAGGCTTCCTCAAGCAGAAAGGCGGTGCGTCTCTTGTTCACGACCGAGTCGAATTTCTTCTTGCTCTCAAGATACACTTTGTCGCCGGGTTTTGCCGTGCCGTAGCTCCTGAGCCTGATTTTCTCCTTGAACGCGGGTTTCTCCAGGGACTTTCGGATCAGCTCGTCCGCCTCCGTGTCCAGATAGATGTTGCAGATTGAGTATGGCTTTCCGCCCTTGTTGTAGGGGTCGCTTTCCATGTACTGTCCGATTATGGAAAGAAGCGCGTCCTTGTCCTCGTTCGAGATGAGATATTTGATTTCCCGCCGGTTAAAAACCTCAATAGCCATACAATCAGTATAGCATAGATCCGTGAGAATGTCAGTGTTTTCGGATTAACATTCTCAGAAAAATCCGATTTTCCTCTCCACGCTTCCGAGCCTCTCGTTTTTGCAGAGTTCACTCAGCTCATGGTGATTCGGTCTCTTGCCGGTCAGAACCTCGTCCATCGTGATTTTGCGCACGATGTTGTCAATCTGTCCCCCGCTCAAATCGTAGCTCCCGGCGACATGGGCAATCTCATCCTCGTCGAGCCATTCCAGCTTTGACCTCCAGATTTTTTCCTTCGCCTCAAGCGTCGGATTCTCAAATTTGATTTTGAAAAGGAAACGTCTCTCAAATGCCGGGTCGAGGTTGTCGGCAAGGTTCGTCGTGCAAATCATTATGCCCTCAAGTTTCTCCATCTCCTCAAGGATTATGTTCTGCATGGCGTTTTCGGTCTGCGCGAGATTTCCGCTGGTTGACTCCCTGCGCTTTGAAAGAATTCCGTCGGCCTCGTTGAAAAGAAGGATGGGCATCTTTCCGTCCGCGTTTGTTCCAGCTGATTTGCACATCTGTTTGTAGTCGGTGAAAATTTTCTTGATGATTTTTTCACTCTCGCCGAACCAGCAGGATTTGGAGCTGCTTATGTCCACGTGAAGAATCTCCCTCCCTGTCTCCCTCGCAATCTGATACACGCTCTCCGTCTTGCCTGTTCCGGGCGCACCGTAAAGCAAAACCGCGATTCCCCTTGCGAGCCCCTTTTCTGAAAGTCGCTCCTGAATTGACCTGAGTTTCTCCTCGTGCAGGGATGATTTCAGACGTTGGATTTCCGCCTCGTTTTCCTTGCTGTAAAAAAGCGGCTTTTGTTTTATGTCTTCCGGCCTGATAATGTCCGTGCCCTTCGCTGATTTTAAGAACAGCCTCGCATTTTCGCCGAGCAGCATTTCCTTTGCCTTTGATGTGATTTCGAGCTGGGAGTCCGACATGTTTCCCTTGTTCGTGAACTCAAGCAGCCCTGTCTTAAGCAGAATGTTATCGTCGTTCAGAAATGATTTTCCGACAAAAAATCTGTCCGCGACATCCTCATATACGTCATTTATTGTGCTGTTCAGATTCGATGTGTGCCCGGCCAGCATGTCGGAGCAGCAGTCATAAAAGAACATTCGCGCACAGATGTCGTTCGAAAGAAGAGATTTGGTTTGTGAGAAAAAATCATTGTTCCTATATTTTATTTCTTGGGTTCTTGTTTCCGACACTTTGTAAGACCATTCTTCGGAGCTTTCTATCATGGTTCCGAGTTTTTTGATCAGGTCAATTATGGAGGCTCCTTTCTTTTTCCTTTTCGTGATGCTGATTTTCTTGTTGTGAAGAATGCTGTTGAGAAGTTCCGTCGAAAGCTCAAACTCATTCTTAAGATTGACCTCCTCCTCGTTCAGCCCCATCGTGTTGATTATGTAGCCCTTGGAAAGCAGGGACTCGACATCATCCTTATATGCGATTACGCCCATCACAGGCATGCAGAAAAACTCGGACAGATTGTTGAAGTTGCACGTGTTTCCTCCGTGGTCAAAATAATATGAGATGATTCCGCAGAGCATCCATGTTCCGCCGCTCGTGGTCTTAAAATAAGAGTTGAGCCTTTCCTCCGCCTCCGAGAATTCCTTCGTCCGCTTGATTTTGAGCCCCGACTTCGCAAGCTTCTTCGTGATAACAGAAATTGAGTCAAGAACCTTGAATCCCGCTTCGTCCTTTTTCATACCCGCCATATATGCCCCCTTGTCTTGAGTCTGTATACCTTATAACATAGGTGGTCTATCACAGGAGGATAGAGTAGAAAAAATTTTTCCGATTTTTTATGCTGTTTTTTTAGAGTGGAGGTGGTTTAATATAGAACACACGGATTTGTTCATGGCTAACGCCATTCACTGGGGGCTTGTACAGAGAAAATGAATATGTCACACGGATTTTAAAATTGCATCTGGAAGTATAGCTAGTAATAAATGCAACTTCGGGTGAAAAAGCATTCATGTTGTATTCATTTCAGTAACTAAGGAAAAACGTAGTTTTTTCGAATCCGTGTGACTTTTTTTGTTTGAGACATAAACTCTTTTATTTTATATACTTTTCTTTTGCTTTTTTATATTTTGACTCATTTATCTCTTTTTCTTTAGTAAAAAGGTTATCGAACTGTTTTTCTCCGATTTTTTCTCTAAGGGAAAAGAATAATCCGAAGTTTTCCTTAATTTCTGTGTCTTGCAAATCATTTTTAAGCTTTTCCATTTCCTTTCGTATTTCTGTTAATATCTTCTTATCACCATCTATAGCGTTGTTGTCTAGAATTGGCACAAAATAATATCCATCTGCATAGTATAGAGGTTTTTTAGATCTGTCACCTAAATCTATGTTTTTGCAAGTTTCTTCAATTGCCAGAGCAAAGAAATTTTCATCTTTTTCCTTTTTATAGTAAGGATTAAAACCAATAAAATAATTTGCTTTTAGTCTAGTATAATAGAATCCGACTCCCCATTGAGACTCTTCTTTATGTGGTTTTCTCTTATTGTTTTTCAGTATTTTTTCTATTTTGGATAAGGTTTTCTTTTTGAGCTTGTAAATTCTTGATAAAAGCTCCTTATTCAAAAACAGCTTCTTTTCTTCTTTTGAAATAATTCCTTGCCGTTCTGAAATTTCGACAAATCTTGATATCTGAGTTTCAAGGGAAATGGAAGGTAATTTTCCAACGGTTTCCAAGATGTCTTCCCAGTATATTTTCTTTGCAGTAGAAGGAATGTCTTCTTTATAAACGTAATTCTTAGGGATAATATAAACCAATGGTATTTTGTGTTTTTCTGAAGTCTTCTGATATTGCCTATCCGTCTTTTGCGAATCTTGCAATGATTCTCCAATACTTGCTTTTACTTCAATCATCATTATTGGTTTATGCTTCCCTGAAATGCGAGCAACAATATCTATTTCGGTTCCTTTCATCTCTGTATATAATAAAGGACTGTGTGTGCAGTCATAAAACCATATATTATTGTCATCAATTTTTTTTCCGATTTTTTTTGAAAATAAATCAAGCATTTTTTTTCGGAATTCTGATTTTTCTTGATTTAGTGCAACTGTTAAAATACTCGTAATGCTGTTGGAATTTGTTCTTGCCGTAAAAGTCTCCTTTTGAAATTCGTATATGAAAAATCTTATCACAGATTGAAAAATTGTCAATTTTATAAATCAAAAATCATAACCCCAGCCTCTCCGCCCGGATGTCAGCAATGGTCATCGCTTTGTTTTGATTGAGCACACCGCCAATCGCTTTTAGTGCAGACAGTTTTTCCGCTTTTTCTATTTCACCGATGTTTTCATGCCGGGCATTTTTCTTCACGATGCGAATCAAAATCTCATCTCCATGAAAGTTCTTCAAGCTGTCATCGGTGGCGATGAGCGTGTTTCCGTCTATATATCCGTTCAAGGCAAGCATGGCATCCTCCTTTTCAAGGTCTTTATATAAAGTATAGCACATGTTTTTCCTCTTTTCAAACCATTTCTTTCCATTGTTGTTAGCAGGTGTTTATCTAAATCGCGGAGGTGAAAGAATCTGTATAAGGCAAGTGCCGCAAATAATGCATGGGAAATTTAATGTTGATAGAGGAAACGCTGTAATGGAGGGGAGGTTCGCGACAAGCAGGCATTTGTGCGGAAGGGAGCGACAGCGACCTCCAATTCCTATTACCGCACTTTGACTAAAGGATTGGGAGTTTTGATGGTTTTTCGACAGAAAAATGAGAGCTTTGCGAACAAATCAAAACTCCTTAGCAAGCGACAGCTTGCTTTGATTCTCACCGTAAATGAAAGCGTTTCCTCTTTTAGATTTTCATTTCCCAAGTTTAATTTATATTTGCACTTGCCTTATACAGCCCTCTTGCCACATTCAGCCGCATCGATGTATAATCCGTGGTATGCCGCAGCCGAAACTTTTCAGTGTGATAGACAAAGCCATTTATGATTACAAGATGATTGAGAGCGGGGACAAAATCCTCATAGGTGCGTCCGGGGGAAAGGACTCCACCGCGCTCGTGGAATATTTTGCGAACAGGGCAAGACGACCCGACGCGGATTTTACCTACACGGCGATTCACATTGAAAATGATTTTGAGGCATGTTCCCTGAGTCCGAGGCTGCGTGAGCTTTTCGCGCAATGGAACGTGGATTTGAAAAGTCTTTTTGTGAATGTGCTTGGCCGGGTGAAAGAGGGACGCAAGATGAACTGCTACTGGTGCTCGACCCAAAGACGCACCGAGCTTCTGCACTATGCCCTGGAGCACGGATACACGAAGCTGGTTCTGGGCCATCACCTTGACGACATCCTTGAGACGCTTCTTATGAACATGCTGAACAAAGCCGAGCTCTCCACCATGCCGCCTGTGTTCCATTATCAGAAATATCCGCTTACGATAATCCGTCCGCTCTGCTATGCCGACGTTGAGATGATAAAGGAGTACGCGAAAAATGCCGGCTACATTGCGACGACCTGCACATGCTCATATCAGGACAACTCGGGAAGAAAGGATGCCCGGTCCCGCCTTGAGGCACTGACGCAGGGAAGCCGTGACGCGAAGGAAAAAATGTTCAACGCGCTCAGGAACATCAATCGGGAATATCTTCCCTAGGAATACCTCCCCTAAATCAGCGATTCCTTATGTGCCGTCCTATTTTTTTATTCCAAGATATTTTTCTATTTCGTCAATGTATGTCGTTCCCACGTCGCCGAGTATAAAATCTTTTTTGGTGATGTAGCCGATTTCCATCACACGGTTTATGTTCTTGTCATTCTCGCGGAAAGGAATTGCGATGTAGTCGTCACCGTTGAGCTCCTCGCTGATGATTCCCGAGCAGAGCGTGTAGCCGTTCAGTCCCACCATCAGATTCAGCATGGATGCCCGGTCGTTCGTCTTGATCGTGCGGTGATATTCGTTTGTGCTTAGAATCTCCTCGGCGAAATAAACGGAGTCGTTGTCGTCCTGCTCGAATGAGAGGCAAGGATAATCCTCAAGCTCCTCGAAGGAGATTGACTCATGCTTTGCGAGCGGATGTCCCTTCCAGATGTAGACATAAGCCTTGCATGAGATAAGCGGATGGAAAATCAGATTTTTTGAGTGCATGAGTTTTTGCAGGACCTGTTTGTTGAAGTCGCTCAGGTACAGGATTCCGATCTGACTTTTCAGGCTCGCCACATCCTCAATCACTTCCTTGGTCCTAGTCTCCCTGATTGCGAACTCATATTCGGTTGTGTTGAAGTGCTTGACCATCTCCACGAAACTTTTGAGCGCGAAGGAGTAGTGCTGCGTGGAGATTCCGAATCTCTTTTTCATCTGGCTTCCGTTTTTGTAGCGGTCGATGACGTTCAGATAGTTGAAATAAAGCTGTCTCGCGTTGGCAAGAAATTCCTCTCCGTCCGCGGTGAGTGTCACGCCCCTTCCGTTGCGGTTGAAAATCTGTATGCCCAGTTCATTTTCCAGATCATGAATCGTGCTTGTGAGCGACGGCTGTGCGATGAAGAGTTTTTCCGCCGCCTTGTTGAACGATCCTGCCTCCGCGATTCCTATCACATATCGTACCTGTTGTATGGTCATCTTCCACTCCTAGGTCAAATGCCGAGTCTCATAAATTCTAAAAAAAATTGGTTTCAGCGAGAACCCTGCGGGAAAAAACGGCTTCCGCGCTATGCTTGTGCAGATGTTTTTTCCCGCAGGAACCTTGCTTACACCAATTTTATATACACTTCAAAAGGGCTCGGCACTTGCCCTCCTCATATACATAGAGTAAAATCTACCATATTGGTAGGAAAATGGCAAGGGGTACTTGAAAAATCGGGGGAAAAATGCTAGTGTATAGTCCCGGTATGAGTATCGAAGCATTTAACAAATCGGACGCCTGCCTTGTGCTTGCAAACGGACAGGTCTTTGAAGGAAAAAGTTTTGGAGCTTCCGGCGTAATCATCGGGGAAGCCGTTTTCACTACCGGAATGAACGGTTACATAGAGACCCTCACCGACCCAAGCTATTATGGTCAAATCGTTACACAAACTTTCCCGCTCATAGGAAATTATGGAATCATCCCCAAGGATTTTGAAAGCGCCGCCTGTCATGTGCGTGGTTACATTGTGCGCTCTTGGTGCGAGGATCCTTCGAACTTCCGCTGCGGGGGGGATCTGGACGAGTATCTGAAAAAGCAGAACGTAATCGGACTTTACGACATTGACACCCGCTCTCTTACCAAGGTTCTCCGTGAGTCCGGCGTGATGAACGGAATGTTGGTCAGCGGTGAAAGCGACGAGGCTAAAAAAATCTTCGCGGCCCTGAAAAATGAGAGCGAGAAAAATCAGCTGCTTGAGAAAATCCGTGCGTATAAAATAGAGAATGCGGTTGAAAGCGTGACCTGCTCAGCGTCCGCCATTGAGGAAAGTGCGGAGACAGTCTTCAAGGAAAGCGCGTCATACAGATTTGTTCCCGTGCGCTCGGACGGTACGAAGGAAAATGATCCCGAGGTCGCGATGAAAGGCGGCAGGGGAAAGAAGGTAGTGCTCTGGGATTTCGGAGCCAAAGCCAATATACGCCGTGAGCTTTTGAAACGCGGTCTTGAGGTTGTGACTGTTCCCGCCCTGACCACCGCTGAAAAAATCCTGTCTTTGAATCCCGACGGAGTGATGCTTAGTAACGGTCCCGGAGATCCCCAGGACAATGTCACTATAATAGAAGAAATCAAAAAGATTCTGGAGAAGAAGGTTCCCGTTTTCGGAATCTGCCTTGGTCATCAGCTTCTTGCCCTTGCGAACGGTGCGAAGACAATCAAGCTCAAGTACGGACATCGCGGAGCAAATCAGCCGGTAAAGCAGCTAAGCACGGGGCGCGTCTACATCTCAAGCCAGAACCACGGATATGCGGTGGAGGACTCTAGCCTGCCCGAGGGTGCGTTCGCGAGTTTTGTGAACACCAACGACGGAACCAACGAGGGACTTGTCTACACGAAGATTCCGGCATTCAGCGTGCAGTTCCATCCCGAGGCTTGCTCAGGCCCACTGGACACAAGCTTCCTCTTTGATGATTTTGTCTCGCTGATTCACGACCACAATTATTTCAGGAACTACCGCGCGACCTTCCAGAGAATTGATGCCATACCGTATTTCGCAAGCACAATCCGCGGCACGAAAGAAAGGCTCGTGAGATAGGGGGCGGCGGGTCCGAATTTTACAAGTAATTTTTCCGCTCAAAAATAAACTGTATATATCTTCAACAGCGGAGGATATATGGGTTCTATTTTTGATATTCTTGGTCCTGTTATGGTCGGGCCTTCAAGTTCTCATACGGCAGGGGCAGTCAGGATAGGATTGGTCTCAAAGATACTTCTTGAGGATGAAATCGTTTATGCGGACATTCAGTTTTCAGGAAGTTTTGCTGCCACTCACAAGGGGCATGGAACTGATTGCGCGGTCATAGCGGGACTTCTCGGAATGCGGCCTGACGACACAAGAATTCCGGAGAGCCTTAAAATTGCGGCGGAAAAAAATCTGAGGGTATTCTTTTCCAATGTCGAAATCCCTGACGCACATCCGAATACTTTGGTTCTGAGCCTCCAGGGTGAGACCGGAAAAAAAATAGCGGTCCAGGCCTCATCCATAGGCGGCGGCAGGATAGTGATAAACAAGATTGACGGAATTACTGTAAACTGCAACGCTGAGATGCCGACGCTTATCGTCCACAACAGCGACGAGCCGGGACACGTTGCGGCGGTTACATCTCTTTTGTTCTATAATAAAATCAACATAGCGCAGATGCAGCTTTTCAGGAACGAGCGCGGAGGTTACGCCGTTATGGTCATTGAAAGCGACCAGCTTATTCCTTCACAAATCATCTCGTCCATAGAAAAATTTCCGGGCATAATCAAAGTCACTTACATAAATCCAAACTGGGAACAAATCTAAGAAAGCATGGAGGCAGGAGAATGTTTGAGAGTCTAGAATCCATAGTCAATGAGTGCAGGGAAAAAGGGCTGAGCTTTCCGGATCTTGTAATTCAAAATGAGATGCGTTCAAGTGACGCTCCGGCAGAGAAGATTTATGCAAGGATGAAAAAAATGTGGGATGCGATGCTGAGCGCGTCTGAAAATTATGACGGAGATTTAGTCTCAAGGAGCGGGCTTTCCGGCGGCGACGGCAAAAGATTTCAGTCTTATTCTGAGAATGGAAATTCTATTTGTGGCGGCTTCATTTCGAATGTGATTGCGGAGGCTCTGAAGATGGCGGAGAGCAATGCGTGCATGAAAAGAATAGTCGCAAGCCCCACTGCAGGTTCATGCGGTGTTCTTCCCTCTGTTCTGATTCCCTTGCACAGGGACGGAAAATTTTCAGAGGAGAAAATAATCAAGTCTCTTTTTGTCGCTGCGGGAATCGGGCAGGTCATCGCAATCCGTGCGAGCATAAGCGGTGCGGAAGGCGGGTGCCAGGCGGAGATTGGTTCTGCAAGTGCAATGGCGGCGGGAGCCTTGGTGTATCTTTATGGAGGCTCTGAGTTTCAGATATGCAATGCCGTGGGATTTGCCCTGCAAAATCTTCTGGGACTTGTGTGCGATCCTGTTGCGGGGCTCGTCGAAATTCCATGCGTCAAGAGAAATGTGATCGGAGCCGTCAACGCATGCTCTTGTGCGGACATGGTGCTTGCGGGGATTGAGCCGAAGATTCCTGCGGATGAAATTATTGACGCGATGAGGTACGTCGGTGCCAAGATGGATGTCTCGCTGAAGGAGACTGGCACGGGTGGAGTCGCAGGTTCTGTGACCGCAAGAAGTTTCGCGATTTAGTGATTGCGTTTGTTCCTGTTTTTACAATAACAGAACGGCGATATTTTATAAACTGTACGTGACTTAGGACAAGGGTGTCATTCTTTCGGGAATGGCACCTTTTTTATTTTTGCACGCAGGGGAAATTATGGGAACAAGTGTTTTTAAGCTGGAAAATGTTTGCCTCGAAAAAAAGCAGAAGACAGGAATCACGCATATTCTGAGCGATATAAATTTTTCTGTTGACGAGGGGGAGTTTGTATGCGTCATGGGACCGACTGGCTGCGGCAAATCTTCTTTGCTGAGACTTTTGGGGACGACGGAAATTCCGACATCAGGCCGCGTGAATTTTTTTGGAAAGAATACTTCAGAAAAAAAATCCGTGAGTTCTGATATGCTCCGTCAGCTTGGAATTGCTTTTCAAAGCGACAACCTTTTTGAATGGAAGACAGTTGAAAAAAACATCCAGACTCCAATCAATATTTTCGGGCTGAAAAAGGAAATTGACGTGACTGGGCAGACAAACAAAATGCTTGAGCTTACGGGTCTTGAGAAATACAGAAACTGTTATCCGCATGAGTTGTCCGGCGGTATGCGTCAGCGTTGTGCTTTTGCAAGGGCCTTTGTCCACAATCCGAAGATTCTGCTTCTTGACCAGCCGTTTGGCGCGCTTGATGCGATTACAAGAAAAATCCTTGGGATTGAGCTTCTGAAGATTTGGAAGGAACAGGGGAAGACGGTCGTTATGGTGACTAACAGCGTACCTGAGGCACTGCTGCTTTCACAAAGGGTTCTTGTTCTTTCTTCCGCGCCCGGATCCCTTGTTCGTGAGATTGCCGTGGACATTCCGTATGAGGAAAGATTTGCGGAACTGGGAGAGAACAAAAAATACATTGGGCTCTCAGACGAATTGAATTCTTGCGTGCATGAAAAGAGGACTTTTGTTCAGGAGGTGAAATGATTATGCGAAGAGTGACGAATATTATAGCCCCGTTAATTGCCGTTGCCATAATCCTCGTGCTGTGGGAACTTTGCGTGAGGGGATTTCAGATTTCCGAGAAGTTTTTTCCCGCGCCGTCTGGAATCTGGCATTCGCTCAGGGAGAATTTTACGAGCGTGATTTTCAAGGACCTTTGCATTTCCGTAAAGAATATTTTCATCGGCTATCTGCTTGCGGTTCCCGCAGGATTCATAATCGCCGCATTGTGCTCGCAGTTCAAGCTCGTGACGAAATCCGTGACTCCGCTTCTCATCATCCTTATGATTACGCCGATGTCCACGCTGGTTCCTATTTTCAAGCTGAACATGGGAGCCTCGTCAATGCTCAAGATTCTTGTAATCGTCCTGCAGGTTACTCCGGTCATTGCGCTGAACAGTCTTGTCGGTTTTTCAAATCCGCCGGAGAAAAATGTCCTTGTGCTTAAGTCAATGGGATGTTCCCGCTGGAAGATTTTTTTCCACGCGACCTTCCCTCATGCGCTGCCACAAGTTTTTACGGGCATGGAGCTTGGATGCATTCTTGGAACCATCGCCTCAATGGGAGCGGACATATCGGTGGGACAGGGAGGCCTGGGTTACAGGGTTTCAATCTATGCGTCATTCACTGCGACATCAAGCGCGTTTGCCACAATCGTAATTGCCGCTGCTGTCGGGGTCGTGCTGTTTGAGATTGTCGCGACATTGGAACATCTGGTGATGAGATGGAAGTAGTCTCATCGTGGAACAAAGAAAATGAGCGAGGTTGATATGGAACCAAAAATCAGGATTGAGCATATAGGCAAGAAGTTTTATTCACGCAGACAGGAGATTGTTGCCCTTGATGATGTGAACATGGAATTTGCCCCGGGAGAATTTGTTTCGATTGTCGGTCCGAGCGGATGCGGCAAGTCCACGATTATCCGCATGATAGATGACATCATAAAACCGACGAGCGGAAAAATCATTGTGGACGGATTTGAATACGACAACAAAAAGGAGATAGGACAAAACTTCGTCAAAAAACTCGGGTTCATTTTTCAGCTGCCCAATCTTTATCCGTGGCTGACTGTCCGGCAGAACCTCTATCTTCCGCTGAGAGTGTATGGAATGATGGATGCCGAGCATGTGCGTCATGTTGAGGATTTGCTTGAGGTGACTGGACTGACGGAAATAGGTAACGCCTATCCGAATCAAATATCCGGGGGAACGGCGCAGAGAATTGGAGTGATTCGCGCAATGGTGCACAATCCCCAGATGCTTATGATGGACGAGCCCTTCGGTGCGCTTGATGACGAGACCCGCGAGAAACTGAACATGGAGATGCTTTCAATCTGGAAAAAGACCGGCATGACAATAATCTTCATCACCCACAATGTTGCCGAGGCTGTCCTGATGAGCCAGAGAATCTATGTGATGCAGGCGAATCCCGGCCACGTAAAGGCGGAGGTCAAAATTGATTTTGGCGAGGAGCGTTCGTTGAGCTTGCAGCGGAGTCCGAAGTTCATCAGGTACTGCAATCAGATTGAGGACTTGATTGGAAAAGTGGATTTGAGGGATGTAATTTAGAAAGAGGAGGAATCAAAATGTATCAGAAACCGGATAATACAAAGACCGTTGCCGTGATGAACAGAATCCTGTATGCGCTGGCTCCTGTCATGCTCATCGTAATTCTGCTCGGAGTGTGGCAGCTGAACTGCGTGGCAAAGAATATTCCCGAATGGAAGCTTCCGAAACCTGTCTCCATTATCACCGCGTTCTTTTCTAATATGAGGCAGAATCTTCCGTACCTTGGAAGCACATGTCTCAACATCATAGCCGGTTATGTCCTTGCCGTGATAATTGGTCTTGCGCTCGCTTTGATTCTTACCAACTCAAGGATTCTCTCGACGGCACTGACACCCATCATCGTCGTTTTCTGTTGTGTGCCGATGGTGACCCTTGTTCCGCTTCTTCTTGTGACAATGGGAACAGGACCCGCCCCGAAGATTCTTACGGTGGTGATCCAGTGCTTTCCGATCGTGAACATGAATGCCTGCGTGGGATTCGCGAATGTTGACCCGACAAGAATCGAGCTTATGAAATCCATGAAGGCGACCAAGTTCCAGCTGTACCGTCACTGCATGTTCCGTGATGCGATGCCCGACATTCTGAACGGCATAAAGCTTGCGAGTGTGCTTGCGATGATCGCTGGTGTGGCTGCTGAGTTGTGCGGCGGTGACGGAGGACTCGGAAATCAGATTAAGAAGCTGCTCGGGCTTTCAAAAACGGCGGAGGCATTTGCCTGTCTTATTTATGTGATTGTCTTTGGAATGCTTTTGTATGGAATCATCGGTTTTATAGAAAAGCATACGACCAAGGGCATGTGAATATAAAAATGAACTTCTGAAAAAAAATCATAATGGAGGTTAATTATGAAGGAAACAGTAGTACAGAAGTGGTTTGCGTTAGTTTTGGGAGCGGCAATGCTCATGGCACTCACCGGATGCAATAAAAACGGAGCTTCATCATCAGCGAAACTTACCACGGTAAGGATGGTCTCACCAACGGCCCTCGCATCCCTTGATTTGTGCTGGCTCTATGCTGGAGATGGACTCGGATATTTTGAGCAGGAGGGAATCAAAGTTGAGATGATTGAGTGTACCGACGGATCCGATCCCAAGATGCTCGCAAGCGGACAGGCTGATTTCGGCGGATTCTCTCCGTCAGTCGGATTGACTTCCATCGCCGCGGGTGCCACGAATCTCAAGGCCGTGGTGAATACCGTCAGCTGCAATATGTTCGGATTTGCGTACAACAAGGATTTCGGCGTTGACAGCTTCGAGAAAATTCAGGGAAAGAACATCGGCGCGATTACGGACACTTTCGATGTTATTTTCAATCCGATTCTTGCGGCGGCAGGAGTTGACACTTCCACCGTAAAATACATTTCCTATGGATCGGCGGAGTATGAGGCTTTGGCCAGGGGACAGGTTCCTGTAATGGCGACATGGCTTTCTGAGTACTATATGTGTCAGGGCATGGGATATGACTGGGGCTACTTGAGTGGAAACGACGTTCTTCCTCAGATTGCGAATTCGCTTTGGGTCAACACGGATTTTCTTGATAAGAATCCCGAGCTTGTAAAAAAGTTCGTGAAGGCCGTGCAGAAGTCAATGTATGTGTGCTATGCGAATCCTGAGGTCGTGGCTGACATCGTCCTTGCGCGTTATCCGTCGATCGAGGTCTCTTGGGAGGGGGCAGTCGGCTCCATAAAGGGAAATGTGAGCGGCATGCTGGGCATAGACCCTGAGGTGGCCAAGGCGAACATCGAGTCAAAGAACATCGGATTCTATGACATGGCGGTAGTAAAGCAGACAATCCAAAATCTTGTGGACGGAGGCGCTTTGGCGGAGGCTCTTGATGCGGACACATATTATACCAATGATTTCGTCACGAAGGATTTGGATTATGATGCGATCGACGCTGATCTTGCCGCATATCAGTTCCGGTCAAAGATTTACAAGAACTCACACAAATGAGAATCTCGGCGGGGACTTCGTGAAGGGAGTCCTCGTTATGGAGCGCAGATATGGAAACAAATGCTATAACAATAACCAGGGAATTCGGCAGCATGGGTCGTCCCATCGCAAAAATCGTGGCGGACAAAATGGGGTATGAGTATCTTGACCGGGACATTATTGACGCCGCTGTGGAAAAGGCCGGTATTCCTATAGAAGAGTTTCTTCAGATGGATGAGAAGCCGCTTTCTGCCTATGACAGGATGATGTATCCGCTTGGAATCGGGGATGCCGTAAAGCAGGACAGAATTTTCGAGGCGGAGGAAGAGGCTATCCGTGAGCTTGCCGAAAAGCAGAATTGCGTGATAGTCGGACGCTGCTCGGATTACATTCTGCACAAGGCAAAGAAAAAAAATCTTTTCAGCGTGCATATTTATGCTCCCATTCAGGTCAGGAAGAATTTCTGCATGGAGCAGCTGGAGATAAGACCTGATAAGATTGACGACTACATTGTGCGCGTGGACGGAGGACGGAGTGACTTTTACAAGCGTCATACGGGCGTGAGCTTTTCCTCCATGAAGTACCGGGACATGATGCTTAACAGCGAGTCATTGCCCAAGGAAAAAATTGCGGAAGTCATTTGCTGCATGGCGGGACTTAAATTTAACAGATAAGAAAACGGAGGTTGACTTATGAGCAAGACATGGTATCCTTATGCGGACCTGGTGATCTGCAACGCGAGGATTTATACTGTGGATTTGACAATCCCGGAAATCCAAAACGGAAAGTATGATTTTACGGTTATCCAGAACGGTTTTGTCGCGGTGAAGGACGGAAAAATCATCGGCGTGGGAGAGGGCTTGGACAAATCTTTTATCGGCGAGAAAACTCTTGTGGATGACGTGAAGGGAAAGACCGTGATTCCCGGACTGATTGATTCCCACATGCACGCCATGTTTGCGGCGATGGATTTGCCGAACGTAGCTCTCAAGGACTGCACATCCCTTGAGGAGATGACGGGTCTTTTACAGGATCGAGCCTCAAAGACAGCGCCCGGAAAATGGATCAAGGGAACCGCGTTCAATGAGCTTCAGTTTACGGACGGAAAGAAGCCGACCATAAAGGACCTTGACGCTATTTCGACTGAAAATCCGATTTTCATAAAGCGCTCATGCTGTCATTGCATAGTCGCGAACTCAAAGGCCCTTGAGCTTGCAGGAGTTACGAAGGACTCGCCGAACCCCGACGGAGGAATCATCGGTCATTCCGAGAACGGAGAGCTGGACGGATGGCTGTATGAGAATTCCGCGATGGATCTGGTGGAAAAAATCTTTCCACCTTTTACCGAGGACGAGCTGGTGGACCTGATCGAGCAGATGGGCCATCACTTGAACAGCAAGGGGCTTACGTCGGTCATAGACTGCAATATGACGTGGGACTGTATGCGCGCGTATTTGCAGGCATTGAAGCAGGGCAGGCTTACCTACCGCGACAACATGATGTTCTATCTTGACAAGGCCATAGGTGACATTCCCTATCACCTCAACCGCATTTATGAAATGGCATGTGTGACGGGATTCGGAAACGATATGCTCAAGCTCAATGGAATAAAAGTCACGCTTGACGGAATCCCTGCGACTGGTACGGCCTACATGCGCAAGAACTATGAGCACATGCCCGAGACACGCGGATACACGACAATCACTTCCGAGGAAATGACACAGGTTTGTGAGTATGCGGCAAAGTATAACTGGCAGGTCGGAGTCCATACCATCGGGGACGCTTGCATGGACGTTTGCCTTGATGCGTTTGAGAAGGGCGGAAAGGTTAAGGACAACCTCAAGAACCGCAACTATCTGATTCATGCCGTGTTCCCCCACGATGACATGCTTCCGAAGTTCAAGGCGATGAATGTACCTGTTACACTGCAGCCTACGATCATGGGAACGATGGGCGAGGAGAGCCTGCTTGATGCGGAGAAGAAGGAACTGAACCAGCCTGCCGGATGGTATTTTAAGAACGGAATCATCTGCGGAGGAAGCACTGACTTTCCTGTCGTGGACTGCAATCCGTTTATTGGAATGAGCAAGGCGGTGACAAGAATCCATCTTGACGGAAAGGTTCATGGCCCCGAGCACAGAATCACGCCGAACCAGGCATTGATAATGTGGACAATGAACAGCGCGTATTTTTCCAATGACGAGGACAAGCTTGGTTCCGTTGAGGTTGGAAAGCTTGCTGATCTGGTCGTAATCGACACACCGATTCTTGAGGCCACTCCTGATGAGATCATGGGCACGAAGGTTCTTGAGACATATATAGGAGGTAAAAAAGTTTATGCGGCTGAGTAGTCGAAAGTCTCTGACATGACGCTTCTCAGTCTCCCACGGTTCTGCCGCCCCATTCCTTTGAGTGCGCTCTTTCCCTTGCGATCGTCGCATCAAAGTCGGCTTCGGGGGAACAGTGCTCCTCTATGGCAAGCGCGGTGTCGTGGAGCCGTCTCAGGCAGTCGGATTTGTCCTTGTAGCCCAGCTTGGATTTTTCTATGGACTCCCCCAAAATGCGAATGCTTTCGTCATAGATTTTCGTCGGCACCGGGAAGGGATGTCCGTCTTTTCCACCGTGGGCGAAACTGAATCTTGCGGGGTCTCGGAATCTGCTCGGGGTTCCGTGGATTACCTCGCTTACCAAAGTGAGTGACTGCAATGTGCGCGGTCCCAGTCCGGGGGTGAGGAGCAGGGACTCAAAGTTCTCAGGCTTTGTCGCGTAGGATGCGGCAAGAACTCCTCCGAGTCTTTTCAGGTTCACGTCCTCGGGCAAAACCTCGTGGTGAGTCGGCATGATGCAGTTGCGGCTTCCGTCGTCTAAGACAATCTGCCTTTCCCATTCCTCTTCCGCCCTTGATTTCGTCATCGCATTTTCTTCCGCAAAAAGGTCGAGCTGTAAATCCTTTTCTTTTTTTGCGTTTGGATTTCCGAGCCTCTGTATGTCGCCGAGTTCCCTGAGCACCATATCCGGTTTTTCGTGCGAGAGCTCAAGGATTGACGAGCGGGTGGGGCTTGCCTTTGCGTCCGTCAGGTTCAGAATCTCCCCCTGATTTTCTCCCGTGATTCCTGAGTGCGGTTCCTCGACAAAAGACCTCAGACCCTCGGAGCACCAGTGGTATCTTCTCGCCATCTTTGAGTCAGGATTCATCCCCTGCTGCACTACGCTCCAGTCACCCTCCACGCTCAGGATGAAATTGTGCTGGTAGAGCTGAAATCCGTCCTGCACCGCCGTATTGTCAATCTTCGCCGAAAGTTTGCTTGCCCTCACTAAATCATCTCCGGGAAGTCCAGTTTGTCCTGCGAGCATCAGAAGCTCCTCCGGCGTGCGTCTTGAGTATTTTCCCCGTCCTCCGCAGATATAAAGTCCGAAATCCCTCGCCCTTGCGTTGATTCCGCGTTTCAAAGCATACATGACGCTTGTGGTGATTCCGGATGAGTGCCAGTCCATGCCAAGAACTGCTCCCAGTGACTGAAACCAAAGCGGGTCGCTGAGTCTTACGAGCACTTCTTTCCGTCCGTATTCAATGAGAAGTGCCTCTACAATTTCCGTCCCCAAATCACGCATCCTGTCGGCAAGCCATTTCGGTACAGTGCCGTAGTGAAGCGGGAGGTCCGCGTGTCCTGTTCTCTTAATCATCATGCAGATTGTACACCGAAAATGCCTGTTTTTCAATCTTATCAGTGATGATTGATGGAAAATTGATGACGAAAACGCTGTTTTGTGATATTATTTATCTAGGCATAAAAACTTGTTTTCAATGATTTTCTATAGGTTCCATTTATATTTTGGAGGTTGGAAATGAGAACGATAACACAGCAACAGATAAAGCAACTTGAGTCTTCAGATGACGTACTTTCTTTTATTATGCGTACTCCGAAACCTGACTTTACGGAGTTGAACCGTCTTTCAAAGCAGTTCGAGGAATCCATGAAAAAAACTCATGAGGAAGACCTTAAAAAAATCGCGAGGGCGGTACAGGGTAAATGATAGTCGAGTTTTCTGTCTTTGATACTGATTTGTATTCCGTTGAGCATATAGACGAATCGTTTGAAAATCCTCAGCTCATTGAGCAATTTGAGACAAATGAGAATTCCCGCGGACTTGAGTGTTACCTGAAGAATGTCGCGTTGTATGACGAGGAACACAGCTTGAGCCGCACCTATCTTGTAAAAGACAAAACCACAAGGGAGTTGGCAGGATATTTTTCGCTTAGGACCGGCCTTATTACACGGCAAATTAAGGATGATAAATTTGATTCTATTCCAGCGATTGAGCTTGCGAATTTTGCAGTAAACTCAAATTACAAGAAAAACCATCCTGATATAAAACTGCTGGGATTCTACATCTTCAGCAAATTTATCATACCCCTTGCGAAATGTTTTGAAAAATATGTAGGGATTCGTGCTTTGTATATTTATGCCCTCCCGAATGAGAGACTTATTGATCACTATAATAAAATGGGTTTTGTCCGTCTTCCTCCCGAGCAGGAACAATTTGTTCAGTTCCATGTGAAGCCTAAATATGACGAGGGCTGCATTTTTATGTATCAGATTTTGTAAGTGTGATGAATTTGTTTTTTTTGTTGACACTTCCTGAAAATTTTATTATCTTTTTTTATAAAGTTAAATCCCCAATAATTTTGTGAGGTGTCAGATATGAAAAGTTATGCTAAGCCACTGATTGTTACGGCCGTGATTGCTGTTGTTGCGATTGTTTTGTTCGCGGCTTCCTTCACCGTGGTAGCCCCGAATGAGCGCGGAGTGATTGTTGAGCTTGGACAGGTCAAGGAAGGAGTAATCCAGCCCGGAGTGAAAATGCACGTTCCATTCATTTCCCAGGTGCGCAAGTTCCGCCTTGAGCCAAAGACTTATGAGGTGGCGTTTTCCGTGGGAAGCGACGGAGCCATCACAAAGGACATGCAGACTGTCGGTGCTACGGTTGCCGTCCGCTACATGTACGACGAGACCAGAATCATGGACATCGTTACCCGTTACTACAGCGACAACATCATCCAGAGCGCGATGAAGGACAACGTAAAGGCATCCCTTAAGGAGACCACAGGTAAATACAGCATTTATGAGCTTGTCGAGCAGCAGAACAAAATCACCAGCGAGGTGGCGGCTGCAATGCTCGCACGCATGGCCGATTACCCCATCGCAATCAGCCAGACGACGATCACGAACTGGGACTGGTCCGATGACTTTGACCGTCAGATCAAGGAGACCGCCAACAGAACCCAGCAGGTAAGACAGGCGGAGCAGGAGGCAAACATCGCCGCGGCTCAGGCACAGAAGCTCGTTAAGGAAGCGGAGGCAAAGAAGCAGGCTGCTGAACTTGACGCACAGGCTGCGGTTGCAAGGGCACAGGGAGAGGCTGATGCCGAGAAGATCAAGGCTGACGCACAGGCCTACACCAACCAGAAGATTGCCGAGAACTACAACGTGATGCGTGCCCAGTGGGATTATGAGGTTCAGCTGGAGAGGGCAAAGAGATGGAACGGAAAGGAAGTTCCTGAGGCTGCCTATGTAGTGCCGGGTACAGGTGCGGTCGTTCCTCTGAAAGCCGAATAAGCCGGGCTCGCAGAATTCAAAGAGTCAAATCCGGGGAAGCCGCGTCGGTGGTTTTCCTGGATGACTTTCCAAGGAAACAGTGATTACCCGTTTGGGTAGTTTTGAGCTATTTGGTCGATTTCGTTCATTTTATCATTGCCAAAATTTCCCCGGTGGTATATAATTAAGCCATGACGTTACCAACTATTTTTGCTTGGATGAACATCAGTAAAGAAAAGGCCGCCTATGAAGAAAATAAGGAAGCCGTGCGGGAGTCAAACACCGGCAACTTTCATTATCTTACTATTTCAATAGCCTTTGTTCTTCTTATCACAAGCATTTTGGGCATCTTTACGCATTACGGACTGCTTTACGTGACCTATTATTTCAGCAATACTTTTGCCACGGCGGCCCTCTTTTTCATTTTCCGCCTGAAATCTCCGAAGGTTAGAAAAATTTCGCTTCCACTGATATATTTCACAACGGCCATCTTTTATACCCTTGGCATATTCACCAGCATCTATTCGCCGAAGGGACTTGCCCATGCGAGCGTGACTTTCCCCTGCCTGCTGATTGTCCTCCCCATGCTGTTTTTGGATCACAGCGTCAGAATCAATCTGTTCAGCACCTTTTTCTTCGCCGTCCACTCGGTTCTGATTTTCATTTTCAAATCAACTGATCTCGTCGTCATGGATTTGCTGGACACTGGAGTGTTCCTTGTGTTCGGTGTGATTCTCGGAGGATATTTCCGTTACATACGCATGGAAAGCTTCAAGAAGGACCGCATACTGATTATGCAGCGCGACACTGATTTTTTGACCGGACTCTCAAACCGCCGTGTTCTTTTCAGCCGCATGGAGCAGTTGCAGCAGGAGCCGGGAACCATTATCAACATCGTTATGATTGACATAGATTTTTTCAAGAGGTACAACGACACTTACGGACATCAGGCCGGTGACGCATGCCTTATCTCCCTCGGTGCCCTGCTGACTGATTTCGGAAAAAAGAAGGACCTGCTTTTCTGCCGGTATGGAGGTGAGGAATTTACCGGCGTGGGAACCGGAATCAGCAAGGAGGATTTTGCTTCCATGGTAGATGAGCTCAGGGAGGAAGTCCACAGGATGAGCATTCCTTTTGAAAACGGACTCAACGGCTCCATCTCAATCAGCGCGGGATATTCCACCACCGAGATTACTCCGGGAGTCGCGCCCGAAAAACTCATCAAGCTCGCGGACATTGCATTGTACAAGGCGAAGGAAGCCGGACGCAACTGTGCCGTGAGTGCTCAGTAAATCTTTCAAATTGATTCCATATCTCATTTCAGGACGCTCATCGCATCGTTGTATCCAAGCTGGATAAGTTTTTCAATGTGTTTGTCCGAGAAATTCATGGAGCCGGTCAGAAAATCTCCGAGGCTTTTGCTTGGAATGATCTCAATCAGTTTTTTGCCCGAATCTTCCACAAGTTTTCTGAAAGACCGGTTCACTCCGTTGAGTTCCTGCGAGCTGTCCACGTAGATTATGATGATTGTGTCGAGTGTCTTGTCCTTGAGAAGAGGATATATGGGCGTGTTCTGTCCTCCGAGAAAATATGTTCCTCCGTCAAAATATGTGTAATGAAAATCTACGAACTGTCCGTTTTCAAGGGTCTCTGGAGGAAGCCGGACGGAATCAAAGACGAATGGAATTGCGGAGGACGCCAGCAGTATGGATGAGACCGCCTCTTTTGTGGTCTGCTCGTTCAGATAGAATGTGTGGCTGAAATCCGCTTGACCTGATGCCAGGAACTGATTGACGAGCCCCTCCTTTCTCAGTGCGGTCGCATAGAGTTTTACCGGCGACTTTTTGAGCTTTTCAAAATCCACCGTTTCGTCAATGAGCGATTTGAGCTGCTTCCTTGAGTACATGCCCTTGATCGGTGCCGTGCCGAAAAGCGTGGAGTCAATCGTGTTGATTGTGGTCTGGAACGCCTCCTCCTGACCGTCACCCGGTATGATTGAGTTCAGGAGATTCCTGAAAAATCCGTCCGTCTCCTCGTCCTTTTTTTCATCCGGAGTAAGGACCTCATAGAAGGATATTCTTTCCTTCCACAATTTTTCCGCCTCTTCCGCACCGACCGAAGCGAAAAGGGTTCCGTTCAACGCGCCGACGGAAGTCCCGGAGATGGACTTTATGTTCGGGGAGAGATTCTTTTCCTCAATGGCCTTCATCACTCCGATCTCGTAGGCACCTTTTGCCCCTCCGCCCGAAAGACACAGCCCTATGTTCTCGCCTTTGCATGATGTTCCGATTGCGAGTAAAAAAAATGAAATGATGAACCTTGGAAATCTCATAGTCTCTCCTTAAAGTTTGCTCTGACCGGATTTGTCTCCATCTTTAAAATGTTGCTGTGCGGAAAAAGTTACGGCAGGACTGTCCCTGAAAAAAAGAGCCTAGATAATCTTCGGCACCACTCCAATCCAAATACCGTTGCTTCCTTCCGGATCTGGCGGGGTTTTCTGGCTGAAATGTGCAAAGCATCTAGGCTCAATACAATTATACTACCACATTTACCAATCTTTGTAAAGGGCGTTTTTCTTACGTGGGATGTAAATCTATGTACAAAATCAGTTTAGTCGGATATACTGAAACTGGAGGTTAAAATGACTTACGCTTATGACTGCCACATGCACATTCTTCCTTTGAGCCATATCCCGCTTTCTGCTTATCTTGATTTTGCCCTCTCCAACGGAAAGGAGGAGGCGTTCGCCCAGTTTACCACGCAGAATTATGTGGTGGACGGAATCCTCAAGAAAAAGGGGGACGCGCTGAATCTTGTGAACGTGTTCGAGAGACGTCCGTTTGATGTGCTCGCTCTTTATGAGGATGACCTCCGTGCTACGTATGACGGAAAACTTGATCCCGTAATCAACGGCGGGGGAATCAGCGTAAAGGGTGCTGACAAAAATCTGCATTACGACCGGCTTGTTCTCTGTCCTCAGGTCATGGATTTCAATCTTCCGAAAAAGCTCAGCACATACTACAGCGACGCGCCACGGCATGACATAATGGAGCAGGCGGAGGAGATTCTTTCGGGAATTGATGAGTACAGGAAAAAACGCCCCGACGGACTTCTTGAGATCCGTCCCTTCATAGGAATCAATCCGCTGAACTACGGGCTTACTTATATAGAAGATTTTCTCAACAGGAATTTCCCGAAAAAGCACCTGCTCTTTGGAAAGAAGGCAAAGTTCTCCGGGATCAAAGTTTATCCTCCGCTCGGATTCGACCCCAATCCAGATGATTTGAAGCTGCGTGAGAAAAACGAATTGCTTTTTACTTTCTGCGAGGAGCATAAAATCCCCATTGTGACACATTGCGATGACCAGGGCTTCCGGGTTCTGCCGTTGGAGGAGTCCTTCAAGTATACCAGCCCCGAAAGATGGGGACCTGTCTTGAAAAGGCATCCTGAGCTTCGCATCGATTTCGCGCATTTCGGTCAGCAGTACAACAAGAACCGCTCAAGCTCCGGTGGACTCGTGGAACGGCTCTTCGGCGGAAAGTCAAAGAATCCCTTCGAGGCATTCCGTGAGATGAAGGAATACCGGCAGTACGAATGGCAGATTGAGATCCTGCGGCTAATGCGGGAGTATCCCAACGTGTATTCGGACATGTCTTTCGGGGGCTCGGACAAGGAATGTTGGGTGAACTTGAAGTCCGTGCTTGACCGTGCGTCTGACGATGAGCGTAAGATTTATGAGTCGCGCATACTTTTCGGAACCGACTGGCCCCTTAACCTCGTGAAGATTCCGAGCGTCCTCCAGTACTGGCATGGATTTGCGGAAAGCGGCCTGGATTCGGATTTTACCGACCGTATGCTCCGCGTGAATCCAGAGAATTTCCTTTCCGGTAAAAAGCCCTGATGATTTTGGAAATTGCGGTCATGGGTCTGCTCTCAAATAAATTTTCCGATTGCTGAAATTTTTAATTGCATTATTTGAAAACTGTGCTATCATTAAATTATATGGTTTTAAAGTAGGTGATATAAAATGGTTTGAGGAGAAAAAATATGGGAAAGTTTGAATATGAAGAAAATGAATTGCGTTTCATAGAGAACAGTACCATTCCCTTTGCCGTTTTCCAGTACTGCGAGAACAAAATTCTGACCGTTGCCGTTACAGCAGGTTTGTGCAAGCTTTTTAACAACGATGACATGAAATCCGTCTACGAGCTCTTGGACAACAACATGTACCGGGATGTGCATCCTGATGATGTCGCCCGCATTTCCGACGCGGCCTTAAGATTTGCGACAGAAGAAAAAACTTATGACGTGATTTTCCGCCTTAAATCCCACGGCTCTTACCGGGTCATTCATGCCAAGGGTGAGCATATTTATGAGAAGGGAGCCCGCCTTGCCTTTGTCTGCTATTTCGACGAGGGAGATTTTATTGAGAAGATCGGTGACGAAAATTTCTCCCTGAATTATCTTTATTCGAAAGTCCTTAAGGAAACCTCCGCGACTCAGAAAATCCAGTATGATTTTTTGACCGGACTTCCGAGCATGTCCTACTTTTTCGAGCTTGTGGATACAAACCTCAAGATTATGCTTGGAAGGAACGAAAGACCCGTCATGCTTTTCTGTGACCTGAACGGAATGAAATATTTCAACATGAAGTATGGTTTTTCCGCAGGTGATGCCCTAATCCGAGCATTCGCACGCGAGCTAGTGGACTTCTTCGGAAACGACCATTGCTGCAGGTTCGGCATGGACCGATTTTGTGTTTACACCAACGACGAGAATCTTGAGGAGCGGCTCTGGACCTTTTTTGCGAAGTGTGAGGACATGAACGGCGGCAAGTCACTCCCCGTGCGCGTCGGAATCTATTCATCGAAGCTTGGGGTCATCGGGCCGAGCAATGCCTGTGAGCGTGCGAAGATGGCCTGTGACGCTGGAAAAAATATCTATCTCTCGCATTTCACCTACTTTGATGAGCGCATGATAAGGCTCTCGGAAAACAGGCAGTACATCATTGACAACTTTGATCGCGCCTTGAAGGAAAAGTGGATTCAGGTTTTCTATCAGCCCATAGTCCGCTCGGCAAATGGAAACGTCTGCGATGAGGAGGCGCTTGCCCGCTGGTTTGACCCCGAAAAAGGAATGCTGAGCCCCGCTGATTTTATTCCCGTTCTTGAGGAGGCCAACCTGATTTATAAGCTGGACCTCTACGTGACGGAGCAGGTTCTTGAGAAAATGAAGGCCCAGGCGGAAAAAGGCCTTTATGTCGTGCCGATTTCCATAAATCTCTCCCGCTCGGATTTTGACACCTGCGACATCGTGAGCGAGATCAAAAAACGCCTTGATGCCTCCGGGGTCCCGCCTGAAAAAATTACGATTGAGATTACGGAGAGCGTGATCGGAAGCAGCTACGAATACATGCAGTCCCAGGTTGAGAGATTCCAGAAGCTCGGATTTAAAGTCTGGATGGATGATTTCGGCTCGGGATATTCTTCCCTGAATGTTCTCCAGACCTTCAACTTCGACCTTATCAAGCTTGACATGAAATTCATGCAGCAGTTCTATAAGAGCGACAAGACGAAAATCATCCTTTCCGGGCTCATAAAGATGGCGGGAGGCCTTGGCATTGAGACTGTGTGCGAGGGAGTAGAGACCCCTGAGCAGATTGAGTTCCTGAAGGAGATCGGATGTACCAAGATGCAGGGATATTATTTCTGCAAGCCCATTTCCAAGGATGATGTTTTTGCGCGCTATGACAAGGGCATACAGATTGGTTTTGAGAATCCTTGTGAGTCAGACTATTACGAGCGCATCGGAAAACTGAACCTATACGACCTTTCTGTCATAACGGACGGCGCGAAAGAATCCTTCAGCGACTATTTCAACACGCTTCCCATGGCCATCTTTGAGGAAAAGGACATGGACATCATGTTCCTCCGCGGAAACAAATCCTACAAGGAATTCCTCAGGAAAAATTTCAGCATGTGGGAAAAGAATAACGAGGTTGATTTTAAGGCTGCGTTGAAGAGCAGGGGACAGGCTTTTATGGATGCCATCCAGAAATGCAAGGAATCCCCCTCCCCGATTATCATTGACGAGAGCCTGATAGACGGCACTCTGCACCATCTTTACCTCAGGAAGATTGCCTCAAACCCCATCAAAAAAGTCACCGCCATAATCGTCGTAATCCTCGGAAAGCGGTAAGGGGTTTTTGAAAGATGAGTGACTCTCAGGAGGAAAACTTTGCTCCGTCTGATTTTGGTGATGGTTTGCCGGACGGTGAAATACATGTAATGAAAAAATCCTCCTTGCTCCCACGCTTTCTGCTTTTGATTTTTTTCACGGCAATGATTGTCCTTTTTGTGTATTGGGGCTTTAGGGACGGATTTGATCTTAAGCTGATTGTGTATTTGTGCCTTCTGATTCTTTTCTGTGGATTTATGTTGTTCGCGGTGCTTGACCATTTTCTGCGCTCAGTGTCCTATGACAGCAACAAGATTTATATTAAGGGCTGGAGAAAAGAGCAGGAGATTTCTTTTAAGGACATCCTGCGTATTGAAAGAAAGTGGAGTGTAATCCATGCGAGACACGGAAAGTCCTACATCTGTTGCTGGAGTCTTTTTACGGTGGACGCGGATCATGATGAGCAGGTTAAAGTGTCGTTTCCGCAAGGTAAGTATGGTATGCTTGATGATGAGACACGGAAATTCCTGGCGGTGGTGAAAAGAAGGAATCCGAATGTGACGACCGACATACAGCCGCATCCGAAGTATGGCATGTAAAGTGATGGCAGTGTTTATGTGATTTGCCCTCCGGTTAAAAACGTCCGTGTTTTTCACCTCCAGGCCGGCTTCGTTCGCTGACGTGCACATCCCTGTGCACTTTTCACGCCACTTGGCGTGCGCTCTCTGCGCTTCGAATCCCCCTTACTCTTGGTGTTTTACTATCACTTTAAAATAAAAATGCCTGTGTTGTTACACAGGCATCATCCATAGCTTTCTATTACAATCCGGAAAGAGGGGGATTCGAACCCCCGATAGACTTTCGCCTATGCACGCCTTCCAAGCGTGGACCTTAAACCACTCGGACATCTTTCCAATAAATTTTCGCCCCTAAAAACAGCGATCATAGAATGACAGAAGTCTTTAGAGGTCTTTCAGTACAGGGATTTTCGCTTGCCTTCGCACCAGAGTAGGACTGAAACCGCTTGCATCAAAAGACTGGACGAAAATGCTTTGTTTTGGAAGGATCCGGAAAGAGGGGGATTCGAACCCCCGATACCAAAAAATGGTATAACGGTTTTCGAGACCGTCCGAATCGACCGCTCTCGCATCTTTCCAAAAATCAAATTATAACAAAAAACCTGTAATGTTACGAGACTGACACGATTCGAACGTGCGACCCTCACCTCCGCAGGGTGATGCTCTAATCCAGCTGAGCTACAGTCTCAAAATTAAGCGGAGGCGACAGGAGTCGAACCTGCCCGGGCATTGCTGCACCGACGGTTTAGCAAACCGTTGTAATACCGCTATACGACGCCTCCAAAGCCTTTCGAAGCCCGGAGGCTCAAAAGTACGGAGCGAGAGGGATTTGAACCCCCGATACCCGTAAGAGTATAACGGTTTTCAAGACCGCCGCGTTCGACCACTCTGCCATCGCTCCTTTCAAATGTATGTAGATTATATAACGAAATTCAAAATCTTGTCAAGCGGATTGGGAAAAAAAATGATGAAAACGTCCGGATAAAAAAATCAGGCCCTGTGACTGGCAGGACCTGATAAATAAGGAGTTCTATGAATCAATAGGCAATGCTGGTTTGCTCTTGTTCTATAAAGGGAACCAACTCAGGGGGCAATAGTTACAGGCTTTTCAAAAAAAATTCCTTTTTCTTTGCCGGGCCGTCTATTGCTTCATGATTTTCTTGAGCTGCGTCATGTCGCTTTGAAGCCTCTGGTTTCCGGGCACTGTCTCGAGCCCCTTCTTCAGGACCTCCATCGCTTTTTCGTACTGACCGCTGTTCGCAAGTTTCGCATACTCATTGTGCACATCCACGGCATAGTTGTTCAGGGACTGCTGGTGGTAATGCTTGATTTTCTGGCTCTGGGGCAAATCCTCCAGGGCTTTTTTGGAAAGCATGGCACATTCAAGGAATCCCGATTTCTTTGACTCTGCGTTGAGCCGCCGGATCCATGCGTTTTCCAGAAGACCGGTGAGCTGCTTTTTAATCTGCGCGTCCTGTGCCAGAGGATTTTTCATCTGTTCCTTCAGATAGGCCACTGCCTTTTCATCGCTTCCAAGGCTCATTGACTTTGCGTTCGTTTCGTAGAGGAAAATCACATTCTCAATCTCTTTCTGGCCTTTTGTGCTGAGATTTGATTTTCTGGCGTTAAAATCAGATTCGGCCTTGTCAAAATCATCCCGCTCACATGAGGAAAGAACGGCATTGAAAACGGCGTCCTCATAATCCGATTTGAGACCCTCGCTCATGCCCCATCGCTCAACCACGGCATCCATCCAGTGCATGGAGTCGGTATAGCGTTTGGACCGAATCAGAAGAGCGTTGTAATTTGTCGCAACAACCTCAAAGACCTGCACTCCGTCGCTTGACTCACTCTCGTTTCCTCCGTAAAGAAACGCCCGACGTGTGGCCGCCACGGGAACAAAGGTCGCGTAGTCATTAGTGGAGATATTGTAGCTGATTATGTTCTGCGGTACGAGGCTCACGAGCATCCTTGCGCTGATTGTCTGCCGGCCGTTGTAAATCTTTTTCGGCATGATCGCATATTTCGTGCCGGATTTGCTTGATGAAATCTGCTTTTTCTGTCCCGGATTGAAGCCCATCGGATTCGTCGTCTCCACGTCAATGTGCTTTCCGTTGATTATCACCGTGCAAAAACAATGGTCGGGCACCCGGTTTGCGTAGACTTCAATTCCCGCGGATTTTGCAAGACAATAGTAAAGGATTGCGGAAGAGACGCAGTTGTATACTCCGGTGTCGAATGCCGCCGTTAGCCGGGTCTGCGGTTTGTAGTATGAGAGAAGCACATAGTCGTACATGATTTTGAGTATGTAGTCCGCGCGCTCCTCCTCGGAAAGCGACAGAAAATCCTTGGTCCTGAGTTGCTTTTCAATCTCGCGGTATTTTTCCATGTAGGGCTCCACGTTTACGGCGGGATATTCCGAGAGCGTGAGTGCCGTCCTCATGATTTCCTCCGGCGTGGGATTGTCGCTCATCCTTGCGATGACATAGGGCTCAAGGGACGGGAAATCTGCTGACGCGGGGGAAGCAAAAACTGGGCTCAAAAAAATCAGCATGGTGATGACGGCTGAAAATAATTTTCTCATGTTTCCTCCTGAAAATTTTTCGCTGTATTATTTGTGGCTGCGGATATAGCCTTGATTCTTTCTGTGAGCGGCGGATGGCTGTAGTTGAAGACGCAGTAGATTTTGGGCGGACAGATTTCGCTGAGATTTTCCTTGTTGAGCTTTATCAGTGCCGTGATGAGATTTTTTCCACCGCCACAGATTTTTCCGCTGAATGCGTCGGCCTGAAATTCGTCGCGTCGGCTCGCTGCGTTACCGATGAGGGATGCAATCCAGAGGAAGGAACCGAAAGCGAGGAAAATAAGAAACAGCCCGATGAACTGTAACTCCACGCCGATCCGGGAGACATCCGCTTTTTCAAGGAAGCCGAATGCCGAGTAAAGTTCTGGTCTTTTAATCAGCAGGGAGATTGCGAAAAGGGCTGCGAAAATCAGAGGGATGGTCACGCACTGTCTTTTGATTATGTGCTTGTGCTTGTAATGACCGAGCTCATGTGCAAGGACTGCCTCAATTTCGTCGGTGGAAAGCTGATTTACCAGAGTGTCGTAAAGGACTATGCGCTTGTTTTTGCCGAGCCCCGTGAAATACGCGTTGCTGTGACCGCTCCTTTTTGAAGCGTCCATGATGAAAATGCTCTTCGCGTGGAAGCCCGTTTTTTCCATGAGCGACTCAAGTCTTTCTTTAAGCTCACCTTCCTCAAGGGGCGTGAACTTGTTGAAGATGGGGGCAATCAGTACGGGATAGAGATAGGAAAGGAGGAAACTGAACGCAACATAGACCGCACCGAGCAGAATCCACCACCATGCGGCTGCGTGAGAAAGAAGGACGAGCGCGATGCAGATGAGTGGGATGGAAATTACCGCGCTAAGGACTGCCGACTTGATTGCGTCTGAAATCCACATGCGGAAGGTCATCTTTGAAAAACCGAAATCCTTTTCAATCTTGAACTCACGGACAAGGGAGAAGGGCAGGTCAAGGATTGTGTCGGGAAGACTCGCGAGGAGCATGAAGAGAAGGGACGCAAGGTAGACGTTTCCTGTCCATTTCCAGATTGCGTTGAAAATCATGGGATAAAATCCGCAGAGGACGAGGACAAGGTTCAGTGCCGTGCTCAGGATGTGACGCGGGACCCAGAGTTTGTAGGACGCATTTTTGTACGCCACGGTTTTGCAGAGAGTCGCCTCGTCGATGTGCCCCTCAAGCTCAGGTGGAATCTCCCTGCCGTGCTTGTTCCTGTGGATGAAATTCCCCGCCTCCAGAATCTGGTCGAGGAGAAAATCCGAGAGAGTTCCAATCAAATATAATAGGAAGAAAATGTTCGTAAAATCCATACTATATAATATAACACATTTTTTGGATTTCTGTAACGTCCTGGTGGAAGTTCTTGCATTGAGGGCGGTTTTTGTGCTAGAGTTTTCATGGAGGACTAATTTTGGACGAGCTTATTTTGTTCGCTGCCTGCCTTTTTTCTTTTTCGGCGGCTTTGATTTCGCTTCTTTTTTTCTTGAGGTTCAAAAAGCCTTTTTTCTTCCATGTCTTTTTAATCACCTCCGCCTTTTTTCTGATAAGCGGCAACTCCTTTTATGTGGCCGTGCACGGGGCAATTACGAGCAGGATTTTTATCTGCGTTTTCGGAGGTCTTCTCTCGCTGATTTTTTCCTACGGCATAGTCAGTTTCTCGCTGGATTTTATCCATGTGAGCCCCGCGTCGCGAATCCGTAAGATTGTCCTCGCGTATTCCGCCGCAGTCTTTGTTTTTTCCCTGTCGCTGATTTTTATAAAAGCGATGGAGCATCCCTCGTTTGTCCTGAACATTCTGGGCATCTGGGTTCCGACCGCAGTCTCAGTTCTGCTCGGCATTTTATTTTTCAAGAGGATAAACACGGGCGTTTTCAAAAAGGAAAAGTGGCTCATCATAATTCTTTCGCTTGCAAATCTTGTGCTCACTTTTGTCCTGCATGAGGTTCCCTTTGTCTTTATAATCTCCGTCTCCATCCTGATTTATCATATTTTCTACCGCTTCTATTTTTCCTCCCCGATCGCGAAAACCGAAAGAAGCCTCTCGCCGGATTTCATCAGGGATTTTTCAATCACCAAACGGGAGCAGGAAATCATACTCGCGCTTTTGGACGGAAAATCCAACAAGGAGCTTGCGGAGACTTTTTTCGTGACCCAGAAAACCATTGAGGCACATCTCGCGAACATCTACCGGAAAATCGGGGTCAAGAACCGTCTGGAGCTTTTTTCCCGCCTGAAAAACAACTAGGGGTGCCCTAAGGGTTTACCCTAATTCTGCAAAACCGCGAAAAACTGGTACTTTCCCCAATATCTTTTCATCTCCAAAGAGCCTATCATTTAATCAGACAATTTCACTTTGGAGGTCTTATGAAACGAAAAAACATTTTGACATTCCTTGCGCTGATTCTGGCAGGAACCTTATCCCTTGGCGCGGAGGACATATCTTCATCCGCCAAGAAAACGACGTTTGAAATTAATCTGTCGCTGGGATGGACGATCGGAGCTTATAAGGAAACTACTTTCTCGAACATCACGCAGTCGATTGTCTCACCGCACTATGGTCTTGAGGCAAAAATCAAGTCGGGAAATTTCCTGCACACGATTACGGCGGATTATTTTTTCACCAAGCCATCGTCCGCGATGACTGAGACGGCCGTGGTATATAAAAACTACGATCCGGTTTCCGGCGAGACTTATTATGAGGCTTCGTCCAGCCCGCTTTCCTTCCATAAAATCAGCCTGAAGTATGACTTGAATTATACAATTATAAAAAATGGCAACCTTGATTTTTCCGTCGGCGGGAATTTCATGTGCAAAGCATTCCTTCAGTTCGAGCATTATCCTTCCATTACCGGGATTCTTTGCATAGGTCCCACGTGCGCGATGAGCTACAAGATAAACGACCGCAACTCAATCTTTGTCTCCGGTGGATTTCCCCTTCTCGGTTATGGGGTGAGACCTCCGTATGCCGGGTGCGACGCAGAGCTGATGAAATATGCCGAGGAGGATTTCCTCAAGATTCTGACCCTGGGCAATTTTTTGAGCGTCCACAATTACCAGTCCCTTTTGCTGAGCTGCGATTACAAGCTTAAGGCGACGAACTGGCTTTCCACCGGCCTTGGCCTTGATTTTGAATACGCCAGGATTGCAGTGCCGAAGGACCGGCCGCTTTATTATGTGGACGGCAACCTGAGGACTTTCATTTCTTTTAATTTCTAATTCGGAGGGTGAATATGAGAAAACTTAAAAATATTTTCGTGGTGATTTTTCTGGTGCTTTGTTTTTTTCCGCTTGAGTCCTGCACTTTCTTTTTCGGGCAGAACGCCGAGCTTTCCTATGAGGCTATGTTCGACGCTCTGTGGGATGACTACGACCAGACCTACGCGCTTTTTGAGGTGCGTGGAGTGGACTGGGACGCTCAGTATGATTTGTGCCGGCCACAGATTCACGACGGCATGACGGACAATGAATTTCTGGACGTGCTCAAGAGCCTGCTTTATCCGCTTTCTGACGCCCATGTTTATGTAAAGACTCCGATCGGAAGCCTCAACTCAGGAGAGGACAATGTTACGCCGGATAAATTTTCCCTTGAGGAAGTCTGCTCGCAGTACGTGGACTCACCCAGAAAATGCGGCAACGATGTCATAACCTACGGACGGCTCAAGGATGACTCTACCGTGGGCTACATTCACATTGCGGCTTTCTCCAGCGGACAGACCGGAATAAACCAGAGACAGGACTGGGCTTCGGACATAGACCTTGCTCTGGATGATTTGAGCGACACACGGTGCATGATTCTTGACGTGCGTGGGAACAGGGGAGGTCTTACGGGAAATGTCTCAAGGATTTCTGGAAGATTCTGCGCGGAGAATAAGACTTATGCTGTCTCAAGGACAAAGAACGGATCGGGCAGAAATGATTTTGGCGGCGGAGTTGATCTGGAGATAAAAAAGAACGGAAGCTGGCAGTACACAAATCCGATTTATCTTTTGACGAACGCACAGACGATGAGCGCGGGGGAGGAGTTCACGATGGCCATGTGCTCGCAGCCACACGTAACCCAGGTCGGCAACCACACATGCGGAGTCTTTTCACTTTCGCTTGAGCGCTGCCTTGCGAACGGATGGAGGTATTCGGTCTCGGTCCAGAGAGTCACATCCCCGGACGGCTCCACTCCCGAGGGCACTGGAATTGTCCCCGGCTCAGGAAATCTGATTTTGAATCCATCCGCAAGCAATGACCTGCAGATGGAGCGGGCCCTGGATCTTGCAGGACTCTAAGCCTGGAACACGATTTTGCCCCTGTAGAAGGTAGCCTGGATTTCTCCCGTCAGCTTTTTGCCTTCGAGCGGGGTATATTTTCCCTTGCTTGCGAATTCCTCGCCGCGTACGGTCCACACTTTTTCTGTGTCAACTATGGTGAGGTTTGCAAGAAGTCCCTCGTCAAGAAGTCCTCGGTCACTCAAGCCAAGGATTTCCGCAGGTCTCGCGCTCATCTTGTCGGAAAGAGCCTTCAGGTTCATTCCGTTCTCAAGGCAGAGAGTGGTGTAACATGCGGCGAAGGCTGTCTCAAGTCCGCTGAATCCGGGGGCTCCGGATGCCTTGTCCTCGGCTGTGTGCGGGGCGTGGTCAGTGGCGATTACGTCGGCTGTTCCGTCCATGAGAGCCTTGATTACGGCCTGTCTGTCGCTTTCGGGGCGCAGGGGCGGGTTCACAATCTGGAATTTGGTGTCCGCTTTCTCCGAGTTCAGGGCGATGTGGTGCGGTGTGATTTCCGCCGTTACGTTTATGCCGCGTTTTTTTGCTTCCCTGAGTGCGTCAATGCATTCGGCCGTGCTCACGTGGCAGAGATGAAGGTGGACTCCTGCATGCTCGGCAAGGCGGATGTTCCTGAATGTGGCGGTATCCTCGGCGACCGAGAGCAATTCGTGCGCTTCCTTCAAATATGCGGCGGCCTCTTTTTTGTCCTGTGCCGTGGGATTCTTTTTGTTCAGGAGGTCCAGGGCTTTTTTGCGCAGGGGTCTTGCCTCCGAAGCCAGGTCCGGGTCCTCGCAGTGGCAGCTTACGATGATGTTTTTCTTTGCCGCAATCTTCATGCCCTCAAGCATTACGGCGGATGACGCTACCTCGTGCCCGTCCTCGGTAATCAGGGGGACAATCTTCCGGCTCAGGTTTTTCAGATGCTCCGTGGATTTTCCCCCGAAGTTTTCCGTTATGCTCACGGACTGAATCACCTGACAGTAGCCGAGCTCATCTCCCCTTTTGTCATTGAACTCAGCCATTTCCTCGGAGCTGATTACGGGGACTGTGTTCGGCATAAGGACGACGGTTCCGAATCCACCGGCGGCGGCGGCCATGCAACCCGTGCGGATATCTTCCTTTTGGGTCTGTCCCGGGTCCCTCATGTGAACGTGCATGTCGACGAAGGAAGGAAGCACCGTGCATCCCCTCGCGTCGAACTTGGAGACATTCTCATCGGCAAGCATTTCCTTTACCGCGGATGCAGTGGGGAATCCTGAGATTTTTTCTCCCTCAATCAGAATGGCGCCTTTCTTTATTTCCTTGTTTTTGTCCACCAGGCGGGCGTTGTAAATCAAGAGCAGATCCTTCATCAGTCTTCTCCTTCTCCAAGGCTCCCGGCTTTGTACATGGCGTCGCAGTATACGCAGCGGTATTGTTTTTTCTCCCTGTCCACGAGACGGAATTCCTGAGGGACGTAATGCTCGGTGATTGTGATGCACCTCGGGTTCTTGCACTGCATGACGTTCTCAACTTTCTCGGGCAGCTCCATCTTGATTTTTCTGACAATCTTGGAGTCCTGGATTACGTTCACGGTGATGTTCGAGTCGATGAATCCGAGCACGCTGTAGTCAATGTTGATGATGTTGTCTATCTTGATTATGTCCTTTGTCCCGGTCTTTTGCGAGACGGCATTTACAATCAGGGCGCAGGTGAATTTCGCCTTGTCGAGTCCGAGCCATCTGAAAACTTTCCAGCCAGTTCCCGCGTGGATGTGGTCAATCACGAGTCCGTTTTTTATTTCCGCTATGTTAATCATCTTTTTCCTCCGTCACTACTACAATCAAAGGCATCCGGTCAGCTTGCTCATAAGAGCCATGCGCGCATACATTCCGTATTTTACCTGCTTGAAATATGCGGCCCTGGGGTCATCGTCCACTTCGGGTGCAATCTCGTTCACGCGTGGGAGCGGATGGAGGACAATCATGTCCTTGCGTGCCCTTTTCATTTTTTCGGTGTCAAGAATGTAGCTGTCCTTCAGGCGGATGTAGTCCTGCTCGTTGAAGAACCTTTCCTTTTGTACGCGGGTCATGTAGAGTATGTCAAGGTCCCCGATCACCTGCTCAAGTCTTTCGGCGCAGATGTATTCCACACCGGTGGGCTGGAGGACTGTCTTCACGTAATATTCCGGGAGCTGCAACTCGGGCGGGCTGATGAAGACGAACTTGTTCCTCGGGTAGCGGCTCATCGCCTTGGCAAGGGAGTGAACGGTGCGTCCGAACTTTAAGTCTCCGCAGAATCCTATTGTGTGTCCCTCGAATCCTCCCTGCAGGGCGCGTATGGTCAGAAGGTCGGTCAGCGTCTGGGTGGGATGATAGTGTCCTCCGTCACCTGCGTTGATTACGGGACATGCGCTGAACTTTGATGCGAGAAGGGCGGCTCCTTCCTTCGGGGTCCTCATGGCGATTACGTCCACATAGGAGCTTACCACACGGATTGTGTCGGCGAGCGTCTCACCCTTGGTCGATGATGTGTAGCTTGCGTCCGCGAATCCTTCGACCGTACCCCCTAAATGGAGCATGGCAGCCTCGAAAGAAAGCCTGGTTCTGGTGCTTGGCTCAAAAAAAAGTGTCGCAAGAATTTTCCCACGACACACATCCTGATAAGAAACTGGATTAACAATCATTTTTTCGGCCAAAGCGCAAATCTCTTCGATTTCTGCGGTGGTCAAATCCCCTGGCTCTATTAAGTGCCTGCCTGTCAACATGGAAACCCCCTGTTTTATTCTCTCACAACTATTCGATTTTTTCCATTATAAGGCATTTCGCCTCTGATTTCAAGAGGGAGATTTCACGGAAAATGGATATTGAGTTTCCATGAGAATTGTTATAATATTTTCTGATGGAGGGAAAAATGAAAAAAATACTTGTGCTCCTGATTTTATCCTGCGTGATTTTCGTGGGTTTCAAAAAAAACAGGATTCAGACCGCGACTTTGGGCAAGGACTGCAAGATTGAGTATGTGCTTGCGCCTGATGGAAAAAAGGTTTTGGGCATGAAAATCATGAACGGAAACAGCCTGATCCAAGTGGGCTACAGCGAGGACGGTGACGATTATTCACTTTCGATTGAGAACGACGAGAATATTTGCTGCCGGATGAACGCTTCTCCCGAGCATCTCTACTCGTATTCCTTGGAAGATAAGAAAAGCAGGTTTGAATGTGCTGGAAATGTGATGGAAGATGGGAATGCCAGTTTTGTGATTAGAACTTTCTGCTATGAGGATATATCAAATGTTTTTGTGGAAACAGGGAAACCTTCCTGGGTGCAAAAGCAGATTGTCTTTGACGGAAAGGAAAGCCATTTTTTGAATCTCAGTTCGGACGGTAAGCATGAGACTGAGTATACGGATGACTTGTACAGAGATTTGTACGGGGCGAGAAGCGAGTGACTGTGGCATTGGCCGTCCTTACTCCGGTACTTTTAGACTCTTGACATCAACTGCGTTTACTATGTTTTTCTTCGGCTCCTGCTTCATGAATCCCAGGGCATACAGAGGTAATGTCGTAAAGCCGTTTGTGGTTCCTATGTTTGAGTCGGCGAATTTTACGGCGGGATGCTCTCCGTATTTTTTTTGATTCGCGAGCACGAATTTCATGCTGGTGGCACGGTTGTTTGAAGCCTTGCATTCTATTATCACGGTCTCACCGTCCCTTTCAAAAAGAAAATCCAATTCTGGTGATCCGCTCGGTGCGTGGAAATAAAACAAAGACCTTCCGTCTTTTGCAAATGCGGAGGCGACCATATTTTCTGCGACGGCACCCTTGTACGCTCCCAAATCTCCGGTGAGTATTTTTGAGGGCACATCATCTCCGAGCTGTGAAACCAAAAGACCCGTGTCTATGAAAAACACCTTGAACTCACCAGGGATTTTTTCTGCGTCCAGCGGGTAGGAAAGAGACCTCGTGTTGTAGGCTCGCACCACAAGCCCCACATCCTCCAGATATTGAAGTCCGTCTGCTTTTTCAGGTGAATGACCTTTCGCGTCAACAAGGCTGTACTGGAATTTCTTGTACTCTTTGGAAAGCTGTGCAGGCAGGGAATTCAGACATGCCTCGGCCCTGAGCTTAAGCACCTCGTTTATTTTATCATTTCCGTTTGAATCCTTGTAGCGTCCGAAATCATCTTTTATTGAGCTTAGGATTTGTCTTTGAATCTCTCGGACTCCGTTAAGGTCATGTGTCGCGAAAAAGACGTTCATTGCCTCCGGCATACCCCCCACGATCAGATATTGCAAATACAATGATCGCATGCTTTGGTGGATTGTCTGCTCCACCACGGTCTTTTGCCCGATGGATTTTTTCACATACTCAAGAACTTTCTCGTCCATTCCTGTGTTCAGAAGGAATTCCCTGAAAGTCAAAGGGTACATCGTCATCTGCTCCTCGTAACCGACGGACACGCCCCGGATATACGGATTCCTGAACCCCTTGACCCCAAGAAAGCTTCCCGTGCAGATTACGTCAAAGCGTCCGTCTATGTCCCAGTATTTCAGCGAGCTCCGTGCGTTCGGGCAATCCTGTATTTCATCAAGTATGAGGAGAGTTTTTCCGGGAATGAATCTGGCCGTGGTTTCAATGGAGCTTATGGAAAGAATCATCGCGTTCACATCAAAATCTCCCGCGAATGCCCGGTGGACGGAGGTGTTGAGCCTTAAATCAAGGTAGATTACGCTGTCATAAAACTGTCTGCCGAATTCCTTCGTGATAAAGGTTTTGCCGATCTGCCTTAATCCGCGTATCACAAGAGGATGGTGTTTTCGATTTTTCCATTCAATCAGTTCCTGAAAAATATCTCTTTTAAGCATAAAAGACTCCTGACCATAGTATACAACAATGTTGTCATTTTTCAAAGGATTTTAGCATGAAATTTTGTCATTTTTAAGAGGATTTCTTCGGTATTTTTTGTCATTTTTCAAAGGATTCTGCAAAAAAAACAGGGACAGGAAAAATCCCGTCCCCGCCTTCAAATTACGCATGAAAGTGAGTCCCAGAGCTTTCCACTCTCCACTTAACTAAACCTGGAACTGGTTTATCTGCTCGCCGATTCCGTCTATGGCTTCCTTGAGCTTTGAGGAGATTGTGACAAGGGCCTTTCCGGTCTCGTTGATTTTCTGTGCTCCGTCTGCCATGTCGTCCATGCTCCGGTTCATGGTCACTGAGGATTCCTGAAGCTGATGCACTGCCTGGAGAATCATCTGGTTTCCGTTTCGCATCTCGCCGGACGAGCTTCTTACCTCGCTTGTGGTGTCGTTCATGTCGTGGAGCGATGTGATTATCTGCTTTGAGCCTGTCTTCTGCTCCTCCATTGCGGATTTAATCTGGCGCACGAGCTGGTCGGTCTCCTTGATTTTTGAAGAGACGGAGTTGAATGCGTCGCTTGACTCAAGGGATGCTGACACCACCGCCTCGATGGACTCCTGTATGTTGATGAGCTGGTTTCCGATGGTCTTGGACTGCTCGCTTGATGTCTCACTGAGCTTTCGGATTTCATCTGCGACGACGGAGAATCCCTTTCCGGCCTCTCCCGCGTGTGCTGCCTCGATTGCGGCGTTCATGGCAAGGAGGTTCGTCTGCTCTGCGATTGCGGAAATGGCGGCGTTCGCTTCCTGAAGGAGCTGGGACTGGGTCTCAATCTGGCTGATCCTGTCATTTACTGCCTGCTGCTTTTCGGCTCCGGTCAGTGCGTCGCTTTGCAGGATTTCGAAGGACTTCGCCATTTTTTCCACGCTCGTTGTCACCGACGTGATGTTTCCGATCATCTGCTCAACGGCCGCGCTTGCCTCCGTTACTCCTGCTGCCTGTCCCTCAATCATCTTCTCAAGGGAGCGTATGTTTGCCGCGATCTCGTTTACGGCCCCGGCTGTCTCCTCGACTCCGTTGCCCTGATTGACAATCTGAGAGGTGACGCTTGAGATGTTGTCCAGAATCTGTCTGATGGCGTCCGACGTGTCCTCGGTGCTTGCCCCAAGGTCCTCTCCCGCGACGGTAAGCGCGTCCTTGGAATTTTTGAGCTCCACCATGATGTCCCTGAGCTTTTCCGTGAAGCGGTTGAATCCTCTTGAGATTTCTCCTATCTCGTCGTTCAGGTCGTAGTCAAGGCGGTTGGACAAATCAGCGTTTCCACCGGAGATTTCAGTCATGGCCTTTGCGATGAGTTTTAATGGATGCGAGATTCTGATTGCGACGAAGAAAGAGCATCCTATGGTGACGACAAGCACTCCGAGCGAGAGAAGCACGAGCATGGTCAGGTTGTGGTTGATCTCAGCGTAAAGCTCGTTCAGGGGGCCGTATGTCACGAGGGTCCATCCGCAGAGAGTGGGCATTTTTCTTGCGGCGAAATACTGCTTTGAGTCGTCCAGGTTCAGGTAAGGCGCGTCGGGTGGAATCTGTGAGGAAAGCTCAGAGAATCCGTGCTCGCTGTAGAAATTTCCGTTCGCCACTTTCTCCGTGTCCGGGTTCGTCACATAAATGCCGTTTGAGTCAATCATGAAGGCCTGTCCGCTTTTGGTCAGCTGCACTCCGTTCACAAGGTCCACAACCTCGTCCAGAATCAGGTCAACACCGACGAGACCCGCGAATTCACCGCGCTTGTTCTTGAAGGTCCTTGAGAGAGTTACGACTATGCCCTTTGACTGCTCGTCCACATAGGGGTTGGAGAACACCGTGGTTCCCATGTTGTTTTTCGCGTTGATGTACCATGAGCGGCTTGACTCGTCAAAATCGGAGGGTGCGATCCAGTGGATGTTCGTGTAGGTGAATCCTCCCTTGCAGGTCGGGGTCGCGCTTGAGACATAAATCATGGAGTATTCGGGGATGCCCGCTGCCTGTGCGATCAGGAAGTCCTCCACCGGCTCCCTGTTGTACTCGTCAAGGTTCTCCATGTATGAGACTACGACATCGATGGTGCGCTGGGGTTTCTCAAGGAAGTTCGCCAGCTGCCCGTTCACATTCTCGACCTCAAGCTCGGAGACCGTGGATATCTGTTTTTTAAGGGATGCTTTCTGTGAGATGAAGATGGGGATTATCAATACTAAAATGGCGAACAGCGTGAGTGCTGCCTGGCTGAACATGAGTTGACGACGAATTTTCATAGATATCTTCTCCGGTTTTTATATAACTATAGCCCCAAAAAAAATCTTGAGACTGCCCAATTTGTCTATTATCTCTATTATAATGCAAGATTCCGAAAAAGCAACTACCCAAATGGATAAATTTTAAGTATCGTGCTGAAATTCTCTGGTTTTATGAATGAATTCTCCAGCTTTCCACTCTCAACTTTCCACTTCCCCTCTGACCGGCAGGGTCCTGAGCTCGTGTTTCGCGGAGTCATTTCCCTTCCATTGTACAGTGTCGCCCGTGGAGATTCCATTTGCCTTGAACCATCCCTGTGGTACCTCAAGTGCGTAGCGGACGTGGCGGCTGCTTGGAACCGATGCCTCGCTGAAAGGTGTCATGTCGAGTATGTCCGCGATGATGCCGGAAGAGTCAATGTAGGCGATGGAAAGAGGGTGGGGCGTGTTCTTCATCCAGAATGTGAGCATACGGTCCTTCTCAAAGACAAAGAGCATGCCTGTTCCGTCGGGAATGTCCGTGCGGTTCATGAATCCGTAGTTGCGTTCCTCGGCTTTTACGGCGAGCTCTGCCTTTACGCTCACGTCCCCGCTTTTGGTTGTGATTACGAGTTCCTGAACCGGAAGATTGAACTTACGCTGATTCTTGTCCTTGCATGATGCGAGGGATGCCGAAATCAGCAGAAGAGCGAGGAGAATGGAGAATGAAAGTCTGGGGCGCATTGATCAGAGTCCTTCCAGAAAGTGATCCTGGGATTTTTCGATTACGGCCTTGTCGGCAAGGGATTTTTCCTGCAGCTTGTCGAAAACCTGCTTGTCCGTGTACTTGATTGTGAGGGGACGCTCAAGGGTCATAATAACGGAGCCGTTGACCCACTCTGACTTTGAGGGATTCAGCGACGTGGGGAGTCCGTATTTTTCACAGAGCTTGCTGAACACGGAATAGTGGTCCATTTTCTCCGTCTTGATGTTGATTGTGATGATGTAGAGCTTTCCGTCGTTGAACTGGAAATAGCAGCGGTCCAAAAATGAGTAGGGAGCCGTGCGTGATGTGTCCGTCTCAATCAGCTCGCGGTTCTCTCCGGGGAGCAACGAAACGTCCCTTTCACCACGGTAGCCGAACTGTCCGTCCTTCTGCAGCGCCTCTTTTACGGCATCAATCGACATTCCCAGTTTGATTCCCGCATATCCGTTCGGAAGTGAGCTCTGGGCTGCGAGGGAAATCAAAGGCAGCATCATGCATATAATCAATAGACATATTTTTTTCATATTCTGCCTCCATGAGGTGTCCGCAAAACTATTTGTTCTTGTTCTTGTTGTTCTGCTTGCGGTAGAAGTTGGCCTGCTTGATCAGCTCCTGCACGTCTGGGATGGAAATCTTTCCGCCCACCAGCTTGATGTTCGGGTCGTTGTAAAGCTCGGAGATTGCCTGCGCCTGATCATGCTGGGAGATTCCGCACATGCGCACGAGGTCCACCGGGACATAGTCCGTCTGATAGGGGATTCCCTTGCCCTGTACGATTTTTTGCTTCTCAATCTGGAGGGCGAGCATGTCGATCATCTTCTCACGCGGCTGCTGCAGGGCTGTGTTGGCGAGCTGACGGTACATGGACCAGAGTCGGTCCGCGAGCATGGTTGTGAGTCGTGCAATCAGCTGGGGCTGGGTCGCTACCATCTGGTCGAAGTTCTCCTGGTTTACCACCATGAGACGGCATGGACCGTGTGCGATGGCCGACGCTGATCTCGGTTTGTCCTCAAGAAGGGCCATCTCTCCGAACATGTCGCCTTTTTTAAGCACAGCGAAAGTGACCTCTTCTCCGCCGACGACCTTTGAGATTTTCACGGAGCCTTCCTGAATGATGAACATGTCACCGCCCTTCTGGTAGTCTGAGAAAATCATCGTGTCCGCGGGATAGTCACGGATCATGTCGTTGTTCGGCTCAAAGTATACCGCATGGGTTCTTCCCTTAAGCTGCACGAATTTTTTCTTTGCTATCTCTATGTTCTCGCCCTGGGGACAGGCCTTTATGTACTGATAGTATGCGTAAACCGCGATGTTGGAGAATCCTCCCTGCTCGTAGTACTGTGCCACGCTGAAAATCATCTCTGGGGACTCCGCCGCTGTCTTTTTAAGCGTGAGCTTTGTGAGGTTGTCGTTGAGCATGCGCATTTCCCTGGTGAACGCGCGTACAATCTTCATGGCGACCGGTCTGTTCCTTACAATCAGCTCAGGATACTGGTCCTTGCGCACCATGATTGCCACAACGGGTGTAACGGCCATAACGTTCTCGGTCTGGCTGTGACCCGACATGCAGGGAATAACCCCGACGAAATCTCCGGGACCGTAGGTTGTAGGTACGCTTCCGGGAATGGGGGTCTCATGGTAACAGCTCACTTTTCCGCTCTGGATGATGAAAAATCGATCGATTCCCGGTGTGCCTTCCACCAAGATGTATGAGTTCGGCTTAAAATTTACAAACGCTAACTGCAGCATTATCTATCCCTCTATCGAGCCTCAAGCCGTTTTTAGGCGGATTGAAACATCTCATTGTACAAATTATAGCAAGCGGACTCCAAAAACTCAATAGGAATCGGGAATCCACTCTTCAATTATCGGAAAAAAATCTCCAAAATCATAGAAAATAATCTTGCATTTAAACAAAAATTATCTCCGGCTCCAGATTGTACCCTGTGTTCTCCGAGACTTTCTCCATTACGAAGTTCACGAGCTTCTCAACGTCGTCCGCCGTGGCGTTTCCCATGTTGATTATGAAATTTCCGTGCCAGGGAGCTACCTGTGCCCCGCCGATCTTCGTCCCTTTCATGCCCAGCTCGTCGATTATCGCGCCGCTCGGTTTTCCGTAGTCCCTGTTGTTCTTGAAGACGCTTCCCGCGCTCGGTGCCTTGAACTGGCCTTTCTCGGTCCTGTCAGCAATCTTTTCGGCGTTTTTCTTCCATATATAGTCGCTGATTCTGGGACTTGCGCTTTGTCCGGCCGTAACGTAGAGGTCGATTCCCCTGAGCGCGAATTTCACACTGAGAATCACGGCGTTCTTTTTCTGCATGGGAGACTGCTTGTATCCCCAGTCCGTCCCGCTGTTGGACTCGTCCTTTGTATAGACGGAGATGAAGCTGCGGTCGTCAAGGCTGTATTTCAGGTCGTACTCGCTGTATTTCTCAAGGCTTGCGGGAATCCTGTCAAGGTCAAGGTATTTTATCTCCGTGATGTTCGTGGAAAAGTCGGTTCCGTAGCACCTCGCGTTCATGAAAGTTGCTCCTCCCACCGTGCCCGGAAGTCCCGCGAAAGTCTCGAATCCGAGGATGCCGTATTTCACGCACCAGGCGTTCAGAGCCTCGATCGTGACCCCCGCTCCGGCCGTCAGTGTGATTTCAGCCGCCTCCTTTACCTCGGGAAAGTCCTCAATCTCGAATGGTGCCGCGTTCTTTGACTCTATGCTGATTGCGTTCAGGCGCGACATGGAGATTACGGCCCTCTGCATCTCACCGTCCCTCACGACCGTGTTGCTTCCTCCGCCAAGGACAAAAACCTGTATGCCCTGCGATTTCAGCGTGGAGACAGCCTGTGCGAGGGAGATTTCATTTTCCGGCTCTATGAAAATGGGCGCGGATCCTCCGACCTTCATTGTGGTGTGCTCGGACATGGGCACATCGTAATTAATGTCGCCAATAAAAAGCGGTGAGTTCTTGATATTTTCGCCTATTTCACGTATGCTAGAAACCATAATAGATATTATTGCACACTTTTGAAAAAAAAGCGAGTGGTAAATGGGGAAATCGCCGCAGGACATAAAAAAACGCGGGTTTTCTTCTTTGGAGGATATATGGGATTGCGCTTATACAATACGATGGGACGTGAGATGCAGGATTTCGTGCCGATTACACCTGGTTTCGTGGGCTTTTACGGATGCGGTCCGACGGTCTACAATTACGCGCACATAGGAAATCTGCGTGCCTACATTTTTTTGGACACCCTTGACCGCACGCTGACCTTTTTGGGCTACAAGATAAAGCATGTCATGAACATTACGGACGTGGGACATCTTACGGGCGACGGTGATGACGGCGAGGACAAGATGAAGAAATCTGCCGAGGAGCGCCATCAGAGTGTTCTGGAAGTCGCGAAATTCTATACCGACGCGTTTATGAGTGACATCGACGCTCTCAATATCCGCCACCCGGATGTCATTTGCAAGGCGACGGAGCATATTCCCGAGATGATTGAGCTCATCAAGAAGATTGAGGCGAACGGACATACTTACATGGCGGGCGGAAACCTTTACTACGATATCACCACTTACCCGGATTATGCGAAGCTTGCCAACCTTAACATGGATGAGCTTAAGGCGGGGGCCGGACGAAGGAAGGTCGTCGTGGTTGACGAGAATAAGCGCAACCCGGGTGACTTTGTCCTCTGGTTTACTAAGTCAAAGTTTGAGGATCAGGCCATGACTTGGGACAGTCCCTGGGGACGCGGATATCCGGGATGGCACATCGAGTGCTCGGCAATGAGCATGAAGTATCTCGGAAAGCATTTTGACATCCACACAGGCGGAATTGACCACGTGCCTGTCCATCATACCAATGAGATTGCCCAGAGCGAAGGAAGTTTTGACGAGGCTGAGCGTGCCAAGGGGCCTTGGGTCAATTACTGGCTCCACAACGAGTTCCTTGTAATCGAGGGCGGAAACAAGATGTCAAAGTCCACCGGAAACTTCCTCCGTCTCCAGACCCTGATTGACGCGGGATACAATCCGCTGGACTACCGGCTCTTCCTTTTGGGAAGCCACTACCGCAAGCAGGTCTATTTCAGCTATGATGCGATGGACGGAGCTAAAAACTCACGCGCGGCACTTTTGCAGAGAATCGCGAAGCTCGCACAGAACGCGGGGGGAAAGGATGCCCTTAAGAACGCCGTGGCTGAGTCCGGTGAGCGTGCCTCTGATTTTGCGGGGCTGAGTGACAAGGCTCGCAATTATATGGAAGATTTTAAATCGGCGATGGAAGCTGACCTTGCGACTCCGAAGGCACTGAGCCTTTTGCAGAAGTCCGTGAAGGATTCTTCCCTTGATCCGAAGGAAGCCCTTTCGCTCGTCGGAAGAATGGACTATGTCCTTGGACTGAACCTTCTTGAAAGCGCGGTGGATGTTCTTGCCGGAATGAGCGAGGAAAAATCGGCCGCCCTTTCTTCTCACGAGGGAGACCCCGAGGCTCAGGAGATTGATGCTCTTGTCGCCGCAAGGACCGAGGCAAAGAAGAGCCGTGACTTTGCGAAGGCTGATAAAATAAGGGATGAGCTTACGGCCCGCGGAATTGTCGTGACGGACACCCCGAACGGTCCCGTCTGGGAAAGAAAGTAGTTTTGGATTGTATCGCCGATGTCTCAAAATCTGAAATTCAGATTTTGAAACTCGTTGATATGATAAAAATCATGTAATGATTTTTATCATATCGCTGTAACCAAAGAGGAAGTGCTGTGTTTACTGATAATAAAGGGACTGGAGAAATTCATTGCGATGATCCCCAGGACTTCAGAAAATTGTATGATGCCACCATGCAGCTTTTGTTCAAGGTTTCCTACCGTGTAGTGAACGACGAGGAAGCTGCCGAAGATTTAGTGCATGACTCGTTTATCAAGGCCAACGAGAAGAAGCTGACCTTTCCGTCCATGGATGACGCGAAATTCTGGCTTATACGTGTGGTTAAGAATGCGTCCCTGAATTATGCCAAGCGCAAAATCCGGGAGGCGAATGCCTATCACAAGGCGCTGTATGAGTCAAGGCAGCAGATTGAAGGCGGAGAGTCCGTTTTGCTGAAGAACGAGACTGTTGAAAAAGTAAAGGCGGCCCTGGACATGCTTCCTCCGAAAATGAAGGAGGTGCTTGTGCTCAGGGAGTATGGCGGCCTGAATTATAAAGAAATCGGTGAGACGCTGGGAATTACGGAAGGAAACGTGAAGGTCCGTGTGTTCCGCGCCCGTGAGCAGCTGACAAAATTAATAGGAGAAGACGATGTATACATGCCCTGAGAAAGACATTCATTCGCTCTATATTGATAACGAGTTACCCCAGACTTATATTGCGGATTACGAGAATCACATTGCGTCATGCGAGAAATGCCGCCGGGAACTCGAGTCGCTGAAATCCATGAGGGCCGCGTTTGAGACTGACAGCAAATCCCTGGATTTTTCCAAGAAGGATTTGGACGACAGTTTCGCCAGATTGCAGGCCAAGATGTCTTACAGCAGCAACGTTCAGAAAAAGAAGACCTTCGTCCTGAACTTGAGGCCGCTGTCCTATGTGGCGATCGGTGCCGCGGCTGCCCTTGCTCTGGTTATTCTTCCGTCAAAGGCTACGAAATCTGCTGGAAGCTCAGGGGACGTGATGGCTCAGTCAGCGTCTTTCCAGCCTGTGGCAAGGACGGTTCTCTATTCTCCTGCCGATGCCGCCATTCCTTTGGACGGAGAGGTGTCGGCTGCGACTCTTGTAAATCTTTTTGCGGACGAGAATGCCGTGATGGATGTGGATGTGGGCGTGTCCCCGTCTCTCAGCGCATTCCCCGCGGGACTCAGCACGGTGTCTTACGGCTCCCAGATTGGAAGACAGGCATCTTCTCCGACCCTTGCGGACAGGACGGTTTCTTCGCTCGCAAGCTATGACGTGTTCACTCAGGTTCCGACGCAGAATATTCCGGTGACTTCATCCGGTGAGAACAGCACATTCTCCGTGGAATTCTCCCTGGGCAGTTTCCATTTTAAGGCGCAGGGAAGCGGAAAGTGAAAGTCCTAAGCACATTCAAAACTCTTCTGAAGAGTTCGCCGCTCGTCCGGATCCTGCTTCTGCTGACGGTGATCGGGGTGATTGCCCTTGTCACGTCGCTTTCGGGGCGGACTAAGATTGGAAAACCTGAAATCTCTTCTATTGATCCCCCGATAGGTTCACCGGGGGACACTGTCGTTATAAGCGGAAAGAATTTCGGAAGGACAAAGGAAAGCTCCTTCGTTGAGATAGCCGGCTCCAGGGTGACTGCGAGCGGATACAAAAAATGGTCGGACACCGAGGTTGAGCTGACTGTCCCTGTCAACGTGCAGGACGGGCTTGTTATCGTGCAGACTTCCGAGGGACGTTCCGAGCCTGTGTTTTTCGCGAATGAGTCTACGATTCCGGTGGCGGTCCGTACCGATTTCAGGACGACCGTACCGGTCATGGACTCAATCTCGCCTCTTTCGGCACGTGTGGGTGATGTCGTTACCATAGTCGGATCCAACTTCGGCGCGGTAAGGGGAAATTCCACGGTCTATTTTGCGGCCAACAGGGAATCCTCATCCGCCCCATCCTCGGTTGACGACTCCGGTTACAATGCCGACTTCATCTGTGCGAGCGAGGCTGACTACGACTTTGAGTACTGGAGCGACAATGAGATTCACGTGCGTGTGCCGGACGGTGCTGCGAGCGGACCTGTCTATGTCTCCACGGACAAGGGAAATTCCTACAGGCTGAATCTGGCGGTGAATTTTCCGGTCGGACAAAAATCATTTTCCACGCGCAGGACTTACGTCATACAAATCAGCGCCGACATCCAGAACCGAACCACCGACGATGCGCGCGTGACCCTTTATGTTCCACGCCCCGCCGTATCAGCGTCACAGCCTTCAGCAGTCCTTAGCGAGGTGAACCCCATTCCCCTGATTCAGGATGACTCAAGCAATGTGATTCATCAGGTGCAGCTGACAGCCGACAACACCAACCGTCTGCGCTTCAATCAGACTTTCATAATCACCACGCTTTCCGTGAGCAACGGAGTGAACGAGGACAAGGTTTCGCGCTTTTCTGACAGGAGCCGTCTGCTGTATTCCGCTTACACAACTTCGGACACATGCGTTCCGTCCTCTGATCCCGACATAATAGAGCTTGCCTTAAAGATTGTGGGGAAAACGACTAATCCGTATGCCCAGGCCAAGTTGATTTACAACTATATGATAAGCAATTTCAAGATTCTGAATACGGTGCGCAGCGGAGATGTTTCCGTGCTTGATCTTTTGGAGCGCGGATCCGGAGATGCCTATGACTTCGCAATGATTTTCACAGCCCTGTGCCGTGCGATCGGAATTCCTGCGATTCCTGTCAGCGGAGTCCTGATTGAGAACAATTCCACGACGAGAAACCACTGGTGGTGCGAAATCTATTTCGAGCGTTACGGATGGTTCCCGGTAGACGTTGCCCTGGCAGCCGGTTTGAACTACAAGGCGTTCTCCGAGATTGAGAATACCGAGGAGTATTATTTCGGAAACATGGACAGCCAGCACATCGCGTTCAGCCGCAAGTGGAACGGACTCAAGCAGTCCCTGATTAACAGCCGCACAGTGTTCAGACCAAGAACCTACGCATTGCAATCAATTTGGGAAGAAGTGAGCAACGCGAAGTCAAACTATAGCTCCCTCTGGAACGACCCTGTCGTCGTTGGGATTTATTAGTGGCAGATCCTCCTTAGAATATGGTATAATAATATGTATACGAGAGGTATTTTTTTATGGGCGAGCGAAAACCGAATACGGTCAAAACGGAAAATGTAACATGGAAATCTATCTGGAAAGATCTTGGAACCGATGGACTGGCTAATTCCATTGCAACAATAGTAATATTTGTCATAGTTCTGGCAATCGCTGCATTTATTGACTGGGCGTGCATCGCTTATTATAACTCATATTTTAAGGCTGACTACAAGCAGACGGTGGAGGCCACTCTTGTAAACAAGACAAAATATGTGCAGGAGAGGGAGCGTTTTGACAGCAAGGAATGGAAGAAGTCGGGTGGAAACGCTTTTAACAAGGATAGTCCGCGTTTTAAAAGAACCGAAAAAGAACGGATGTATCGTCTTGAATGGGAGTATTATATAGACGGGGAAAAGCATGAGCTGGTTACAAAGAAGCCTTTCATCTGTCTGCGCAAGGTAGGCAGCAAAAAGACTTTCCGTGTCTACAGTCATGATGGCGCGGAATACGATGCTCTGAGAGTGTCATTGCTTTCTGTGGGTGCGATTATCCTGTGTTCCGCTGTATCTCTGTTGATGATATGCTGCATACTCCGAGTGATTTATGGGATGATAGTGTCTGCCGTAAAAAAGAAGAGTGTGGTATAATGGTCTGTGTCCCCGGAGGATTTTAGGCTTGAATCATGGGGAAAAATCTTCTATAATTGGTTACATTGATTACAAGGAGAAACTGAACTATGATTACCAAAGTGCTTAGCGTGGGCGGCTCCATAATTGCCCCGGATAAACCCGACGTTGCTTTTCTCAGCGACTTTACGAAAATGACCTCCGACTATCTCTTGAAGAATCCTGAGACAAGGCTCGTGCTTGTGGCCGGTGGCGGTGCTCCAGCGAGGGTCTATCAGAATGCGTACAGGGAAGTCGCAGCGTCTTTTGAGGGCGATCAGAAAAAGGCTTGTTCCTTCGCCGACGAGAATGCCGCGAACTATGCCTGTGACTGGATTGGAATCATGGCCACCAGAATCAACGCGCAGATTCTCAAGACCTGCTTCGGTCCCCTCTGTCCTTCCGACGTAGTGACTGACCCAACCAAGGCTCCCGATGTCTTTGAGGGACGCGTGATGGTTGCCGCAGGATGGAAGCCCGGATTCTCCACCGACAACGATGCCGTGCTGCTTGCCGAAAAATACAAGGCCGACACCGTGGTGAACCTCTCCAACATCGCGAAAGTCTACACCGACGATCCCAAAAAGAATCCCGACGCGAAGCCGCTGGACAAAATCTCCTGGGCTGATTTCCGCAAGATGGTCGGTGACGAGTGGGTGCCGGGAAAAAACTGCCCCTTCGATCCCATTGCGAGCAAAAAGGCCTCCGAGCTCAAACTCTCTGTAATCTGTGCCGGCGGAAAAAACATCCCGAACATCCGTGCGATCCTTGACGGAGCGGATTACGTGGGAACCACCATCGCGGGATAATCAAAATTCGCAATGCTATTGAGAATTTTTTCCGATTTTGGATAAATTCTCAATAGAGACCCGCATGACACCGTAAAATTTTAAAAATCTCCAATATTTGCATTTTCCCTATTGATTTTATTTCGCAAACATAATAGACTAAGGCACATGAAATCATTTGTAAAATCCTTGAAGAATTTGCAGGTGATGGAAAAGTGTGCCGTTTTGTAACGCAAGGTTCAAGTAAATCGGCACCAGAAAAGAAAACATGACAGACTGAATCGCATTGAGGTCGGGAGGCTCAGGCTTCCTTGGGTCGGGTAATAGAAAATCATTTATGAAACAATATTCCATTATGCGGTTAATTCTTCATGTAGGCGCGTTGGCGCAGGGGACATAATGGAAGAAAATTTTTCTCAAGAGCGTGCTGAGGACAAAGTGGCGGCATTGGATTTGGATGCCGATTACACGGACAGCATTGGTGCGGTTGAAAATCAATCGGAAAATGAAGGGATGGATGGCGACGAGGATTCGGGACAGATTTCCTTTGAGGATCTGGGACTGGATGAAATCGTTTTGGACGCAATCAAAAAGAAGGGATTTGAGGTTCCTTCTCCAATTCAGGTTCTGGCCATACCGCGTCTTTTGAACGGAGAGGCGAATGTTGTTGCCCGTGCAAGGACAGGTACAGGAAAGACCGCCGCGTTCGGACTTCCCTTGGTTCAGAGACTCAGGGAAGACACTGGCCATGTGCGTGCGATTATCCTTGAGCCCACACGCGAGCTTGCCATGCAGACATCCACCGAGATGGAGTCTTTCACTACGGGACGCTTTCCGAGGAGCATGACGGTTTACGGAGGCTCATCCTACAGCGAGCAGATTCGCTCCCTCAAGCGTGGTGTTGAGATTGTCGTGGGTACTCCGGGACGTGTTCAGGACCTGATTGACCGTGGTGCGCTTGACATCAGCAAGATTGAGTACTTTATCCTTGACGAAGGCGACGAGATGCTGGACATGGGATTCGTGGAGGACATCGAGAACATTTTCTCCTGCGCCAACCCCGACTGCCGCGTTCTGCTTTTCAGTGCGACCATCCCGGCTCCCATCCTGAAGATTGCCGGAAAGTTCATGGGCGACTACGAGATTGTGGAGGAGGAAGTCCACGAGGAGCCTCTTTTAATAGAACAGAAATACTGGGTGGTGCGTGAGAGCGAAAAGCTTGAGGCCCTTGTGCGCCTTGTTGACATCTCCCCGGATTTCTACGGCCTTGTGTTCGTGCAGAAAAAATCCGACGCGGACATGGTGAGCAAGTCCCTTGACGAAAAGGGATACCAGGTCGCCGCATTGCACGGAGACATCCCGCAGAGCCAGAGAGAGAAGATTCTTGCACGCTTCCGCTCAAAAAAGACACGCATTCTTGTCGCTACCGATGTTGCCGCGCGTGGAATTGACATTGAGGGACTTACCCACGTCGTTAACTACGAGCTTCCCTTTGACGGACCCACTTACGTTCACCGCATAGGAAGGACGGGACGTGCGGGAGCCGCGGGTATGGCAGTCACTTTTGTCCGGCCGGAAGAAGCCCGCCGCAGACTGGGATTCCTCCGAAACGCGATAAAAAAATCAGCCAAGGGCGAGATGACCGAGGGAGAAGTTCCTTCCGTTGATGAGGTCCTTGCCGTAAAGAAGACCCGCCTTTTTGCCCACGTAAAGGAAAAGCTGGGACTGAACCAGACGGACGACTCTGACGAAACAGATGACGAGAGTGAGAACGTCGTAAAATCCGGGGAAGAGTTGCTCAAAAAAGTCCATGACTCTTACGGCACACCCGCTGATTCCGCTGACGCACAGACCACGGAGTCCGTTTCTGAAAATGATGATGCTGAAACTCAGGAAGCGATGGATGCCGCACCTGAAAAGAAAGTTCCTCACTTGAGAAAGGGAGACCCCATTTTTGACCGTCTTGCCGAGGAGCTTTGCGAGGGACAGAATCCTCAGGAAGTGGTGGCCTCACTGCTTGCAGCGACCTACGGAAAGGAGCTCAGCAAAAACCGCTATGGAAAAATCAATCCGGTGGGCGGTAAAAAAGAAGGACGCGGACGGGAGCGGGAGCGTGACAGAGGCTCTTCAGCAGGAGTCAACCAGATTCGTCTCTATGTCCAGATGGGATGGAAGGACGGATACAATCCCCGCGTGATAGCCGATTTCTTCTCTGACCTTCTCCATATCCGTGGAAAGGACGTTGACGCGATCGACATGGCCGATAAATTCTGCCTCCTGAGTTTGCCGAAGGAAGCGGGTGAGAGGGCATTGCTTCTTTCAAAGACGGACCAGAGCATCCCGCACATGCACGTGGACTCAAAGTCAGTGTCCAGCGGTGAGTCAGTATCTGCGCGCGGAGATTTCGAGTCAAGGCGTGACAGGGGCGGTCGTCGTGGAGGCGGTCATGGCAGGGGCCGTTTCGGTGGAGGACGTTTCGGCGGTGACAGATTTGGCAGCGACAAATTTGGTTCAAGGGACAGGGACAGATTCGGCGACGGTGACAGAAGGGACCGCTCAAAGGCAAAGGGCGGAAGTCACACACGCAACAATGTCCATGCATCAACCCAGAGATCCTCACGTGGAAGCGCGGCTTTGTACAAGAAGTCCGGCGGCGAGGAATATTGAGACAATCTTCAAAATCTGATATATTTGAGCTTGTGCTCATAAATTGAATTCTGGCGGTGAGAAATTGCCGCTAAATTATAGAGGTTTATTATGAAAAAAATTACGCTTATTTTTGCGGCTATGGTTCTTGCATTGTCCCTGGTTGGCTGTGCAAAAAAGGATTCCCGCCTGCAGATTGGCATTATACAGCTTGTGGAGCATGATGCGCTTGATGCCAACCGTCAGGGATTCATTGACGGTCTCGCGGCAGCGGGATATGTTGACGGAGAGAACATCGTCATTGATTTTCAGAACGCGCAGGGTGAGCAGGCAAACTGCAGCACAATCGCCGACAAATTCGTGAGCGACCGCAAGGACCTGATTTTTGCCATCGCGACTCCGGCGGCACAGGCTGTGGCAGGAAAGACATCCTCCATCCCGATCGTGATCTCATCCGTGACCGACCCTGTCTCTGCCGAGCTTGCTGACTCCAACGAGCATCCCGGACACAACGTTACGGGTACTTCCGACCTGAATCCATGCGCCGCACAGATTGATCTTCTCAAGCAGATTCTCCCCGAGGCAAGGACCGTCGGCATTCTTTTCTGCTCAGCCGAGGAGAACTCACGCTTTCAGGTGGAGCTTGCCGAAAAGCAGTGTGACAAAATCGGTCTCTCATATCTTGAGTTCACCGTCTCCAACACGAACGAAGTGCAGCAGGTTGTTCAGAGCATGGCCGGAAAGGTTGACGCAATCTACGCTCCGACAGACAACATGATTGCAAACGCTATGGCGACGGTTGCCATGGTTGCGACTGAAAACGGACTTCCCATAATCTGCGGTGAGGATGCACTCGTGAAGAACGGTGGTCTTGCGACTTACGGACTCAACTACTACGAGCTTGGAAAACAGACAGCCGCCATGGCCGTGGACATCCTGAAAAACGGAAGCGACCCCGCGGAAATGCCGATCCAGTATCTCTCCAAATATGATTTCTCTTACAACGAGAGCGTGGCCGAGACACTTGGCATAACAATTCCGAGCTATCTGCTTAAATAACTGGCTGACGTCGAATAAGTGTCAGACTAAAATCCGTGTGGGTTTTTTCCTGCGCGGATTTTTTTTTATCTACGAGGATGGATGCACCATGATTTTGTGTGGGGCTGATTTATTTTTCCATGTCGATTATTTTATCCAACTCTTCCAAAGAGAATGTGCTGTATGCTGCTACCCCTGCTACAACTCTTGCCGCACTTGCAAGATCATCCCCATAACCGATTATCGGTGTAAAATCTGGAATAAGATCAAGGGGTAAAAGAATGTAGCCAATCGCGCCAATAATCAATGCCTTGGTATGAGCTGGAGTTGCCGGATTATCCAATGCCGAAAGAAGTTTTCCCAAAACAGAAACAATCGCACCTGCTGTACCAGCTATTGCCTTTGGTTTATTACGAGTAGCTTTTCGTAGTTTTTTCAAAAGTTTAAAAGCAATGTTTTTGTCAAAGTGCTCTTGATATTTTTCAACCAATTCCTCTTCGGAAACTTTTTTTGTTTCGGAAGGAATTTCTGCTTCATATTCAGCTGCTTCGTCAATATTTTCATCCATAAATCACCTCATCTTACCAATCAGCAATTTCACTTCTTGCCTCTTGGGTTTTCTTTATTTCTTCTTGTTCAAATTTTAACTTTCTTTCTTTTTCCTCTTGTTCCAATTTTTGTTGTCTAGCCTTCTCCTCTTGCCGAATTTTTTCCTTTCGTTCTTTCTTCTCCTGGTTCAATCTAGACCACTCATTCAGCATCATTTTTGCAAATTCCAAAGTACATTCAGTCATATTCTTATTTAATTGAGGTCTTTGAAAAATTTCTCTGCACGCTTCTTCAAAGTTTATAAAATAAGGTGTATCAGAATACCCCAGTTTGGAATCGGTTTTCAACTCATTTGAAATGGATTCAGACTTAACTGCTAAAACAAATGAGTTGTCTTTTCCATTTAAATAAAATCTTAAAAATTTTTCTGAATTTGATTCTTTATCAGGATAGTATATGAAATCTTTTTCAAGAGAGTTAATATTTCGTTTTTTTACAATCTTTTCTGGATTTTGAAAGAATCTTACATCAGCATTAAACTTAATATAAGACTTATCCGCTTTATAAAAAACGGTTTTTCCATTTTCGTCATATTTTTCCAATTCCCATTTTTTCTGAAAAATATCATTCCATTTATCAAGCAAATCATAAAACAAGCTTTTATCCGCTTCAGTTTTGACTTGAATATATTTCTCTTTGTTTTTAGATAGCCATGTTTGATCATAATTCAGTTTTCGTGCTTTCGATTCAAACGATTTTAAATTATCAATAAAATGTTTCAAATTTTTATAGACATCACTTCTATCAAGCTTCTTGAAGAATCCTTCTGGAGTACTTCCTACATGATCCCACGTAGGCTCAGGTTGCCACCGAATAGATGTTTCAACAAATTCTTTTCCTATTTGAGTACCTAACGTCAACTCATCCTGTTCAGTTTCTTTGAGACATACCTTAATTCCTTCTCCTCGTTGATCCATATAAGGTTTATAAAGAAAGGTAAATACCTCTTTATCCCTTTTGTATCGAAAATAATAGAACGGCCTGTGCATAACACCTGTATTACATGATGTCGTATAATCTATTGATGATATGTGTTCAGAACAAGTGGCCAGTTCATTCAAATAAGCAAAATCAATTGTTTCTTCTCCCGATTTTATTTGTATAATTCTTTTTTCAGCATTTCTCAGTGCTTTTTCATAAGCACCACCATTATCATGGTCAGGAATTCCTATAAGTAAAAGTTGAAAGTACACAGGAAGTTTTACAGTTTCTTGCAATATGTAGGCTGTCGAATTCGTAAGAAAATCATTTCTTCTAAAAATTTCATTCCACCTTGCAAGTATTTTTTCAAAAAGTTCTCTTTTTTCACCCGTTCCATTTCCTATAAACACTTCTCCTGTTTCTTCTCCCTCAAGCATTGAGAATCCTTTCGCTAATAAATCTCCTAAAAATCCCATCTTCATTTCCTCCATCAATAGTTCAAAAAATCATATTCTTCAAACCAAATAATTCTTTTTCTAACAATGTCTCACTATGAACAATGAAGCTTTGCTAATGTCTCTGAATACAAGTTCAGTATCTGTAGACTTTTCTTCATCTATCATATATTCTTCGATATGAAAGCCTTTTATTGTAGAATCAGTGTCTTTATCCTCATTTTCAAGTTCTAAGGCAAATGAATTCTTTTTAGTACAGCAAGCCTTATAGGAACCAAGTTTTTTTCCTGTTTCTGCTTCGTAGACCTCAACACTGAATGACCTGCCTACTCCAAATTTAGGAATATCTTCAATGTTATTCTTTGTAAATTCTTCAATCATTCCGTAAACCTATTTTTTCTCCGTCATAATAAATTAAACTCCAAATCAGTTTTTATCATCCTCACCCCAGAACTTTGACACAGGCGATAATCTTTTTTGTGGGATTGCTTGCCTTGAATTTGTTTTTGGCTTCGATTATCGAGGATGCGTTGATGGAGTTGGTTTTATGAATTACGTTGCTCCCGGGAATCTGATAGGTGATGATAAACTTTTTCTGTGGTGCCATAAAAACTCCTTGTTTTGTAAGTTATTGCTTTTAAAGCAATATATAGTATATTATAAAGTATAAAAAGCAATTTTTCAAGCAAAATATAGCTTATAATGCTATAAAAATGGAAGAATATAGCATTATTACAGAAGAGTTTTTCAGAGACCGCCTTCGCTTTTTGAGAAATGAGCGAAAAGTTTCTGCAAGAGAAATGAGTCTTGCTCTTGGACAGAATGAAACTTATATAAATAAGATTGAAACTGGAAAATGCTCCACGACTATAGCGAGTTTTCTGAAAATTTGTGAATATCTGAATGTTTCGCCTGAATATTTTTTCAACCCAGAAATCAATAATACAATTTTAACGGATAGGGATTTATTGCGAATTTTCCACCGTCTTACGCCGCACCAGTCTGAATATATGATTTCCTTTTTAAAAGATCTTACGCATGAAAATTGATGGGGGCAGTTTGTAGCATTTTTCCGACTTCTGTGCTATAGTAATACACATGGGCATATATCTTAATCCTGATAATGTAAATTTCAAGGCGACTCTTACTCGACCTATTTATGTGGATAAAACGGGAATGATTTCGGTTATAAATCAGTTTATGGCGACTGACAACAAGTATGTGTGTGTTTCCCGTCCACGTCGATTTGGAAAGACTATTACAACGAATATGCTTGCGGCATATTATTCAAAGGGTTGTGATTCGAAAGATCTTTTTGCACCGTACAAAATTGCATCCGCCCCTGATTTTGAAAGCAACCTGAATAAATTTAATGTGATTCAAATCGACATGAACAGCGAGTATCAGAATATTGCAGATAAGGATAATCTTTTAAAGAAGCTTACAGGCCTTATTCGCAATGAGTTGAAGGAAGTTTTTACTTCTGTTGTTTTTGAAGAAAGCGATACTCTTGGTGAATGCATTCAAAAAATCTATACCGCAACAAAAGAAACATTCGTCATTTTCATGGATGAATATGATGTCCTGGTGCGTGAAAAAGTTAGCGACAAGCTTTTTTCTGAATACTTGGGTTTTTTGAACGGACTTTTTAAAAGCAATACACTCAGGCCAGCAATTTCTTTTGCCTATCTTACTGGAATCCTTCCAGTTGTGCGGGATCGAATTCAATCAAAACTGAACAATTTTGACGAGCTTACAATTTTGGATGCGCATGAACTTGCGGAATTCGTGGGCTTTACTTCGGACGAGGTGCAGGAACTTTGCAAAAGATATAATGTTGATTATGAGGAATGCAAGCGATGGTATGACGGATATAATCAGCATGGCTTTGAAATTTATAATCCTGAGTCAGTCGTTATGTGCATGAGGTCCAAAACATTTTCCGATTACTGGAGCCGGACTTCAACTTATGCTGCAATAGAGGAACGCATAAGGATGAATTTTGACGGTACAAAAGAAGATGTCATAAAAATGTTGGCTGGAGAAAGCATAGATGTTAATGTAACGCGTTTTATGAATACAATGGATTCATTTTCATCAAAGAGCGATGTTTTTACCTATCTGATTCATATTGGATATCTTGCATATAATGCCACAGAGGGAACTTGCAAAATCCCCAATAAAGAAATCAGGCAGCAATGGTATAACGCAATTGAAGCCAATTCTGATTACGCCGTCACTAATGCCATTATCCAGCAGTCAAAGGCATTATTGGCAGAAACCCTAAATGGAAACGAATCTGCCGTTGCAAAAGCGTTGGATGTAAGCCACATACATGTAACAAGCAATCGTTCGTATAATAATGAAGATGCTTTGCAATCAGCAATTTATCTTGCCTTTATATACGCATTGAACAAATATACCGTCATAAAAGAGCTGACAAGCGGCAAGGGCTTTGCGGATGTCGTATTTATACCCTTTGTCCAAAATCTTCCTGCAATGATAATTGAACTTAAAAGAAATGCCTGTGCTGATTCTGCCATAAACCAAATAAAGGATAAGAGATATTTTGATTCCCTTTCCCATTATTCTGGTGATTTGCTTTTTGTTGGTATAAATTACGACGAAGATTCGAAAAATCACGAATGCAAGATAGAGCGATTTGTTAAAGGTCTTAACAACTTGCAATAAGCTCCCAAATGGTTGACATCCGTTCGATTTGTATTTAAAATATCATTTAGTGTGTGAAAAATGTCACTGCACAGTGAAAGTGAAGTTCTGGAGAGAGCTTTAAGTTTTTGAGCGTGCGAGGAGAAATCAATGAGCAAACCAAGTCTTCGTGAAAGATATGCTGATTTTTTTAAGGAAGTGGCCAAACATTCTACTGTCGCCGCAAAAATAGACGAGACGAATGTTTATCAGGTGGCGAATCCGGTCACACGTAAATTCATGGACAAACTGGTTACGGACAACATGCTTCCCGACAGTCATCTTGGAGCCGAGGAAAATTTCCTTGATTTTTACAATCAGGTGCAGGCGGGAAAACGCGGCCTCATTCTGATGGAGCATTATTCAAACACCGACCTTCCGGGACTCTGCTATCTGCTTGAGCGTTCTGAGAAAAAGGAGCTTTCCGACCTTTCCAAAAAAATCGTGGCCGTGGCGGGAATGAAGCTGAACGAGGAGAATCCCGTTGTCAGGGCCTTTGCCGAGAGTTTCACCAGGGTCGTAATCTATCCGACGCGCTCTCTCAACAAAAAGGAGGAGCAGGCCGTAAGCGAGGAGGAGATTCAGGCTGAGGAACAGAAGGCACGCAAAATCAACTTCGCTGCCATGAGGGCGATGGACGAGTGCAAGAGACGCGGAGAAGTGATTCTGGTATTCCCCTCGGGAACAAGATACCGTCCGGGAAAGCCAGAGACAAAACGCGGGCTGAGGGAGATTGACAGCTACCTGAGGCTTTTCGACATAATGATTCTCGTGACGATTAACGGATGCCCGCTTGAGATTCAGGACGACGACATGCTCAACGACCTGATCGAGCCTGCCAAGCAGATTTTCTCCGCAAGCAAAGTGATTGAGTGCAAGCCCTTCAGACAGAACTATCTTGCCACTCTCCCCGCCGATGAGGAGGATCCGAAGCAGAAGATGATTGACCACGTGATGGAGCTTCTTGACGAGCAACACGATATTTTCGAAAAGCAGCTGTAAAAACTAATCTTGCAAGGATGAATTAAAATGGAAGAAAAAGACTCACTGATTGACGGCTACATGAAATTCCTTGATGCCGGAAAGACCGAGAGGGAATGTTGCGCCCGGATTGTATCTATGGCAAAGGAACACGGATTCAAAAATCTCCTTGAGACAGAGAGCCTCAAACCTGGTGACAAAGTTTACGTCTCCAAGTGGGGAAAGGCCGTCGCTCTTTTTCAGATAGGAAGCGGAAGCATTGAGGACGGGATGAACATACTCGGTGCGCACATTGACTCACCGAGGCTCGACGTGAAGCAGAATCCCCTTTATGAAAGCGACTGTCTGGTTTATCTGAACACGCACTATTACGGCGGAATCAAAAAATATCAGTGGGTCACAATGCCGCTTGCGATTCACGGCGTGGTGTGCAAAAAGGACGGAAGCACAGTGCAGGTCTGCGTTGGTGAAAAGGACTCCGATCCGGTCTTCTGCATTTCCGACATCCTGCCCCATCTCGCGCAGAAACAGATGAAGGAGACCGCCTCCGATTTTATCCCTGGTGAAAGCCTTGATCTGATTTTGGGAAGCGAGATTCCCCCGGCCCGCTTCAAGGATGAGACCGACTCAGATTCCAAGGACGAGTCCAAATCAGATGAGGAAAAATCCTTGAAGAGCGGAGAGAAAGCGAAGAAGAATATCCTTAAAATCCTGAGGGATAGCTACGGAATTGAGGAGGAGGATTTCGGTTCCGCCGAGCTTGAGATTGTCCCCGCCGGAAAGGCCCGTTACATGGGATTTGACCGCTCGCTTGTTCTCTCTTACGGACAGGACGACCGATCATGCGCATACACTTCGGCAATGGCTATGCTTGAGACCGCGGCTGAAAAACGTACCACATGCTGTCTCTGTGTGGACAAGGAGGAAATCGGCTCCGTGGGCGCGACTGGAATGGCATCGCATTTTTTTGAGAATGCGGTCGCCGAGCTTCTTGCGCGTCTTGGAAATTACTCCGAACTTACCCTCCGGCGCTGCCTGAATTCAAGCTATATGCTTTCCTCCGACGTGAACTCCGCGTTTGATCCCCAGCATTCCGACCTTTACGACAAGCCCAACTCGTCATTTTTGAACGGGGGAATCGTCTTCAACAAATACACGGGCTCCCGCGGCAAGTCCGGCGCTTCGGATGCGAGTCCTGAGTTCATAGCGAAAATCCGAGGACTGCTTTCCGATGCGGGGGTCACATATCAGATGGCCGAGCTTGGAAAGGTGGATCAGGGAGGCGGAGGAACCATCGCATATCTTGCCGCAAAGTACGGAATGTACGTGCTTGATGCCGGAGTTCCCGTGATGAGCATGCATGCGCCCTGGGAGATTACGGCGGTGGAGGATTTGAGACAGGCATTCGCCGCGTACAAGTTTTTTTTGACAGCTGACTGAGACCCGAACCGAAAAAAAAGGTCCTGCAATGTCGTTCACTGCGGGACCTAATTTATTTTAAACCTTGAGACTGCGGAAGTCGTGAGCTTTCTAGATAAATTTCTTCGTCTCTACCGGCTGGATGTAGTCTGACTTGTGGGCGACGACGTAGCTTCCGTACATTGCGGTGATGGCGTCGAATCCTGCGGCGAAGGCACAGAGAATGGGGGAGGCTCCTTTCAGAAGGAGATATCCTGCCTCAAAGCTGGGACCGTATGCGATGCACATGAGGGTGACGGCGAAGAACGGGCCGCTGCTTGAGTGGTCTGCGAGGACGAAAGAGAGAAGGAACGACATTCCGCCGATCCAGAGCGCGACCTTTCCGTCTATGTCAAGGAGTGAGTATGAGCGGAAAATCTGCACGAAACAGATTGCCTGAACCAATGCTGCTCCTCCGCGTCCGAAGATTGAGAAAAGCGGGAACACAGCTGCATTTGCGCGTCTCTTTATTCCGAGGCTCTCCTTTCCGTGCTTCATCAGAAGGGGCAGGGTCAGGTTCGTGTCTCCGCTGAAAAATCCCACGAGGAAGGGACAGATGCTCGCGTAGAGAATCTTGTACGGCTTTTTCTCATGGCAGATGAGTCCGGTGAGAAGAGGATAGATCACGAGCGCGACAATCAGGAGATCAACCGTGAGGAGAATGATAAGAGGCATGAAGACCTTTGCCTTCTGAAGCGCGAAAAATTCAAGGGACCATTTGCACATTATGGCGATCATTCCGACTGAAAGAATCTCGGCGAAAAAACTCATCACGTTGTAGCAGATGTGGCTCATTGAGTCAAAGAGATTGATACCTGGCTTTCCGTACATCTTTTCGCTTGACGCACCCGCGCCCATGAGTCCCGCGATGATGAAACACGGCAGGAGATAGGCTCCCTCAAGCAGGGCCTGGAATCCTGAGTAGGGGAAGATGCGCGTTATCAGGGATTTTATGTCCAGGGTCGGGATGTCGCTCACTTTCTCTACGGATATCGGGATTGGCGGAAGCTTTACAATCAGCGCGGAGAGCACGCCGAGCACCACGAGAATCACGGATGTCACCACAATCACGGCAACGGTCCATGCTCCGATCTTGAAAATCCGCTTCTCTTCCTTGAGCTTGTAGCAGGCGGTGGCGACGGAGAAAAAGAGCAGGGGAAGCAGAATGAAGCGTCCGAAGCGTATGACAATGTTCAATATAAAATCAAGCACTTCCTGTCCGTGCGGACTGTTGACGGGCAGAATCAGTGCGGCAACCAAACCGATAGCAATACCGATTACATATTTCATCCAAAGTTTCATGGGGGATATTATATCAGTTTTGGACCGTCAGTTCAAGGGTTGTGCCGGTGGGAAAATCTTGACTCAAAGGCCTCAAAGTTCGTCTTGTCGTCCCTGCAAAATACCGCGAACTCCACGGTCTCAAAATCATAGCCGCGTATGAGCGATGCAAAAATATCAGCGACAATCTCCGGGGGATTACGGAATGCTCCGCAGCCGAACGCGCCCAAAATCAGCACCTCAACTTTTTCCTTTGCCGCCACATCCAAAATGCGCTTTATCCTCTTTGTCATAATGGAGCGGTACTGATCGCTGTCATAATCATAATCCAGAACTGGGGCCGCCGAGACGATTACGTCAGTTTTAAACCAGTCCTCCTCCTTTTTAAGCTTGGGAATCGCTTCGTCAGTCTTGAACACAGTCACGCCCGGAATATAGATGAGGTCGTCGCTTCCCATGTCGTCAATCATGCCGTCCTCAAATTCCTTCCAGTGCTTTTCGTAGAACTCATTCTCCTTTGCGGCAAGGCACGGATACAGGGTCGAGATCCTGCACATGGCTTCCTCCTGCGCGTTAGAGGTCCATGGCGAGCCTCCCATGTTGTGATTGTTCGCGAAATCAAGGCAGCAGATTTTCTTTCCCCTGTAGTTTTCAGCTGCCTCAAACGTTCTTCTTCCAGAGACGATGATTTCCATTTTTTCATTCGCCGTAAGAGGTCCGACGGAAAAATCTCCGTCCTCAAAAACGACATATTCTTTTTTAATGGAGTCGTCTATGGATTTGCGGAGTGAAATCAGGCTTGAGCATAATTCCTGGGTGCTGTCCATTGTCAGAGTGTTCACTTCCCTTTGGCTCATTTTTATGATTTCCTTTTTGACCCTTTTTTTGCTGAGACCTTTCAGAATCGCGCTTATGTCAGAGGCCTGCATTTTCTTTGTCGCAGTCTCGTGCTTTTCAAATTTCGCCGGGATTCTCCGCATTTCAAATTCCGCAAAAATCTTGTGCATGTCGTCCGCAGTGTACTCAATGCACTTTGTCTCAAGCTCCTCAGGGATTCCGTAAAATGCCTCCGCCATTCCTCCCGCTATGTCCGTGAGAGTGTCGCAGTCTCCGCCAAGACTCACAGCCGTCCTGATTACGTCCTCGAAATCCCTGCCCTCAAGAAAAGCGGTGATTGCCTCGGGCACAGTTTCCTGACAGCTTTCGACATGGTGATATTGCGGCCTGATTTCATCGCAGGTGCGGCTCAGGTCATATCCGAACTCTTTGATTACATATTCTTTTATTTGATTTTTGGAATATCCGTTCCTTGCCATCCAGATTACGGCGGCACTTGATTCCGCTCCCTTTATTCCCTCAGGGTGATTGTGCGTGATTTCAGCGGACCACCTGGCGACTTCCCTTGTGCGCTCCAGAGTCTTAAACAGCCATCCCACGGAACTTACACGCATGGCGGATCCGTTCCCATAGCTTCCGTATGGTTTTGTGTCCTCCGATGCAAGCCACAGATAGAACCTCTGTCCGTAGCTCGCGTGAGGGTATTTGTGTCCCCAACGCTGCATGCTTTTTATCATCTCATTTTTCATTGTGCTCTCGTCGGCACCAGGACCTGCCCTTAAAATGCCGTCGCAGATTGCAATCGTCATAACTGTGTCGTCCGTGAACCGCGGTCTGCTGCTGAACAAGGGAAAGTCCTTGCTCTTGTTTCCCCTGTCAAACTCAAACGGCTGTCCTATAATGTCACCTAAAATTGCTCCGTACATATATGCCCCCTTGATTCGAGCGGATAAGCTTCGTTCATCTTATAACTATAATATAGTAAAAATGTCAGGGAGTGTGGTCGCCAAAAATGCGACTTTTTGTAAAAAAATCCCCCCCGCCGCTTTTCTTGCAACGAGGGTGTATGTGATGCCTTAAAAGTTTCATGCCTTTATGCAAAGTTTTTCAGAGAACTCTTGTACTTGTTCCAACGGGAGACTTATTGCCTGTGCTATCTGCTCGATAGTACCGAGTCTCATCCGCGAATGGGTCAGTCTTGCAAATAAAGAGAATATAGCTTGCAGGAAGGTCCGGGTAGTCCTGTCCCTTCAAGAGTGCGTTACGGTAATCAAATTTGAAAAAAAATTTATAAATCTGGTGAAAAATCCTAAAAACTCTTTCGATGTAACTCTGGTTTGAAATGTTTTATGATTTTGGATTCGTGGTTGCGGTAAAAAAAGACCCTATTCAAAAAATCTTTTTTGTGCTAAAATCGAGTCTATGGCTAAGACAATTCTTGTTGCCGGAAAGGATATGCCGGCGTGCTCTAAATATGCGGATGGACTCGTTCAAAGCGGTCGGCAGGTGGTGGTATGCGAGCCTGACGTGACGGAACCCGAAGACGCTTTCGATGTGGAGGCGGCTGGACAGCTGGTGCAGGAGCGTCATAAGAAACTTTTGGACAAGGCTTCCGGAATCGCGACCGTACCCTGGAGCCGTGGATCCGCCATCTCCGCGCGTACGCTGATTTTGAACGCCGAGAGTGTTTTTGAGAGAATCGATGACGTGGTGCTTTATTTTGACGAGGAGCTTTATGCCTCACGCGCCAATCAGGTTGACATAGAGGAATGTTCCCAGGGCTGCAGCGACATGATTTTGTCCTATCAGTATCTTACGCTGGAGGTTCTTAAAAGATTCCGGGCACGCAAGACTGACAGGGAGCCGGGATCGCTTGTCTTCCTTTTGAAGGAGGGACCCTCAGCCGCGGATGCGGTTCGCGCACCCTCGCTCAGAAACGGAGCCTATGCCATAGCATCCCCGGTGGTGGCGGCAGCAGCGACTGCTTTCATGGCCTTTGCTGAAAACATAGTAGCCATTTACGGAGACCTTGAGAACATCAACGTGATTATGGTACGCGGCGACAAGTCAATGGACATAGTGGCCAACGAGACATCCCTCGCAAAATGGACCGCCTATTACGTGGACGCGCTCGCACAACAAAAAGCAAAGGGCATGGCAAAAAAATCCCTCGCATGGATAAGACCGGGAACCAAATTCCAGAAACCAGGGTTCTCGCTTTTGGGGAGGAAGTAAGAAATTATAAGGCATTCCGCCTGGAACTGATAGATTCATCCCCGCCTTTTACTCACCCACGGAAAATTCGCTTATCTCGCCCATGGTCTGGATGGCGGAAATCAGGGTGGAAAAATCCATCTCCTGGGGGGTCTTCACCGAGTAGTGCAGGAAGAGCTTGTTCTCAGGAAATTTGTGGGTCATGTTCAGGTCGCAGATTATCAGGCCGAATTTTTCGATCGTGTCGCTGATTGATTTTATATCCGCGCTGTCGTCCTCAATCACTATGCGCATTGTCTTTTTGTGGATGGCAGGAAAAAACTTGGACTCGAATTTTTCAATCACAATCAGGACGGTCTCACATATTAGAAGCACCACGAAGGACTGCACGTAGAGACCCGCGCCTATGCACAATCCGATTGCGGAGCTTGTCCAGATGATTGCGGCCGATGTGAGTCCCTTGATGTTCATCCCCTGCCTGAGGATCGCGCCTCCTCCCAAAAATCCGATGCCGCTTACGACACCCGCGATGATTCTCGTGGGATCCCCCTGCACCGGCGAATGCTCCGGAATGTAGATTGAGAGAATTGAGAGGATTGTGGACGAGATGCAGATTAAAATCAGCGTGCGTATTCCTACGGCCTGGTTCCGGCTCTTTCTCTCCATGCCCAGAATGAATCCGCAGATGACGCTGAGCGCGAATTTTATGAGACAGTCCGTGATGAATGTCAGGTCAAAAATCAGCTTAGGGTCGTCCATAAATCATCCTCCTTGTGCGGCATGAAAATTCCGTCACTTTCCCACGCAGAAATTGCTGAATATGCTTTCAAGAATATCGTCCGGCGTAACCTCGCCTGTCACTTCACCTAGCGAGTCAAGCGAGTCCTCAAGGTCCTGAACCACGGCGTCTAATGCAAAATCACTTTCGGCGGCAAGAAGAGCATGGTTCACGCGCTCAAGGGCTTCCTCCACGGATTTTTTCTGTCTGTCCGAGCCAAGTCCCGTCTGGTTCCGGTTCTCCTCATCTGATTTCATCAGTATGGATTTTACGCTCTTGCAGAGATCTCCGATTCCGTTTCCCTTTTTCGCGGAGATTTCCACGGCGGCGGAAATGTGCATTTTCTCAAGCAGCTCCGGGGAGGGCAGGGGATTTTTTTTCTCCGAGTCGCATTTGTTCCAGACAAGAACCACGGGCATGTCCCTCGCGATGGAAAGAAAATCCTCGTCGTCCTTTTGAAGTCCAAGGGTCGCGTCCGAAAGATAAAGAATCAGATCCGCCTCTCCGCTTAAATCCTTGGTGCGTTCCACACCCTCAGCCTCAATCGCGTCGTCGGTGCGCCTCAGTCCCGCCGTGTCAAAAATCCTCGCGGGGATTCCGTCGAAGCTTGCCCATGACTCAAGGTAGTCCCTCGTAGTTCCCTCGATGTCGCTCACGATGGCTCGGTCCTCCTTCAAGAGTGCGTTGAAGAGGCTGGATTTTCCCGCGTTGGTTTTTCCGCAGAGAACCACACGAACTCCGTCCTGAAAGAGTTTCTCGCTTTTCCACGAGGCCACAAGGGACGCAAGCCTTTCCTTCGCCTGGATAAGATCCGCACGGTCAAAGGAATCCGCGATGGTCTCCTCGTCCTCCGGGTACTCAATCTCAACCTCGATCGCAGCGAGCGTGTCCACGATGAGTTTTTTTATGCCGCTGATTTCCTCAAACAAATTTCCAGCGAGTCTTCCCGCCGCATGTCCCCTTGATGTGTCGGTCTTGCTTTCGATGATTTCCCTTACTGCCTCGGCGCGTGTCAAATCTGTCTTTCCGTTGATGTATGATCGGAACGTGAACTCACCCTTTTCGGCGCATCGGAATCCGCTCCTTAAAAGCAGGCTCAGGATTGCCGTGACCACAGCCGTACCACCGTGGCAGAAAATCTCCACCATGTCCTCGCCCGTGAAAGATTTCGGAGCGCGGTAGACTCCCAGCATGACCTCATCGACCCGGCTCTCTCCGTCAAGAATCCATCCGTAGACGAGGGTGTTGCCCGCCGCCCCAGTGAGTGACTTGGGACGTGAAAAAATCTCCGCGACAAGATTGATGCAGCCCTTTCCGCTCGTCCTCACGATTCCGATCGCTCCCGGCGCGAGTGGGGTTGCTATTGCGGCGATGGGTTCTTCGGGGATGTAGCCTAGGTTCGTCATCGGTTTCCGCCGCTTATTTTTCTGCGTCCTGAGTCGAGTATGTCCATCAGAAGGTCCTCGGATGAATTCGGCTCGGGGTAGAGGATTGTGTCCAGCACGCTCATCATGTCGCTCTTGCTCTCCGTCTCAAGTGCGGTCTTGTTGCGGTACGAGTTGTTCTCCTGAATCAGCTCCGGCCTTGAGCTGAACGCGGGCAGCCTTGACTGCTTGTCCGACTCCACATCCCTCCACGGAGATTTTGCGCCTGGTGCCGGATCCGGGCTCACGTCGTCGTAGTTTCCGCCAGAGTTGTTCCAGTACATGTATCCTCGGTTAAGGGCATCCCTCACGCCGAAGACCTCACGCCTCACGTAATCCTTGTCGTAGAATTTCTCGTCGTAGCTCACGCTCATGTAGAACGCCTGCACCCAGGGACGCACGATGATCTTGTTTCTTCCGATTATGCTGTTCCTGTATGTTCCGTAAAAATAAATCCTGTAGGGACGCTCCACCGAGGGGCTCACGTCCATGAAGAACTGCTCGAAGTGCGAGGGATAGAACATGGGGCAGATTACGTCAACGTATTGCGAGAGCATCTCCACGTCCTGACCGGTGCTTGTTCCCGACCTGTGCCATCCGTTGAGTCCGTAGATGTCGATTCCGATCGGAGCCTTGATGTTCTTTCTCGCGTATGCAAGGAACGACATGAGCGCGCTCTCCTTGTCCATGCCCTCGTCCTTCCATCTGAAGACCGCGTCCCCCATGTTGATTCCGTCGGTGGGGAAGCGTATGTAGTCGAACTGAACCTCGTCAAAGCCGCGCTCAACAAGCTCGTTCGCGACCTCCACGTTGTACTGCCAGACTTCCTCGCTGTAGGGATCCACCCAGTACTCGGGATAATATGTGGCTCCCGACGCTGTGTAGGACCTGATTCCGAGCCATCTCTTTCCGGTGGTGTTGTTCCAGATCGCGTACTGTCCCTCGTCATACTCCACTAGGTTCTTGTCCTTGAACACGACGATTCGCGCGATGAGGTATGTGTCGTCCTTCTTGAACTCCTCCACGAACTGCTCCACGTCAATCTTGTATGCGCTCACATATCCCTTTTCCTTAAGCAGCTCCGAGTTCGGCTCAAAGCGCAGAAGTCCCGAGTCATCCTTCATGTCCACTACGACGGCGTTGAGCTTGTTTTTCTTCAATATGTTCCTGTATTTCTCAATTCCCGCCATCTGCCTTACCTGATAGGCCGAGATGTAGAGCGCCTTTCTGTCCATCGTGGTCTTCGCGTATGGTGACGTGCACTCGTCCGGGGTAAGAAGCCAAAGCTCGTCAAGGATAAGTGGCTCCTGGAGTCCGCTCTGCCTTGGAGGAACTGATACCGCGTTGAGAAGTCCGGGGGCCGCGAACATGAGTTTTTTCCAGATTGGGTAACGCTCGTTCAATGCGGCGATCTTTCCGCTTGAGACCTTGAAAGAGCTCACCTCACCGAGGGTCGTGAAATAAAGCGTGTCCGAAATCTTGCAGAGGCTGTCATACGTGGTGATTCCGCCCTCTCCCTTGTAAATCTGCTCGGCCTTTTTTTCCGCCCAGTTGTATTTGTATAGGTTGGGAAGGAAGGTCTGCGCGCAGTAAATCTCCACGTGCTCGCTTCCGTCGGCTGATTTCTCAAGCACGGGCATTATGTCGGACACCTCGTCGGGGTTGTAGATTCCGGGTGTGGAGCCGAATCCTCTTCTTGCCTCGACCCACGCCGGGCTTTTCCTGTCCGGGTAGATGTATGCGAATCCGTAGACCGGGTGCGACATGAAGACAACGAGCTCCTTCTTGCCAGTGTCCTTGCCCTTCTCATAGATTGGCATGTGTGCGACCGCGACGCTTTTTACTCCCGCCGTCCTCATGCTTGTGGAGCCGAGAGAGAACCAGCTTCCCCCTCCGTTCTTCGAAAGATACACCGCGTCCTTTGTAGCAGTCACCAGTATGTTCTGGTCGGTGGGATCCGCGGCGAGACCCTTGAGCAGGGGTGCCTTTTTCGTGAGCTTTTTCTTCCCGCCCTCGAAGTCCTTCATGGTCAGCATGGGAAGTCCCTTGTTGCATTCGGTGAAGGTCACAAGGTCAGTCGTGGAGAGTATGCCCTTGGAGCTTATGAAATACCATTTGGTGATTTTTTTTCCTGCCTTGTCCTTGGCCTCCGTCCTGAGCATCTTGGAGACCGATCCCTCTGTCCACAGCTCGTCTATGCCGCCCTTTGAGGTGAGCCGGTAAAGTCCTGACTCAGTGGCGACCAAAAAAGGCTCGTTGGATGAGTCCGCTTTCTCCGGAATCTGCTCCGGGAGCCTGTAGAGAGGCTTGGTCTGGGCGAAGGTGAATGAAACTGAAAGAATTAAAGCTAGGTTTAGGATAAATTTACGCATATAGTGAGTATCGGCATGAGGATTTAGAGTGTTTAGGCTCATTTTCTTCCATAATATATGGCGATGCGGAAAATATCTGTTTACAAATCAAGAATTTGCCGATATAATCAGAATGGGGTCGTTGTGGCTTGTGGAAATGTGAAAAAAAACTCAAAAAACTCAAAAAAACTACCCATTTGGGTGGTGAAAATGATTTGACTGTATTATAATATTATGATGAGACATTGTGGAAAGTGATTCTTGATTTTAAAACGTGGCGGAGTATGTTTAGTCGGAGAAAGAAATGCATCCTGGCGATGCTGATGGCCGTAAGTTCCAATTTACTCTTTTCCTATGAGTTGACCTTCAGGTTGACTCCGGGGGTCATGCTGCCTTTCCTTTCGAAGGGGCAGAACTTTGCTCCCGTGGGATTCAACGGCTTTTTCTCCACAGGGGTGAACGTCAGGCCCCATCTCAACGTCGGACTTGATTTCGGCTTTTTCATTCTTCCAAAGGATAATTCGGACCAGCTTCCGGAGGGTGCGGCAAAAAATGTGTCCGTGGTTCCGGTCGGAGCTCATGTTGAGGGTGTGTGGTACCCGATGTCGCGCATGGAGATGAACGCGGGACTTTCCCTCGGCGTAGGCATGGCCATGAACGGCAGGCTCACGGACTACTCTCCCTGGGCAAGGGGCTATATCGGCGGTGCGTTCAGAATCAATCCGGCGTGGTCTCTGGGACTTGAGGCATCTGTGTTCACGTATCAGGCGTACAACGTCTTCGGTCAGCCGGGAATTGCGGGGCCGTCTCTTTCCGCGTCGGTTCAGTTCAAGCTGGACACCGAGAAGCTCACCGGAAAAGTCAACGCCTCCATAACGCAGGATGAGAGTGTATTCCCGCTCATGTCGAAGCTCTACAAGGAGAATCCTTTCGGAACAATATATATAGAAAACAACGAGTCGGCGGAGATCCACAACGTGAAGGTTTACTTCCGCACGGAGAATTTTACCGCGTCGGATCTTTTCTGCGGCGAGGTCGGTCTTATTCCCAAGCGCGGTACGGCGGAGATTCCTCTTGTGGCCGATTTCAACGAGCGCATAATGATGTTCACCGAGTCCGGGGACATTCCGGGTGAGATCGTGGTGGAATACGAGCTTCTGAGCCAGAAGAGAACCGCAGTTGAGTCCGTGGTCGTCTCTGTCTACAACAGAAACCAGGTCAGGTGGATGGATGCCAACGTGCTCGCGGCTTACATCTCCTCGTCAGCACAGGAAGTCCTGGAGCTCTCAAAATATCTCGTGGGAATCGGACGCAACGAACTCCGCTCCGGTCTGAACCGCAACCTGCAGTTCGCCATGTATCTTTTCGAGGGAATTAGGCTCCTTGGAATAGAGTGCAAGCCTGACAACGCCACACCGTATTCGACGAGCCACGTGGACTATGACGTTTTGGACTATATCCAGTATCCGTACCAGACCCTACTCTACAAGACCGGTGACGTGGATGACTGCGGAATCCTTTTCATGAACATGCTTGCCGCCGCCGGTATTGACACCGGATTCATTCCGCTTGACGAGGACTTCATCGTTATGATTGACCTGAAGATGGATGAGTCGAAGATTTCCACCGCATTTGACGGCTCTGACCGCATTATAGTTATGGACGGACAGGTGATGATTCCTGTCTCCATGTCCACCCTGAGGGAGGGATTCGTAAACAGCTGGTACAACGCCGTTACGGAGATCATGGAAGCCGCAGACAGCGAAGCCGACGTGACCTACTATTCTCTGACTGATGCCTGGACCTCCTATTCTCCCGCGACTGTCTCAAGCGGAAGTGCCGCCGCCGGTGAGAAGCCCCTTGAGGCTCCGCTCGTCGCTTCCGTGGAAACTGACATGTCAAGGTACATCACGACCGAGTTCGGACCACAGATTGCGGCCGTGCAGACTCAGCTCGCGACCAACGGAATCTCCGTGGATCTTCTGAACAAGCTCGCCCTTCTTTATGTCCGCGCCGGAATGTACTCAAGCGCAATCCCGGTTTACGAGAGATCCGCTGCCATGGGATCCGTTAGCGCCATGAACAATCTTGGAAACATCGCCACGGTGCAGCGACGCTTTGAGGACGCGAAGCTTTGGTATGAGCGTGCCCTGCAACTGGAGCCGAACAACAAGACCGCGCTCAAGGGACTTAACCGTGTCCTTGGACAACTGGAGGAGTAGGAGGAAGATATGAAACGTTCTGTGAAGAAATGCATCTCAATCATAATGTGTATCTTTCTCGTGGCTCTTTCGGCATGGAGCAAAAACACGGGCCGTGCATCCGCAAAGTTTTCGGCCATACCGGATGTGCCTTCAAATGGTATGTACTGGTCGGAGCCTGCCATGCTCGCCTCTCATGTCACAACTAATAACGCGAATGTGCTGGAACTCACAAAATATCTTTTGGGAATCGGAAGGTACAATCTGCGGGCTGGACTGAACCGCAACCTGCAGTTCGCCATGTATCTTTTTGAGGGGCTCAGGCTTTCGGACATTAAATGCAGACCGGATGCCTCATCTCCGTATTCTTCGAGCCACCTTGATTCCGAACTTATGGACTCGGTGCAGTTTCCCGAGCAGACGCTTAGGACTGGAGCGGGGGATGTTGACGAGATCGGAGTCCTCTTTATGTCCATGCTTGCGTCATCTGGGCTTCCCGTCGGATTCGTGCCGCTTTCAGATGATTTCATCGTGATGTTTGACCTGCGTCTTGCGGAGTCCGAGATTCCTGTCATGTTCAATGATTGTGACCACGTGATTGTGATGAAGGGCAGAACCCTGATTCCGCTTTCCATGTCCAGTCTTGACAAGGGATTCATCAGCAGCTGGTACGGTGCGCTGAAGAAACTGAATGGCTCCGGCTACGAGTGCTTCATGATTGATGACGCTTGGTATGACTATCCGCCCCATGACGGAATATTCCGCTATGATGCGGAGTGTTCCCGCAGACCCAATGAAGAGTCAGTTGTTGCGGCGGTTGAGTCGGATATGTCTGAGTATATCGCTGTGGAATTTATTCCAAAAATCAATGCGGCGAAAAAAAAGCTTGCGGCAAACAGAAATGACGTGGGACTTTTGAATCAGCTCGCTCTTATTTATTCTCGTGTGGGAATGTATGCGGATGCTATTCCCGTGTACGAGCAGGCCGCGGCCATGGGTTCCGTGAGTGCGATGAACAATCTGGGGAACATTGCCATGCTGCAGAAGCGGTTTGGGGATGCCAGAATTTGGTATGAACGTGTTCTTAACGTGGAGCCGGACAATCGGACTGCTCTCAGCGGATTGGAGCATGCTTCGGTGAGGCTGGAGGAGTAGGGTATGAAGCGATCGTCTAAGAAATCCAGGAACCTGGAGAAGAAAGCAAGAAAGTCTCGCTCAAAGAAAATGCTCGCCACCGGAATGATGGTCTGCCTCGGAACACTCCCTGTATGGAGCGATGACGAGGTGCTTCTGACCCTTTTCCCGAATGCGTCCAAGGCGTTCGGCTCAACCACCGGCGTACAGTATGATTTCGGCGTGGGTGCCAAGCTGACCTACCGCATGGGAAACAACCTGGACTTCTTCGTCGAGGGTGACTATAAGAATCTCACGCTGCCCAACGTCTCTTCCGCGACGCTTCTTAACGGAGGTGTCGGTGCGGGATATCATCTTCCGATCAACGACCGCTGGGGACTGAACATGAGCGCGCAGGTCGGAGGATACCGTGCGTCAAAATCAGGCGGCGTGCTTACGGGGCTTTCGGGCGGAATCAACATCTCGCTCACATACAGAATCAACCCAACGGTGTCCGTCGAGGCTGGAGCGGCCGCGAATCATTATGTGGCCAAGCCGGATCCCCTTATGACCGACGCTGGTGTTTCAACTGGACTTACAATCAACCTGACTCAGGCTTTTACGAACACCACCAACATCAAGATGGAGACCAAGGAAGTGCTCCCTGTTTTCCCGGTGCTCTACTCGTGGTACAAGGACAACGCCTTCGCGAGCGTGGGAATCACCAACGAGGAGGACTCTGCCATTGACAACGTGAAGGTGAGTTTCTATCAGCCCCAGTACATGAGCCAGCCGAATCTCTGTGCTACCAGGGAAAAACTCGGCAAGGGTGAAAGCTTCGACGCTGAGCTTACGGCATTCTTCAACGAGCGCATGCTTGATCTTACGGAAAAGACCAACACCGAGGCTTCCGTAATCATCGAGTACACATATCTTGGTCAGAAGAAGAAAAAGACGATTGCGATGGTGGTTCCTGTTTACGGACGAAACTCAATGAGCTGGGACGATGACAGGCGCGCCTCCGTTTTCGTCTCATCCAAGGATCCCGCCGCACTCTGGTTCTCAAAGTACATCACTTCGATCGTGCGTGACAACGTGCGCATGGGAATCTCCCCGAACATCCAGTACGCCATGGGAATCTTCGAGACGCTTGACCAGTTCGGAATCAACTACGTCATTGACCCCTCATCGGCCTACTCTGACAACGTAGGATCCACGTCAATCGACTTCCTCCAGTTCCCGTACCAGACGCTGACTTACCGTGGTGGTGACTGCGACGACCTTTCCATTTTGACCTGCTCGCTTTTTGAGGCGGTGGGAATCAAGACCGCGTTCATCACGATTCCGGGACATATTTTCATTGCCTTTGACTCCGGCATGACCATGAAGGAAGCCGCACAGTCGCTCATGAACAGCAACAACTTGATCAATCACGACGGGGAGGCATGGGTTCCGCTTGAGATCACGCTTACCGACGAGGGATTCAGCCGTGCGTGGCGCGTGGGTGCGAGGGAATGGAACCAGGCTTACAAGGACGGTACCGCCGCTTTCTATGCGATGGAGGATTCCTGGAAGATTTATGAGCCTGTCAGCGTTCCGGGTGCGAGCGCGAATTTCACCATGCCCGAAAAGGAAATCGTGTCGCGTCTTTTCCAGCACAGCATGGACCAGTGGATTGCCCGCGAGATCTCTCCCGTGGTCGCCCAGTACAACGCGCGTCTTGCCGCACATGACACGGTGGAGCTCCGCAACGAGCTTGGAATCCTGTACGGTCAGTACGGTCTTTTCGTGGAGGCGGATGACCAGTTCAAGAGGGCACGCCGCAAGGGCTATCTGCCGTCGCTTCTGAACACGGCCAACGTCTATTTCGCGAGACAGCAATATACAATTGCGCTTGAGTGGTACAGGAAGGTTCTTGAGCAGGATCCGAACAACGAGCTTGCGGTCCTGGGAATCTCAAGGTGCTATTATGAGCTTGAGAATTACGACGAGTGTGATGCCGCCTATGACATTGTGAGACAGAGCAATCCCGCACTTGCCGCCGAGTATACTTATCTGGGTGCGTTCGAGCAGACCAAGGGACGAAGCTTCTCCCTCGCCGACCGCATTGCCATGACGAAGTGGGACACAGGAAATATCTCAAGCGGAATTACGAACGACGGTGATGACAGCGACTTCGACGATAATGACGACGGATTTGACAGCAGCGACTCAAGCGGATTTTCGATCGCTGATTTGAACACATCGGTTCCGGGCTCGTCCCTCGGCGAGAATGCTGATTCCCTTTTGGAGCAGCTTGCCGACATGAACGATCCCACGGTGATGCTCCGTCCTGATGCCGTAATCCGTGAGGAAGACAAGACGGCGGTTCTTCCCCCGAATCCCTATGCCGCGATGGATGATTATGAGAATCTCGTGGAGGAGCTTCCCGGCCTGATTGCGCAGCTGAGACTCCCGGAGATGTCCTTCGACAGCACAGAGCCTGTAATCGCGAGCGACTATGACTTGATCGCACGGAGCAGCACGACCAAAGACACTCCGACCCTGGAAGAGAGACGCTATGTTCCCACGAAGAAAAGCGATCCGTCAAAGGATTTGTCATCGCTCGTAACAAGGTCAAAGCCGACTTCTACAGGCAGCAAGAGCTCCAGCACACCGGCCGCCTCAACCCAGCCCACAGTGGCAGAATCACCTGCCGTGAGCACACCGACCGTGAATACACCGACAGTCGCGGTAAGCGAGCCAAGCGTGGCGGAATCTCCTGCCGTAAATACACCGACAGTCGCGGTAGCCCAGCCCACCAGCGTGGAGACACCTGTGGTAAGCACACCGACAGTCGCAATAAGCCAGCCCACCGTTGCTGAGATGCCCGTGGTAAGCGCACCGACAGTTGAGATAGCGCAGTCCCCGACCGTCACAGAAATGCCTGCCGTAAGTACGCCGACCGTCGCAGTCACTCAGCCCAGCGTGGAAACACATGAAGTAAGCGCACCGAGAATTGAGATAGCGCAGCTCCCGACGGACACAACCGTAGCTGGCACTCCGAGAATTGAGGAAGCCCAGCCCAGACAGGAAACAGCGCCCGTGAGCACACCCGCGGTAAACACACCGACAGTTGAAATAGCCCAGCCCACCAGCGTGGAAACACCTGTAGTAAGCGCACCGAGAATTGAGATAGCGCAGCTCCCGACGGACACAACCGTAGCTGGCACACCGAGAATTGAAGAGGCTCAGCCCAGACAGGAAACAACAACCGTAAGCACACCCGCGGTAAACACACCGACAGTTGAAATAGCCCAGCCCACCGTGGAGACACCTGTAGTAAGCGCTCCGAAAATTGAGATAGCGCAGCTCCCCACGGACACAAACGTAACGGCCGCACCGAAGATTGTGGAGGCTCAGCCCAAGGATGAGTCCAGCGAGGACTCCGCACCGGAAGAGCAGAACGCACAGCCCACGGAGGAAACACACGAGCCCGCCGCTCCGACGATTGAAGTCTCACAGCCTACAGATGAAGCACAGCCTGTAAGCTCAAGCCCGGTTTCCGTTGCACAGCCGATTGTGGAGACCCCGGATTCCAGCACACCGAGAATTGCACAGACCGGCACTGAGATCCGCGACGCAAGCACACCCATTATCGCACCCGCGACCACACCGACATACACGCAGCCTACACAGACCGTGGCAACCACAACCCAGCAGCCCGCGACAGTGGCCACACCGACATATACACAACCGACACAGACATTGGCAACCACGCAGCAGCCCGCGACTGTGACCACAACCACATATACACAACCGACTCAGACTGCGGCGACCACGACCCAGCAGCCCACAACTGTAGCAACACCGACATACACGCAGCCTACACAGACCGCAGCGACAACAACCCTGCGCCCCGACCCGGTAAGCACATACACCCAGCCTACACAGACGGTGGCAACCACACAGCAGCCCGCGACTGCAACCACAGTGACATATACGCAGCCAACACCGACCGTGGCGACTACAATCCAGCAGCCCACGCCAGCAACCACATACACTCAGCCGGCTTCGACGGTAGCAACGACCCAGCAGCCCGCAACTACGGCTACAACCACATATACACAACCGACACAGACAGTAGCAACCACGCAGCAGCCCGCGACCGTAGCAACACCGACATACACACAGCCGGCACCGACAGTGGCGACCACACAGCAGCCCGCACCCGCTACCACAACAACATATACTCAGCCGACTCAAACCGTGGCAACGACTCAGCAGCCCACGACTGTAGCAACACCGACATACACCCAGCCGGCACCGACAGTGGCAACGACACAGCAGCCCACGACAGTGGCCACACCGACATATACCCAGCCTACTCAAACCGTGGCAACGACTCAGCAGCCCACGACTGTAGCAACACCGACATACGCCCAGCCGACACAGACCGTGGCGACCACAACCCAGCAGCCCGCACCATCGGCCACAACCACGTACGCACAACCGACACAGACCGCAGCGACAACAACCTTGCGACCCGACCCGGTAAGCACATACACTCAGCCAACACAGACGGTGGCAACGACACAGCAGCCCGCACCCGCGACCACAACCACATATACTCAGCCGGCATCGACAGTGGCGACAACCCAGCAGCCCGCACCAGCGAGCACAACCACATACGCACAACCGTCACCGACAGTGGCAACGACAACCCAGCAGCCGGCACCAACGGCTACAACCACATATACTCAGCCAACACAGACAGTGACGACCACAACACAGCAGCCCGCACCTGCAACCACAACCACATATACGCAGCCGACACAGACCGTGGCGACAACCACACAGCAGCCCGCAACAGGAGCAACACCGACATACACCCAGCCCACGACTACACGGCCTGTTGTGAGCAGCACATGGGATGATGAGGAAGAGGACGACATCTTCAGCGACCTGATTGATGAAGTTGTGGCCGACACCAGCAAAAAGACCGAAAAGCCGGAGGAGCTGAAATCCCGCGCCGTGCCGAAGTTTGACACGCCCGAGGTTGTGATTGAAAGTACCGATGACTTCCTTGCCGAGCTTGGCCTTGACGAGGAAGAGGTGTTCGCCGCCCTCCTGGACGATGACACTGACGATTTTGCCGACACACCCATCGGCTCCCTGCTTACCGAAGACAAGGGCAAAAAGGACATCGCATCATTCGGACCCGCCCTGGGACCTGCCTTGAACGCTGGCGAGGAAAATGATGAGGATGACGTGTACGGCGAGGAGCTTGCCTACCTGAACGCACTTCCCACGGTGGAAAGGGACGTGCCTCGTTTCACCGACTCTCCCTCGTCCGAATGGGTGCCTGAGGAAGTCTACACCGCGAAAATCATTCCGGGAATGAAGACCTACGAAGAGGAGATGAAAAGCTACGGCAAGGACAAGTCCTATCTTTATGAGGACAACCTCGGCCTTCTTTCCGACGACACGGAAGAGTCCATAGCGATGGAAATCGAGATGGAGAAAAAAGCGGAGCAGGACCGCATAGATGCCCAATATGCACTGGAAAATTGGAACAAAATGGAATATAATGATGATGATCCCACCAGCCCGCTGTTCTCCTATCTTTCTGCGGACACACTGGAGGAGATTCAGCACGTGAGCATAGTGGACAAAATCCGCGAGCAGGGAAAGAGATCCATTGAGGAAAGGGCGGCTGAGAAAGCGAAAAAGAAGAGCCTGCTTGCCAAGGGTGAGGACAAGAGACAGAAACTTGCCGCGAGCAGCGTGAAAAAAGCGGAGCCCGAAGTGATTGAGGAGCCGCAGATTGAGGAAGCTGTGGAGCCGATCGCACAGGTTCAGGAAAGCGTAAGAAATGACAATATAATAGAAGAAAAAACACCGGTTTCAGATGTGGACACAGCCGAGGAAAAGAAGGGTCGCGGAATGTGGCCCTATGTGGCTGGCGGAACCGGACTGTTCGGACTGTTCATCTTCTTCCTGATTGTGTTCTGGAAGAGGGATGACGACGACGATGAAGACGAGAACAAGGACTCTTTGGACAAAAAGGGGGTAACGGTATGATAAGGAAATTTGGCGTATTTTTGGCAGCGCTCGCACTGATTGCGGGATTCGGACTCACAGGCTGCGACTCATGGATGAGCGGCGATCACTTTTTTGACACGATCGCGGATGAGGTAAAATATGCGAACGCGGAGGTCATTCCCGTCTATGTGCGTTACCCGACATCTACCTGGGGAAGCACAAGCCCCAACGGAAGGTCAAGCCAAAAGGTGGACATTCCCTTCACCGTAACCGCCGTGGATAACAACGAATACGGATTTTATAAATGGGCGGCCTTCTCAACGACTAACTACAGAACCTCATACGGAAGATATAACGTTCAGTTGGTGGACAGTGAGGAAGCTTTTGATACCGAGTATGCGGACGAGATGCTGGGTGAGGATGAGGTCGTTTTTGAAGATCCATACAGCCCTTCTACAACCGTGCGCGTTCTTAGCGAAAGAGACGACGTTTTCATCATGCCGGTTTGTGTAAAGAGACCCGTCCTGCAGGACTCCCTGCCTGCCCAGAATCAGACTGGAGCCACAAAGAACACTACCATCCAGTTGATTTTCTCCAATGCCATGAATCCTAACTTCCTGCTGGTGAAGTCTGACGGCACTGCCATTCCAGATGGCTACACAGGAGATAAATTCCTTAACACCAACTATGTGCACGTTGAGCAGATTATGGCCAGCGGTGAGCATCCCTTTTATGCCGACATTACAACAAGATTAAGAAAGTCAGACAACAGTTCGTATACAACTACCAATGGTACTGACAGTGCCGGTAACGCTATAATACGCCTGCCTGCCGAGCTTAACACGAGTGGAAAAACCCTTACAATAAAACTTCCAAGTTCCACCGCTTATTGGCCAAACGGAACCATACTTGTGACAATAGACCAGGATGTTCAGGACAAGCTTGGCTATACTATGCCGGATGACAATGAGCTTGTGTTTGGTGCCGGAAATGATGAGGATACCATAAAACCCGTTATAATGGGACTTGAGGTTGGAACAACATCTCTCAGCAATAACGCCGGCGATAATTATCCGCGTGTAGGAAAAAATTTCAATGTCCGCGCTTATATTGCTGATCAAACAAAGAGCGGTGAGACTGCATCCGAAGGAAATGTCAACCTGGTAAAGTTTGACTTGCGGAGGTATACTTATGAGGTATATCGTACACTCCCGTCTCCGGTTTCAGGGATTAGTCCATCAAATGGATATTATTCGCCTGTATATTTGAACCCAGATTCAAATAATTATTCTCCGGCCGTCAACTTTACCGACATGCCCGGTGTTTATCCTAAGGCCGTTGCAAGCTCATCTTTGGGAACTGTATTCCAAATACAGCCACAAATAGCGCCAGGGCCAGGGTATGACAGTGGCTGTGGAGGTCTGTATAAACTGACTGCTTATGGAGTGGACAATGTAGGAAATCAGGGAGACCCCGACGATCTGAAGCTTAGCAAGGATGGTAACGATGCCGGCTACAAGTACATTATGTTCATCAGGGATATAGATGCTCCAGTTGCCGCGACCTGTGCGGGAAAAATTTCATCCGCGAACCTTACCTACGCGCCTTATGGCTGGTACGGCTCGAACGGCCTTGGACACATACAGCTCAAGGAAGTTTCCGCAGGGGCAATTAAGGATGCTGGTGTGCCAGATGTTCATCAAGATACGGATCCAGATCTGCGGTATTACTCTGATACGGTCTGGTGGGCGTTCTTTGCGGGAAGTTCCACTGCAGCTGATACATGGGCCACTGATATGCAGCAGCCTGAAAACGCATGGGACAGCAGCAAATGGACGGAAGTCTCATCTACATCAACGCCGCTTTCAACCCTGCTCGGACATGATCTCGACACAAGCACGATCACAGAAGGCGATGTCACAATCTACGCGGTGTTCAAGGATGACGTGGGCAACGTCTCAAGCAAGGCGGCGGTGAACGCGATTAAGTACGACGGCACGGCTCCTCAGGTGGGTACGCTCAGCTGGATTACCGCCTCCGACGTTCCCGTGGGATTCACCGGATACGCAAAGATAGGAAATCACACGCTCGCAATTCCGTTCACGGAGTCGCTCTCTGGAATCAAAAAGATTTCCGTAGAGGTAGTGCCTCCTGGTGGTGGAGCTGCATACAAGCAGGCTTTCAGTGCCGCGGACTTTAGCATAAGACGAAAGTATTCCGCAACTTCCAACACATATATCGATTGTGGTTTCACTAGATCTCCGGCAACTCCAGCGGCTGGAGCAGCACAGAATCTGGTTCTTGGAGGAGCCACCGATGTTTTGGATTATTCCTTGAAGTCGGACACATCGTATACATACTTGAACGCAATCTACCTGGACAACCTCAAGATTGCCGCGAGTGACTCAGACCTTGTGGAAGGAAACTACACAATCAAAGTGAAGCTCTATGACGCTGCCCTGAACGAGTCTGCGGAAAAGACCATAACAATCTGCGTTGACAATGCGGCTCCGGTCATTCAGAAGCTCCTTGTGAAAGACGCAAAACAGTATGCCGAGAAGGCCTCTGAACCCGATGATGATGACACCTACAAGTACTTCCTCCCCTCATCCGCGTATGACTCAAGCATCTCCGGATATAAGGCCACGCTTGAGGTCACGGTTCAGGAGGCGGCGGGTCTGCTTGAGCTCAGCCTGGGTAGCGACGCATATCTTACATCCACATCCACAGTCTCATTGAAAAACGCGGCGACAAACGCGGCCATCACAGCACCGTATACCGTGAACACCACCGACAACAAGATTTTGTTCACCGAAAAGGGCACGGCCATGTGTGCGACAGGAAACTTCATAGTAACAATCACCAATGTGAAGATACCAGGAACTTCCTCAGGCGTGGGAAGCAGGACGATTTCCGTAACAGCGAAGGACTATGCCTTGCGTTCTCCTGAGAACGCTTTCAGCACACTGAGCTTCGAGGGTGATTCGGCTACCTACAGCGCGGTCTTGGTGGACAACCCGAACAGCTCCCCCTCCGACGTAACAACCTTTACCGTAAAGGGTAGTCCTTACAATACTGACCCGGACGGATATGCGAACAATCCGACCCTGGCAAAGACGACTCTGGTTTTCCCCTCGTTCGGTGAGAGCGGCTTAAAGAAAATCAAGTTTACCGGACTGAAGGCGAACAAAAGCACTGTGGGCGGCACAAGGGTTTATCGCGGAACCTCAACAGCCGGTGCGGGTCTTGGTTATACATTGGAGGACGACGGCCCCAACAGCGGAACCACAATCGTGCTTGATTATCCGATTGTGTCATCAAGTGCCGTAACGCTGACGATCACGAACCTTGAGCTCACGAGCCTGACCCAGGGAAGCAACACACTTTCCGCAAAGTACGAGTACCTTGCGGGATGGGCGAGCGCGGTCAAAACCACGACCGTAATCTACGACACCGTGGCTCCTGTGGTCGGATCCTCAACTGAGTCGATGAAGTGGATTGTTAACTCTTCAAGTACTGGAACTGCGGGTATTACCGGCACCGCTACCGTTAACAATCAGTATCTGGTCATTCCGGTCACTGAGACGAATTCCGGCGTGCGAAAAATAAGGATCGAGGTGGAGAAGGAGAACGCGGAAGGAACCATGGCGGCGACTACAACCGCTTCCTGTGAAAACGTTTCATACGTGGGATACTCTTCTTCGACAGGTACATCAACGTCTGGTGCCTCAACTCTGAACACAAGTTACTGGAGTGTGGCCGACAACGAGATTACGATAGTGGATCCGGCTACCTATGGAAAAGCTGGGTGGTACTACATCAAAGGAATCACCATAAGCAGCGCAGCGGACGCGGCTCTGGAGGAAGGAAACTACACCCTCAAAGTGACCCTTTATGATTATGCCGGAAACGCGAGCGCCACAAAGACCATAGACATCAGCAACGACCACACCAAGCCTGTGGTGAAGGACGTTTGGTTTGACGGAGTTGAGAACACCGCCTTGAACGGAAGCGGCACATATAAGCATCCTCACCACCGCACTTATACGAACAGCAGTACCGGCAACATTCTATATGTAAAACTGGCCGAAAATGGCTCTGGAATTAAAAATATAAATCTCGACCATTACACTGGCTATGACCCTTATAGTGGTGCTGGTGGATGCCGTACTGTAATACCGACTGCAAGTACCAAGCTCTACAAGTCTACGGACAATGGAACGACTTACACCGAGGTTACAGGCATAAGCTATAGTGCAACATCAAGTGATAGGAGCATAACCATACCTCAGACACAGGCAATATCTGGAAGTGGCGATATCCTCCTGAAAATTACAGAACTTAAGATTACAGAAGGTAATGCTACCACGGATGATGAGTACAGAAACAAGATTGCAGCGGCACTTCGTGTTGATTTGACGGACTTCGCCACCAATGTCAATGAAGCTCCTGAAAATCCGGCTTCGGCTACTGTGGGCACCAACAATCCGTTTGCGGCTGTGGTAGAAGATAGTTCGTCACCTGGCTTCAAGACAGACTGTCGTGTTATGAGAGATAGCGGAAAACGCATTTCTGCCACAACAGGTACCCTTGTTGATGACGAAAATTCCATTGCAGCATACGATGGCTATACGAATACTTCCGTTGTGAATATTGAGTGTGCAATCAGCGAATTTGCTTGGAACTCTGATGTAACGTCTCCATCTGGTCTTAGAGTCATTAAGCTTGAGGGAGCGAGCTTTATTCCTGACACGGAACAAGACGGAAGTTCCGGCTCTTACATAAAGTGGAGAGAGTATGGTACCGCAGAATGGCATGCAAACTTCAACAGCATTCCAATCAGCGGCCAACGATCACAGTATTATTTGTCTTCGAAGGACTCCATAGAAAACTGTGGTTTCGGCTATGCCGAAGCTGATTTGGGATTCTATCTTGTAGGAAATGATACACTTGTCTTTAAGACACCTATGAACGTAAAGGATGACTATTGGTTCTACATCAATAACATAAAGCTTAACAGCACAACTTCAGATGGATCGAAGAGCGTTACGGTCAAACTTTTCGACACTGCAAACCAATATTCCACAAGCTGTGCTTCTGTCGGTACCGCTACGTTCAGCATCGTGTACTGCGGAACCGCGCCCACAATCACCGTGAATGACACTGCAAAATCTGACCCGGCGACAATCACCGCGGCGAACATACAGACGCTTGTTCCCAAAAACAACGGACTTCAGGCCTATGCGGAGGGAACTACAGTCTGGACTTTCTCGCATTCCAGCCAGGGCAACAGAAAAGGTTCCAACTCGACTCCTTCTGGAAACGGTGTGTATTTAGGCCGCTCCTACTGTCCCTATTTTGACCTGGACATCACGCCAAGCACCGCGGCAAACCTATTGTACTATAAATGGACAAACAGCGAAACCGTGCCTACATCATGGAACACAACCAACTCCTCCTACAAGGTGGATGTCAACTTCCCGACTTCGGGCGATGTATCAGCGGACAGTGTGACGGCAATGGACTGGTACCTTCATGTGGCGGACTATGCCGGAAATGTGACCACCAAAAAGATGAGCCAATGCCAGTGGATTAACGAGACTGTAGCTTCCGCTTGGCCCAAGAGAAAAGATGACACCGGAAAGAAGATGGAGAACGGAGTTTACTATCTTGAATCCGACGGCTTCTATGCCACCGACATACCCAGACTTACCGTAACTTTGCCTGCCGGAACAACCGGAGCCGTAAAGGTTTACATTCCCACAAGCTGGTTCGACAAGGTTTGTACCAACGGCGCGCCCATCTATGGTTATGCCATGGGAAATCATGAAAGATATGGTGAGGGACATGAAGATATTTCCAAGGCAAAACGAGATGCAACAGGCCCCTACCTTGAGATTCCTCAAAGCTACATTACGGAATCGACTGCACAATCTACGAATTACGCTGAGTTCTATTTCTACGTCTACGATGCCGTTGGACAGGATCTTACCGCTGTAGTAAAAGTGACTGTGGACAGTACTCCGCCGTATTTTGAAGTAAACCTTGTGCCTCAAGGTGGAACATCTTCTTCGAACAAGCACATGAAGTGGAGCCAAAAAACCGGTATTTTAACCATGAGCAGCTCCCCAACCACTCTTGATCCGGACAACCGAATTTGTGTGAAACATTCATACAACGACTCGAGTGCTCCCATTGCTACTTTCTTGGTTCAGGGGGGAACCGGCGATTCCAACTATCTAACGACTGGAATGACAAGTATTGGACTCTCGTCTAGCAATCCTTTTGTGCTCTATACCGACGCGGACTCACTTGCACTTACTTTCCTGACAAGAACAACGGCAGATTCAGCCTATCCAAATGAGGGAGATACCCTTAAGATTAAATACTCGATAAATGATGCTACGGCGACGGAAATCGACAATAGCTTTACTGCTTGGAGCTATGACCCGACTTATTTCTATGGAGAGAATGCTTCCATCTCAGTCACGAACACACCTCAAACTATAAAGTTCAGTGCCGTGGACAAGGGAGCAAACTCAAGCGACATTTACATCAAACTGGTCAAGGACACCGAGGGTCCGACAATCTCCGCTACCGACGTGCAGAAGGTAAATCAGATTACGGAAACTTCCGGCGGCACAAGTGAGGTAGTAAACTACTTTGGCTCACAGGCAACGGCTAAAATATCTATCAGCGATGAATATGCGGGTCTTTCAAGTGCAAACGGAGGATTCAGCACAGATAGTGTAAACCTCGTGAATGATCTCCCTGATCCGACATCAGACAAGTCTCTCGTGATAAGTGTTTCGGATAGGTTCGGCAATGCTTCAAATAGCTCAATGACGTATAACGGAAGCAACAAGTGGGTAATGGATGTAACTAGCCCTGGAACGCCAACTCTGTCTTATGATGCCAGTTATCCGTATCCTACTACAAATTCCATAAGCTCTGACTATAATAAATATAATTCAAATGGTTTGACTGTTACTAGTAGTGGCTCCTCATACACCATCAAATATGCTGGAGGAGTCAATACCATAACCATAAGTCCAAATCCAAATTCATCAGACAGCGATGTCATGGGATATTTGTTCAGGGATAGCACAACCGGATTAGCGACTTTCTATTCAGTGGCTGACGTTTCTCAAAGCATTACCATTCCTGTTACACCGACATCATCCACTATCACAAAGTATATTTATGCGGTGGACAAGGCCGGTAACCCAAGCTCAGACACCTCATATCTTACAGTAAGCTTGCAGAAAAACGATACAAGCCCAACCCTTAAATCAATCTCAGGTACAGGTCTTTATTCCAGCGGCGCCAACGGATGGTTCAAGAGCGGCGCAAACTTAACTCCAGTTGTAGCCACAGTGGCAAATCCTAATACGACTATTACTCCGAGCCAGGGTATTATTGGTTATGGACATGAGGATGGACAGTGGACTATAATGAACCCCTACAGCTCACCCATTACCGTTCCAGCTGATTATGATGGAAAACCATCTATCTGGCTTTGTTTCTATTCCGGTGAATGGTGCGAGGACTATTTCATCAAGGCTGAGGGCGGAACTGTATCTGCAACTACATCGAATACCGTAACAACATGGACTAAGGATGCAACGCCTCCAAGTAAACCAACTGTCTCATGCTCTGCAGAAAATGTGTATTGTAACAGTTCAACGAAGACCATTTACTACAAGTCAGGCGTAAATTCAATTACCATTACTCCAAGTTCTACAGACACAGGTGGAAGCGGTGTTAAGGGATATGCCCTTAGTCCAACAGGAACTCCGGCGACATCCATAACTGTTCCTGAATCAGGCTCTGCCATTCCTTCAAGTATCACAGTCTACGCATTCGACAACGTTGGCAACAGTAATTCTGAGACATTTACTCTTACAATGGATAGTGCCAAGCCAACTATTGAAAGGGCCGCTGGTGAAAATTCTCTTGATGGATGTATTCCTGTAGGAGGCAACCTCTTCTTCAAGGACGGCAACGCAAAACTCAAGATTAAAGTAACTGATACTGGTTCTGGACTTAAATCAGGAAGCAGCTACCTTACACTTGATGAAAATAGCGAAGTATGGATCAAACTGTCTGACTATGTTTCAACAAGTGGCGTCGTAACAATTCCGAATCCGTCAAACTCTAGTACTAAGGGAGTGTCCGACAATGTAGGAAATGCATACACCAGCGATAGTCCTTATCAGCTTACAGGTTTGGTCGTTAAAGAGGACTCAACGCCTCCAACTAGACCAACTAGCGTTTCAGATGCGGCTCCAACAGGCGGTGTATGTTTGGACACAAGTTCGGGAATAGTTGTATATTACAACGATACAACTACTGCAGTTACGCTGACCCTCGTAGGAGCAGATGACGGAACAAATGGTAGCGGTGTCACTGGTTATACAGTTGATGGTATATCAGATGTTGAGTCTACAGCAATAACTGTAACTATTCCTGTAAGCGGTTTTGCCGCCACACAATCCGTTTCCATCAAGTCAAAGGACGGTGTTGGAAATGAAAGTGAAGAGGCTCTGAGCGTTACACTCATAAAGGACGAGGGAAAGCCATCAGTCTCCATCACATCCATTACAGGTGGAAAGACTTACAGCGGCACTTCTGCTTTCTACTATAATAACTCAGGTTCCTACGCAATGGCGAAGCTTTCCATAAGCGACTCCGGCTCAGGACTTGCAAGCGGATCATGGCAGGACAACAAGGAAATACAAGTTTCTACCTATTATAATTCCACAAGCAACATCATTGAGATTGGGACTGACCCTATTGTTATTGTTGACAATGTCGGAAACACCCAATCATATCAGCTCAAATATAACGATAAAAACATTATCTTTGACGCGACAGGACCCGACGCTCCGACAGTCTCTGCAATAAGTGCCACAGGAGGTGCCTATCACCAGGATGGAAATACGGTTTACTTCAGCGTCAGCGGTTCTGCGACACAACTTGTAATCACTCCGGACTCAGCAGACAATCCGGGCGGATGCGGTGTAGCTGGATATTCGACAAGTTCCAGCGGAACTACCAGCAGTACGATTGCAATCAATGTTTCGTCAATTACAAGTTCAACTACCCAGACCATCTATGCCATAGACAATCTTGGAAACGCGTCAACCGCACTCACTCTGACACTTGTAAAGGATGAGACGAAACCGTCAGTCTCAATCAGCTCTGTAAGCGGAGGAAAGACATATACCAGCGGATCCACCATGTATTTCAAGGATGCAAGCGATACGGACAAGGTACAGGCTGTTCTTTCCATAACTGACTCTGGCTCAGGACTTAAGAGCACATCATGGCAAAACGGAAAGACACTTAATCTTTCTGACAGCGGTGTGCTTAACGGAAACGGGGAAATCGTCATTGAAAGTGGAAATGTCATTGATAATGTTGAAAATACTCAGGCATACGTCATTAATGGTTACACGTACAAGTTCGTAAAGGATGTGACCGCACCGGACGCACCGACAGGCTTCAAAGTGACCGCTCCGACTTCTGGTGTATGCGTAAAGGGAACAGCGACCGACGGATATTATCCGGCCACTGGAACTACGGTCTACTATAGCGGAACCCCCGAAAGCCTGACACTGGCTCTTACAGGAAGCTCGGATGCAGGATGCGGACTTGCAGGATATGCCCTGAACGACACCGACACTCCCGATACGACCGTTTCTGTGGATTTGACATCTTCACCAACGAGTGTTGCGGTCTATGCTTACGACAAGCTTGGAAACAAGAGCACGGCATTTACAATCACCCTCATAAAGGATGTCGCGGCTCCGACGTTTACTCAAAATGGCAATACCATAAATCCTGCTACGACAAAGGCTCTTTCACTAAGCTCTGGTGGATCCACTGGCTGGAAGGTGAACGTATTTGAGGCTGGAACGACAATCAGTATTCCGATCACGGAAACTGGATCCGGCCTGAAACGCTATGCCCTCATTCAAAGTTCTTCGTATGAGGCGAATCCTGCAACAGCCTCATGGGCCAATGCGACTGGCTCTCCCATTGAATTTGAGCTTCCAGAGGTTACGTCTCCAAAAACCAATCTCATATTGCTCCTTGAGGACAATGTTGGAAACGTCACTGTAGATGACGCGACTAATCACTATAAGAATGCCACTATTGAAAAGGACGGTGGCTGGTGGATGCAGTTAGGCAGTCTTTCGGACATCACGGCAACATATAGCGTTATCGAGTCAGGTGCAAAGATGGAGATAACGCTTTCCAACGTCGCTGTGCCTATAAAATCAATCGAGGCTACGGCTGCTGGTGCTACAGGCGGTGACGGAAAGGCAAAATTTGACTATAAGAAAGATGACGGAACAATTGATTATGCAGAAGTCTTAACTGCTACTGGCATAACAAACGGTGCAAAATATACAGATTCCACCGGCTATCTTCCTCACGCTGGAACCGTTAAATTTGTGTTAGCTGGCTCTGGCCTTACGGCACCTACGAGCATTAAGATAAACGGTACGGAACTGGCAGCGGCATCAATAAGTCCTGCCACAAGCCTCTCCGGCTTCATCCGCCACAACCTGCCCGCGATTGAGTCCCTTGTGGACAACTCTGGAAGGTCGGGAGTCATCCGCAGGTCTTATGGAACCGAGAGAGCCGTGGATCTTGCCACATACTTCAACGCCCTGAGCTCCGCGCCCGAGGAAAAGGCGGAGGACACAAAGATTGCATTTAATATAGGTAGAAATATGGAAAACGGAGGTATCGCGGAAAAGACGGAAAAAGTTGTAACCACGGCGGAAGAAGGTGGTTATATGGATGAGGCTTCCATTGCAGAGGAACTGCCGGTGCAGAATCACGCATGGCGGGCTCCGGACGGCTTCGTTTCGGAAGAGACTGAGGCGGCGGGAAATCAGCTTCTTGCCCAGAACGCGGTGGTTGAGTTCAGCTCCCCGAACAAGGTGCTTACCGCTACGGACGCTGCTCTGGAGGATGAGAGCGGGAAAAATTACGAAAAATGGCTTGCTTTGGCTCTTTCCCTGCTTTCTGTGTGCGCTTTGGGTCTTGTGGTTACGCTCGGACGTGGCCGCATGAAAAAAAATTCGTAAAATTTTTGCAAAAAATTTCCAAAAGTGGTGGTTTTTTGTAAAAAAATGATTATAATATTAAATAGGAAACTTGAGAAAGGCAAATGGGTTCAATCGGTCAGTCGGCCGAGCCATTGAGCGGTTTACTTCGGTTTCCAGGAGGTTTTTATGAAAAGAGGAATGGCTTTAGTTTTGGTAGCTTTGCTCTCAGCCTGTTTCGTGTTCGCAGAAGGCTCTTATGTAGTTAAGTCTGTGAAGGGTAAAGTACAGTATGAGGCGGCTCCTGGCAAAATGCAGGACGTTAAGGTTGGACAGACACTCTCATCTTCTACCGTGGTTGATACCGGCCTCAACTCCATTTTGGTTCTTACCATCGACGGCAAGGATCTCACAATCAAGGCAAAGCAGAAGGGTACAGTAGAGAAGGTCGCTGTCGGCGGCGGATCTGGTACTCTGAAAAAGGGTGGAACTGTTGCCGGAAATGCAAGCAGCTCAAGCAGCGGCAGCAAATCTGGTGTAAATACAGCTTCTTCACGTGCTTCCGAGGCTAAGGAAGACGTGGATTGGGACGAGGAGTAAGAGCGTCCTAACGTTTGGTCTGGCATCCTGCGGGACGGGGGATTTTCTTCTGTTTCGCAGGATTTTTTTTATTGTTAAGGTTTTAAAATGAAAAAAAATTCAAAATTAATCACTAACATATCCTTTCTTCTGCTCCCGATTCTGGTGGTGGGACTCTGCTCCCTGCTTGTTTTCACCAAGACGGACAGCAAGATAAACGATCTTTTTATGCGAGCCCTGCCCCCGCTTGAGGAAAGCGATCACGTGCTGCTCGTGAATATCGATGACAATCTTATAGATCAGACGGGTGTTTGGCCGCTCACGCGCAACATCTACGCTGACATGCTCATTACCATGAAGGAGCTGGGAGCCGAGGCTTTCATTTCCGATTTGAGCTTTGTTGATAACAGTCCTATGCAGGTGAACCAGGACTATCTGGACAATGACCTTCCGCGCTACGTTGACGAGGATTTTGACGAGCTGAACAGCAACCTCGATTACGCCATCAGCACGCTTTCTAATGCCGGGGAGGAAAATCCAGTCTCTCCCGAGGAGATTGAGGCCGAGGTCCTTGAGAGCAACGAGGACATAAAGAACCGTCTCAAGGTCTCCATCAGCTCGGCGAGCAAAAACTACGACATTGACCTTGCCCACGCCCTGAAATTCTTCGACAACTCATATCTCACGCTCTGGATGCAGTCCGGCTACGACATGACCAAGGTGGACATGGACTATCTGGAAAATCATCTGGCGCTCTCAAACGTGGTCTCAAACGGCGACACTGTTACCCCGGAGTATGATTCGGTGCAGCCCGCCATTGACCTTCTCATCAAGAACTCAGCCTCCGCAGGATTCGTGAACGCTGACCCGGACTCCGACGGATACCTCCGCCGACTGAACCTCGTGACCAAGTACCGCGGACGCTACTACGGACAGCTCGTTTTCGTCCCGATTCTCCATCACTACGGCGATCCACAGGTCATCGTGAGCAATTCTTCCATTATATTGAAGGGCGCGAAGATTGCCGAGGGCGTTACCAAGGACATCGTGATTCCCCGCGGCGAGGACGGAAAGGTAATCGTAAAGTTCCCGAAGAAAAAATACGTGGGCTACAACCAGATTTCCTCATGGAACATCTACAGAATCTACCTCCAGGAAAGGGGACTCGTGCGCAACCTCCGTGCCATGAAGGACAACGGATATTTCGACGCCGTGTGGGATCCCGCCGAGGAGTCTCCTGTTGACGTTTACGACGGAGTTGAGTACATCAGGAACGCCCTTTTCGAGGGTGAGAGTGAGGAAGTTGACTTTGAAATGTACATGTCCGAGCTTGAGAGGTTTTATGCGGTGGCCGAGGAGTTCATCGAGGGCTCTTATGAAAGGGAGCTCCTTGAGATGGCCGAGGGAGACTCTGACCTCATTGGCGACATCCTCCTCTATTTCAGGACCTGCAGCGAGCAGCTTGCCGACCTCAAGAAATCACGTGCGGAGACAGGGGCCGTGCTCAAGGACGCTCTGTGTGTCATCGGAACCACGGCATCCAGCACGACTGATTACGGACTCATCACCTATCAGGAGCAGTATCCGAACGTCGGTGTGCATGCGACCATGGCGAACCAGCTTTTGTGCGGGGAGTTCGTGGATGACGCTCCCTGGTACATGGGTGTCATAATCGCGCTCGTGCTCTGCTATCTGTACGTGTTCATCTGCTTCAAGATAAAGACCCCGGGACGCAAGCTTCTTCTTGGTCTCGTCATTTTGGCTCTTGCCATCGGCGGACTTCTCGCCACCTTCGTAATCACGAAGATTTATCTGGGCGCGGCTGTTCCGACCATCTCCACAGGAATCATTTTCGTGACCATGACGGCAATCAGCTTGATCAGCACATCAAGGGAAAAGAAGTTCATCCAGGAGAAATTCGGAGCCTACGTTGCCCCGGAGATTGTCGATCAGCTTGTGGCTCATCCTGAGAGCGCGAAAGTCGGTGGAGACAGCAAGCACATCACGGCACTTTTCAGCGACGTAAAGACCTTCTCAGGATTCACCGAGACCGTCAACAATGTCGCCACAAAGCAGGTCAGGGAGCATAACGAGGAAGTCCGAGCCGGAAAATGGCCGGGAGAGGAGCCCCTTTCCGATGACGAGGTGGCCATGAAGGGTGCGGCCAAGGGAGCTGAAAACCTGGTAGCCTATCTTAACGACTACCTTGGAGCCCTGAGCGACGCGATTATGAAGGAGCACGGAACCATCGACAAATACGTCGGTGACGAGATCGTTTCCTTCTTCGGTGCCCCGATTGACGACCCGAACCATGCATGGAACGCCTGTGTGGCGGGAATCCGTATGTTGCAGGCTGAGGCACAGTATAACCGCGAGCATGAGGCCGAGCTTCCGATCAACGTTAAGACAGGAAAACCCTTCCTCTTGAACTCTCGCGTCGGAATTAACACCGGAGACATGGTCGTCGGAAACATGGGTACGACCCGAAAGCTGAACTACACCGTCATGGGAAACAACGTGAACCTCGCGTCCCGTCTTGAGGGAACGAACAAGGCATACCAGTCATGGATTATGTGTTCCGAGAGCACTTGGAAGGAAGCCACGGCGACGAAGCATGACGACGAGCTGATCGGACGCCGCTTTGACTGTGTTCAGGTCGTCAACGTTGTACAGCCTGTCCCGATTTACAACATCCTCGGTCTCAGGAGCGAGCTTCCGCCCGCACAGATTGAGGCGGCCGAGATTTTCAACAAGGGAATCGAGTGGTACCTGAAGGGCAGCGAGACACCGGACTTGAAGAAGGACCCGGAGGATCTGAAGAAGGCCTACCAGTTCTTCAAGCAGGCACTTGACTGCTTCCCGGACGACCGCTCATCCGAGGTGTTCATGCAGAGATGTATGTTCTTCGTGCAGAACGGCCTCCCCGAAAGATGGGACGGTGTTTACACAATGACATCAAAGTAGTATAATCGACATTGAAATGTCGTTGAGTTTAGGAGCCCACGGACACGTGGGCTCTTAAATATAGCGTTTGTTACAGGAGGAGAATTTTATGACATCAGGACTGATTTTCAGCGTACTTTCCATCGTTCTCGGCGTGTTGGTGGCTGTGTTCACGGACATCAGCATCAAGATTATCGTGATTCTCCTCGGAGCCGCATCCGTCATAAAGGGCGTGGCCGATTTCTTCACGGTGCGCAGGCTGGTGGACGACTCGTTTTTCCGCCGCTCGGTCTCAGTGAAGTGTCTTCTTAGCATCATACTTGGAGCCGTGGCGGTCATTCTTCCCATGAATTTCTGGCATGCGGCAGAGAGCATAATCCACGTTCTTCTGATTGTCATAGGCATATATCTTGTCGCGTCCGCGCTTTTCGAGCTGATTGTCATCGTGAGCAAGCTTGACATGGCCGAGCTTCCTACGCGTCCATACCGCATTGAGGCTGTGGTCTCCCTCCTGATTGCGATCCTGCTTTTCGTAATCGCGTTCATCGGAATGACCAACATCGTGCGCATCATGGGCATTGTGCTTGCCCTCTGCGGCCTGATTTACGGACTCTACGCTTGGAGAAAACGCCCCATTGTCATAGAGCCCGACAGCGTGAAGGATGCCGGAATTGAGGACGACATAGACATTACCCCGGACGTAAGCCCCGAGGTGACCCCTGATGATGAGTCCAAAGAGGACTCTGCGGCAGACGAATCAAAGTAAAAATTATATTGAAGAGGTTTTCACATGGCTCATTGCATCGTGCCCGAGGCGGAAGAGATTCTGGACAAGGAATTCAAGGTACTGGACAAGGGATTTGTCCGCATGGTGGATTATTACGGAAGCGACCAGAGAATCGTGCAGTCCGCGAGGGTGTCCTATGGAGACGGAACCAAGTCCGTGAGCCAGGATGCCGCGCTGATTGACTATCTCCTTCGCCACCAGCATACGTCGCCCTTCGAGCAGGTGGTGTTTACATTCCATCTCAAGATGCCCATCTTCGTCGCCCGCCAGTGGGTACGTCACCGCATGGGCCGCATGAACGAGGTCTCGGGACGTTACTCGGTGATGAGGGATGAGTTCTATGTTCCCGAGGATTCCTGCATCGCCAAGCAGTCCAAGGACAACAAGCAGGGAAGGGAGAGCGAACCTTTGCCCGAGACGGAGGCTGAGGAATTCAGAAACGCGTTCGAGACCGGTCAGAAGCTTTCATACGAAGCCTACTCAAAGATGCTTGACAAGGGACTTGCGCGCGAAATTGCCAGGATCAACCTGCCGCTTTCTCTCTACACGGAGTTCTACTGGCAGATGGACCTGCATAATCTCTTCCATTTCTTGAAGCTGCGTCTTGACTCACACGCACAGTATGAGATCCGCGAGTATGCCAAGGTGATTCTGGAGATGGTGCGCAAGGTCTGCCCCATGGCAACGGCATCCTTCGAGAATGACATGGAAAGATCCGTCGCTTTCACCGGGGAGGAAATGGAGGCTCTGAGGGCCGTTCTCTCAGGAAAGGAGAATCCCCTGGACGGAAAGAAGCTCCAGAGGTTCGAGGAAAAAATCAAGAGCGGGGTACAGCTGTAGGAAGTTGAAAGTGGAGAGTGGAAAGTGGAAAGCTGGGGGACTCTAGTTTTCTTTGATGGCGATGTCATCCCAGAAAGTTGTGTCCTCCTGGCCGATTCTCCAGAACGCCACTTTGTCTATGCCCTTTTCGCTGTACATGCTGCACCTTGCCGTGAGTGATTGTGCGTCGTCGTAATATGCGGTCACATGCACGTTTGTGTCGAACTCAAAGTATGGTACGGAATCCGTGCGCTTGATTTCCGTCACGCCGTTCTCTCCCTTTATTCTCTCTATGCTCTTGAAAATCCACGAGGTGTCGAAGCCCTGATCCTCCCACGCGCGTCCGTAGAATGGAAGTCCCATCACGAGCTTTTCCCTCGGTATGTTCTCGTTGCAGAAATCGGCGACGTTGCGGCACCAGCTCATGCTTGCCACGGGGCCTGCCTTTCCTCCCGACCAGTGCTCGTCATACGCCATGATGATGATCCGGTCCACAAGAGGCGCGATCTTCGTGTATTCGTAGATTTCGTCCCTGAGAAGCCTTGTCCTTGCCGGAAGAGCCACGGAGAGCATTTTCCCCGGCCCGATTCTTTTGCGTATCTCAATCAAAAACAGATGGAAATTCTCCGCGTCCCTCAGTCCCACGTTCTCGAAGTCAATGTGTATGCCGTCGTATTTTTTTGAGGCTCCCTCAATCGTGTCAAGGATCCGTTTTCTCGGCTCTCCTTCCGGGTCTATGGTGAAGTGGGTGAGTGCCCTTCCTCCGCAGAACACCACGAGGTGAGTGCGTCCCTTGAAGTCCGCGAACACCTTGGGATTCGGTATGGTCGGAATCTCCGCGTAGCTGTTTATGTCCGCCGCAAAGTAGCAGAGGTCTGTCACCGGCATGTTCGGCTTGAAGAAATGCTCTCGCTCCGTCATCACGTATCCCCAGACTTCCTTGTAGGAATTCACCGGCTGTTTTTTCTCCGTTCCGTCAGCTTCCTCCGCATTCACGGCCTCAGTCTCCGCGGGGGAGTCTTCCTTTGTGCCCGGTTCGTCCCTCTCGATGGGGGAGGGGGAAATCTCCTCTGTCTCAGTTTTCTCGCTTGCGATTATCTCCTGCACCAGCTCCGTGTCGCTGCCGTCTTTTTTTGCCTTGGCGCATCCGGTGAGCGTCAGGAGAATCAGTGCGGATATGGAGAAAGTCAAAATATGTCTTTTCATACGGTCTCTCCGAATCATGGGATGTGAATCAGCTCGCGGGGTTTGCTTCCGTTCGCGGGGCCCACGATGCCGCGCTCTTCCATCTCTTCCACAAGGCGTGCCGCCCTGTTGTACCCGATCTTGAGCCGTCTCTGGATGTATGACGCGGATGCTTTTCCGGCCTGTACAACTATGTCCAGCGCCTTTTCGTAAAGCGGGTCGTCTCCGTCGGGGTTGAACATGGACATTGCGTCGTCTCCCTCTTCCTCGTCGTCGTCCACAAAAATCTCGTCGTCAATGTACTCGGGCTCTCCCCATTCCTTAACGGCGTTCACCACGTTCTCAACTTCCTGATCGCTCACGAAGGTTCCCTGTATGCGGGTGGGGAAGGGGTCTGTCGCTGAGGTGTAGAGCATGTCTCCCTTTCCGAGGAGTTTTTCGGCTCCCACCTGGTCAAGGATGATGCGGCTGTCCATTTTGCTTGCGACCATGAATGCGATGCGGCTCGGGATGTTCGCCTTGATGAGTCCCGTGATTACGTCGATCGAGGGTCTCTGGGTTGCGAGAACAAGGTGGATTCCCACGGCGCGGCTCATCGCTGCGAGTCTTGCGAGTACTCCCTCAAGCTGCTTTCCTGTCGTCGCCATCAAATCCGCGAACTCGTCGATTATCACAATCAGGTAGGGCAGATGCTCGGCTGCCATCTTTTTTTCCTCAATCTTCCTGTTGTACGATGTGATGTCCCTGACCGACATGTTGTCCAGAAGCGAGTAACGGCGCTCCATCTCGCACAGGCAGTACTGGAGGGCCTGCATTGCTTTCTTCGGCTCGGTGATTACGGGCGTGAGAAGATGCGGTATGTCATTGTAAAGCTTGAGCTCCACGATCTTCGGGTCGATCAGAATCATCTTGCACTCGCGCGGGCTTCTCTTGAAGAGTATGCTCAGGATGATGCTGTTCACGCACACTGATTTTCCGGCTCCCGTGGCTCCCGCAATCAGGAGGTGGGGGGTCTTCACCAGATCCATGAGCTGTGTGTTTCCCTGTATGTCCTTTCCGAGCACGACCGGCACTCCCATCTTTTTCCATTCGGGTCTTTCCTGCTCAAGGCACTCGCGTATTGAGATGATCGCCCTTGATTTGTTCGGCACCTCAATTCCGACGGCGTGTTTTCCGGGGATGGGCGCGACTATGCGTACCGAGCTTGCTGCGAGTCTGAGGGCGATGTTGTCCTGCAACGCCACGATTCTGTTCAGCTTTACTCCGGGCGCGGGAAGAATCTCGAACATGGTCACGACGGGGCCCTTCTGTATGCCTGTCACCTCGGCCTCAATCTTGAATTCGGCTAGGGTCTGCTTCAGGTTCTGCGCCGCGTTCTCGGTCTCCTGATCGATTATCCAGTAGGGATTGTCCTCGTATGCGGTGAGAAGGGTAGTGGGAATCTTGTATGGAGCCGCTGGTTTCTGGATGTAGACCGGCTTTCTGACGACGGGTTTTTCCTCCTCCACGCTGTCCGAGTCATCGTCAAGATTCGCGTCAAGGTCATCCTCGGACTCGTCAATGTAAATCTTGTCGTCGTAGCTGTATGAGGGGGAAACTGTGTCCTCAATCTCGTCGTCGCTGTATACGTCGTCAATGCGGACCGGGGAGCTTTCAACTGAGCTGTCGGTGTCTGTGGCGGAATCTTTTTTCGGCTCGCTTTCCTCCGTCGGCCATTTTTCTCCTGTGGCGAAGCTTTCCGTGCGTGCGAGAAGTCCGTGGCGCACTTTCTTTTCCTCGGGAGCCTTTTTCTCCTCGGTTTTGAAGTCGTGCAGGTTCTTCAGCGGGTCAATCGCAAATCCGCTTCCCTGTACTTTTTCCTCCGCGTGTTCCGTGTGTGTCACGGATTCTTCCATATAATCCGGGGCGGGTTTTGTCTCCTCAAGGTCCACGAGTATCCCCTGATTTCTTGATGCCCTCTGTTCCGGGGTAAATTCCACCGGGGCTTCCTCAGTCTTTTCCACCTGGTTCTCTTCCTGGGCTCTTGGGCTCTCGTACCTCGGCTTCTGCTGGACCTCGGCTTTTACGTCCGCGTCTATTCGTGCAAAAATGCTGTCCAGATTGTCTCCTATGGTTACTGTCACGTTCTCGGTCTGAGGCTTGGGCTCAGGTTTCGGCGCGCTCCTCATGGACTCACGTATCTTCGCGTAAAGCTCTTCCTCTTCCTCGGCGGTTCTCTTGCGGCTTGGCGTGAACGTGGGTTTCTGCTCCTCTTCCTCCTCCGCTTCATCCTCTTCAACCGGCTCTGCGGAATAAAGGTCCTCGGTGTGCTGGAAAACCTCGCGCCTGTTTTTCTCCGTCTCTGACTCGTCAATCTGGAGGTCGCTCATCTCAAGGGGAGTCTCGTCCTGGTCTATGGTGCCGGAGGTCTCGATCTCTATGGAGTCGTCCTCGGTGATTGTCGCGAAGGGATTCACGAAGTCGGCCTCGTTGTACTCAAGGTTTCCCTGCTCGAACTCGCGGATTGTCTCGTCGCCCTGTGAGCTGTCCAGGGATTCCTCAATCTCAAAGGTCTCCTCCACCGGGGTCTCTACGCTCAGGAACGGATTGTGTTTCTTCTCGTCCTCAATTTCCGGCCTGCGGTAAGTGTCGTCTCCGGTAAGCACGTTGTGTGCGGGTGTCTTCTCTTCTTCCGGCTCGGATTCGCTGTAGACAGTTCTTTCGGCGGGTTTCTTGAAGAAGTCGTTGATGTCCACTACGCTTCTGATTTCCTGGTCCTTTTTCTGCTCCTGGATCTCAGCCGCCTTTCTGTCCTCCTCGTCCTGCTTTTTGCTGAACTCGGCCATGTCCTGAACCCGCGCCTTGATTTTGTCGAAGATTCCGGCGACCGCCCCCCCGATTTTTTCCTTCAGGGTGTGTTCGGTCTCGTTGAAAATCTCCTCGTCGGATTCAGTCTGCTCCTCCGGCTCTGCAATCACGGTCTTTTTCTCATCGCCGAAGAAGTTGTCCGCTATGGTCGGTGCCTGGAATTCGCTTCCGTTATCATCGTCCTCCTCTTCCATGACTACCGTGCGCTCGCTTTCAACGCCGGACTCATTGTCCTCATCCTCAGAATCCTCTTCATCGTACTCGTCAGCGTCATATTCTTCGGTCTCATATCTGTCATCGGGAGAATCCTCTATATATTTTTCGCCGTGGCTCTCATACGCTTCGTCCTCATCGTCCAGCTCTTCGTCAATGTCGAATTCGGACAGGTCATCGTCAAAGCTGATTGTGTCCTCGCTCGCCGTGTTGTCGCTGACCCTGCTTTTTTTCTTTTTGTCAAGGCGCTGCTGTATTCTTCCCGCAAGGATGACCGCAAGCAGATATTCCGCCGCAATCAAAAGGAGCGTGACTACCGATGTCATGGTGATTTTTACGAATGCGACCGAGCTTGTGTCATAGGAGAGCACGTCGCGGATGATTTTCTCGGCGAAAACCAGGGTCATAAAGGGAAGCACAGAGACGAAAAGACATGCCGCCTTTGTCACCGACCAGCGTGAGTCAAAGCAGAACGCTCCCGCGACCGCAAAGAAGATGGGAATGAGCATCCCGCAGAATCCGTATGCGCTGAGGAGAATGTCACCGAGCTTGTAGAGAATGGAGCCGCCCTCTTCCCCGGTTCCGAAATCCAGTATTTTTAAGAGAAGTCCGATTGCGAAGACCGCCGCAAAGAAGAACAGGATCACCCCTGCCGCGACGGACGCAACGTGTTCCTTGGAGTTGTGTTTCATTTTTCCACCCTTTTAATTTATCCTAAACATTAAATCCATTTCTACTTTTTAAGATAAATTTATCCCAAAGCCGGAATTACCCGACTATCCAATTTAAATTATCGGTTTTTTTACGCGTGCTCTTTAGAAAATAAAATCCTCCCTAGCTCTCCGTTTTCCACTTTCATCTTTCCACTCGTTTTCCCCTTGACGAATCCTATTTTTATGTATATCCTTATTTGCAGGGGGAAAATTTGTCTGAACTTTACATCGTCGGCACTCCGATCGGGAACCTCGGCGACATCACCTACCGTGCCCTGGAGACTTTCCGCAGCGTGGATGTGGTAGCGGCTGAGGACACTAGGCATACAATGGAGCTCCTGACCCATTTTGAGATACGGAAGCCAATGATAAGCTGCCGTGCCCAGAACGAGAAATTCGCGTCGGAGAAAATAATCGCGCTTTTGGACGAGGGAAAGACCGTTGCCTACGCGAGTGATGCTGGTGAGCCGGGAATAAGCGATCCGGGGGCCGTGCTTGCGGGTGAGGCGAGGAAGGCAGGACACAAGGTAATCCCCATTCCGGGACCGAGCGCGTTTGCCACACTGGTTTCTGTTGCTGGAGCCGGCGGAAAGACCCTGATTTTCGAGGGATTCCTCTCTCCCAAGCCGGGAAGAAGGAGGAGCCGCCTGCGTGAGCTTATGGACAGCGGTGCCGCGGTGGTGGTTTACGAGAGCCCCTTCCGCGTGGTGAAATTGCTTGCGGACATTGCCGAGATCGATGCCGGACGCAGAATTGTCGTGGGACGGGAGCTCACGAAGCTGCACGAGGAGATAAATGACGGGACGGCCGCCGAGATCCTTGAGGATTATTCTTCAAGAAGCAAGGTTTTAGGCGAGTTCGCGATTTTTATTTCTTCTAATAAAAATGTTAAACTTTTAAATGAAGACTCCGATAATTAAAGGGAGGAAGGTTACTATGATGATAGACAAGATTTCAGGGGTCAACCCTCTCAACAACCTGCAGAATGTTAAACGCTCCAATGTTGCAGATAGCTTGAAAGCCGGTTCAGATGAAATCACTGTCTCTGACGAAGCGAAAGAGTTGGCAGAGTCCTTCTACTTGAGTCAAGTGGCGGCAGAAACACCTGATGTACGTCAGGATTTGATTGAACAGGTCAAGCTGAAGATTCAGGATCCCAATTATCTGAATCCTGAGACGATCGCGGCTACGGCTGATCGCATTATGAGTGCTTACGGTCTGTAATTTTGTCGGTATCCGCTCGTTTTTATTCTGAAACTTCGGGCGGACTGATGACCTCGGAAGACGGAACTTCGGTTCCGTCTTTTTTTTGTTTAAAGACGCTTTTCAATCCTTCCGTTAATCTAGTTATGGGAGAATTTCTGAAAAGGATTATTCGCGGAAACATCCCCCGTTTGAAAGAAGCTGCTTGTAAAAAAGCTGAGTGAGGAGTTGAAAAATGTCTGATTTTATCTTCAAGATTCAGCCCAACATTGTTCTGGGCTCATACACAACAAGCCGTCTGGGACAGTATGTGAAGGATTACGGCAGCAAGTTCATGGTGGTCGTGGATCCGGTGCTGAAACAGGTCGGAAACGCGGAGAAAGTGACAAAATCCCTTGAGGACCGCAAGATTGACTTTTTTGTCTTTGACGAGATTCCGGGCGGGGCGGATACGCAGGTCCTGACCAACGCGCTTACACTCGCACGTCAGGCTCACATCCACGGCGTGATCGGAGTAGGAGGTTCCAAGGCCCTCAACGTCGCACGCGGAGTCTGTACTCTCTACCATGAGAGCCACGAGGTCTACGATTTCATTGACGGTGCGAACCCCACGACGGCTCCAATTCCGCTGATCGCTCTTCCCACCACAATCCGTGACGACTTTGTATTCACCGACCGCATTCCCGTGATTGACGCGCGCTCATCAAAGCTCCGTCTTTTGAAGACACAGAACGGACTTGCGAAGATGGTTCTCTTTGATCCGAACCTGACGGTGACGCTTACCGAAAACCAGATGTCATCGCTCGCCATTGAGACTCTTGCCATTGCGACCGAGGCATACCTTAGCCAGAAAGCGACCTTCTTCAGCGACATGATTGCGGAGAAGTGCATTGAGCTGATCGGATACGCCATGGACGGAGCGCAGACTCTCACCGTGACGACCCCGCAGGAAGTTCTTTACAGCGAGGCGGGATGCATGGCTTCTCTTGCAGCGGCCTCAAGCTCCATCGGTGCCAGCACGCTGATTTCCCTCTGCGTGAACTCAAGGTTCAAAATCTCCAAGTCGCTCACTTCGTCAATCCTCTTCCCTTATGTGATTGAGGACGCGGCTAAATTCAGGAAGGACAGAATCGCGCGTGTGGCGAAAATCATCCGTGCGGCGAGCCTTGACGCAAGCGACGACGAGGCGGTTTCAGCCTTTACCGAGTATGTAAGGCAGCACATTGCCAAGGCGAATCTTCCGGCACGTCTCAAGGACCTCAACGTAACCATAGAAAAACTTTCACTTGCCGCTGAGGATGCGAGCGAGGTTGATTTGATAAACACCTTGCAGAGAAGCATGACCAGCGACGACCTGTTTGAGCTGATTAAGCAGGCCTACTGATTGAGCCATGATTGCGCCGGAAAAACTTTTTCAGCTGGGTGCGGGACAGAAACGACGGAAGCTCGCGCTGACTTTCGGTGAGCTTGAGAGGGACATCGCCGGCATTGCGGAGAAAGGTACCGCCTATGATTTTCCCCTGATGACCAGGGAGGAATACACCAAGGCTGTTACCAGAATCGTGCTGCAGGACCCGAAGCTTCCCGAGGACAGTGCTCAGGAGCTGAGAAGTCTTCTGGATGCGGTGCCCTTTGACGAGCGGAGGACATGCAACAAGGCGAGGAACGCTCTGCTTGCAATCCTGGGAACATTCCCCGCCGAGTGGGATCTCGTGATTGCGCCTCACAGCAGCGAGGGACTGAGCGTGGAAAAGAGGAATTTTTTTCCGGGTGTCGCGGTGTACGCGGAGGACATACGCTCTCCGTTCAACGTGGGCTCAATCTTCCGTACCGCGGAGGCAATGGGATGCGAGAGAGTCCTGATTTCGCCCCAGTGTACGGATCCGTCCCAGCCCAAGGCGATAAGAAGCGCGATGGGTTGCATAGAGACCATGGGATATACCCGATGTGCCCTTGAGCAGATTCCGGATGATGATCCCGTGTTTGTTCTGGAGACCGGCGGAACTCCTCTCGGTGATTTTGTCTTTCCTGAGCGGGGTACGGTGATAATCGGCTCGGAGGAGCTCGGGGTGAGTCCTGAGGCTCTGGCAAGGGCGACTTACGGCAGGGTGACAATACCCATGACAGGACTCAAGGCGTCGCTGAATGTCGGCGTGGCTTTTGGAATCCTCATGCAGGCGTGGACCGATGCCATAAGGGATGGTAAAACGAAAAAAATTGGCTCCTGAGTTTCAGGACTACAGATAAAAAAGGATGGGAAAAATGTCGCAGGGAAAAAGAATTGAAGTGGATGTCTCCAAGGTAAGAATGGCCATACAGTCGGGCATCCCGTTGACAATAACGACTTACACGCTTCCTCACGAAATGGAATGTTACATGGCGGATGTCCTGAAGGTCTTTCTGACGGAGGTGCGGCAGGATCACATGGTGGAAAGCCTGTCCTACTGTCTGAAGGAGCTCGTGAACAACGCGAAGAAGGCGAACACCAAGCGCGTCTATTTCAAGGAAAAGGGACTGGACATCACCAATAAGTCCGACTACAAGAAGGGAATGACTCAGTTCAAGGAGGATACCCTTTCCAATATTGAGCACTATCTGGAAAAGCAGAAGGAAGAAGGTCTCTACGTCAAGGTGATCATGCAGACCCGTAACAACAAGGTTAAGGTCGAGATCCGCAACAACGTGGAGCTGACGGCCTTCGAGTACAAGAGAATCCACGACAAGATTACCAGGGCACAGCAGTACAAATCCGTGGAGGAGGGACTTGCCCAGCTTCTTGATGACTCTGAGGGAGCGGGACTCGGACTTGTCATAATGATTCTCGTCCTCAAGAAAATCGGTCTGACGGAGGAGAACTATCAGGTCGTGTGCGAGAACGGGGAGACTATAACCCGGCTCATACTTCCTTTCAGCGACCAGATGAAGCAGGACATCTCAGAGCTTTCGGCGAAATTTGTTTCCTATATAAACGGACTTCCCGAGTTCCCGGAGAACATCACCGAGGTCAACAGGGTGATTAACGATCCGAACAGCAAGATGAGCGACATTGCCCAGAAGATTTCCAACGATGTCTCTCTGACTGCGGAGCTTCTGAAACTCGTTAACTCTGCGGCCTTCTCCCTTGCCGAGCCATGCCATTCCATCGGGGAGGCGGTCAAGCTCGCGGGATTGCGTGGCATAAAGAACCTGCTCTTCTCCATCGGCTCCATGCAGACTCTGAGCGGTGATGACGAGGAGGAGAGAAGCAAGGCCCTTTGGGATCACTCATATCAGGTCGCTTTCTATTCATACAATCTTGCGCGTAGTTTCTGCCGGAGTTCCACCGAGCGTGCCGCGATTGACGACAGCTATGTCTGCGGTCTTCTGCATGACATGGGAAAAATCGTGTTTGAGTCGGCGCACCCGGATATCCTTACGAAGATCAACGGTCTTTGCGAGGAATATATGGTCAGCCCGGATTTGTTCGAGCGCATGGTGGCCGGTGTGAACCACGCCGAGATTGGTGCCCTGATCGCCGAGAAATGGAATTTCCCCTCGGTCATTTCCACGGTCATACGCTATCACCACAATCCGTCCGGTGCTCCTGATGAAATGAAAAAGCTTTCCTCCATCGTGTTCCTTTCGGACATGCTCGCACATTACCGCGCGGAGGAAGTTGAGTTCTCACAGATTGATTCCGAAGTCCTCAAGCAGTTCGACATTCTTTCCGAAGAGGATCTGCAGGCTCTGAGCGACAAGCTCTACAAGGCATTCCTGAAGGACAGAAAGGGCAGCTGATTGCGGGACGATCCTATTCGATTATCCATTCCGTAAGCTGCTCCTCTTTGCTTGAGTAGTTTACGGAATGGGGATTTTGCCAGTTGTTTTCTATTGCATTAAATTTATCAAATCGAAATACATAAGTTGCGTTGGGTTTTCATCTTTTTTTATAAGGAAATCAAATCCATTCTTCTTATAAAATGGAACGGCGGCATTATATGCGTCAACAGTAATAAAACGGCAACCTGTCTTATTATCTTCCAAAAAATAGAGTTTTATAAAATCGATTATATTTGTACCGATTCCAGCTCCTTGTAATTCTTTAGAAATACCGAGCCTTCCGATTTTTACAGACGGGTAGCTTCTTAAATATTTTTCCTTATTGAAATTTTTCTTTTTAAATTTATTGAACTGATTGTTTGATATGAAATCAGTGACCGCAATCTTGTCATTGGAAAGTGTAAAATACGCTAAAACTCTGTCCGTTTTTCCTTTTCCAACAACGACATACGGCATTGCGATTAACTGATTCTTGTAAAACTGAATTTCATTTTTCATGAAGTCATTCAGGTCTTCATCCCCACAGTCAAATTCCTCTGTGGGTATGTCGTTTTCAAATTTTTGAATATCGTATTGTTCAAAGAAATCTAAACTCAATTTGCCGTTTCTCCAGATTTCTGTGCTAAACGATTTTTCCTTGCAGTTTCACCTCGCTCAAGGCTTGCCAAAACTGACTTATAATGAGAATACATAACAGCGTATTGTTCTGGAGTTACAGTGCATTTTGCGTTACTCATTTTTTCTTCAAAACGCTTTCCGTCTTCACCGAATAAAATTGGTGTTTCTCTGATTGGTCTAGCCATAGAAGCCTCCTTATTTATAATATAGTGGTTTTTGAGGAAAAAATCTATACGTGCAGAATAATTCTTTTCAGATGACGATTTTGTCAATTCATGGATTCCCTTCGAGCATCTCGAGATTGCAGTGGGCGGGAGGGCTGCTCATGGTGTCGTAGAGGTGGAGTCCGTTTCCGTTGCACCATTTCCAGCTTTTGCATTTGGCGCACTTTCCTTTTTTTGCCCACGAGCGGTCTCTCATGTTTTGATAGCGTGTGTTCCAGACATCCATGAAGTCGTCCGTGTAAATGTTTCCCTGAATGAAATCTCTGCCCCTCACCGAAAGACAAGCGGAGATCGAGCCGTCGCACATTACGGAGCCCACGTTGATTCCGCCTCTGCAGAAAAAGAAAAAGTCCCGTGCCTTTAGCTCGTATGAACCAAGATAGCCCTCGCACGAATAGTTCAGGTGGATTCCCTTTCCCTCCTCGTTACGGTAGCTTCGTGTCTCCGCGATGAAGTCCATCATCTGCCTGTACTTCTCCGGGCTTAGGGAGAGATCCTCGCTCGCGGCTCTTCCTGACGGGAATATGGAGAAGATGCGCCAGTCCCCGACACCCTTTTGGATTAAAAAATCACGCAGCTCTGGAAGTTCCGCAAGGTTCCCTCGGTGCACGCAGGTAATCACGTCGAAGATAAAGCCCTGTGGATTTTTCCTGTGCTCCTCCGCCATGATTTCAATCGCACTAACTACGGTCTGAAATGATTTCGGATTTCTCCTGAGATAAGTGTGCTGCTCCTCAAGTCCGTCAAGACTCACGCTCATTGATGAGAGACCGCTTTTTCTGAGGGAGCGGAATCTTTCTTCGCTGAGGAGAAGTGCGTTCGTGACTATGCCCCATGAGAATCCGCGCCTGATGATTTCCATTCCGGCTTTTTCCAAATCATCCCGCACAAGTGGCTCTCCGCCGGTGATTGCGACCGCAAGATTTTTCGCCGTGTTCTTTGATTTTATGCTGTCCAGGACCCTCGCAAAATCCTCAATGGGCATGTCCTTTATGCCGGAAGACTTGAGGCAGTCCGATCCGCAGTGACGGCAGTTCAGGTTGCATCTCAGCGTACATTCCCAGAACAGATAGTTCAGCTCGTGCCGCTTTGTGACGCTCTTCCGGTAAAGGGCAAAAATATTTCTTTTTATCTTGTCGCCGAGACTAAGCTTTGTCTTACTCGCCATCGGAATCTTCAAGCTCTGCGTTGAGCTCGTTGCTCATGTCCGCAAGGTTGATTTTTTTGCTCTGGGATTTGAAGGCTCCGTCAGCGTCCTCAAAGACAACAGTGACTTCGGAATCCTGGGCGCTTGTGGAGAGATAGTAATTTCCGCTTTCATTCGTCGTGCTTCTGTCAATCTCCCTTCCGTCCGAGTCGATCACACGCACGCTGATTCCCTGAACCGGATCATTCTCACCGTTGCCGTCGCTGTCCTTCGTTGAGGTGACGTTTCCCTGAATGCCCGCGTAGTTCGGTGCCATTCCATAGCATGATGTCAGTGTTCCGATTCCAAGGACGGCCAGAACGGATGTCGCAATTTTGCTAAAGTTCCAATGAATCATAAGCTTCTCCTTTTTTGGATTTGATATAATAAGTTTACAATAGGTTTCGGGAGTTTTCAAGGCGGAAAATATGAAATATTACGAATGTAACATCAGTTTTGTTGTGGTTTGGACTGTGCGGCTGCTTCCGCAACTTGATTTTCTGTGATTTCAATTTCAGGTTTGTATATAAGCTCGTATCCTGTGAAGGTGGTGATGAAACCGATACGGTCTGCGACACCAAGGATGTCATAGACTTTGTTCAGGCGGTTCCTGATTGTTCCCTCGCTTTTCTGTAAGTCTATCGCAATCACCTTGTACTGTTGGTTGTCAAGCACACGTCGCAGCATCTCCGCGTCGGATTCCTTCAGCCCCTCATATTTTGCAATGTTCAGGATTTTCTCTTCGGGCGCGTTCCTGCTCGCGTATCCGTAGGCAAAAAATATGCCCATGAAAAAGACAAAGGAAAAACCTATGCTCTCAATGAAAGCTGTCATAAGGGAAATTGGGCCGAAGCGTAATATGGGTAAGTGCAGGGCAATCAATAAAAGAATAAACAGGGCAACCTTAATTTTTGCATGGACCCTAAAAAATCCTCTTATGTTCAGAATCACCATGGCCAAATCGAACATCAATACGCCCATCGGATTGAATTGCTCATAGGGAATGATTGATACGGCGTAGAAAAGACATGCAAGTGCTATGAGTGAGAATTTGTGCGGATAAATGACGACAAAAACAAAAAGACCCATAATAAGGAGATTTGAGATAAACCAGAAAAAAAAATCATTTTTGACTTTGCCTGAAAAAAGATTGACCAGCTTGGAAAAATTCGCGAGGACAAGAATCAACATGGCGATTATGGAAACAATTTTTATGGAGACTTTTGTTTTTTTGCTGTAGATAAAATTTTTCATAGCCACTTAACCATGAATATGTTACAGCGATTTTCAATAATTTTCAAGTTGAAAAACATAACATGACAGCCATATTATACATGTAATGTTCTGTGATATACGTAATATTTGAGGTTTTAGGACTTGTCAAGAGTCAGGGCATAGGCTATGTTCAAGACATGCAATGAAAAAATGCATACTTCGGCAGTCCCGCAATCTGTTGATTTTGGAGCTGCCTTGAATCCTTGCTTAGGCTTCCTTTACCTCAAACTTGCCGCGTCCGCTTTCGATGCTTCCTTCTCCGGATTTCTCGCGGATTGCGCAGTCCATGAAATAGAACGCGTCCTCCTTTGAGCGGAAGATTGCCTTTTTGCTTTCGTCGCAGGGGTTGAAGTCGAAGTCAACGTTTTTGCCGCTGGATTTATCAATAACGCAATAGTTCATTTTTATCTCCTTGTGTTTTCAAATCGCATTATTCACATGCAAACTGATTATACCGCAATGCGAAAATAAAGTAAAGGCAACATTACAGAAACTTGCGGACTTCCTCTTCAGGGAGATTTACGGCTTGTGCAATTTGCTTTTCTGTCAATCCCATGTCGGCTAGTCGCTTTACAGTCTCTGCTTTTTCGCTTTGGATTCCTTCCGCACGCCCCTTTTGTATTGCCGCACTTATGCTGGAGCGTTTGTCACGGTCGGCAATTTCCTGCCTGTACTGTGCAATCCACAAATCACGGTTTGCACTGATTGATGAAAGTGATTTCTGTGCCTGCATAAGTCCATCCTCCTTGGCCGTAAGTTTTAGGATTAAATCCTTTTTCTCTTGGTTGTCTGCTTCCTTTAGAAAAATTGCCCAGTTTTCAAGCAGCGTGTTCTCGTCAAGATTCTGCTCAAGCAATTTTGCCTTGGGAAGCTCAATGAAAATTATATTCAGGGCATTGGAAAGCTCGTCACCGTCTGGAGTTCGCATCGCATAACGGCTTACTGCCTTATTGTTGTTTTTGTTGTATATAAAATCCAGTACGGTAATCTGAAAAACCATAGGAGCTTTTTCCCAGTTATCCCCTTTTTTGAGATATGTCGTTTCCAACCGGGCAACTTGATACTCCGCGCGCTTTCCGTAATCGTATTCCTGATTGAATGACTGCATCTCAATGTCTGCAGCAGTCCCGTCGTCGAATGTACATAGGATGTCGTAGCTGATTCCACGCTGTCCGCTGAATTCCGTCGGGGCATCATTTGGGGCCAGCTCAAAACTTGCAATTTTTTGCTCAGTTGCGGCCTCCAAAAATGATTTCAGTGCGTTTCTGGATTCCTCCGTTGCCTGCGTGAACAGTGCCTTGAATGTGGAATCCAAACGCGGGTTAAGGAGTGCTCCCGTGTGCATCAGAGAAAGATATTCTTCTTCTGTTGTAAATTCATTTATACCCATATAATTATTCTATCACATTTTTTTGAAATTGGACAGATAAAAAAATAAACCCCGAAAAAATTCGGGGCATGTTTCGTGCATTTTGTTTTAGTTGCATCCGTTGCAGTCGGAGCCACATCCACAGTCCCCGCCGCAACCGTCTCCGCAGCCGCCGCCACATCCTCCGCAACCACCGCATCCGCAGCCTTCTTCCATCATGGCGATCTCTTCCTGGCTTGCCTCGCGAGCCTCAAGGATTTCCACCTCAAAATGCAGCGTCTTTCCTGCAAGCTCGTGGTTCGCGTCCACGGTTATCATCTTGTCGCTGACCTTTGTTACGGTGACGATGGCAGGCCCCTGTGGAGTGTCCGCCTGGAATTTTGTTCCGACAGCAATCTCTCCGTCAAACTCAAAGTTTTCCCTCGGAACCTGGGCGACCATGTTCTCGTCGTATTCGCCATATCCGTCGGCAGGGGAAAGCACCGTGCTGATTTTGTCCCCCGGCTCGTGTCCCTCAATCTGCTCCTCGAGTTTAGGCAGGAGGTAATTGTTTCCGTGCATGTAGATGAGAGGATCTTTTCCCACCGATGTGTCTATGACGTTTCCGTCGTCGCCCTTAAGCGTGTAGTTGATTGTAACAACCGTGTTTTTCGTGATTTTCATAAGTTAAGCGTCTCCGTCCGATAGATTCCGTCAAAGATCCTGCACCACTTCGGTGATTTCCGGGCAGGTCTCCTTGAGGTAGCGCTCAATGCCCATTTTCAGCGTCATAGTGGCCATAGGGCATCCGTCGCAGGCACCGGTCAGCTTGATGTGGACCCGATTTTCATCATCAATGGAAAGAAATTCCATGTCACCGCCCTCAGCATTCAAAGCTGGTCTGAAAGCGTCCAGTGTCTCCAAAACTTTTTTAGTCAGTGCCTCATCCGCCATAGTCTCTCCTTTTTACATAGGGGTTTATAAAATCTACGCTTTCACTAGTATATAAAATTTCTTATTTTATTTCTAGATGGTACTGCTAAAAAAATCATTGCTGATTGTGCGCGAGGCCACAGAAATCCGCGATGCTCCTGTATCCCTTGCGCCGCATGAAATCCCTGAGCCCGGTGACGATTTCCTCCGCCACATCCGGGTTTACGAAATTCGCGCTTCCGACCTGCACGGCACAGGATCCCGCCATGATGAACTCAACCGCGTCCTGCCATTTCTCAATGCCTCCGAGTCCGACTATGGGAACTCGTTTTTCCGGTGGCAGCTTGTTCATTTCCTCCGCAACGTCATAGACCATCCTGAGCGCAATCGGTTTGATCGCAGGTCCGCAGTAGCCCGCACGGATATTGTTGAAGAATGGATGTCCTGTCTCAATGTCAATCGCCGTGGAAGAGAATGTGTTCACTAGGCTCAATGCGTCGGCTCCGGCTCTCACACATGCCATTGCGACTGCCCTCAGGTCCGGTGCGTTGGGGGAGAGCTTTACCATGAGGACTTTCTTTGTGTGGGCACGAACCGCACTCACGCATTCAAACGCCGCGTCGGGATTCATTCCCCATGCCTGTCCTCCTGCCTTTACGTTGGGACAGCTTATGTTCAGCTCGATCATTGGAACGTCGGTCTTTTCGGCCATGTCGGTCGCCTTCACGTAGGATTCCAAATCATGTCCCGCAAGGTTTAAGATGATTGTGGAGGGGAGTCTCATCATCTCGGGAATCAGTTTCTCGCATACTTCCTCCATTCCCGGATTCTGCAGTCCGATTGAGTTGATGTCGCCCCGGCTTTCCTCTATGCTCCTTTCCCCCGGATTTCCTTCCCTCGGCTCAAATGTGGTTCCCTTGGAGGAGATTCCGCCCCACCATGCGACGTCCGCCACTCCGCGGAAAGTCTGACCGTAGCCGAAAGTTCCCGATGCCGCGATGACAGGATTCTTGAACTTCACTCCCTTTATCGTGACGCTCAGATCCGGTTCCACGTTTTCTGGAAGTGGCTGGTTTCTTTTCGGTGGAGGAGGGAAATCAATCTCGCGTGAGTCGAACACTGGTCCTTCCTTGCACACCCGCAGGGTTCCGCTTTTTGTCTGAATCGTACAGCCAAGGCATGCTCCAAGTCCACAGAGCATACGGTGCTCAAGGCTCAGGTAGCAGAGAACCCCGCATTCCTCCGCGATTTTTTTGACATAGGCGAGCATGGGTGTGGGGCCGCACGCATAGATGATTTTATATCCCTTTTTTCTGATTGTGTCGCTCGTAAAGGCCGTGGGCAGCATCCCCTTGGTTCCCTCGCTTCCGTCATCCGTCGTAAGGACAAGTTCGCGCGGATTAACGTGCTCAAGACCGTAGGATCCTGATTTGAATGATGCGTAGAAGTCGTAGGATTTTTCCGGGAGTGATGATGCGAAATCAGCTACGGGAGCCACACCGATTCCTCCTCCCACGATGCAGATCTCACATCCGTCATTTCCGCCCCTGATTTTTTCCGGCGCGACAAAGGGTGATCCGCATGGTCCGGTGAGAGAAAGAAGCTCTCCTTTGAGCATGGAGCAGATTTCCCTTGTGCCCTCTCCCTTTTCCAAAATCAGAAACTGGAGCAAAAGACGGCGCTTTCCGTTTTCCTCGGACTCGGCTGAATGATAGACGGAGATGGGACGCTTGAAATATACGCCGCTGATTTTTTTACGCAGCATGTAGAACTGTCCCGGCTTCGGCACAATCTGGGACTTTCGCTCCAAGGTGATCGCGGTCTCAACTAAAAATACGTTCGGCTGGATTTTCCTTATGTCAGTGACCGGTGCGTCTCCGTTGAACTGAATCCCTTTTCCATTCTCGTCAATCAGTGCTTCGTCTGTCATTCGCTTCCCCTAAAAACTCAGAAGGTCTTTTTTTGAGACACGGGCCGCCTCTGCCGCTGCATCCGCAATGTCCGCCATGGTGATTTTCCCGGACTCCTCTTTTTTCTTGCAGTCCTCCGATTTTTTCCATGCGCAGAGTATTCCCCTGGATGAGTTGACTGTTCCGCCCGCTTTCTTCAGGAGAGTTCCCGCAATCCTCGCGTCTCCTCCCTGTGCTCCGTAGCCCGGAATCAGGAAGAAAATCTCCGGGTATGCCTCGCGAAGGATTTTTGCGTCGCTTTCCTCCGTGCATCCCACGACGGCACCCACAGGCGAGCAGGTCTGACCATTATATATGGAAGAAAACTCATCTTTTATTCTGTTGAGCTCGTTTCCCACGGCATCAAGAACACGTCCGCCGGATTTGAGCTCCTGCTGCTCGATGTCCTTCATTCCCGGATTGCTTGTCCGAAGCAGAAGAAAGACTCCCTTGCCGCTTGAGGAGCAGTATTCGGTGAAAGGCTTCAATGTGTCGAATCCCATGTATGGATTTACCGTGATGATGTCGGTCTCGAAATCCCCGGTGAAGTGTGCCTTTGCATAGGCGCTCGCACTTGCCGCAATGTCGCTCCGCTTGATGTCTGAGATGCAGACAATGCCCGCGTCCTTTAGCTCACGCAGAGTCTGTGCGTAGACTTTCATTCCCTCAAGTCCCATTGCCTCGTAATATGCGATCTGTACCTTGCAGCATGAGGCCGACCCGTCGCTTTTTATCCTCGCGATGATTTCCTTGTTGTATGCGAGAACCGCCTGTGCCGGGGATGGATAGGCGGTCAGAACCGATTGCGGAATATATGATGGATCAGTGTCCAGTCCGACGCAGAGAGGCCCGTTTTTCGCGACCATCTCCTGTAAAATCTGCATGTTATGTTTCATGCCGTATATTATAGCAGAATCTTCTGGGTGCGTCAAATGAGTGGAGAGATGAGAGTGGAAAGTGGAAAGCGAATATTATTATAGAAGAAAATTTGTGTTTTCAGCTTCTCAGTGGCTCATCGCGTCGGCTATTTTCACTGCAATCTTTCCAGCCATGTCCACAGCCTCAGGGAATCCGGCGGCGACCAACTCCTTGGCAGAAATTACGTTTACCCCCTAGCCTCGATGTTCAAATCCAATCCGAGAAGGTTTATGAGCCTGATGGTTTTTCCTGTCTCGCAGGTCGGCTTACCGTTTTCAAGGTCTGAAAGGAAACTCACGCTGAGCCCGGTGACGTCGGAAATATATTTCTGCGTGTATGACAATTCCTTGCGGCGGTTTCGAATGGCTTTTCCCAATTCCTGTGTATCGCTGACTTTCATTCAATCTCCAAAATTAGGCGAACGGCTTAGTTTGCGGTAAAAGAGAGGTTTCTTAGCCGAACGGCGTTGTTTCTTGTTGCTTCATTATAAATTAGCCGAACGGCGTTGTCAAGAGTTTGGGCTTGGAAATTCCCTGCCGTATTCGTCGGCGATATAATCAGGGCTGTTGAACCAAAAGGCGATCCGTTCATCGAAAAGCCTGTTAGGTTTTGTCTATCTTTTCCAATTCTCAATTTTTAGATTTGGAATGTTCTCAAAGTGTTTTGTGTTATTCGTCACCAAAGTCAGTTCATTGTAAATTGCAGTCGCGGCAATAAGCAAATCCATATCTTCAATTCTTATGCCTTTATCAAACATTTTTGCTTTTATATCTGCAAAGACTTCCATTACGCCTTCATTCAATTCCTCGATCGGATAAATATCACGGATATGATTTACCTTTATCATATTCTTCTGTTCATTCTGGGAACGTTTTGCACCAAACACCAATTCAGCATAAGTTATCATGGAAATAGAGATAGGAAGATTTTTATTCTCCTCAAATTTTGCTAAAACACCGCTGTCACCGCGTAATGCAAAGATTATTGTGTCAGTATCAATCAAATATGCCATCCAATGCCTCGAATCTTGTTGAATTTACGCGTGAACCATAAATGTCATCGATAATTTCATCCGTAGTTCTGGAGTCTTCCCATGAGCCCGCAAGTTTCAGGAACTCTTCCGTGGCATTTTTTGGTTTTACAGGAACCGATGTAAAATAGTTTTGCAAAATAGTTATTACCTGCTGACTGATAGAGCGATTGTCAATTTTTGCGGCGAATTTTAACCTGTCGTATAGGCGGTCATCTATATCTCGCACTTGTAACACTGCCATAATATGCCTCCATACAAAGTATATGACAGAGCGCATGAAAAATCAAGCAAAATTCATTGTCACAAGCGTAAGAGCCCGGTGACCGCCTCCCCTCTACTTCTTGTAGTTCCTCTTTACCTTCAGCGTGGTGGTCATCTCAAGGGGCTTCTCCAGGATGGTGATGCGGGTCATCCTCTGATAGGGGAGCAGGTTGCGGTTCACGGCCTCCACATCCTTTTTGATCTCTGCCTCGACCACAGCCTTGTCCGCGGTTTCCCTCGTGCATCCCAGCCTTGCGAAAAGCTCATCGCTCGGATAGACCAGCGCCTCAAGCTCCTCCTGGGTCTTTGCCTCGTTCGCGATGTATCCCTGCACGGTAATCTGCTGGATGTCGGTCTGGAGCTGGAACATATCCTCAATCTCCTCGGGGTAGACGTTCTTTCCTCCCTCGGTGACAATCATGTTCTTTACGCGGCCAGCGAGCATGAGGTAATTCTCCTTGTCAAGCCAGCCGAGGTCTCCGGTCTTGAACCAGCCGTCCTCCGTGAACATTTTCGCGGTCTCCTCCGGCATCTTGTAGTAGCCCTGCATGACCATCGGTCCCTTGACGACAATCTCTCCCACGCCCTCGGAATCCGGGTCCATGATTTTCATCTCCATGAACCTGCTGAAATACCGTCCCACGCTCTCAATCTTGAAGTGCTCAAGCGGATTGAGCGTAAGAATCGGGGAAGTCTCGGTGAGTCCGTAGCCCTGCACGAAATTGATTCCCATCTCGTTGTAGAGCTTGAACACTGATTTTGCCAGGGGACCTCCGCCACAGATTGCGATGCGCACGGTGTAAAGGTTTGCCTGCTTGAGGATTGACTTGAACATCTTTTTTCCCGGGTTCACGCGGAAGACCTTCTTGATGCAGTAAGACACGCCCATCAGGAATCGGATGAAGCCGTATACGAAAATTCCCTTCGCGCGGATTCCCTTCATTATGCCCTGCATGAATTTGTTGAAGAGCATGGGAACTCCCATCAGCATGGTGATCTGACCTTCCTTGAGTTCCTTCATGATTCGGCTCACGACCATGCTTTTTCCGAAGACCAGCTCGCCTCCGAGACAGAATGCCTCTATAAATACGGCCAGCATGGTGTATGCGTGGTGGAGCGGGAGGAGCGCGTAGAAAATGTCGGTCTCGGTTACAATCATCTGGGTCTGTGCAGCAAACGCGTCGCTCACGAAATTCCTGTGGCTCAGCATTACGCCCTTTGGATTTCCCGTGGTTCCGCTCGTGAAGAGGATTGCAGCGGTCTCGTCCTCCGTCGGTCTCTGGATTTCAGGCTCACCGGCAGGCTTCAGGTTGTAGACATATTTTTCCGGGAATTTTGGATTTATGGAATAGAGCTTGTACGGAGTGTCCTTTTTCTCATACTGAACGTATTTTTCCTCGTCGCAAAAGAGGAACTTCGGCTCGGCCACCGAAAGAAGGTTTTCCTGCTCCTCGATTTTGAGCGCATAGTCAATCGGACAGATGATTCCGCCCGCAAAAAGAGTCGCAAGATAGACAATCGCCCATTCGGTTCCGTTCTTTCCCGTGACGGCCACACGGTCCCCATGCTTCACTCCGTTTTCCGAAAGCCATTTTGCAAGCGTGATGATTTTCTCATAGGCCTCGGTGTAGCTGATTGTGTGCTTGCTTCCGTCCGGTCCGTCAAAATCGGTGTAGCAGTTCCTCTGTGGGAATCTCTTCAATGTGATTTCGAACAGCTCCGGCAGCGTGGGCCACTCACCGTTAAAAATCTTTCCGCGATATTCGTCAAGAACCGCCGTGGGATTATGTTTTTTCAGATTGTCCATATTCTCCTCTCTTGCCCGGTAAAAGAAAATTAAAGAAAGCTTTTGAATGCTATGCTTTAAATTATCTCACACAAATTCGCGCTTGTCAAACAAATGGTTTCGGAAGAGAGAAAAAAATGACGGACAAACCAGGAAATTTCTCAGCGACCCTCCCGGATTTTGTTGAGCTTTTCAATCTTGCCGCTGTACCGCTCCTCGGGTGAGTTCAGCGTAAAGTCCCTCACGTAAAAATACATCGTGCCGTCCTTTCCGAAAAGGGAGGTCAGGTAGAGGTAAATGTCGTCACCGAGCTTGTACTCGTCCTTCAGGAATTGGTCGAAGTCCTTCTGGAAAACGAGGTGGAAGGAAATTCCGTCGAACTTGATGGGCAGCTCCGTCGTGCAGTTGGGATAAAACTGGTTCCGCAGGTACAGGTCGTTCATGCTCTCCGTGTGGATGGCCTCGGGATATGATTTGAGCCGGGTCTTAACCATGATTTGGAAAGTGGGGTAGGTTGAAAAGCTCTGTTTTTGTGAGTCATTGTTTATGGTGTTCTTGGCAAGGTCCTCAAGGGATTCCGGATAGTCCCAGAATTCAATCATGTCGTCCTTTGAGCTTACCGGCATGAAGGTGAGGAATTTGGGGGTGCTTGACATGAGGGTGGCCGCGTCAAAGTACATGTAGTCACCCACGCTTACCGGAACGCAAGGAGAGTCCAGAATCAGGTTCGGGGCGGCTCCGTTCACTGTCCTGATTAAGATGCCCGGATTGTCTGTGCTCGCAGTCCCAATCACTGTGCCCATCTCTATTTTGGTGAACGGCTTGAGCTTTGAGATGTCCTTTTTGAGGTTTACGCCGTGGATTATCAGCTCATAGTAAAGCTCCTGCTTTTCACCCTCGAAATAATACGTGTAGGGGAAAATCGCCACGAGGGTCTTTTTGCCGAATTCCTTCGGGATGGAATAATCCCAGTCGTCGGTCTTGAAATTGGTCTTTCCGTAAAAAAGGAAGCCGGCCTCAATCGGCATCTTGATTTCCTCTCCCGCCTTCACATTGTACGTGGCCCAGGGAAAGTCCTCCGCGAAAAGTGCCGCCGTGAGAAGGAGCAGGACCAGCAAAATTGATTTTTTCTTCATATTATATTCCTTTTTCCATGTATTCCGGATTTTTCTCCGGTTACATACAATCTACAGGGAAAGAACGAAAAAATCAAGCCTGGGACAGCCAGACCGGCCTGCCATCCCGCCCTCGTTTTTTTTAAGTAAATTTACTTCATCTCCCGCATTTTGCTTGAAATTTCCAATTTGTGAATTATAATATAAGAATATTTGAAAGCCGATTATTACATAGAGTGCTATAATATAGAAAAAAAAGGGGAGACAATATGAGTAGCAGAAAAATGTCGCTTAGGACGGAGGTTCTTATAGCATCCGTTGGTTCGATGGTTCTTGTCGCAGTTTTCTTGGGTGTGTTAAACCTTCTGCTTATGCACAGGATTGTTGACAAGGCGACTGTCAACACCGTGAGTCAGGCGATGGAGACCCTTGACGGTCAGGTCTCGGCCATTTTTACCCCGTATCAGATTACTGTCCGCAACGTGGCCTTTTCTGCATCCGCAAATGCGAGTGAAAAAACTCTGGACAACCTGATTGACAAGTCGGTGGAGATGCTTGAGGGAATGGACAACGACGTTTATTATGCCACGAAAATCTCACGCTATGAGGAGGGCGGATTTTACATCGACGGAGCTGACTGGAATCCCGACCCTGACTGGATCCCGACTTCCCGAGACTGGTGGAAGGATGCCGTCGCTGCGGAAAGGGACAAGATAGTGATGGGCGAGCCTTACGTCGATGCCATGGAAGGAACCCTCTGCGTTACGCTCTCCTGTGCCGCCTATGACGAAAGCAACAGCGTGATTGGAGTCGCCGCCGCGGACATCTACCTGAACAATCTGAGCGACCTGGTTAAGAGCATAAAGCTTTCCGAGAACTGCTTCATAAGCATCGTAACGAAGGACGGCCTTTATGTGACCAACGATGATTTTTCCCAGATCATGAACGCGAACTACTTTGACTCTGTGAAATCAAAGGCAATCAGCAGAAGCTCGTATCTGGACGGAAATGTGAGGGCGTTCACCGACGGAGGATTCTACTACGGCGTGCATCCAATCAAGGACACCGAATGGTTCATAGTGACGGAGGGCCCCTTGTCTGATTTCAACGCCCCTTACGTCAGGATGATTTTCTATATGTTCCTGGGACTTTCCGCGCTGGTCATTTTTATGATTGTGGTGGATATCGTCCTCTCAAACAGGTTGTCCAGGGGATTCAAGGACATGGCCTACGGATGCGAGCTCATCGCAAAGTGCGACTTCTCCAAGAAATATCCGGACTATCTTACCAAAGAGGCCTCCATGCTTTCGGACGGATTCAATCTTTTCTCCCAGCGCCTCCAGGACATGATAGGAACAATCAAGGGCTCAAGCTCCAATCTGGATGTGGTGTCCAAAAATATGAAGGAAAGCGTGGCGTCGGTCTCTGACTCCATGACTTCAATCCGCCACGGAATAGGAAACGTGCAGGAGCAGGTCGGCAGGCAGTCGGACGGATTTGACGAGACCTCGAGCGTCGTAAAGGGAGTCGCATCAAGCATCTCAACCGTAAACGAGATGATTGACTCGCAGACCCGGAGCATACGTGAGTCATCCGCGTCGGTCTCCCAGCTTGTGAGCAGCATTGAGCAGATCGGACACTCCATGGAAAGTCTTGCGGGCTCATTCAATCTTCTTGACACCGAGGCACAGAGCGGAATGTCCAAGCAGGAGAGGGTGAACGAGAGAATCTCCCAGATTGAGCAGCAGTCCCAGATGCTTCAGGAGGCAAACACGGCCATAGCGTCAATCGCCGAGCAGACGAACCTCCTTGCCATGAACGCAGCCATTGAGGCGGCCCACGCGGGTGAGGCTGGAAAGGGATTTGCCGTAGTCGCAGATGAGATTAGAAAACTTTCGGAGACATCATCCGGGCAGTCAAAGACGATCGGTGAGCAGCTCAAGAACATCCAGGACAGCATCGCGGAGATTGTAGTGGCATCCCAGGACTCCAGCACGGCCTTCGCGGGTGTCTCCACTCGCATACATGAGACGGACGGCTTGGTTCAGTCGGTAAGGGATTCCATTGAGAAGCAGCAGATTGACTCCAGGAGCGTCATCACGTCCCTTGAGGAAATGGACAGGACGGCCGAGAATGTGCGCGACGCGTCGGTCAAAATGTCGGAGGGCAGCACGCGCATCCTGAGCGAGATGGACAAACTCCGAAGCTCCCTTTCGGACGTGGAGGATTCCATGTCTGACATGTCGGACATAGCGCAGGGGGTCATCAAGAGCGGAATGCAGCTTGACAAATGCGTGGAGGAGCTTGACACCAACGTGGCACAGCTTGGGGATGACGTCCGCAAGCTTTCAGGAGGAAAAATCATCTGAAAAAGTCCACTTGATTAAAATGACAAAAAGTGTTAAAGTGTCAACATGAATACATACGTCGCATTGTGTGCCATTGGCGCGGAGAGAATATTAGGAAACGAGATAAAGCATCTTGGCTACCGTCTTGAGGGAAACGCACCCGGAAGAGTCGCATTTACCGGAGATGACGATGCCATGTACAGGGCGAACTATTGCCTCCGCACCAGCGACAGGCTTTACATCCAGATGGCGAAATACCGTGCGAACGATTTCAACGAGCTTTTCGACGGATGCTACGACGTGGACTGGCAGGACTATTTCAAGAAGGATGTCCGTCTCGTGGTGGACAAGGTTCGCGTGCACAAGAGCAGGCTGAATTCCGAGCACTCAATCCAGTCGATGATTCAGAAGGCCGTATATAAGAAGCTCGGCGACGTATGGGGAATCACGAACCTCCCGGAGTCAGGTGAGGAGTGTGACCTGCGGGTTTACCTTGATGAGAACGAGGTGCAGATTCTCCTTGACACAAGCGGGGAGGCCCTCCACAAGCGCGGATACAGGACCGAGGGCGGAATAGCCCCATTGCGTGAGACCACAGCCGCGATCCTCCTCCAGGAGATGATGTGGAGACGGAAGACACCCCTGCATGACCCGTTTTGCGGAAGCGGAACCATAATCACCGAGGCAGTCCTTTACGCACACGATGTCGCACCTGGGCTGGGACGGCATTTTGCATACGAGCACCTTGCAATCTACTCCCAGAAAAAAGCCGTGGAAATCAAGAGACAGGAAGCCTCGAAAATCAGGACGGACGTTGAGTGCCGCATAACCGGAAGCGACATTGATCCCGTCGCCATTGACCGTGCGAGACTCAACGCCGAGCATGCCTGTGTGCTTGCGGGGCGCGCATTGCAGATGATCGGAAGCGACGCGAAGATTGTGCGTCCCGACTTTATAGTGAGCGACTTCAAGGAACTCCGTGCGCCTTACGATGACGGAATGATAATCACGAATCCACCTTATGGAGAGAGAATCGGTGAAATTACTCAGGCAGAGGAAATCTACCGGGGCATGGCGTCCCTCTTCACGGATTTTCCCGGATGGCAGATCGGGGTAATCACCAACCAGAAAAAATTTCAGGAATGCATCGGAAAATATGCCAATCTTCTGAAATCAATCAAGGCCGGAAATCTGGACACGACTCTTTACATCTACAACAGTCCGTCAGCCGCAAAAGACAAGGGACGGTAGGAATCAGATGGCAGTTGTTGTTGAGCACGAAAAAAGAAAGCACGAAATCCTTGCGAAATCCCTGGACCTTTTCATCGACGAGGGCTACGAGGACGTGACATTCCAGAAAATCGCCGACCGATGCGGAATCACCCGCACCACGCTCTACATCTATTTCCAGAACAAGCGCGAGATTTTTATCTGGAGCATAAAGGAACTGACCCAGGGCCTTGAGGTGAGGCTGCGAGAGCTCATAGCGGACGAGAGCCTTTCTTCCATTGATTGCCTGAACAGTGTCCTTGACGTGATTCTGGATTCCTGCGAGTCGAACAAAAAACTCTTCAAAATCCTCCTCGTCTACCTGATTCAGATTCAGAAGACCGGGGAGAACGCCGGAAAAAGAATCTCACGCCGTGTAATCCGCCTGAAGCATCTCCTGAATGTGATTCTGATTCGTGGTCAGGAAGCCGGGGAGATTGTGCGCTATCCCATAAAGACAATCATAGACATGATTTACAGCCTCCTTGAGTCCTCCGTGTTCCGTCTTGCCGTTGCGGGCGATGAGTCGCTGGATGAGTCCAGGGCGCTTTTCCACTCGTTCATTGAGAACCTGAGGGCGTAAGCTTCATGTCATCCTATTGAAAAATATGTTTCGCCCATTGTGATCTCATTCCCCGGGTCGAGAATTGCCATGTCATCTTTCTCCAGGTATCTTCCGTTCACAAAAGTTCCGTTTTTGCTTCCCAGATCTTCAATGACATATTTTCCGAGAACCTTTCCGATAAAACAATGCTTGCGGCTTACACAAGGATCTTCGAGGATGATGTCATTGCTGCCGTCGCGTCCTATAAAGGTCAAGTCGCCAAGCCGGATCTTTTTCCTGTCAAAAACCAAATACAATTTCTCTGGTGCCACGCAGTTTCCTTCCATAGTTTGCCTCCTTGTCGTTATTGCCTTTTTATGTGATGAGCATGATCTCTGCCTTGTTCAGGTCATGCTCCCTTTTGTTGGTTTCTTTTCTTCCCATGATGTCTTTTCGGACTTCTGTTCCTTACGAATTCTCCGTCATAAGATTTGCAGTCCCTGATGTGATTTCTTATGCTTTCGTCGGAGTAGAACATCATGGTTTTATTGCAATACGGGCACTGAAATTCAATGGTGGGTTCCGTATGTGAAGAGGCCTTGCCGGAAAAGGTGAAGTATCCTCTGCCCTCGGATTTTATGGGACCAAGAGGCCTTCGCTCGCCACCCCAGACATAAACAAAATGTGATGCCATGTTCTTCCTCCTAAAAACATAATCCGAGAGCTTAAAACTTTTCATTTCAAGCTGTCCTATTGTTATAAGAGTATGTACGAACCGGATGATTGATAAACTTTAAAAGAATTTTTTGAAATGTATTTGTTCCTGGCCAACGTCATTCGCGTTAAGCCTGGATTTAATCCCTTAGATCAGGTCAATTTTTTAGATGACAAAAAAACCGGAAGCTATGAAGGGCTGGACTACTTGGTCTTAATCCCTTTAATCAGGTCAATTGTTCAGATATGTCAAAAAGCGTCTCCAGTAATTTTATTATGGCATGGTTTCGGCGAATTGTAAAGTGGAAATGTTGCGGTTGGTTGAAAAGAACTTTTTCCTTGCGCTGTTAATTTTTTTTTCTATTGATGATTGCTAAAAAAAATCAAAAAGTATTATTGTTCTAAATAAATTATAGCTGTGCAGACGTGCGGTCTATAAAAATATTAGGAGGTTTATATGTATAATTCTGAAGACTTCAAGGAACTTGGCTTGGACGATGCAAAACTGATTGGTGCGATGTTGGAACCAATAGGTATTACGAAAGAAATGCATGAGATGCTAAAGACTGGCGAAAACCTAGAGCAGAGAGCCTTGCTTGACACTCTGAAAAACGATCCTGTGGATATGTTTATGAGGGAAGAGAATAGGCTCAAGTATTATGTAGACAGACTTCGTTCAAGAGCGACGTTACAGGTGAATGAGTCCATGGGAGAGATAAAGACCAACGACATGATTCTTTCACCACAGGGAGTTTTCTCAACCCACCCGGACGACTATATCATGGCTATGAAGAACCCTGCCTCACTGATGTCATCTGGAGGTGTGGCTTCCATAAGCTTTACCATAGTCAATGAGTCCGGCACACAGCTCAATGTCGAAAGCTCAAGGCAGTCAGAGCATGAGGGCGGAGGAATAGACATTGAGGTGGTGGTAAACGGGATAGTCAAGAAATCCATGCTGGACGGCGAGTATGACCAGACGTTCGCCTCCATACAGATGATGCAGAAGGGAGCTAATATATCGGGTTAATAAAATAAGGGGGTGGTTGTCGACCTGCCCTCTTCCTTTTTTTTACTTGTACCCTATATGTTCGGTCAGTTGTATCTCGTTTTCTCCGAAGCCGTCCACTCCGAACTCTTTATCCTCAGACTCGTCATTGTTAGTTATTATTTTAAAAGTGATAACACTTCCTTTTCTCACTCTGTATTTATTTGTATAAGAACAGCTCCATGCTGATACATAAGAGATTTGTGTTAGCTCAAGAATGTAATATCCAGTTTCTCCATCAGGCATAATACTGGATATGAACACAGGACCGCTTACGAAAAAACCCTCGGCAAGAAAAATATAAGGCGATTTAAGACGCTCTCCATACTGATCTTCCGTGGCAAAAATTCTGTCCCCGACGCGATACCAGTTTCCGCTTCTTGAAAAACCGAGTGGGCATACGGCAAACAATAAAAAAGAGGTTAACAAAGCATATTTCCTCATGATAATTTACCTCTCTACAAGTGATTTCTTTTCCATAGTATAACACCGTTTCTTTGGTTTGAAAAGCGGAATTTTGTCCCTCCGTCCTTTTTTTTTGCTAAAAAAATACTTATAGGCAAGAATTTCTCCCATGAGAATCGTAAACTGGCCTTCGGGCGTGAATACAATAGTGACATCTGAATCAGGGGGAAGCATCGGCGACAACGGAATCGAGGCTGACAAGAGCGAGGACGGCTCCAAGACATAATCCCTAAAATCAAGTCAATTGGTTGGATTAAAAATGCCTTTTAAAAGGAATTAACAAACGGATTTGTTCATGGCTAACGCCATTCACGGATGGATTGTTGTAAAGCGAAATTTTTGTTGCCACGCGGATTCGAGATTACTGACGTAATCTCCTTAAAATGTGTTTTGTGTGCAATAGTACATGCCGTCACAAATCCCTTTAATCAGGTCAATTGTTCAGATGTGTCAAAAAGCGTCTCCAGTAATTTTATTATGGCATGGTTTCGGCGGATTGCAAAGGGGAAATGTTGCTGTTAGGAATCTTTTTTTGTCGTTCGGACGCGAGGTTTTCAAATTCTTCCGTTAATATATTCTTGCATTAAAAAATCATTGACTTTTGTCTGCCATCCTTTGCCGAATGTTCTGAAATGATCTACTAGAACTTTATTAAATCTGATGGAAACTTGTTCGCGAACAGGCTTGTAGTATTCCGGGTGAATGGGCTTGAATCCTTCGAGGCTTTTTATTTCTGGAATCTCTGATAAATCAATTTCGCTGTCGGAGATGGCATCCGTCTCGTTAATTGCCATAATTTCCTGTAAATTGTCCATAATATAACCTCCTTTCATTTGATGTTGCATAACGGGCGGAAATAATTCTTCTCTTGCCGTTTTTAGGCGTGTAAACAGTAACCACTACAAGCTGATTTCTTATCCTTCCAAGTACGATGAACCTGTCTTCTTCTATGGTCGAATTGATTTCATCGTATTTTTCGATTGCGAATGGGTCTTCGAAAACTTCTTCCGCTGTTTCAAAGCTTAAGCCATCGTGCTTCTTAATGTTTGAAGCGGCCTTTTTTTCATGCCATTCGAATTCTTCCATATTTAGATTGTATTTCTTTTTTGTATTTTTTGTCAAGAATATTTGTGAAAAGCTTTGCGGAGGAAATGTGATTTTTTTTGTTGTCATGCGGATTCGAGATTACTGACGTAATCCCCCCTAAATCAGGTCCATTTTTTATATAAGTCCATAAATCCCAACTAATTTACTTGTATTTTTGAATCTACCTATTGAAATTTCGTAAAATATGCGTTATTCTATGTATATGACGTATTTGTCTCTTGCGCTATGTTTCATACCTTTGGTGGCACTTTATTTGTGTCTCGCCTTGTTGGTGCAGGGGTTTAGGAAATTGACGGGGCTTTGGGCTTGTGTTCTGGGCTTGCTTGCTCTGATTCCGGCAGAGATTTTCCTGATGTTTGTCGGTACCAGGCTTCCTGACAACACTTTGCTCGGCATGCTGGTGAAGTGCATTTTGCTCGCGCTGATTGAGGAAGGAATCAAGATGCTCCTCCTTTTTTTGCTGCCAGCGAAGAAAACACCTTTGCCCGTTTTTTTTGCCTATGCCGTCATCTGCGGAATGGCGCTCGGATGCTTTGAGGCTTTCATCTATCTGGTCAGGCGGAACGTGCTGCTCTGGAGGTATGCGGCGACGCTGATTCACATACTGTGCTGCGGGCTTTCGGGGCTTTTCGTGTACTCCGTGAGGAAAAAAAATCTGCATATCGCGCCTTTTGTGTTTGCAGTTTTGTTCCATGGGGTGTATAATTATTTTGCCGGCTTCAAGGATTTCAGGCATTATTTCGCCTTTGCGGTGATTGTGATTGCCATTCTGGAGTGCCGGTTGAGATACGCATTCTTGAAGGATGACGTTGAAAAATTATCTGTGATAGGAAATGATAATAATATAGTAGAAAAAGGAGAAAATCTAAAGATGGGATTAAAGGATTTGTTTAAGGGTCTTTTCGGAGGAAAAAAAGAGGATGCAGAACCCACTCTCCCGGAACAGACCGTGTTTGGAAAGACCTCCAATGCGACTACCGCTGCTGTAAGCGCCGCAGAAGAGACTGTTGAGGCCGCTGAGGAAGCCATTGACACTGCCGCTGAGATTGCAATTTCCGTGTCAGACTCTGTGGATGAGGCAAAGTCAGAGCTTTCTTCGCAGTATCCCGCCATTGACAAGCTGTTTGATGATGATGCTCCACAGGATACCGTGGAACCGAAGACTGATTTGTTCACTTCCGATATTGATACAAAGCTTGCCGCCGTTGAGAAAAAGGTAGTTTCTGCTCTTGCTGATTCCGATGACTCTGAGAAGAAACCTGCGACAAGAAAGCGCGCATCAACAAAATCAAGCACATCTTCCACGACAACAAGGCGTACAAGAAAGAGCGCCGCAGAAAAGGATTCTGAGGAACCAGTTGCCAAGAAGAAGCCCGGCAGAAAGCCAGGATCCACAAACAAAAAAACTGCCGCCACAAAGTCTACGACCAAAAAGTCCGCTTCTGCTGAGGAAAAGACCTCAAAGACCGGAACAAGAAAGACTACGGCGAAATCAAGCACCGCAAAAACGACTAAGACTACAGCTGGCAAGACCACAAAGGCAAAGGCAGCTACAACCAAGTCTGCCTCAACGGTAAAGAAAGCCGCCGCCAAGTCCACGACAACAAAAACAAAGGCTTCCACTGCCAAAGCGACCACTAAAAAGGCTGCTGCAGAGAAGACCACAAAGGCAAAGACCACAACTAAGAAAGCTGTGGAGAAAAAGCCTGCCGCCAAAAAGACAACGACTACAAAAAAGACTTCTGCTTCGGCTAAGAAAACAACAAAGAAAAGCTGAGCCAGCCTGAACTAATCCCTGTTTCTCCCCGCGAGAGACAGGGTTTTTTGTGAAAAAAATTACAATTTTTCTCCCAGTCCCTATTGACTTTTTTATATTTTTTTCCTAAAATATATCTCAATACGACGCTGGGTAGAGCAGTTGGCAGCTCGTCGGGCTCATAACCCGGAGGCCGCAGGTTCGAGTCCTGCCCCAGCTAAAAGAATCCCTCTAAGCTCAGGAGGGATTTTTTCATTTTAAAGTGATTTTGGCAGGACTCGAAGCAATGTTCAATCGCCTGAAAGCAAGTTGCAAGCAAGTGCGTAGCAACTTGAGGCGATTGGACGAGCCGGCACCGAGTCCTGCCCCAGCTAAAAAGAATCCCTCTAAATCAGGAGGGATTTTTTTATTTTAAAGCGATAGGACAGGACTCGTACTCGCAGTGAAACTTCAAGCTAGCGTAGTGAGCGCCGACCAAGTGGGAGGAAAAGCCGCCACGGATGGCGGCGACAGCGAACGTAGACGGGCTGGAAGGAGCAAACACGATGTTTGCGACTGAAAGCCGGGACTGCCCCAGCTACCCATTTGACAAAGTTTTTCAGTCGCAAGCATAAAAAACAGACGACAATCCACTTCTTTTTCATCATATTCATCAGACATACTCCTTGTTTTGCATTTTATACTGTCAACTTTACGAGTGTTAATCACTATATATTGCACGGAGGCAAATATGGATAAAATGGAAAACAGAAAGGAGCTAAAGCGGATTTTCAAGGGCTACAGAAGGATGACCCCTGAGATAGCGAGGGAATTAAAAAAGCACGGAATCCATGTAGTTCGAAAGCGAAATCATGTGATTCTGAACATTGCCTGTGCAGGCGGATTTCGAATGGTGTCCATCAGCAGCACGGGGAGCGACAAGAGGGAAGGACTAAATTTCGTTTCGAAGATAATGAAAACGATTGGAGCTGATTAAAGGGATTGATGTCGGAATGACCATAGGTGAGGCAAGCGGGGGTCGTGAGGACCCTCGCCAGATACGGATCTCATAAATATTATTCCTCCCATAATCCCCTTGCTTTTTTCGCTTAAAAGCGCTAAAATTGTAGCAATCCTACAAATTAGAGGTGTTTATGCTGTTGGAAATGAGATTTAGTAACTTCTTTTCTATAAAGGATGAAGTTTGTATTGATTTTAAAGCCGGCAACATCAATACTGCTGGTGTTAAGATGCTGGCAGATAATGTTTTCTCTTTTAATGATGACACACTCATAAAAGTTTTGGGACTCTTTGGGCCGAATGCCTCTGGTAAATCCAGTATTTTAAAAGCCGCCGCAAGCTGTATACAAATAATCCTTCAGTCACATCTATACAATGAAGGCGTTAAATTTAATTATATGCCATTCAAATTCGATGGGTATTTCAAGAAGCCCAGTTCTTTTTTTATTGATTTTATCACAGATGGGATTGAGTATGAGTATTCCTTTACCCTTACGAGAAATGAAATCCTTACAGAAGAGTTATATTATTATCCAGGAAAACGAAGGGCTAAAATATTTACAAGAGACGAATCTAAAGGTCCGGCCAAGACAGACATCTATAGTTTTGGAGAAGGGCAGTTTGTAAAGCCTCTTGATGTTGCTCAAAGCACAGGAACAAACACCTTGTTTATAAGCAGGGCAAGTCAAATGGACAGAAAGATTGCCAAGACCATCTACAATTATTTTAGAACAGAACTTCTGATTGGTCTTCCACAACTTTCCGGAAAATATGCAGTTGAACTTTTTAAGCAGAATAAAGAATTGATCTTGCAAGCCTTAAAAATGGCAGACAGCGACATTGTAAATATTGATGTAAAAATTGAAAAAAAAATCTATGCCGTTCCTCCTGCTTACTTACAAGTTGGTTCCAGCACAATTCCATCTATACCAATGCAACAAACTGTAGAAGAAATCAATTTTTACACCAAGCACAAAAGAAATCCTGACGTGACATTCCATCTTGAAGCAGAAGAATCAGCAGGCACAATACAGATTTTTTCACTTCTTCTTTTACTTCTAGATGTATGCAAGAACGGAAAGACCCTTATTCTTGATGAATTTGATGCCAGCCTTCACACAGAACTTGCCCAGTTTATTCTTGACATGGTAAATGCGTCAAAATCCGCTCAATTCCTTTTTACCAGTCATAACACAAATCTTCTGGATATCAAAAAGATGAGAAGGGATCAGATTCTTTTCACAAACAAAAAGGATGATGGTTCAACAGAAGTCTATTCTTTGTTTGACTTTAAAGATTTTAGGGAAAATATGGATGCTGAGAAATGTTATCTTGAGGGAAGGTTTGACGCTGTGCCTTACATCAATTCTTCTATAAGTGTGATCAAAAATCTTCTGGGAGAATAGACATGGGAAGAGAAAGAAAATCAAATCCCAGAAAGATGAGGCCTCAATTTCTTGTTATCTGTGAAGGAGAAACAGAAGAAGTTTACGTCAACTTTCTAAAACAACGATACAGGCTTCCAATCAAAATTGTCTCTAAGATTGTTGGGAACAATATTTCTTCACGATTAATCAAAAAACATAAAGAGGAATTATCAGGAAGTCTGTCTGAAATAAGGACTTTCCTCATGTACGATGGTGATGTTCCGGAAGTATTGGGTGCGCTCAGAAATTGTGGCGGTATTATGTTGATTAGTAAGCCATGTATTGAAATTTGGTTTATCTCACATTATCAGGAAACTCCTGAAACAGAATTAACAAGTGATGCATGTGTAAAGCAATTATCTGCTATTGACGGATGGGGACAGTACAAAAAGGGATTGCTGACATTCAAACAACAGGATTCTCTCTGGGATAATCGCATGAATGCAGTTAATAATATGAAAGATAAAACAGAAGCCAATAAAACTTACAGTACGATTTACCAGTTTATTAATATTCTGGAAGAGGAAAAGAAAAAGAATTAATTCTGGTTTCTACCACATCCTTCCCGCGAGCATCGTAAGGCGGATAAAACTCACCTTGCTTCCCTCGCGGATTTCAAGCGGAGTTTCCAGGGGAAGTGAATTGTCCTGGCCGCTGATTTCCTTTCCGTCGATGAAGAGCGCGAAGATTCCGTCCAGATAGCATTGCCGCGTGTTTTCCTGTGCATTGCTCAAGACCGGAGATTTTGTTCCGTAGTTTACGCCGAAGCTGATTTTCCCTGAAAGAGATTTTTCATCTATCTGGTCCGCGCTGAGTACTTTCAGAATCTCGCTTTCACTCTGCCGTTTTTTATACTGGGCCACACAGACTTCCGTAACCGCATCAAGAAAATCTTTTACGGTGGAAATGTCCTGCGGCGTGCATGGCAACTCAAACTCATTCTCGTTCACCGAGGCACGGCGTGCACCAAGGCTTTTTACATTCACTGAAATCTTCATCGCTTTATCCTTTTCTAAACCTCTGCACTTATCTGATCCAGAATGTACGGGTCCTTTATCTTTTCATCCCTCGCGAGCATGAGAATTTTGGTGAGCACTTCCGCTGTCTTCGGATCCTCATCAACAAATGGAAGAAAAATTTTTCCTCTCTGCTGTGAATGTACCGCAACAATGTTGATTGTCCCGCCCGCAGTTTTGTGTACGAGCCCTGTTCCAAGATGCACTGAATATTCCGCACGGCTTCCTTTGATGAATGCGAAATTCTTTTCAAAGCGCACGTTGTCAATTTTAAAGAGGGGCAGGGTAAACTCGCAGACCGCACGGCGCATTTCTATTGTCGAATGGCTTGTCTCCGGATCCACGCTTCCCGCATGTGCGACGCTCACCGCAAGATCCACGTCACGCATAATCTCCGAATAAAGTATGGGGTCAATGTCGCGGATCTTTATCGTGGTGTTTTTCTCGCTGCTGTAACGCCTCGGATAAAAATAGACGTATTCAATGGCGGGACATTCAATATCCGCGGGAGAGAACCAGTCTGCCTGTGCGTAAATCTCCGCGATGAGATTGTGCTTATAGAAAACTTTCTGTAAACCTGATTCGTAATCCGCAATCCACCGGCGGCTCTTCAATGCTGCCACGGCCTTTCTCGGCTGAATCTGATTTCCCGCGAACATGAGGCTTCTGTCCTTGTCCAGTTCCTCATCAAGTTTTACATAGAGTTCCCTGAACACCTGCTTGAATGACTGCACGATTTTGTTGTCAAAAATAAATTTCTGCCATTCGTGCCAGTGTTTTCCGGTGTACAAATCATAAGCATGTGCGACACGGACAGAGCTTTCCTTGGTAAGAGATTTTTTTGAGGCGTCCCAGTCAGTGAGGAAGATCTTTCCATTTTCCTCGGAGATTAGTCCTGTGTTTTTATTTTCATCAATGAACACAAGCTTTGAGACAATCGGACTTGCAACAGGATTTTTCAAAAGCATGGCAATTTCATTTACCGGAATCAGAACCTGCTCAGTCATAAAGTTTTCGAACATCGCCCTCGTGCGCTCATGTTGCTGCTTTAGTCTTTTGTGAACGTCCTGAATATACGCGCATTGATCGCTTTTCTTTAATGAAGCCGGTATGCTCTTTAGCGTCTTGTCCGAAGATTCTTTCCTGCATTCAACGGCGGGCTTTCCGTCATCACTCACTGCAATCCGGATTTCGTAGCCTGAGTCATTTCCGTCGGAAACTTTCTGCCATTCAAACACTTCTCGGACTTTGTCAATTAGCGCGCTTTCCATGTTCAGGTTCAGACGATTCACGTCGCTGTATCCTGCCGAGCGTGAAAGATTTTCCAACGCAATCTCCACGGCCTCACCTTCGCTTTGTCTCCTCTGCGCTCCGAACTGCTTGCTTTCTTTTTTGAACTCCTGCAAAAACTCGTAGCGGTGAAGAATCCTTTCGTTGAACGCATCTCCCTTTTGTGTAATCGGAATGAGGGGATAGCTCATCAAAAAATCCTTGTTGCGAGCTCTCTTTATCTCTGCCTCAAGCTCCTCCTCAGTTACCCTTCCAAGTGCAGCGTCCGCAAATTTTCTTGCGCGTGCATGCCTCGTTCCGTCAGTGATATATTTCGCGCTCTGATACAGCTTGCCAAAAACTTCCTCACCAAGCTCGCCGTAGATTTCGGTAAACCAGTCCAAATCAAACGCGCCCTTTCCCAGCTCCTCAATCGTAAGCGGAGTGAACTTTGCGATGCGTGTCGCGTCTCTTTTGTCTCCCCAGGATTCCTTCATGTGTGCGATAAAATAATAGCATCCGCTTTCAAGTTGTGGTACCGAAAGAACATCGCTCAAAAGTGGAATCCAGTTTGTGTTGTACATCGCAAGGTCGTAAAGTTTCTGCCCGGGGATTTTGTATTTCGCGACTAGCTCCCTCATCTTTTCCGCACTGTCATCTTTTGCCGGACGGCTTGCCGCTATGAGATGAGAGAAATTGTATGTCCTTCCCCTGTGGATTTTATAATAATAATATATGTTGTTTTCAAGCGAAACGACGAGGCCCCGCTCGAACGGTGTGTTTCCCAATCCTTGGATAAGGCGCAGGACATTTTCAGCTCCATAAACGACACGGACCGCACTTACGAAAGCTGAACAAGTGGAATCCTCGTCACCTCGCCTGAGCTCATTCTGAATGATTGTGTCATGGATCCGCATGTAGATATTAAAGAACTCCTCGTCCTCGGAAAAAATGAATGGCTTGCAGCTTAAACTCTTTCTGGCGGTATTGATTTTGATGATTCCGTAGTAAACCGAATTCAGATTGATTATCCCGAGTTTGTATGCACGGAAATAATCGTCAGGACGCAGATTGTTCAAATAATTGTTATCGTGATTGTAAACGCAATCCATCCTGTCGATCCCATTTGTCCTGCTCGCATAATCAGCATGGAGAGCAAGCGCATAATTCAGCTTGAACCATTTTGTAAATTCCTTGTCCGATTTTTCATCCTCCTTTTCCAGACTGATGTAGCCGTTAAGAAGATTGAGCAAGGCACTAAAGGCGCTTACATATTCCAATGTGAATTTTTCAATCTGAGTCTTGGATGATTTTATGGAATACCACAGATTGTCGGCGGGCACTTCCTTGAGAATCTTGCAGAAAAGGCTTCTCCTGATTTTTTTGAAAAAATCGATATCGCAGAAAGAGCCGATCAGATGCTCGATCACAGTATGGAATGCGGTGCGCATGAATTGTTTTTCATCCTGCAAAAAATATTCGTACTCCTTCGGGTTTACCTGACAGAGTTTTCCGAAGAGGATGTTTTCGATGTCGATGATTTTAGGAGACTCCAGTTCCGAATCAGATTTTTTCAGAAGCGACGAGAGGATTCCGTTTTTCTGATTGTGCAGGAACTTCAGTAAAAAGAGCTGGATGAGGACGACGGGATTTTTAATGTGCTCGTTGTAGAAATCAATCCACAGGTCGGGGAAGGGGAGCATTTCTATCTTGCGGTGAATTGAGTATCCGTTGGCCATAACCGGAAGAATGTCTCCTGCTATATCATATTTAAAGCGTCCCTTTTCGCCTAGCCGATGGTCGTTCCCCTCAAAATCCTGATACTGGTCGTCGCGGTGTGAAAGCATGAGACTGTCGAACTCGTCCAAAATTGAAATGAGCTCCTTTTTGTTGCAGTCCGTAATCTGGTCGATGAGGCTTGTGTCGAGGTCGATTTCAGAAAGTGAAATTCGGCTTATGTCATTCTCGTCATAAAGCGATTCAACCGACGGAGCAAAATCCTCATGTGATTCATCCTCGTCTTTTTCCTCAAGCAGATTTTTTATGAGAATCTCTTCCTTCTGCGTGGGATTTTTTATTGCCGCCACATCTTCCTTAAATTGCTCCCAGTCTAATCCAGCGTGCCCCAGGGACTCGTCCTTTCTTTTAAGACGGTTCACGAAATTGAGTCCTGAAAATCTTTCGCCCTCGCTTTTTCCCGCAAGAAGACGCTTTATGGAAGGAGCGAAATTTTTGTCCGACCTCTCCGCAATCATGTTGGAGGCAATCAACCTCAGCTCCTCATTTTTGTAGCACAGGAGAGATTCGATGTACATGCATTCCTCGTCGGAAATGGAAATGTCCTCAAGCATTTTCGCGGCGGTTCTTCTTAGGTCATTGTTCGAGAGCGCGTGCACGATAAAGTTCCGGTCGTCATTGTCCTTGCGGGGATTCAGCAGTCTTCTCATTACCGTGGCTCCGAGGCCCTCCGCATTTTCAATCATCTCGTAAGAGACTTCCTTTGGAACTGAGCCCGGGATGATTACCGCCATTACGCACAGTCTCATCGCTATGTCCATTTTTGAGATGCTTACGTTGTGCCAGGGAAACGCGCAGTGCTCAAAAACTTTGGGTGCCTTTCCCTTGCCGAGTTTTTGAAAGAGCTTGTAAAGAATGTCCGCGTGTGTCCTCGCTTTTTTAACATCGCCGTCAAACCATTTTTCAGGGGGAGTGTCGTAATCGGACGGGGAAAAGTATGGCGAGGGATGATCCTCCCTATACCAGATGTTGTGGAATGTGTTGAAATTGTCGAGATAGGTCGGAAGAAAAGCCGCGACAAGCTCCATGTCATCGCTGTGAGTCTCAACGACATATTCCGCGGATTGTGAATAAAGATTTCTGCTGTAGAGCGAGCTGTTGTAATATGCGGCGACCAAAAGCTGGTTCCTGCTCCCGTTCATTATGATCGATTTGATTGCACCAAGTGCGGATTCAGCCGAATAAAAACCGAGAGCCCAGAGTGCCGTTATGACTTCCATCGCATCCTCGCTTTGTAGCATCTGAGGGATTCTCCTTTCGTCGTGCAGGCATTTGTCCATGAGGTCCAGAGTCTTTTGTGAAATGCGTTCCGCCGCATCCTGATTGAAGATTCCGATCCATGTCGCCACCGCACGCTTTACGCTTGAAAAACGGATGAGATTATTTTTTGTGATGACCGAAAAAAGAGTGATGAAAGAAGAGGTCGTTCCGCAGTCCATGCTCTCGCAGATTGCCTGACGCACACCTTCCTGAAGACGTGCGGCAAGAAGAAGTTTTCCCAAAAGCTCATGCAGCTCAGAATCGTTGCTTTTTAAAATGCCCCAGATAATCGGAACCGTAACCGCGCTTGTGTTGTTCTCTCCAAGGATGATGTCCTCAATGGTTTTGTGAAGCTCGCCCGGGCCTCCGTTCTGCATGTCCCAGTCAAGTTCCGCCGCAATCATCATGTCCAGATTATTTATGGAAAGTCTGCTGTAATATGTGGCCGAATGATTTTTCAAATCCAAGAGCTCGCCGCTTAATTCGTTTCGGAGATAGCTGCTGAGGCTGCAATGAAATATGGAAAAGAGATAGTAGTCGTGCATGAGATAAAGGTTCCGCATTATGCCGAATGCGTATGACTGTGAGCGTACCGAGCGTCTCTGGTAGTTCAGGGCGTACTGGAACTGATTGCTCTTCTGGATGATGAGCTCGTATTTTTGTCTGTCTGTCTTTGACGGAATGCATGCCTTGCATACTTCCTTAAAATATGTGCGCCTGATAAAATCCTGTGGTGTTTCGTCGCTGCGGAATTTTTCTGTCTGCTCGGAAAGGACAGAATAAGGCCGTTCTCCGTAATTCGCAAGTGCAAGTGCCAGAAATCTTGCGTCCGCATTCACCGTCCTGAAAAGTCTCTGCTCATGATCGTCAACCAGTTTTTTCCGCGTCTCATCCGTAAATTCTTTCTCAGCCATTTTTTCAATCTCCTCATTTCAGTATAGCACAGCTTCGGTGGAAATGCTATATGATTCATGTTCCCCTTTTTGTTGTTTTGTGATACAATGTCGGGCATGAAAAAGGGAATGACGATTATTTACCCCGAGTATAACGGGCTTTACATAAACCTTACGAACCGATGTCCTTGCGCGTGCACTTTCTGCATAAGGCAGAGGGAAAAGGCTGAGTTTGACAATGTGGACACTTTGTGGCTTGAGAGGGAACCTTCTGCGGACGAAGTGATTGACGCGATAAAAAAAGAAAGTCTGACGGAAAGATTCAAGGACTACAAGGAATTTGTTTTCTGCGGATACGGTGAGCCGACGGAGGCCCTGGACGTTCTTCTTGAGGTGGCGGATTTTCTGAAGGCGACTTTCACTCTTCCCGTAAGACTCAACACAAACGGACTCGGGGATCTTGTGAACAAAAAATCGATCGCTCCTCTTTTTAAGGGCAGACTTGATGCGATTTCCATCAGCTTGAATTCGAGCGACCCTGAGATTTATGAGAAAACCGTGCGACCTGTCTTTAAGGAAAAGGCATATCCCGCTCTGCTTTCTTTTGCGAGGGAGGCGGCCCTCTATGTTCCCAAGGTGATTCTTTCAACCGTGCGCACCACTATTTCCGTTGAGGATGAGGAGGCTTGTACTCGTCTTTGCAAGGAGCTTGGAGTGACGCACAGAATCAGGGAGTACGTGGGATAAAAATATCTATACGTTTCCCGGAAAAACAAAGTCCAGATTTTCTTTTGCCACATCGACCAGTTTCATTATCGTGCTGACTGGGGTCGGCTCTTTGTCCGTCATGTGAAAGCAGGGAAAAAATCTTGTGATGTGAAGAGGGATTTTTTTGCCGGAGCGTTTTTCCAAATCCGAGACCCACGCGGAAAGCTCACGCATCTCCTCATCGCTGTCGTTCTCATCTGGTATTATCAAAGTGGTAAGCTCAACGTGGCAGCTCTGAACCGCGCTCGTGATAAAATTCTTGACCATCAGGAAATCACCGCCGAGCAGATTTTTATAAAATCCCTCCGAAAAAGATTTCAGGTCAATGTTCATTGCGTCAATGCAGTCTTTTATTTCATCGAACACCCTTGCGCTCGCAGTTCCGTTCGTCACCAAAACATTTTTCATCCCGGCTTCTTTGGAAAGTCTTGCAGTGTCCCGCACAAACTCATATCCGACAAGAGGCTCGTTGTAGGTAAAAGCGATCCCGATGTTGTTTCTGTTTCTGAGCTTCAATGCCATCCGGACGATTTCCTCAGGCGGACAGTATTCCGCTGTGTCCTTATATTCGAATGCTTTTTTCGACCACGAGATTGTGCTGTTCTGGCAGAATGGACACCGCAGGTTGCAGCCGTAGGAGCCGACGGACAAAATCATTTTTCCGCTCTCAAACATTTTCAGGGGCTTTTTCTCTATCGGGTCAAGTGCAGCCGAAGTGATTTTCCCATAGTTTCCCGGAACTATCTGAGCTCCACGGCAAATCCTCGCGCCGCAAAATCCAGGAATCTCCGTTGCATTTTCTTCTATTGTACAGTGCCTGAAACAGACATCACAAACCGGCATATTGCAAATCTCCCGTTAAAAATGACGCACGACCTCAAACCTTGAAAGCTCGATTTTTTCAGACGGAGAGATGCCGCCTTTTCGCCTCGCAATCTCAATCTGCTGTTCCACCGTATCAACTCCGTCCAAATCAGGAAGCAGCAGGCCTCTTTTATATCCGCTCTGCACGATGACTCCGTATTTTTTTACGTCCAGCTCGTCCTTGGATTTTATCTTCTCAGGCTCGCCCAGAACATCCACGTTTATGTCAAGCCACTTTAACTCACCCGCTTCTACGGAGTCAAAACGAGGATCTTCGGAAACTGCGCTCACTGCATTTCGGATTATTTCCTCCGCAAGATTTTCTTTGGTCGGAAGTATGGTTCCGATGCAACCACGGAGAGCGCCGAATTTGTGAATGGAAACAAACGCACCCGCCTTTGCCTTGAGCATCTCGCCCGGTACCCAGTCAGGAACTTCAATTATCTCACCGTTTCTCACGTAAGATTCAGCGGAAGCGCGTGCAAGTTTTACATAAGCATCTGATTTTTGTTTTTTCTTCTCAAGCTCATCTTCCACAATCTGGAGCCGGTTCTTAAGAAAATGTCTCGTCTCATCATTCCCGGTCGGAATAAAAGAACAGATTCCGTAACCCACGCCGGTCACATCCTCGTGCGAATACTGCCTTGCCTCCACGGATTTTCCGTCAAGTGCACCCGCCATTATTACGAAGGATTTATGTCCGCACTCCGCAGCCTTTTCACAGAAGCTCTCGTCAAAATCAAAAAGCTCACCGAAACGAGCGGCAGAACACACGTCCATGATTCTCGCGTCATACTCAGGACCCTCATCCGCAAAACCATAGGGGCCGTAAGTCTGGAGCTTGTGTGACAAATCTCCGCTCGCGACATAAACTGCTTTTCTGTCCAAATCTTCAACGGCTTCCTTTATCATGATTCCGTATTCGTAGTGCTTCAAAAGATCAAAGCCCGAAAGTCCAGTGCGCAAAAGCTTGAAGTCCCTGTATTTTTTCTGGATAAACCACAGCGGAACCATAGTGCCGTGGTCGAGCTCCTTTTTTCTTTCGCCCATGATTCCGGCTGGGAAACCCGTGCACTTAGCCCTGTCCGAAATCATGCTCACAAGCTCCGTGTCATATTGCACATTGAATTTTATTTCTCCCGCACCAAAATCAGCAAAAGAACCTTCCGCTCCAGTCCCCGGTGAGATGTGAAAATAATCCGAGTACATTATGCTGTGCGGACTTGAGATGATGATTGTATCAGGTTTCAGTGACGCTATCTCATCCGCAACTTTTTCGTATGCCCTGATTGTCTTTTCAATCTGCCTCTCGCTTCCCTTTCCGACTGCCGGCACAATCATCGGTGGGTGAGGAACCATGAACGCTGCAATTATCGACATCCTGACCTCCTAATTTTTTTCGCTTGCATTATAAGTCCGAGTAATATGACTCAAGCTTGGGGCGTGCGAGGCAATAGTATTTTTCAAGCCGCTTGTCAAAATGCCTTCCCATGCTTTCCATGATGATTTTGTCCGCGTCCGAAAAACTCATCCTGTCTTTGTAAACTCGCTTGCTCACAAGTGCGTCATAAACATCCGCGACTGCCATTATGCGGGCCTCAAGAGGAATCTCCTCGCCTTTCAGTCCCTTCGGATAACCTGAGCCGTCCCATCTCTCATGGTGATAGTGCGCGACATTTTCCGCAAGCAGATGAAATGCCGTGTCATCCGTCCCCTTGAGAATTTCATGGACAATCCTTGCTCCTTCCGTCGTGTGTTTTTTCATCATCTCAAATTCCTCGCTCGTAAATTTTCCAGGCTTACGAAGAATCGCGTCGTCTACGGCAATTTTCCCAAGGTCGTGCATAGGGGCCGCTTTTATGAGATTGTGGCAGAACTCATCGGAAAGGTTCAGTGAGTCATCGCTTTTGTCTTTTTGAATTTCCTCGACCAAAATTTTCACTACGTCACTCGTCCTCTTGATGTGGCCGCCGGTGGAATTGTCGCGGCTTTCAACCATGGTTGCCATTCCCAGAATCAGATTGTTGTGCATTCTCTCGATGTGCCCGGTTTTTTCCGCAACCTCTTCTTTTAGACGCTCGTTGAATCCGTTGAGCAGTGAAATGTATTTTCTCTCCCGCGTGTCGTCCTCTATGTAAATCATGTAGCCGTGCCTGCGTTTTCCGGCATACAAGAAATTTATGTTTATCCTGTAGATTTTGTCTCCGCATTCCTTGAAAAAATGTGCCTTTGAGTTGTCCCTTTTGAAATCAAGAATTTTTGAGATGAGCTCGGAACTCAGCTCCTCATTTTTTCTTGCGTTGGAGTCAACACGGATTTCCTTCAATGACGGAAAAACTTCCTTCGCGACTTGGTTGGACGCAATGTAAGTGAATTTTTTGTCAAAGGAAATGAAGCCCGAGCTGCCGTTCATCGCAATCGTATCTATCGCGGTCTCCATTATGTCATAGAGCGAGATGCGGTGGATAACGACGAGAAGAATGGCTTCGCTGATTAAATATGAGAGCGGTGAAAAATCAAGTTTGATCGGGGAGACATGGTGGAACAAATACAGAAACACGCCAGAGAATTCACAGAACAAAAGGGTCAGGAGGATTTTCTTCGAGGAATCTTTTTTCTTTATCAGGCTGTAGATGATTACACCGGTCGAGATAAAAAAATATGTCGCGATGAAAAGATAAAAGACCGTGTGGAACGGACCGTATTCCCGCAGGATTACAGGTTTTCCGTTTACAAATTCAAGGCTTATGCTCTTGTAAAAAAGCGGTTTTGATCCAATGGTAAGAACCGGGATATATATCAGCCATGAAAGGAAAAAGAAAATGGAGTTGACCAATTTTGACTGCTTTAAATTGCACAGATTGAAAATGGCGAACATCATAAAAAGAAGAAGAAAGGGCGCGCCTTGGTACGCGAGTTTTACCCCGGTTATTGCCTGCCCAAGATGGACCGCGCTGGTCTGTAAAATATAGCCTCGTAACGTCAGCGGAACAAGAAGGAAAATCAGCGTATAAAAGATGCTGTACCTTTTTTTCCATATAAGCGCATAAATTCCCGCCAGCAGCAGAGAAATCATAAACAAGATTTCATAATATAGCTTCATAATAAGATTATCTGACGGAATTGCGTGTTTGTCAAGCCGTGTAAACTCATCTGTAGAAGGCAAGTGCAAATCTAAAACAAACTTGGGAAACGTAAATCTAAAAGAGGAAACGCTTTCATTTGCGGTGAGAACCGCGCCAATCAGTCATGGGTGTGCGGTATAAGGTATTGCACTCACTTCGTTCGGCCCGCACAAATGCCTGCTTGTCGCGAACCTCCCCTCCATTACAGCGTTTCCTCAATCAACATTAAGTTTCCCATGTAACAGTTATGGCACTTGCCTTATATACATATTCTCTCTATCTCCCATTTTTTAGATTAACACATACTAACGACAGCCGTGTAAACTTATCAGCGTCAAACGGACTGATTGAATTTCTCGATCATTTCAGTGAAGCGCCTGCCGCTGGCCTTTTCTTGCTCAAAAGATTTTTCCATCTCCTTATACATATAATAATTTGCCGCAATATAATACGGAAGTGTCCAGATCAATGCGACTCCAAGCGTGATTACGGAGAGAAGATACCATCCTATAAACCCGAGTTCGAATTCAAATATTTCGGAACGGTGAGCCCTCACCAATGCAAGGCTTTTTTTATGTGCTGAAAAGACACCGAAACTTTCATCTTCCGCAATCACAGAAAAACTCATTGAAAAAGATATCAGTATATATATTTGAAAAAAGAATGCGATGACAGAAATCACACAAAGCACAATGCCGAATATTTCAAAAAACAATGAGTCATAAAATCTATTTCCAACAATAATAAAAATTATAAGCAAATCAATGGCAATCCTTATAATAAAAACGCAGAAGAAAACGGTGAAGAAAAGAATTGTATATTTGAACCATAATTTGAAATGTCTGAACAAATTCTTCAATTTATGTCCGTGAGAGTCATGTCCGTTTTTATTGTTAATCATTCTGACAATAAGAGCTGTCAATGTCATATATAAAACCGCTGTTAAAATAAAAAATCCACAGCGAATGCACAGCTCTGATGCAAGAGGAAGTTCTGGCTGAAAAAGACAAAGTAAAATCCAGGATATGCAGCACAACTGGAGAGGCACTGCGGAACACAATATTCTTTTCTTATTTGCTTTCATCAACTGTTTCGCATTCTGTTTTATTTTTGTCTCGTTCATTTTTATCTCATTCCATTGCACCGCTCTTGAGGCTGCGCTTGTCCTCGTACATTTTCTTATCCGCACGGTCGAATATCTCCGACACAAGACTGTCTGCTTTGGGAACATATTCAGCCATGCCGGAAGCAATCACAGGTCCCGATCCTGATTTCAGATTTTCCAGAATCTGGGCGTGCAATTTTTTCATAAGCTCTTCCCTGTTTGAATAATCGTCGCCCCTCAAAAACACGACGAATTCATCGCCTCCGACTCTGAACACCGGACTGTGGTCGAAGATGTCACAAAGAATCGCCGCGGATTTTTTGATATACTCGTCACCGGCCGTATGACCTTCCGTGTCATTTATTTTCTTCAAATTATTGGTGTCACAAACGACAAGCCCGAAAGGAAGATAATCCATTCCGTTGTCAATGTTTGTCTGGACTGATTTTTCCAGCTCACTGTATGCGGTCTTGTTTTTCACACCCGTCAGCTCATCACGCCTTGCAAGCTCCTTCTCCGTATTCAATTCCTTAAGACGCTGCTTTTCCCTTCTGACCTCATCATCAATATTCTCGATTCCAATTATATAATGAGAGCCGTTGCTTGTCTTACGAACGGTCATCCTGACATAATGTGTTTTTCCGAATGCCAGAATCCGGTAATCAATGCGGCAGCTTCTCTGATTCTCAAGGACGGTGATTATATGATCCTTATTGAGAAAATCGGACACAAGCTCACGGTCACCCATATAGACAATATTCGAAATGTCATTCAGGGATTCCGCAAAAAAATCATCTCCCGATTTCTGTACGTCCAATTTGCCGTAGATGTTCCTGCACTCGTAGCTGATATAGCTTGAGTCCTCCGCATCGACATAATATATCACATCGTAATTGACGGCAAGAAGCTCCGCAATCTGACTGAATGTGACGTGCTTTTTCTGATTTTCAAGCAGCATGTTCTCAGCCGTGATCTCATCATCTATATCCTTTTCACTCAGAACAAAATGGTCCTCATCATTGGCATGCTTCACCGTGAACTGAAAATACCTCGGCCGCCCGTCAATCATAATGCGATACTTATAGGAGTATGATTTTTTAATCTCCAGATTTTTCAGGATAGTCTCTTTGCTGTGCATGCTCCTTGCAAATTCCCTGTCATCGGGATGGACGTATTTGTCAATATTCATCCGTGTCTCGGCATAAAAATCGCTGCCTATGACCGGTACGTGCAGGGTCTCATATTCCTTGCTTTTTGAGAATTCCCGGAATTCTCCCGTCTCTTTTTCAACGTAATACATCACTTCGTAATCTTCCGCAAGGCTTGTCGCAATACTGTCGTATATTTTTCTTTCCCTTTTCTCACCGGCCTCGACATAAGTGCGAATCACGCAGATTCCGATTATAAGCCCCATGGTATAAAAAGGATGTTTTGGATTGAGTATCTGCAGCACAAGGAAGATGTCCATCATAAAACATGAGCCTCCGACCGCGACGTACCGGATCCTCATGTCCCTGTTCGCTTTGCGTGCTATACGGATCATGTATATCGTAGTCGCCATATAGAGGATAATTTGCAGGATAAACGCCACGTGCCTGCCGGATTCAGGTATGTATTCATGTTCCGCATTAAAGGAAAAAAGAAAGGGGTAAAAAATGTTGACCACAAGATATACAAGTTCCAGCGAAAACATGGTCCACACAACGCAAAGGAAGATTTTGCTCCGGCGGCCCTTTTTCCCCAGATAGGCGATTATATATCGTATCCATGTGAGCATGGTCAGGAACATGAATATAAAATAGAATACGCAGTCAAGATACAAGAATGGAAAGATACCCTGCACGTCGCGATGCACATACAAAGGTCCCCATGCTATGTCCGCAATGAAAAAAAGACTCGACACCACAAGAAAATGACTGTAGCGGATTGCCGTCCGTTGCTCAGAGTCATGCCCCTTGGAACGCAGCCGGAAGCACCTGAAAGCTTCACGGTTCATTATGAGATTAAGAATCAATGAGAGCACGCCTATTATTGAGTAAGCCATCCTATTGCCCAAGTCCTCCTGCCATATTTCAATGCGTTTCCAGTTCCTTCCTTAATTATACCTTATTTATGCTTGATTTGGCAATTGATTTTTTTAGAAATTGTGATATACTTTTAAATGGAAGAAAAAAACACGGATTTTTTATAGGAGGCCTGAAACATGCCCATAAACCAGCACACATCCACACCGCAAAAACGACTTGAAAGCCTTATGACAGCCCGTCTTGAACCCGGGGCGGACAAGGAAAAAATCGACAGGCGCATCTGGGATTCCTTCGGCGAAAAATGGTGCGTCATGTTCACGGACCTCAGCGGATTTTCCAGGGGAACGGAGAAGTTTGGAATCATCCACTTCATGCAGATTATTTTTGAGTCCGAGCGTCTGATTCTTCCGGTCATCGAGGATTTTGACGGATTTTTAATCAAGAGCGAGGGCGACAGTCTGCTTGTTTTGTTCAAGCGTCCCGACAAGGCACTTTTGTGCTGCAAGAAAATCCACGAGATTCTGCACGAATACAACAAGACGAAAAGCGAGGAAGAGCAAATCCTTTTGTGC
>JAEEYO010000053.1 GCA_016288205.1 Treponema sp. | reverse complement strand
GGAGTTAGTCAGGCGTTTTAATGCCGGTGGCCATGACGGAGAGGCAATACCCGTTCCCATCCCGAACACGGAAGTCAAGCTCTCTGGTGCCGATGATACTGGGTCCGTCCCGGGAAAGTAGGTAGCCGCCGGCTTTTTTTTTCTTTAAATCTTTTTTCATTTCATTATAGAATATTTTTTTTGAATTGTTGTGCGATAGTAACTTGAATTTTACTGAGAAAGAGTGTATGCTATGTATGATATCTATCTTATATAGATTTAGGAGTATATATGTTTAGTTACAAAGAACTTGGTCTCGTTAACTCAAGGCACATGTTTGAAGCTGCTATGAAGGGTGGTTATGCAATCCCCGCTTACAACTTCAACAACATGGAACAGATGCAGGCTATCATCATGGCTTGCGTGGAAACAAAGTCACCTGTTATTCTGCAGGTTTCAAAGGGTGCTCGCAACTATGCGGATAAGTTCATCCTTCGCAACATGGCCCGCGGTGCAGTTGAGTATGCCAAAGAGCTCGGTGTAGAAATCCCGATTTGCCTTCACTTGGATCACGGTCCAAACTTCGAGGTTGCAAAGGACTGCATCGACAACGGATTCTCTTCCGTTATGATTGACGGTTCAGCACTTCCGTATGATGAGAATGTTGCTATGACCAAGCAGGTTGTTGATTATGCCCACAAGTACGATGTTACCGTTGAGGCTGAGCTTGGAGTCCTTGGTGGGGTTGAGGATGACGTTGCCGCAGAAGAGAGCAAGTATACAAAGCCTGAGGAAGTGATCGACTTCACAAGCAAGACAGGATGTGACTCCCTTGCCATTTCCATCGGTACTTCACACGGCCGCTGTAAGTTCACTCCTGAGCAGTGCACAAGACGCGAGGACGGAACTCTGGTTCCACCGCCACTGGCATTTGATGTTCTGGAAGCGATTGAAAAGCAGCTCCCCGGATTCCCGATTGTTCTTCACGGATCTTCTTCAGTTCCCCAGCAGTATGTAAAGGAAATTGAGAAGTTCGGTGGAAAGATCCCGGATTCTGTTGGTATTCCTGAAGAGCAGCTCCGCAAGGCCGCTAAGAGTGCAGTTTGCAAAATCAACGTTGACTCTGACGGTCGTCTTGCAATGACAGCTGCTATCCGCCGCATTTTCGCAGAGCAGCCTGATGTGTTTGATCCCCGCCTGTACTTGGGACCCGCACGTGAGGAGCTCAAGAAGATGTATGCTGACAAGAACGTTCACGTCTTCGGTTCAGCAGGACACGCTTTTGACTAATTCCCACCAGTAAGTCCTGAGTTTTCTTAGGATTTTCTGAGTGCCTAACCCCGCCGGCTGCGTTCGGACTTTGTTCGGATTATGCTTGCGGGGATTTTTTATATTGTATCTTTTTGATAAATCCGCTATACTTGCAGCATGAACAATTTTGCACATGTAGTTTTAAAGGCGAAGGAAGAGACGGAAATCCAGCAGGGATTCCCTTGGGTGTATGACAACGAGATTCAAGGCGTGAAATGGACCGGCGAGGACGGAAGCGGAGCAAAATCGGAGGGGCTTGAAAATTGTCCGTGCGAGGATGGCTCCGTTGTGGAAGTCTACACTAACAAGGGTGGATTTTTAGGCAGCGGTGTCCTGAACAAAAAGTCGAAAATCTGTATACGAATGATTGGTTATGACCATGCGGACAAAATCATGGAGGATCCCGGAACATATTGGGAGAAGGCTGTAGCCCGTGCCGTGAATGTGCGTGCCTTGAATTTTTCCGCGGAGGACAGCTGCCGTCTCATTTACGGTGAGGCTGATTTTATCCCCGGTCTGATTGTGGAACGCTATGTTCTTTCGGATTCAGTCTATCTTGTCGTGCAGTTCCTTGCGCTTGCATGTGAAATCTTCAGAAAGGAAATCCTTGCAGCCCTGAAAAATGTGGTGAAGCCGGATGCCATTTATGAGAGAAGCGATGCTTCCGTGCGTGAGAAAGAGGGACTTCCGCTTAAATCCGGGTGGATTTTCAAATCTGGTTCGCCGGAGATTCAAATCAGCGAGAACGAAATCAATCTGATTGTGGACATTGCGGGCGGACAGAAGACCGGATATTTTTTGGACCAGAAATTCAACAGAAAGCAGATTCAGAAATATTGCCACGGAAAAAAAGTCCTGGACACATTCTCCCACACCGGAGCATTCGGTCTGAACGCGGTGAAAGGCGGTGCGAGGGAAGTTCTGAGCGTGGACATTTCCGAGGATGCCGTGGAGCTTATCAACAGAAACATTGCTCTTAACGGAGCCGGAAAAGTGATGAGGGCCGAGAGTGCCGATGTTTTTGACCTGCTAAAAAAATTTGAGGCTGACGGTGAGAAGTTTGACGTAATCGTGCTGGATCCACCTGCTTTTACCAAGAGCGCGAAACTGATTCAGAAGGCTTACGGCGGATACAAGGAAATCAACCTGAGGGCAATGCGTCTTTTGAATGCGGGCGGAATCCTTGTCACATGCTCATGCTCGGCCTATTTTGACGAGAACACTTTCTATTCAATGCTGACCCATGCCGCGATGGACAGTCACCGTCACGTGCAGATTCTGGAAAAGCGTGGTGCGGGACCGGATCATCCCTTGCTTTTGGGCTATCCCAGGAGCGAGTACCTTAAGTGCGCGATCTGCAGGGTGATGTAGGACTTCGGCCTATGGAGCAAAAAGAAAAAGCGTTTAACTGTGTGGTTCTTCTGGGACCTACCGCCGTTGGAAAAACTGCCCTCGGTGTGCGGATTGCGAAAAGGTTCGGATGGGAAATCATCTCGGCTGACAGCAGACAGACATACCGCGGGCTCGACATCGGCAGCGGAAAGGATCTTGCGGATTATGACCTTGACGACGGGAGCGGAAAAATCACCCACATTCCCTATCATCTGATTGACGTGGCGGATTTGGGGCAGGAATACAACGTGTTCAATTTCCAGCAGGATTTTTACGATGAGTTCCGAAATCAGTGTGCGAAAAATCTTGTTCCCTTCGTGGTAGGCGGGACGGGCATGTACATTGATTCCGTGGTCCGCGGCTATGATTTTGTTCCGGTTCCTGAGAATCCTGAGCTGAGGGCGAGCCTGGAGGAAAAGTCGCTTGAGGAGCTGGACGAGATGCTTCTTTCACTCAAGGACAATCTTCACAACAAAAGCGACCTGCTCCTTCGCGAGAGGGTGGTGCGTGCCATTGAGATAGAGCTTTACATGCGGAGTCCTGAGTGCGAGGCTGCGAGGGAAAAAATGGGAAAGAGGCCTGAAATCCGTGCATTTGTGCTTGGAACTACCCTGGAGCGGGATGAAATCAGGAAGAATATTGAAATCAGGCTGAGGCAGCGGCTTGACGAGGGCATGATCGATGAGGTGCGGAATCTTCACGGGAACGGTGTCTCATGGGAGCGGCTTGAAAAACTGGGACTTGAGTACAGGTTCATAAGCCTTTTTCTGGAAGAAAAGTTGAGCCGGGACGAGATGTACAGTCAGCTTTACCACGCAATCTGTCAGTTCGCAAAAAGACAGGAGACCTGGTTCCGTGGCATGGAAAGAAAAGGTGTGAAAATCAACTGGCTCCCCCGCGTGAATGACCGAGCGACCCGACTGGACGCCGCTTTTTCCATGCTGGAGGAAGCCGGATTTTAGTTTGTTTTTATGCGTTTGCGGCCATTTTCTGCTCAGGCTCGTTGATCTGGGTGATGTAGCCTGTGCGGACGCAGCTGTCAAAAAGGGCAGTGGAAATAAAATCCGTCGTCACCTTGTTGTAGCCGTCCTGATCGCGCACAATGCGGACCACATATCCGTCCTCAATTTCCTTAACTATGGTCATAAATGCTTCTTTTTCGTTTGTTGTTTTAATTGTGTAGATTGCCATTTTGAGCTCCTTTTTAGTTTTAACCCCTCTAAGGTTTGCTTTTGGTATCTTTGGGCAGGATTACCCATATCCTTGCCGAACTGTGCATAGGAAATCCATTTCATTTTCCAATGCCGTTACAATCATTTTCGGTAAAAAAATCGCTTGGTTTAGAATTTTTCTTTGCCCAATTTCCAATTTTTCGTTGATTTGCACTTTACAAAATTCCCGTTTTCCCTTATTCTATAGGTGGGAAAGGGGAAAAGTTATGAAAGTTACTCTAAAAGATTTGCGGAAGCTTGAGGATGATGTTTCGGAGCAGATTCAGGAATTGAGCTTGATTCCGAACACCGATTTTGACCGTCTGGCAGAACTTCGGACCTTGAGTTTCAACATCTCCATGCTATTTCTACGCCACAGCATGGAAAAGGATTCCACCGAAATTGAGTTGGGAAATGGTGAGAGCGACCGTCTGATCATTGAGGCATTGAAGCCGATTCGTGTCAGGGACGTCCAGAAAAAAATCCGTTCGTTCGACTACATCGACAACATTTCGGACATGGCTCTGGAGCTGATTCAGAGAATCGACGAGCTTAAGACCGGCATGAAGGGCTCAAGGAGCATCCTTTTTGAAAACATCATGTACAGACTGAACACCTCAAGGGACTATCTGAGCGACATTGCCAGGCTTAAGGAAGATGAGGCTCTTCTTGATCTTTGGAAGAAAAACCGGATCCAGGGCGTTCAGCTTGCGGCATCGGTGCTTGGTCAGAGCAGAAGCACAAGAAAATCCGAGGCGGCGAGGGAAAACGGCAAAAAGGGCGGTCGTCCCAAAAACGGCGGCTCACGAAAAATCCTTGATGAGAACGGAGTGTTTGTGAAGGAAAGCTCGTCCTCATCGGCTAAAAAGTCCGCTACGGTGAAAAAATCAGCAAAGACTGTGGACACAAGGAAAAAGACGCTTGCAAAGAGTCCCAAATCAGTCTCCAAGGCTGGTGCAAAGAAAAAGAGCGGCTGATATTTTCAATTGACAATAAACTGACGGCTGAAAAAAAAATTGCGGAATTTTTTAAAAAACATTTGACATAACGCTATATATAGTGTATATTATCTTGTAGATTCAGTATAGCAATATATTGAACGATTCCCACTCAGCTCTGTCAGCTTTTCCCACTAATCCCACTGGCAGAGCATTTTTTTTGCCTTTGGGGGTGGGGAACAGTTTTTTAATCAGATTTTTCATTTTTTTACCGATAATATAGAAAGGAATTTGAGTTTATTGCACCTGAACGTGAAACTCATCTCCGGCAACTCAAGACGGCAGCAGGGGTTTATATGGCCAGCAATGGAAGTGATTCAACCTTTCACGATCTTGTGACTGAGATCAGTCAGGATGAAAGGGAGCGGATGCTCAATAAAATGAAAAAAGGAAATACCGTCGAGCAGGGAGCCTCCGGTTCTTTGGATGCGAAGACCGAGCAGGTTGAGGATTTGGCAACCCAGCTTAAGAGGCAGCCTTTTTTCCTTCAAATTTGGTATTGGATTCTGGCTACTTTTTCCAGTTCCACAATAGAGGAAGTTTTCAACAAAGCTTTGGTTAACGGCATGGCGAGGGACGTTGAGAGAACTTCCCCCGGTCTGATTAATTATAAGAGAAAAGTTTTGAGCACGGGCTTTTACGAGAAGCTGAGTCAGCTGAAGAAAGCCGCAGATTTTTTTGAGCCCTATATCAATCGCTATGAGGAGAATCCCGCCGCATTTTATACTCTTTTGGGCTATCTGATTGTGCCGGAGGTTGGTACGGAGATTGGCCATGAGTGCGATCCGTATCAGTACGCGCTGAACAAAAACGTGACCAATGAGATGAAGGGTCTTTTGGTTCAGAAGATGGACAAGATTATAGATGATATGTCCAACTCAAAGAAATCCGAGATGTATGCGGCCGTCAGGGGAGTGGAGTGGCTCAGGCAGTTCGTGAAGCTTCCTCTTGGCCGTGTGGTCTCAAAATTCGCCTCGTCACAGGAAGGAATCCGCGAGTGTCCGTTTTCTCAGGTCAAGGCGGAATTCGGCGAGCTTACAAGAATCCTCGCGAATTATGTGCCGCTTACGGACGAGACGGTTCAGGCCCTTTATCTGTTTTTCCAGAAAAGAAACATCGTGGGATTTTACAACGAAATGGATGACGAGAAAATTGACGCGACGGATTTCGTGAACAATACATCATCGCAGAACGGAATAGTAAAGATGTTCGTTCAGACCATCCCCATGTACAAGCTTGCCAAGGTTGTCTTTGAGAACTCGGTCTTCATGCCCGATGCTTACGGCGGAGGAGAAAGCTGGTTCCAGAAGTTCCGCTCACAGTGGAAGCTCATGTTCGAGCGCAGATGGAACAACTGGGAGTGCGACTGCAAAAAGGAAAAGCTCAAGGTCAAGCTGATGCAGTATTTCCAGCTTTCGGATTTTCCCCTGTTTCCTTTCCGCCCCTGGGAGCTTGTGCCGGGCTTGAACCGACCCTTCCATTACGGACTGACTCTGGGATTCATCTACTCATTCTTCAAAAATCAGTTCCCCATGTTCAATCAGGCTCTGGCAGTGACATCCGTTGAGGGTGATTTCGCCATGAAGGAAAACCGCTTTGAATTTTCTGAGTCCCTGAACCTGATGCTGAAAATTGGGGATGCCCTTGACATGCTCTCCGGTCAGCTTTCTGCGGGCGGTGAGTACGGACAATTCTTCGCGAAACTGGAGAACAAGGAAAACCTCACGAACACCGATGAGGTAAAGATTGACGGAAACATGACGGAGATTGAGGAGATGGTGGCCGACATGATAAACAATTTCGGAAAGGCCTGCCGCAGCATGAAAAATCTTCTCGGCGGAATTCTGTCGGAAAAGATTACCGCATACTACGGACCGCTTATCAATCTTATGAAAATCAATGGAAAGGAAAACAAGGCTTATCGTGAAAAGGTCGGAAACGCGAAGTTCTGCATTGACCATGCTTACGAGATGCTGCAGGATATAGAGCCGCTGGATATGGCGTCGGGAGCGTGATTCGGCAATCTTATGGAAGAAAAGCGTTTTTTTGAAGGTCTGTTTTACCGTAATTCTCAGCCGATTGAGGACGGCCCCAGGTTCGGAATGACTCTCAAGCGAGCCGGTTCAATGCGTTTCAGATGGAATGAGACAAATCCGGTTCGGGAGGCGTTTCTTGGAAAACTTGCGGGAAACACTCACTCAATATGCGCGGTGGAGCTGATTCACTCAAAGACTGTTTTTGCCATAGAAGAGGCCGAGGAAGTGGATGGATGCCAGGGAGACGGAATCATCACGCAGAACAAATCGCTAATTCCTGTGGTGACTGTGGCCGACTGTATGCCAATCTTCCTGTATGAGCCTGAGAGCGGAGTTTTCGGTATGCTGCATTCCGGGTGGAAGGGAACCGGGATTGTGGAAAATGCCGTGGAGCTTGCTGAAAAAAAATATGGTGCGAGGCGCGAGTCTTTTTGTGTGGTGATGGGACCTCATATCCATGAGTGCTGCTACACCGTTGACGAGGAGAGGGCAAAATATTTCCGCGTGAATTTTACTCCAGACTGTGTTTCCCCCGTTTCTCCGGACTCTTCCAAATGGAGCCTTTCTCTTTTAAAAGCGAATCTTGCCGTGCTCAGGGACAGCGGAATCAATGAGGACAATATTGTGTCTTACCGCGAGTGTACCGCATGTAATCCTATGTTCGGTTCTTTCAGGCGTGAGACTTCATCGCTTCCTCCGGGTACCGACATTCAGGAAATGCAGAGACATTTTACTGTGCAGGCCGCTTGGGTCAAATGGCCGTGATTTATTGTGACGCGCACATTCATGCCCCTTTCTGCGTGAATCTTGAGAATGCCTTTCCCCCCGCTGATTTTTTGACGCATTATGCATGCTGCTCTTGTTCCCACTCAAAGAATGAATTTTTTTTGCAGGAAAATCTGAAAAGGATTTCTTCCCTTAAAATAGTGAGTGCGTTCGGCGTGCATCCGCAGAATCCGGATTTGTCGCTGGTGGATTTCCTTGAGTCGCTTCTTCGCGAGGGACGTCTGGATGCCATTGGTGAGCTGGGATTTGATTTTTTTACCGAGGATTTCCGGAGCCACAGAAATGAGCAGGAGGAAGTTTGGGAAAAATGCATTGACCTTGCGCTCTCGTATTCTTTGCCGGTAATCATCCACAACAGAAAAGCGCTGGATCTTATGTTCAGGGATTATAAAAAGCTTGCGGGGCTGAAATCCGTGGTCTTTCATTCGTTCGCATTCAGCTCCAGGGAAGCGCTCTCGCTTTTGGACAAGGGACTGAACGCATCTTTTACATTCGGAAAGCCGCTCTTGAAGGGTGCGAAAAAAAGCATTGATTGTGTGGCGAATCTGCCTCTGGACAAAATCCTGCTTGAGACGGACGCTCCTTTTCAGACCTTGCGCGGTGAGACATTTACACCTGCTTCCCACATTTCGCTTGTGTATGATGAGGCTGCAAAAATCCGCGGTCTGGGGCTCGATGAGCTTTCTTTTGCCGTCGCGGAAAATTTCAGCCGTGCGTTTTTTTGTACCCTTTAGGACTGGGGATCGCTTTTCGGAGGATTAGTGAACGAACATTCCTTTGCGCCTATGTCAACAAGCGTGCTCTGGATGAATGGGAGCAGATCGTTATATGCGCGCGCAAAATTCTTGTTCAGTTTTTCCAAGTCTCCGGTCTTCTTTTTGCGAAGGACATCCTCAAGTTCCTGTCCGGCCTCTCCCAGCTCCTCGGCACCTATCTGTCTCGCGGCACCCTTGAAATAATGCACGTATTTTGCGGCTTCCGTTGTGTCTTCGGCTTTTTCCAGCTCAACCAGACGCGCTATGTCAAAATTTTTGTCATTGAGGAATGAACTGAGTAAAATTTTGAATAAGTCCGGATCTCCTCCAAGCATTTCCATTGCAGAATTGATATCCAGAATTTTTGACATCTCCCACCTCCCACTTTTAAAGCTCAACATTTTCAAATTTTAAAACATTTGTTATTTTATTATATCAGTATAGCACATTATCAATTTTTTTGCTATATTATATGTAGAAATCTCTAAAAATTTGGAGCGATGATGAAAAAACTAAATTTTTTTGTATATGCGAATATTCTTCTTGCGCTGCTTTTTTCAGCCCTGTCCATTTCCTTTCATGCGGACATCTCCATGCTTGCTCTGCCCATTTCACTTGTTTTTACGATATTAATCGGATATGTGTCAATTTTTCATCTTTTGAAGAGCGAGGATGTCAGGCACCTTGACACAGTGCGTCGTTTTTTTCAGTACGAGCCATTTGTGTTCATAACGGCCTTTGTCCTGCAGCGGGCGGGTCATTTTGCCATGCCGAGGATTATGGACGTTGCGTCTGCCGTGGTCTGGGTGCTGATTACCGTGATTTCATTTGTGATTCAGTTCTTCCTGAGCGAAAAGCGTGTCTATTCGTACAATGAGAAGTGGGAGAAATATCATCAGGCGAATCCGAAGACCAAGGCTCATGGACTGAAGCGTGTGGGCATTGAAATCCTTGAGTGGGTTGACGCTCTTGTGCAGGCGGTCTTTACGATTGTCCTTCTGAACATTTTCGTTTTCCAGCTTTACGAGATTCCCTCCGAGTCCATGGTCTCCACCTTCCTGATTGGCGATCGCGTGGCTGTGATGAAGACGCTTGCTGGACCGAAATTTCCGCTTACCGACGTGGGGCTGCCTTATGTGCAGGATTACGAGAGGGGCGACGTGGTTGTTTTCAGAAATCCGCATTACGCTTCGGACAGAAAGAACGAGGTCAAAACCTTCCTTTCACAGTTCGTATATATGATAACTCTGACTTTCGTTAAGACCAACACCGATGAGAACGGAAAGCTCAAGGCGGATCCTCTTGTAAAGCGTGTTGCCGGAGAGCCGGGAGAGCAGCTTATGATGATGGACGGAAAGCTGTACGCGCGCACAAAGGACTCTGCGTTTACTCAGGTTGAGGCGGATTCAGACTGGGCAGTGTGGAATTTAAACGGACTTCCCCGTGCCATCAAGCAGAAGGTTGAGTATTTCCCGTTCGGACAGGACATCTGGGAGGACACTCTGAGGACCGAGGAGGAAAGACGCAATCTTGATTTGGTGAGCGCGAAACTTGAGTGCCAGTCTCTGACCGAGAAATTCCGTGAGCTTACCGGAAAGGCCGGGGACGGTAATATTCCGGCATCCCTTTTCAGTTCCGAGGAGCTTTTCCCGTACAATATGTTCTCTCGCATTGATGATTTTACCTACCGCCTGATGACCGTGGACGGCGGAGACTCTTGGTTCGTGCATTACATGAACGACTGGTACGAGGGCATGGGAAATCTTGCTGACTACCATGAGAATCAGATTGTCGTGGGCACTCATTTGGTCGGAGGAGATTTGTACACGGACTCAAAATTCCGTCTCAATCTTATGTCCAAGCTTACTTTCGGACGACTTGTGGTGAGAAACCTTGAGATGATTGACGAGCGCATTGACAGTGCAAAATGGGGCGGTGACTCAAAGCGCATGGACTACCTTGATGCGGCCCACCGTCTCGTGAACTACATTGCGATGATGGACCAGCGCAACATGGGACTTTTCCCCGCGAACGATGACAAGGGAAATCCTTCGTACATACCGGAGAACTGTTATTTTATGATGGGAGACAACCGCTACAATTCCCTGGACATGAGGCACAGCTACGATCAGACTTTGGTTCCTCTTTATGAAAAGGATCCGTATTCCGTGCGGTACTATACTTTCCTTGCCCCCCAGTACGTGAACCGTGCGAAGATTCTGGGTAAGGCGAGCCTGCGCATCTGGCCGTTCAACCGATTTGGAAAACCCGGCAGAAAAAATCAGCAGGGAAATAATTAATCTGTGATTGGGAGGGGAGACGCCGATGGATTTTCTTGAGAATCAGGTTGACGGATATGGTGAGGAGGACGAGGTTGTAATCTGGCACCACAAGAAGGGCGGCTACAGGGACAGGGAGCAGTCGGTGTACAGAGACCTTGCCACCGGAAAGAGTCAGCCTGTGCGCGGATTGTTCCGGGTGCTTGTGTCCACGAAGATGAACCGCATGATTTTTACCGCCATGCTGATGTGCCTTGGACTTGTTTTTATAATCAGCATTTTGGGCGGAAAGGCGAATCAGGGAACCGTGGGCGGTGTGTTCTGCGAGATGACGGCCTTTTCCTTTGGGGATGACGTGTATGTTTCGGTTTCAATGAGGGAATCCAAGAGCGGAAAAAATGCGGACTCCGGGAAGATTGCGGACGGAAATTTGCATTTTGTTTTTACCGCGGTGAATTCGGATGGTGCCGACGCTGATTTGAGGGAAGATGATTATGATTTTGACGCTCTTTCGGAAAATGTGTGCCGCGTGACTTTCAAAAACTACGAGATTGCCGCAATCAAAGCGACCGTGAGCCGTGGTGAGCAGACTATAGATTTGTCCTGCAAGGTGGAGGCGAGGTAAGTGACGAGTGGAAAGTGGAAAGATGAAAGTGGAAAGATGAAGCTCTCTTGAAAAAAGAATCCCCCGGTTGGAGCCGAGGGATTTTTTGATTGCGATACTAAAACCTTCTATACAAAATCTTCGATTTTAGAAATCGGCGAGTTTCGGTGCGCGTGGGTAAGGAATTACGTCGCGGATGTTTGCCATTCCGGTGATGTAGCGCAAGAGACGTGCGAATCCGAGACCGAATCCTGAGTGGGGGACGGTGCCGAACTTTCGGAGGTCAAGATACCACTGGTAGTTTGTCATGTCCATGCCGCGCTCGTTGCATACCTGGAGCAGCTTGTCGTAGTTTTCCTCACGCTCTGATCCGCCGGTAATTTCTCCGAGACCCGGAACCAAAACGTCAACGGCTCTTACCGTAATGCGTCCCTGCTCGTCGGGCTCGTTCTGCTTCATGTAGAATGCCTTTACGTCCTTGGGGTAGTTGTATACCATTACCGGGGACTTGAAAATCTGCTCGGTGAGATAACGCTCGTGCTCGGTCTGAAGCTCCTTTCCCCATGTAATCGGGAACTCAAACTTGTCGTTGAACTTCTCAAGCTCCTTTACCGCGTCGGTGTAGCTGATTCTCTTGAATGGAGTGTCAACAACGTGCTGCAGCTGTGCGATGACTCCCGGCTGGATTCTCTTTTCAAAGAATGCCATGTCCTCGGAGCATTTTGTGAGCGCCCAGTTGAGCATATATTTGAGGAATTCCTCCTCCAGATCCATATCGTCGAAAAGGTCATAGAATGCCATCTCCGGCTCGCACATCCAGAATTCGCTCAGGTGGCGGGGTGTGTTGCTGTTCTCCGCGCGGAAAGTGGGTCCGAATGTATAAACGCGGCTGAGTGCTGTGGCAAGGGTTTCCGCCTCAAGCTGTCCTGAAACGGTAAGGTTTGCCTTTTTGCCGAAGAAGTCCTTGCTGTAGTCCACGATTTTGTGCGCGTCCTCAATCTTCATTCCGTTCTGTCCGGCCTTTACTCCAAGCTCCGCAATCTTTTCAAGGGAAAGAGTCGTTACCTGGAACATTTCTCCCGCACCCTCAGCATCCGAGCAGGTAATTTCCGGGGCACTTATGTAGACGAATCCCCTTTCCTGGAAGAATGTGTGGAGCGCGATGGCCATCTGGCTTCTGAGTCGGAAAACAGCACCGAATGTATTTGTCCTTGCGCGAAGGTGCGCGTTGTCGCGGAGATATTCCATGCTCATGTTCTTTTTCTGCAGGGGATATTCTTCCTGAGGGCATTTTCCGAGCACGGTGAGAGATGTGAGCGTTACTTCCACTGCCTGTCCTGAAGCCGGTGAGGGGATGATTTTTCCCTCCGCCTTTACTGATGCGCCTGTGAGCGTGCTTTTCAGGGCTTCCTCAATCTCCGCCGGATTTGCCTCTCCGGGATTCGTGCGGTCGAAAGTGAGCTGTATGGAAGCAAAGCAGCTTCCGTCGTTTACCTGAATGAACACGAGGTTCTTTGAGTCTCTTTTCGTCCTGACCCAGCCGCAGACTGTAACAGTGCGTCCGTCGGGTTCAGAGGTCAGCAAGTCTTTAATCAAAATTGGTTTCATAATGTCATATTCTACAATTTATAAGGATTTTGTCAAGGTCGTAGATATCCTCAGCTCCGTCCACAAGGATGGCACCGCAACCGAGCTCAAGGGGAAGGGCAAGGTCAATGTCGTAGCGATCGCCGATGGAAATGCATTGGCTGTAGTCCGTGCCGGTGATTTCGCGAACCTTCTCCATGTTTTCCATTGCTGGCTTGGATTTCATGCATGTGTCAAGGCCCACGATGTCCGTGATTATAGTGTCAACTCCAATGGCCTTTAGGGTTTTGCGGGCTGCGGTGACGGGATTGTTGGTCAGACAAATCAACTTGTAGGATTTTTTCAGCTCCACGAGCGACGCAATCAGTCTCTCATCTTTTTTCAGGTAGATTTCAGGAGATAGAAGCTCGTTTCTCCACCGGATGCTTTCTTCTATGGAGATTCCGAATGCCTTGAATGCGTTTCCGAGACTGATTTTTTTTCCGTCGTGCTCCCGGCTCCATGTGCTTCGGTATGACTGAATCTTTTTGCGCGCGTCGTTTTCGCTGATTCCGGTAGTGTGTGCGAAATGCCGGATCTGTGCGTCAACCTGTTCGAAGACATAGAGTTGGTTTGTGTAAAGGGTCCCGTCAATGTCGAAAATGATGGTCTTCAGATCGGCGGGAATGGAATAAATCTTCATTTTAGAGACATCTGATTGTTGCGGCGGCTTTATTCCCAGTCGGACTCATCTGGAATCGCGGCTTCATTTGAGGAGGGGCTTTCCTGTGCAGTCTTTGCGGCATTTTCCCTTGCTTTCAAATCAGCGTTGATTTTTGCGAGCTTGTCCTCGGGAACTTTTTCCAAATCTTTCTGGGCGAGCTTTTTGTACTGTCCGGGAAGCATTCCGGGTGCCGCAATCTCATAAATGGCAATGATTTCGTTCAGACGGGGAACCGCCTCATCATAATTCTTTTTCTTTATGTCCAGATGGGCAATCTCAAAGTTTCCTTCTATATAAATGGCCGGATCGTCACCGAATTTTTCGAGGAGCTGTCCATAGTACCATTTCGCAAGCTTGATTTTGCCTGCGTCGGAAGCGTCCTGTGCGAGCTGAACAATCTCTCTTGGTGTTTCGGGCACTGTCTCAGGAATTGACGTACATGCTGCCGCAAGAAGGCTTGCCGCGGAAAAAATCATGGCTTTAAAAATATTTTTTGCTGTGAATCTTGAATCTTTCATAATACTAGTGTATCATTTTTAATGGATTTGATACATACCTTCCTTGTAAATTTTTACAAATAATTAACAAAGTATGGTATAATAAGGTTACATTTTGTTACGGAGTAAATATGGTTGGTAGATTCCTTAAAAAAGCGTCGCTGTTTTTCGGCATTGCATGTTTGTTTTCGGGCTTTGTTTGTGCCGAACCTTCCGACAACAGGCTTATTTCGTCCAAAATCTTTCTGGGGGATTATGTATCGCGGATTTGGACTGTAAATGACGGAGTGCCGGGAAACACGATCACCGATTTGATTCAGAGCAAGAGCGGATATATTTATTTCGGAACCTACACCGGACTCTGCCGCTTTGACGGAATGGAATTCGTGAATTTGAACAGGAACTATGACCCCAAGTACAATTTTGTCTCTGCGAGGGCTGTTTTTGAGGACAAAAAGGGACGCATCTGGGTGGGCTCCAACGATGAGGGACTTGTAAGAATCAATACGGACGGAACCGTTAGCTCGTTCACTTTGGAAAACGGAATCCCGAACAGCTCAATCAGGGCCATAAATGAGGATTCGACCGGTGTTGTCTGGGTTGGTACGGCTGCCGGAGTGGCGTGCGTTGCTACGGATGACAGCGTTTACAGACCCGTCGGGCTTTCTGACTATGACGACGAGAACCTTATTGTCAGGCAGCTTTATTGCGACACGGCAGGACGCATGTGGATCGTCTCGGACAAGGAGAGCGGAACCTACGTTTTTTCAAATGATCGTATAAGACGCTTCCAGGGATTCAACACGAGGAAAAATGTTGAGATTACCTATGTGACCCAGGATTCGGAGGGAAATTTCTGGTACGGACTCGCACCGCACTATGCGATCTGTGTGCGCGGGGTGGACGAGATTTTCTATGACGTGGGCCATGAGAAGCTGCGTGGAACCCTCGTGAACAGCATCTATCAGGACATGAAGGGCAACATCTGGTTTTCCCTTGATTACGGAGTCACAATCCTGCATGACGGAAAGCTCGCGTATTACGATACGTCTCTGGGACTCGCGGACAACAATGTGAACGTAATCCTTGAGGACAAGGAAGGAAATATTTGGTTCGGCACTGACCGCGCGGGACTTCAGAAACTCAGTTTCGGTAAATTCAAAACAGTGTCCATGAACACTTCCGTAAATGCGATTGCGGAAGAAAAGGACAGGAATTATGTGTGGCTCGGATGTGACGACGGTCTTTACTGCTATGACACGACGACCGAGACTTTTGTGGAAAATGATTTTACCCGGTTTTGCAAGAACATCCGCATAAGACACGTGGGATTTGCGTCGGACGGTTCACTTCTGGTGAGCGCCTACGAGGTGGTCGGCCAGCTTAAGATGAGCGACAAGGGAATCATCTCATGGACTGAGGAAAATGGTCTTGTGGGCAACAAGGTCCGCGTGTGCATTGAGACAAAGGACGGAAAGCTTTATGTCGGAACCACTCAGGGACTCAGCATAATAAGTCCGGACGGAAACATTGTGAACATGACCATCGACCAGGGGCTGCCGAACAACTACATCATGTGCCTTTATGAGGATTCCAATGGCGTAATCTGGGGTGGAACCGATGGCGGCGGTGTGTTTACGCTGAAGGGCGGCAAGGTGGACAAGTGCTACACTACGTCAGACGGTCTTTCCGGCAATGTCATTTTCAAAATCTCCGAGATGAACGGTCCGGGCGAGATTTGGGTCTCCACAGGTTCCGGAGTTACCTGCATCAGGGACGGTAAATTTGTTTCGGCGAGTTTTATAAACGGACTTGGAACGGATGCCGTTTTCCAGATGATTCCTGACTATACGGGTACGGTTTGGTATCTTTCGAACAGGGGAATCGGTGCGGTAAAGCTCACAGACCTGCTTAAAATCATGAACGGAGAGGCGAACTATATTACGTCGAAGTTTTACGGAAATTCGGACGGAATACAGTCGAAGGGAGTCACGTCCACGGCTCTTTCAATGGAGGACTCCCAGGGCCGGATCTGGTTCACGATGGTAGACGGATTTACGATTTACAATCCGCTGAAAATAAAGAATTCCACCAAGCCGGAGGTTGCCATAGACTCAATTATGGTCGGCTCCGAAAAGGTTGATCCCAGGGCGGGCAAGGTGTTTATTGCTCCTGAGATATCGCGTATCAGCATCAAATTTACGGGGCTGAGCTATATTTCATCCGATCAGATGCTCTTCCGCTACATGCTTTCCGGCTTTGACACTGATTTTTCATCCTGGAGCCATGAGCGCACGGTTTCCTACACGAACCTGAAGCCCGGCACGTACATATTCAAGGTGCAGACCGAAAACGAGGACGAGGTTCAGAGCGAATTCTCCGACGAGATTGTGATTGTGAAGCAGCCCTATATCTGGCAGCTGTGGTGGTTCTGGATGATTATCGGACTCATCGTGATTGGAACCGTCGTGCTTATCATTCTGAGCCGGTACAGACAGATGAAACGCTACCAGAGAAAGCTTGAGCATGAGGTGGCGGAGCAGACCAAGGAGCTTAAGGAGCAGACGATTGAGCTTCAGAGACAGGCCGAGGCACTTGCGAGCTCCAACGCACTTCTTGAGGAAGCGAACCAAAAATCCGAGAAGCTGCTTTTGAACATCCTTCCAAGATCCATCGCACAGGAACTTACGGACAAGCCGAATGAGATTATAGCAAAGCAGTATCCCGAGGTAAGCGTGCTTTTTGCAGATTTGGTCGGCTTCACGCGTCTTTCGTCAGGATTTAACGCCCGCGAGATTGTCCGTATGCTCAACCGGATTTTCTGCCGCTTTGACGGTGTGCTTAACGAATACGGCGTGGAAAAAATCAAGACGATCGGAGACGCATACATGGTGGCGGCGGGACTCAGCGAAACCGTGGATCCAACCTGTGCCGAGCGCATGATCCGCCTTGCCGCGCGTATGTACCAGGAGATGAGCGACTTCAACAAGACTTCCGCCATTGAGCTTCAGATGCGAATAGGAATCAACTCAGGAAACCTTGTGGCGGGAGTAATCGGAAAGACCAAGTTTATCTACGACATCTGGGGAGATACGGTCAACGTCGCGAGCCGCATGGAATCTACCGGTAAGGCTGGAAAAATCCACGTTACCGACCATGTTTACGAGATGACGCGGGACATCTTCCATTACGGTGAGCCCGAGGAGATAGAAGTGAAGGGCAAGGGACTCATGAAGACCTATTTCCTTGATCTGGGCGAAATTCTGGGCGTGAGATAGGGAAGTGAGGATTAACCTGTTCTGAAACTTGGCTTTTCGGGCAGGTTTAATCCGCGCGATGCTAATTTCTAAAATTCCTCTTCCATTCTGCCGATAATGTGGTATAATATTATAGAAATCTCTAAAAAGTCTCAAAAATGAGTTTTTATGGAGATTTTCGTATTGTCCTGTCGTCTGCGGGAATATCAGTGGAAGAGGTGCGTATGTTCAAGCAAAAGCGTCACATTGTAATGATGGTCACAAATGTACTGATAGTTACTGTCTTGGTCATTTTGGTATGCGGTATAATTCCTGAAAATATCGCCTATACAAAAGGACGGCGGTTTTTCATTTGGGGGGTTGTGTTCGTTCTCTTCCTTGTGATTTCGCTGGTTTTCCACAAGCTCAGTTTTCTTTTGGTGGACCATATCCGGAAAAAGACCTTTTTCAGCGGGGAGAATTCCATAATCTCCGACTTTATGGACAAGTTGCGTTTTTGTTACTCTCTGGACGATTTCTATGAGATTATTGGAACCGTGCTTGAGGAAAAGGGAGACTGCTCGGTTCTTTTCATTGACAAGCAGAAAGATTTTGTTCTATATAATAGTCCCGACAAACTCACCTGCAAAAAGGAAGTCCTGAGGGTCCTCGGACAGAATTTCCCCGACTCATGGCCTGAGGGATGCCACTTCCTTGGCGACAATTTCGGAATCGTTTCGGGTGAAAAGACTGCCCGTGGATTTTTCTTCGTCTATGACCACTGGCATTTCTATGTTTTCTGCCGTTATACCAAGCTTTTTGATCCGTTCCTTTATGAGCCTCTTTACAGGGAGTTCACGAGATTTTTCAGACGCGCACGCACCATTGACGATCTTGCCGAAATTTCCGAGCTTTCATCAGAATGGAACCAGCTTGCCGACACACAGCGCTCCTTCCTTCCGCCCGTCATGCCCACGATTGAAAAACTTTCGGTCGCAGCGTATTACCGGCCTCTCGTAAATGTTTCGGGAGACTATTATTCCGTGCTTCCCATCTCAAGGACTAAAACCCTGCTCATGCTTGGAGACGTGTCCGGAAAGGGACTTGCAGCCGCTTTGGTCATGGGTCTCGTGATGAACACCGTAAAAATCCTTGACAACAAGGAAGATTTGCCGAACATGATCCGCTCGGTTGACAAGGCTATCAAGGGAATGAAGCTCCAGGACAAGTATACGGTTCTTTTCCTCGGCATTGTGGACACAGCGAACATGACCATACGCTACGTGAACGCATCCATGTCCGACCCGCTGATTATCTCACGCTCGCCCGACGGGTATAAAATCAAGCCGCTGACCTCAAACTGCTCGCTCGTCGGAATCATTGAGCTGGATGACGTGACTGTTGCCGAACAGAGGCTTTTCCGCGGTGACGTAATCCTCATGGCATCGGACGGTGTTTCCGAGGTTATGGACGAGAGCGGAGAGGAGCTTGGAAATACTAAGCTTTACGAAGATACCATAAAGAGAAGTGCCGCCAAGGGACCGCAGGAATTCATTGACGATGTGGTTGAGCTTGTTTTCTCATACAACGGTGGCAAAAAACTTAGGGACGACTTGACCATGATGGTCGCAAAGGTGGAGGGATAAGCTATGATTTTTATAATACTGAATGCTGCGATTGGTGCCGCGCTTATCGGATTTTCTTTTTCTGTCGATTCCGTACGTAAAAACTCTTACGAGGGAAATACTCTTACGAACCTGACGCTCTTCCTTGCCGCCATGTTCATAATCAACGCTGTTTCGCTTATTTCCATACAGTTTGGTGCGCCAAGGCCTCTTTGCAAGCTTTTGACGAGGATAACTTATACGCTCCTTGCATGGTACTCGGTTTCCTACTGTGATTTCATCCTTACTTTCAACGTGGAAAAAAAGCCCAGGTTCCTTGCCGTGTTCAGGTGGATTCTCAACATCGCTGCCCTGATTGCCGTGTTCTTTGTCTCCGGTTTCATAAGCGGTGTCAGCATGAGCAAGTTCTCTTATACGATTGCCTCAAAGACGGTTTTTGACAAGGCTCTGTTTGGAATGTTCCCCATGACCTTGTTCTCGTTCTACTGCGTCTTCTTCATTGTTATCATTCCGTTCTTCTGCTCGCTGATGGTTCTTGTCCGCGCGGAAAACACAAAGTCAAGGCTCCTGCATCAGAATCTTCTCATGCTCTGTCTGGCCGTTTTCTCCTCATGGCTGTGCTATGGCGTTTTTATAGTCGCGAAACTTTACCAGCCGCTCATCGGAACTCTCATTCTTGCGACCATGCTTCCGAGCCTCCTGCTTGCCTCAAGGATTTCAACAAACAGCGAGGTGTGGGGAAAATCCCTTGCGTTAAGAACCTTTATCCGTTGTCTCGTAATCTATTTTGTGCCGGCTCTTGTTGAGGGACTTATCTTCCTTGGCCTGCACGAGCTTCTTGGAAACTCTGTGATTTTCTACATCCTTTTCGTGATTTTGACCGGCGGCGTTGTTACAGGATGGGTGTTTACGGGGCGGTATTTTACCAAGCTGGACATCATGCGAGACAGCCGCTATGGAGATGCGTTTGAGGAAAGCATTACGAGCATTGATTTTACCGACGAACCCGAGAACATCAACAAGGCTCTGGTAAGCACTTTCAAAAAATACGTTGACACGACCTCGTACAGAATGGTGATTGACGCGGGAACAGGATTCCTTGAGTCCATCTTCGACAATGAGGGTGATGAGAAAATCGCCATACCTGCTGACAACAAGGCTTTCGATGTCCTTCTGAACTTGAAGCATCCCGTGGTTTTCCGCAAATTCGCAGAAAAGGACTACAGCATTCAGTCCGTGCGCGCAGAGGTCCTTGAGCTTTTGGACAGCACAAAGTCAGATGCATTCATCATGCTGAATGAGGGACGCCGCATTGTCGGAATCATCTTCCTGGGACCGAAATCAAGTGGCAACACCTTCACTCCTTATGACTACAGTGTCTTCACCAAGCTCTACTCGAACTTCTTCGTCGTGGGCTATTATATGAAGAACATCATGAACGAGTCCGTCGTCGGTACGGTCAACAGGGAAATCCGCATGTCCAGCCAGATCATTACTTCAATCCAGGAGAACATGGACTACATCACCAATCCCAAGATTGACTGCGGTTATCGCATGGTTCCGGCCCACAACATCGGTGGAGAGTTCATCGACCTTATCCGCCTGAACGACCACAGGCACATGTTCGTAATCGGAGCCCTTAACGGAAAGGGTATTGCCGCGTCCATGGGCATGGTCATTTTGAAGTCGATTATCCGAACCGACCTTGCCGAAACTCCTGACTTCAAGCTGCTGGTTCAGAAAATCAACTACTTCATCCGCACAAGCTTGCCGAAGGGAACTTTCTTCGCCGGTACTTTCGGACTCATTGATTTTTCAACCGACACAATGTACTACATCAACTGCGGCTCTCCGGCTCTGTTCATGTACAACAGCATCTACAACAATGTCATTGAGATTCAGGGTGAGGGCCACGTCCTTGGATTCGCGAAGGATATTAGCAATCTGATCAGGGTAAAGAAGGTGAAGCTTTCCGCAAACGACATCGTGCTTGCCTGTACCGACGGACTGATTGAGGCCCGCTCGCTTAGGGGTGAGACCTTCGGAAAAACAAGGGTCCAGTCACAGATGCTTGAGAACTCATCTTTCCCGGCTGATAAGATGGCGCAGTTTACATACGAAAACTTGGTTCAGTTCTCATCACGTGCTCTTGAAGACGACGTTACTGTCCTGATTCTTAAATACAAGGGCGCGGGTGCGGCTCAGAAAAGCGAATCATAAGGGAGGAAACTGATGTTACAGCTTACAATTACCGAAAAGGTCGGCGCGAACTATAAACTTCTTGAATTGACCGGGGCAATCAACGCGTACACTATTGCAGAATTTCAGGAAAAAGTGTATTCTTATATTCTGGAATCCAACATTGTACTGGACATGTCCCAGGTGATTTCGATCGATTCTGCCGGTGTAGGAGTAATTTTGGCCGGCTACAATGACGGTGAGGAAAACGGCACCACGCTGTTTATTATGAACCCTTCGGAAGCGGCTAGGCATGCCTTGGAGCGTACTGGATTCCTTGATACTTTCAATATAATCCATGCCGTTACCGAGGTTTCCGATGTCTCATAAGATTTCATCTATCGCTTTTGTGTTCCTTGCCGCAGCGTTCGTGTCTTGCGGTAAGAGTCATGCCAGCTACGAAAACAAGGGGGAGCCTGTGCCGAATACCACAGTGGTTGCGGACTCCTCCAGCTCACAGAAAGAAGTGAGTGCGCCTGAAAAAGAATCCGAAACAGCAAAACCCGTAGCACTGAATCCTGAGCACCAGCTTCTCCGCGAGGTCCTTGATTCCATGAGCGACCGTTTCAAGGGTGACATCCAGATTGAGGATGCGCAGATGGACGAGTTCCTTTTTGACTTGAACCAAGTCCTTGAAGCCGAAAAATCCTTCCCGAAGGATGACCTGAGCCTTTACTATCTGATTGACAAAAAACACAAGGTCGGAAAAGATTACGAACCCAAGGGACTCAAGCCGGTAAGAAAAAACAACTATTGGAACGTGAGCCGCAACGATCTTTCCCTTCGCCCGGATGTTTACGAGGCATTGAAAAAGATGGCGCTCGGAGCAAAGGACGACGGAATCACTCTGATGGTCTCCTCCACATACCGCTCATACGAGTACCAGACGAATCTTTTTAACCGCTACGTGAGACAGGACGGAGAGGCTATGGCTGACAGATATTCGGCCCGCCCAGGTACAAGCCAGCATCAGCTCGGAACCGCGATTGACTTTGGAACCATTGACGACGCGTTTGCCGAGACAAAGATGGGAATCTGGCTCAACGAACATTCCGAGGAATACGGCTGGTCCCTTTCTTTCCCCAAGGGATATGAGGACGTGACCGGCTTCATGTGGGAGTGCTGGCATTTCCGCTACATCGGTACGGATGCCTGTCTTTTCCAGAACAAATGGTTCTGTGACGTGCAGCAGTACATGATGGAATTCATTGACGCATGGAAGACCAAAAAGGGAATTGACAAATCCCGCGACCAGAAGATTGCCTTTGAGACAGCCCCGGCCCCTGTTGAGGAGCCTGTAGTTGAGGAGGAGCCGACCCTTGCCAAAACCGAGGAAGTTGCCGCACCTCAGTCCACGGAGATTGCCTACGAAAAAAGCGAGGAAGAAAAATTGCCCGCGCCAGTTTCCCCGTCTTCCACAGGTGAGTACGTTGAGGAAGATGACGACCTTGGAGAAGTCGTGGAGTAATCTTTAATTTACATATTTATCTGTCAGAGCAGGAATGGCATGGATCACGATTCGCTTGTGGATTCCGTGTCATTCTTTGCCCTGTAGCGGCGGAGAAGTTCCATGCAGCATCTTGCGTTGTGGTAGCAGGTTTTCCAGTTGCCGCCTTTTGGCTCACGTTTCGCAGGTTTTCCCTTGTCGCTTACCGCCCAGTACCATTCTCCGTGCTCGGTGTTTTTCTGATATTTTTTTACCCACTCCCAGATTTTTTCCACGGCCTCTTCAAAAGAACTGTCCCAGGTCATTTCCCATGCGTTGTAAAATCCGTTGATGGCCTCAGCTTGTGTCCACCAGATTCGGGTCGTGTCCTTGATTCCGTCCTCATCAGCAGAATAGTCAAATCCGCCGGTGTTCGGGTCGAATCCGTCAAGGAGCGAGAGTTGTGCCATGCGTATTACAACCGGCTTCACCTTTTTTTTCAGCTCAATGTTTTTCAGCTCGTTCGCCGCATCCCACAAAAGCCAGCTTGCCTCAATGTCATGTCCGAAGCTGCTTTCCCTCGGTCCCGTGGGTGTCCAGTCCCTGTCGAAGTAGGGCACTAGATGATAGGTCTTTGCTAGGATTCTGCTCAGGTGGATTTGAATCAGGCTTCCGAGTGCTTTTCCCACGTCCTTGCGCTCATTCTTTTTGTCGGGGCAGACACTTGGTAGGGTTCTGTAGAGATTTGTATAAGCTTCCATCACATGCAGGTTCGTGTTCATGGATTTGGAGCAGTCAATGTCTTTTTCGCTGAGCTTGGTGTCTTCGGTTTCGCTCCAGTCCCGGTTCAGTGCCTCGAAATATCCGCCGAATTCCTCATCAGACGCATGTTTTTCGAGCATGGAAAAAACGGAGAGTGCCTGACCCATCACATTTTCAGCCACCTCATCCTCGCCTCGGATTTCCTTGATCGCTGCGGCATATTCACTCAGCGCGTAGATTGCATAGGCGTTTCCGAATATCTGTTTTTTGTCCGAAAGGATTGTTCCGTCCGCATTTACCGACCAGTACATTCCGCCGTAATATGGGTCATGGAAATTTTTCATCAAGTATGCGTGGGCATAATCCGCCATTTCCATATAGGACTCGTCGTTCAAAAATCTTGCGGCCGCGCTGTATGTCCAGAGAAAACGGCTCACCATTACGATTCCGCGCCATTCCTTTTGATTCTGCACGTTTGTGTTGCTGATTGCGCCATAGAATCCGCCGGTGGATGTGTCCCTTGCGTATTCAGTCCAGTAGGGAAGTATGCAGTCAACCAGCTCCGACCTGAGCTCATCGAAAATCTTTTTATCCATTTAGTCCCCCCGTTTTCCGTCACGAAATCTTTTTTACGGAATCCCTGAAAATCAGTTTTCCCGCGACCACCGTAAGTCCGTGAGTATACTGCTGCCCGGTGATTTTTTTCAGAAGCAGCTCCACGGCGGCTCTTGCGGACTCAGACGGATCGACCTCAACCGTTGTGAGCGGTGGATTTACGCTTCCGCTTGAGACGAAATTGTCGAAGCCAACCACGGAAATGTCATTTGGAACAGAATATCCGTTTTCGCCAAGCACTTCAATCAGCCGCGATGCTGTCTCGTCACAGTTGCACACAAAGGCGGTCGGCATTTTCTCCGGCAGCTGGATGGGCGAATAGAATCCCCTTTTATCGCGGTCGTTGATGATTTCGTCGAATGAAACATGAAGTCCGTTTTCCAGCATGGCTTTCATAAATCCCATGAAGCGGTCGTTGATGCTCGTCGTCGCGTTGAAATTTCCCACGAAGCGTATGTCCCTGTGTCCCTGTGAGATCAGGTATTGCGTCATTATGTATTCGCTGTAAAAATTGTCGGTCGTTACGGAGTCGGTGTTTTCCTCGTTGACGTAAAAATCCATGAAGATGAAATTCGAGTAGTGCTTCAGAAAATAATGCGCGTAGTCGTTTGAAAGCTGCCCCAGAAGAATCACTCCGTCAACCTTGTGGTCCTGAATCACGTGGGGAATGGCAAGGTCAAACTCTTCCTTTGCGTCAAGCTGCTCCATTATGGCATAGTAGCCGTTTGAAATCAGCTCCTTGGAAAGCGCGTTGTACATGCTCCAGTAAAATGATGTGGCACGCTCAAAAAATCTGGACGGTATGATGATTCCGATGTTGCCTGTGGAATTTTCTTTTCGGAGGGACGCAATCTTCGCGCTTTTCTGCCTGTAGCCCATGTCCGCCGCAAGTTTTTTGATTTTTTCCCTGAGCTCGTCCGAAACTCCTTCCTTGTCCGCGATGGCCTTTGAGACTGTCACCGTGCTGACCCCGATTTTTTTCGCAATGTCTGAAAGTCTGACCTTTTGTGTGTGATTCATGGATGAATTCTAGCATGGATTACTTAAAAAAGCAAGTTAATTTAGGTAAGCAATTTTCTCGGGTGAAGTGTCTTGAGTTTGATTTTCGTCTCTGCTATAATATTCCCCGAGGAGTTTTTTATGGATGATGTGATGGTTCATGCGAATGACGGAAGCCGGGATAAAAAAGTGATCAGGACGAGCGTTATAGGAATACTTGCGAACCTGATGCTTGCGGGGTTTAAAGCTGTGGTCGGTCTTTTTTCCTCATCCATCTCAATCATCCTGGATGCGGTGAACAATCTTTCCGACGCTGCATCTTCCCTGATTACGATTGTCGGAACAAAACTTGCCGCGAAGGAACCGGATAAAAAACATCCGTTCGGTTATGGCCGCGTGGAGTATCTGAGCGCAATGGTCATCGCCGTAATCGTGCTTTATGCGGGCGTTACATCGCTTGTCGAGTCAATCAAAAAAATCATCCGTCCGGTCACTCCCCAATACAAGCTTACAGGCCTTATAATCATTGGCGTTGCCGTGCTTGTTAAAATCATCCTTGGAAATTATGTGAAGTCCATGGGTAAAAAGCTGAACTCAGATTCCCTCGTGAACTCCGGTACCGATGCCATCCTTGACTCTGTGATTTCTTTTTCTACGCTGATTGCCGCAATCATTTACATTTACTTTCATCTTTCGCTTGAGGCATACCTCGGTGCAGTCATTTCTCTTCTTATAATAAAAGCTGGATTTGAAATGCTTTTGGAGACGCTTTCAAAGGTTCTGGGTGAGCGGGCAGAGGCTTCTCTTGTGCGTGAGATAAAAAAGACAGTCGCATCTTTTGACCAGGTTCACGGCGCGTATGATCTGGTGCTGAACAATTATGGCCCCGACGCTTTTAACGGTTCAATTCATATTGAGGTGGACGACACTCTTTCCGCGGGACAACTTGATGAACTGACGCGTGCCATTACGGAAAAGGTTTTTATCAATCATCATGTGCTTCTGATGGCAGTCGGAGTTTATTCTACGAACATGAAGGACGGAGAAATCAGCCGGATAAAGGATGCCGTCCAAAAAGAAACTCTCTCGCACAAATACGTCATCCAGATGCATGGCTTTTATGTGAATCCCAAGGCGAGGTCGATGAGGTTCGATATTGTGGTCAGTTTTGATGCACCGAGCAGACTTGCCGTTTGTAATGAGGTACGTGACGCCGTTATGAGACTGTACCCGGATTACAGAGTCGTTGTTGCCGCGGATGTTGATTACAGCGAGCTTTGACGTGTTTTTGATGTAAAAAAAGTAATTGCACATATTTCAAAAAAATGCTACACTGTTCCGCAGTATTGTCCACAGACTTTACATGGAGTTTTTATGAAGGCGATTGAACTGGAAAAAGCGTATAATCCCAAGGATTTTGAAGACAGAATTTATTCTCAATGGCTGGACAACGGCTGTTTTAAGCCCGCATCAGATGAAGCGTCCCCATTGCATCAGACTTATCTTGACAAAAAGGCAAAGAATCCTAACGTAGCGAAATATACCGTGGTCATTCCTCCGCCGAACGTTACCGGAGTCCTTCACATGGGACACGGACTCAACAACACATTGCAGGACATTGTGGTCCGCTATCACCGCATGAAGGGAGACAATACTCTCTGGCTTACCGGAACCGACCATGCAGGAATCGCGACTCAGAACGTGGTGGAGCGTCAGCTTAAAAAGGAAGGAAAGACACGTAACGACCTTGGACGCGAGGCATTTCTTGAGCGCACTTGGAAGGTAAAGGAAGAGCATCACAACATAATCGTAAAGCAACAGCAGAAGCTCGGCAACTCAACCGACTGGGACCGCGAGCGTTTTACCTATGACGAGGGATTGAGCGCGGCTGTCCGTGATGTTTTTGTGACCCTTTATGAGCGCGGACTCATGTACCGTGGAAAGAGGCTCGTCAACTGGTGTCCCCGCTGTGGTACCGCCCTTGCTGATGATGAAGTGGACCATGAGGACACACCCGGAGCGATGTATCATCTTTATTATGAGTATGCCGACGGAAGCGGAAAGATTGAGGTAGCCACAACCCGTCCTGAGACATTCTTCGGAGATACGGCGGTCGCTGTGAATCCCACCGACGAGCGTTATACGGCATTGGTCGGAAAGAAGCTCAAGCTCCCGATTACCGGAAAGGAAATCCCGATTATTGCGGATGAGTATGTTGACAAGGAATTCGGAACCGGTATGGTGAAAATCACTCCGGCGCATGACCCGAACGACTGGGAAGTTGGAAAGAGACACAATCTTGAGGTGGTGAACCTTCTTACTCCGGACGGTCGCCTTAACGAAAACGTGCCTGAAAAATACCAGGGACTCAAACCCGAGGCGGCGCGCAAACTTGTAATAGAAGATTTGGAGGCAGCAGGACTTTTCAAGGGTGAGGAAAAGATGGTTCACTCCGTAGGTCATTGTTACCGCTGTAAGACCGTGGTGGAGCCATATCTTTCAGACCAGTGGTTCGTAAAAATGAAGCCCATGGCGGACAAAGCTCTTGCTGCATGGAAAAAGGGCGAGATAAAATTCTTCCCGCAGAAATGGGAAAACACATACGAGCAGTGGCTTGTGAACATCCGCGACTGGTGCGTGAGCCGTCAGATTTGGTGGGGACACAGAATCCCGGTATGGTACTGTCAGAAATGCGGTGAGGTGATTGTAAGCCGCACGGATCCCGACAAGTGTCCCAAGTGCGGATGCGGAGCCGCAGATTTGAAGCAGGACGAGGATGTTCTTGACACATGGTTCAGCTCATGGCTCTGGCCTTTCTCTACTTTCGGTTGGCCTGAGGACACTCCCGACATGAGGGAATTCTACCCGACGACGGCACTCGTAACAGCCTACGACATCATCTTCTTCTGGGTCGCCCGCATGATTATGGCAGGCCTTGAGTTTACCGGAAAAGCACCTTTCCACGACATCTACATTCACGGATTGGTTCGCGACAAGCAGGGACGCAAGATGTCAAAGTCTCTCGGCAACGGAATGGACCCGCTTGAGATAATCGACATGTACGGTTCCGACGCACTTAAATTCACTCTCGGATACATGGCGGCACAGGGACAGGACGTGCTTGTGGACAAGGACAGCTTCAAGATGGGAAGCCGCTTCTGCAATAAAGTGTGGAACGCAAGCCGCTACATCCTCGGAAATCTTGAGGGACGCAACCTTATCCCGGTGAGCGACTCTGATCTTACCGAGCTTGACCGCTGGATTTATTCCTGCCTGAACCGAGCCGTGGAGACAGCCCGAAACGCATTTGAGAATTACCGCTACAACGACGGAGCTTCCGCGCTCTATGAATATTTCTGGAATGATTACTGCGACTGGTATGTTGAGGCGACGAAGCTGAGTTTCAGAAACGGAGATGACAAGGAAAAGGACCGTGCGGCATCCGTGCTCCTTAACGTGCTTGAGGAAAGCCTCCGCTTGCTCCATCCCTATATTCCGTTCGTTACCGAGGAAATCTACTCAAAGCTTCCTCTTGCGGAAATCATTGAAAACAGAAAGAAAGCCGGTGAGCAGAAGATTGTCTCATCATCGCTTTACACGGGTCTTTTGGTGGACGCGCCTTATCCCGAGTTTACGTCAGCACGCGCAGATTCCGCAATTACAGCCCGCTTCGATGTGCTCAAGGATTTGATCCGCGGCATCCGTGGTCTGAGGGTGGAATGTGGTCTGGATCCTGCGTCAAAGCTCCATGTGGCCGTGAAGATTACTGCGGGTTCTTCTGCCGAGGTAATCCGTGAGAAAACCGACATGATCGAGCTTCTTGCCGGCGTGCGCAAGGTTGATTTCGTTGATGCGGCTCCCGCAAAATCAATCGGTACCGTGGGAAGCGGATTCGAGGCGTTCCTGCTTGCTGATGAGGGAATCAACACCGAGCAGCTCAAGGCACGTTTTGAAAAGGAAATTGCGGCGGAGGAGGCTGCTGTGAAAAAGAGCGAGGCAAAACTCTCTGGAAATTTCGCGGCACACGCACCTGCTGAAGTCGTACAGGCTGAGCGCGACAAAATGGCGGAAAGTCAGCGTCGCATAGAAAAGCTTTCCGGCTACGTCAAGAGCCTTTAGTTCAAGCAAGAAATCAAACTTTTTAAGGAGGTAGGAAATGGGAACGTATGTTATGGCAACGGAAAAACCACTACAGATGGACACAGAGCACATGCTTCAGTTGAAGAGCATGTCTTTGGCACCATACATGCAGCTTTCTACGGCACTAATTGGAAAAGCCCGTTTCGCTGGCGGAAATATGTTTCGTCATCAGATGGACACGATGGGCATTCTTATTGACTACGGATACATTGATTCCGTCCTCCTGAAGGCCGCATGCGTTCATGATGTCGTTGAGGACATCCCCGGGTATGACATTGAGCTGATCCGAAATGCGGATGAGGAAGGGGAGGAAGTGCTGAAACTTGTGCTTGAGGTGACGAAGCAGAAGGGACAGCTGAAACCGGACTACCTTCGAAACATCATCAAAAACGGAAGCCAAAAAGCGAAGATTTTGAAATGCGCCGACAGAATCAGCAACATGATTTCCCTCGGCTTTGTAACGAGCGCAGAATTCATTGAGCGTTACTGTGATGAGACCGAGTGTTTCATTTTCCCCATCGCACTGGAAGTTGACTTTAATATGTACCAGGAGATTATCTCTCTGGTGGAGTCCCGCCGTCAGTATCTTGAAAATTCCGGTTACTATGACCGCAAGGAAGACTAAGAATTCTTGACCAGATTTTTCCTTTCTGATTATCTAAAAAAATCATTCGGATGCAAAGTTTATAAATTGTCCCTGTCTGCAGGATGTACTTGTCCAAACCGCGACGGAAAGGTCGGCTCTGGTGGATGTGCATTCTGTTCAGCCGGAGGGTCTGGAGATTTCGCCACGGATTTTGAGGACGTTGACTTGCAGATTGAAAAGGCAAAGTCCCGCGTTGACTCAAAATTCCCGAAGCGGATTGCATCAGCCGAACGAAAGTACATTGCATATTTTCAGTCATACACTTCAACGTATGGAAATCCCGAGAGGCTTTTCCCAATCTTCAAGAAAGCGATCCTGCACCCGGAGATTGTCGCCTTGTCCATAGGAACACGCCCGGATTGTCTTCCTCCGGAGATTATCGGAATGCTTGTGGAGCTGAACAAAATAAAACCCGTGTGGGTGGAGCTTGGACTTCAGACCATACACGAGGACACCGCAATAAAAATGAACCGGTGCTACAGCCTTTCGTGTTTTGAAAAATCCTACGCTGATTTGAAAAAAAATGGCCTGAGTGTAATAGTTCACACGATTCTGGGACTGCCGGGTGAGTCAAAACGCGATATGCTTGAGACAATCTCCTATCTTGCCGCGCTGGATCCCGCCCTGGACGGAATCAAACTACAGCTTTTGCATGTGCTTGAGGGAACACCGCTCGCAAATCTCTACAGGGAAAATCCCTTCCATATAATGAGTCTTGAAGAATACACGGATTTGGTTGTGGAGTGCCTTGATTTGCTTCCTGAGACCACCGTAGTCCACCGCATGACAGGCGACGGCCCCAAAAGACTCCTGATTGCCCCAAAGTGGTCCGAGGACAAAAAGCGGGTCCTTAATCTGCTAAGGAAAAAATTGAAAATCAAGAATTCTTAGCTTTCCACTTTCAACTTTCCGTTTTCAACTCGCACAGCTTTCCGTTTTCAACTCGCTAAAGTTCCGATCTGATTCCGAGGAAAATCTTTGTGGAGTCGGCTTCCTTCAGATGCAAAAGATCGACCGTAAAAGCAATCATCAGTGAGCCGCCGAAAATGTCCGTCGCAAGGTACGGGCTGATTGTGAGCTGGGGATGAGAGTCTCCGGCCATGATGTTTGGAATCAGGGTCATGGCATTTGATCCGGGGAATGAGAGCGTAAGGTGGCCTCCCACGGTGATGTCGGTAATGCCCACGTAAAGATCTTCCTTATAAATGTTCAGGTTCGCGCCCACGGAAGATTTGTTTGCGTCGTCATCAGTGATCATTTCCTCTGGATAGTGGAGGAAGAGCATTTTGTTCTGCGCTTCAAAGGGCAGGATGAACGCGGAGGGGGCAATGTGGAATCCGTTCAGGACAAGCCTCGGCTCAAAGAGGACGTAAATGCTGTCGTTGTTGAATTTGTGCCCTGATTGTGCGTCAATCGTGTAGTCAGAGACTCCGGCCTGCAGGAAAAATGAAAGGAAATTTCTGTTTCCCGCAAGAAGGTTAAGTCCTCCGTGCAGGGTGATTGTGTCTACCGAGAAAATGCCGCCGCTTTCACCAAGGACGAAGCTCAGTCCCGTGGCGACATCAAGAATCATGCTGTGGGAGACCGTGGCAAAACGCAGGTTTGTGTCCAATGAGTTGACTCCGGTGACGGAATCTGTGTTGCGGCTCACATAAAGGGCTGCGGCATAGTTTTTTACGATGTGAAGCGCATAAGACGCTCCGAGTCCATAGAATGGATAGGCGGAAGCTCCGTTGTAACTGTGCCAGCTGTCCATCAGATTGGAGCTTATTGACTGAACTCCGAACTGTCTTTTCAAAAAGATGTCCGAGCCGATCGGTTCAAACTCACCAAGGAACGCGCTTACATAATGAGTGACCTGTCCCGTGGAAAAATTGAATGTGCCGGAGATTTCCTGGATGTTAAATGCGGACTGCACGTTTGAAGCGTCGTTGATTGAGTCCTGGAGACTGTCGGCTGCGACGGAAAATTCGGTTCTGAAAAGGAAGCGGCCTGAAAAATCAATCTGTCCCGCAAAATAGGACTGAGCATTGATGGTTGGCTCCGGAGTCACTTCACCAAGAAATCCCAGGTTCCCGCTGAAAGTGGGCAGTTGCAGGGCAGTCGCAGAAATTGCCGCGCAGAGTGCTGAAGCTGTAAAACACAATATCTTCTTCATAAAAAGTCTCCACTTTATTATAGTAGGGTAATTTGCAATGGTCAAGTCAAAAAATCGGGGCTTTTTTTCCATTAACCCTTTATAGGTATCGGCAGAAAATGTCGATTTCTTAAAATGTGGGTTCTCAAAACTCACGGACGGCATAAAAAACGCTAAAATCTCCAAAATCACAATAAATGAAGAATGATTAAATTAAAAAATTGTGAATTTGTAAAAGATTTTAAAAAAAATAATATTTTTTGCTTTTCTATTTTGACTTTTTGTGTTATACTTGAAACGATAGAAAGGCAGACGCGCACCTCGAAAAGTCATTTAAGATGATTTTTCGATATGTTTCGCAAAATAAAATGCCGTTATAAACTCTGTGTTAAAATGAACTTTTAACTTGACTATTGTGTGGAAGAGGTTACAATATAGGCTATGAGTGATTACCTTGACGCAAACAATGAAGAACTCCTCAAAGATTTTTTTGCCGAAGCAGAGCAGCAGGTAGAGAATCTGGAGAGTAACATCCTTGTTATTGAAAATGATCCATCCAACCACGACGCGATCGACGAGATTTTCCGTGCGGCCCATACCCTCAAAGGTGGTTCTGCCACTGTAGAGATGACCGAGCTGACGGCATTTTGTCATGACGTGGAGGATTTGCTCGATGCATTGCGTAGCGGGCAGGTAGGAGTTTCCGAGCCGATTGTGGACACGCTTCTTTGTGCCATAGACACAATCAAAGCCATGTTGGAGACCCGTAGCGGTGGAGCCGTGTATCAGGAGGATGTTTCTCCGCTGGTACAGAAAATCAAGGGCTTCATCCCTGAAAAGGCAGGAAAGAAAAAAGCCGCACCACACGCAGCTCCCGCACCGAAACCGGCTCCAGTTAAGGCACCGGCAGCAGTCGCAGCTCCATCAGGATCCATGCCGTCTGTTCCATCCTTGTCCGAGGAGGATTATGAGGAGATTAAGGAAGCCTGCCCTAAGGATCAGAAGCTCTGGGTCATAAACGTAACATTCGACGAGTCAAACCCCATGAATTCCGTGGGTGGAATACAGGTTTTCGCATCGCTTAAGAATCATGGAACGGTTTTGAAGACTGTTCCGGATTTTGAGGCGCTTTATGAGGATGAGTTCCATCCCCAGGTCGTTTACTATGTGGGAACCAATGCAAGTCAGGACGAGCTTGAGGACGCTTCTTTCCTTACAGACGTTACAATCGCCGTTGATGCCCAGCCATTTACGAAGGGAAGTGTAAACGGAGACTCCAGGCTTACGGTATCTGAGGTTCCCAAGGCTGAACCTGCGGCTCCTGCTCCGAAACCGACTCCGGCTCCAGCACCTGTTGAGGAAAAGGTGGAGGAAAAAGAGACGGAAGAGGCATCCGCCGACACATCAACATCGGTACCAGCTACTACGGCATCTGTACAGCAGGCGAAAAAATCAGTCTCTCAGCCACATGCGGCACAAGCAGGCTCAATTCTCCGCGTAGACTCAAAGCGCGTTGACAATTTGATGAACCTGGTCAGTGAGACGGTTATCACCAAGGCAGTGTTCAATCAGACTGGACTCCAGCTTGCGGATTTGCAGCTCAAGCTCCAGAATCTGAATGCTTCATATAAAGAACGCCAGCGTCACCTTTTGGAGAATGTCCCGAAGATTATGGAAGAACTTCGCGCAGGGGCATCCGCAAAAGAGATCCGCCAGAGAGTGAATGAGGAATTTACCGGCATGTCCGGCTGGTTCGACGGATTTGAGAATGAATTCAAGTCAACCGCAAGCAAATTCCGCTCTTCAACTCAGAACCTGGGACGCATTGCATCGGAACTTCAGGAAGGCGTTATGAAAATCCGCATGGTTCCGATCGGTACAATCTTCAACAGATTCCCGCGTGTTGTCCGCGATTTGAGCCGTGATCTTGGACGCAAGGTTGACCTTGTAATAGAAGGAGAAGAGACTGAGCTTGACAAGACAGTGGTTGATGATCTTTTGGATCCAATCATGCACTGTGTACGCAACTCGGTTGACCACGGAATTGAGACTCCTGCTGAGCGTAAGGCTGACGGAAAGGACGAGACCGGTACTCTTATTCTCAAGGCTTCAAACGAAGGAAACATGATTGTCATTGACGTTATTGATGACGGTCAGGGAATTGAGGTGGAGAAGGTCCGCGAGAAGGCCGTTAAGAAGGGACTCATCAGTCCGAACAAGGTGCTTTCAAATCAGGAAGCGTACAACCTTATCTTCTTGCCCGGATTCTCTACGAGCGACAAAATCAGCAACGTCTCTGGACGCGGTGTAGGACTTGACGTTGTTAAGACTATGGTTGAAAAGCTCAAGGGTACAATCTCCGTTACGAGCGAAAGACACAAGGGCTCCAAGTTCAGCATCAGGCTTCCGCTTACCCTTGCAATCATCCAGGGTCTTCTTATCAGAGTCGGAAAGGAAGTTTACTCCATCCCGATTGCGAATGTTATTGAAAGCCAGCGTGTAAAGCGCAGCAGCATAAACACCATTGACAACTACGAGGTTCTGAATGTCCGTAACGAGGTCATTTCAATCCTCCGTCTGAGCCGCCTGTTCAACATCAAGAACTCGGATCAGAATGAGTACTGCTTCATCGTAATCGTCGGTTCTCAGGAAAAGAAGATCGGCGTGATGGTGGATGCGTTGGTCGGTGAGGAAGACGTGGTTATCAAGCCTTTGCGCGATCAGTTCACGACATCACCTGGAATAGCCGGAGCTTCCATACTTGGAGACGGTTCCGTTTCGTTGATTATTGACGTCAGCCAGCTGCTTGAGTTGGGTGTAAAGCAGGAAATTTCTGCTCAGCAGACCCGTGAGGCTGAGGCAATCAGAAATGCAAGCAGAGGGTAGGAGTAGATAGATGGCAACAATTCAGGAAAGATTAAACATACTTGCAAGTACTACTCAGGAAGCCGAGGAAGGAACTTCTCTTACACAGGAGCTCCTTGAAGAGGAAAAGCGAAAGGCCAGCGTTATTGACTACAAGATGGTCACGTTCTCGCTTGCCGGCAAGGACTATGCCATAGATATTATGAAGGTCAAGGAAATTGCCAAGGCCGGTCATTTTACCTATGTGCCGAATACACTTCCGTTCGTCTTGGGTGTGTACAACCTGCGTGGTGAAATCATTTCGATTATTGACCTGCGCAAGTTCTTCAACATTGAGGTGGAAGAGCGCACTGACGATGCATTGGAGAATATGCTGATTGTTACCGTCGGTGAGCAGACTTTCGGTGTGGTCGTTGACGGAATTGACAAGGTTGTCGGAATCCAGAAGAGCACCATTCAGCCGCCGCATCCTCTGTTCGGAGACATTAACATCAAGTATATCTCAGGTGTTGTGGAGGCTCAGAGACGCCTTTACATCCTGCTTGACATAGACAAGATTTTCGGTGTGCGTACTGCCGAGGAAGAAAAGCAGTATGAGGAAACCACTAAGGCTCAGATGATGCAGAGACAGGCTGAGGCTGCCGAACTTGCCGCAAAGAGAGCGGAGGAAGAGGCTGGAAATGCGCCTGCAAAGTCTGTGAAACCGGCTGAGGAAGAGAAGCTGCAGGAGACTGTGGACTTGAACTTCATCTCAGACTCCCTCCAGAGCCTCAAGAAGTTTACAATCAGTCCCGTAACTGAGGATTGGGCAAGAAAACGCTATCTTGAATGGAAAAAGGAGCGTGGAGCCGACAATACTCAGCTTCAGGATGCCAACGACGCGGCTGCATTCCTTAAGCCCTTCTACTCAAGGTTCAATGAGAACTGGTGGTCAGAGGCATACGCAAAGGATGTGCTCAAAGCCCTGCCAGAAAACAATGCCAAGAACATTGTCGTATGGAACCCTGGTTGCGGAAAGGGTATGGAGTCTTATTCTCTGGCCTGTGTGCTTAAAAAGAAGTATCCGGGTGCTAAAATCAGGATTTACGCGCATGATATAGACCTGCTGAGTGTGTCCAACGCACCGCTTTTGGTTGTGAGCGACAAGGTAAGCACGGACTGGTATCAGCCATATCTGACAAGGACCGTCAGCGGAGATTATGCTTTCAGTAAGGAGATCAAGGACATGATTATGTTCGAGTATCACGATTGCGTGCATACCAACAGCTTGCCTCCTATTGACATTGTCTTTGCTCGTGACATCCTTGCATTCCTTCCGGAGCAGTCTCAGAGAACGATGATTGAGGACTTCGAGGAAAAGATTAAGGGCAACGGTATAATAATCGTTGGTGATAATGAAAATATTTCCTTGGCGGGTTGGACAAAGAAAAACGTCGGCTCCGTAGGGGTATATTCAAAATAAATTAAAAAAACTTGTAAGCACATATACAGGGGGAAAGAAATGAGAGTAGAGTACATAAACCCGTTTGTAGAAACTTCCTACAGGGTTCTTAAAGAAGTGCTTGGTGGTTCTGATGTTAAGAGAGGTGATCTGTATCTGAAGTCTACGGCAATGCCTGTGATGGGTGTAGCTGCTCTTGTTGGACTTGCGGGAGATGTTGAGGGACGTGTTCTTTTTGACATGACTTATGAAACTGCCGTCAACATTGCTTCGAAGATGAATGATGAAAGGCTTGCTTCATTTGATGATTTGGCAAAGGCCACAATCAGTGAGCTTGCAAATCTTATTACTGCTCAGGCTGTTACCAAACTCCACGAGCTTGGTTTTAAATTCGACCTGACACCTCCGGCACTTTTCGCTGGAGAGAACATGGAAATTGCTGCATTAGGCGGTGGAGAGGAGAGTGTTGAGGCTCTGATCGTTCCGCTTGAAACAGAATATGGAAAAATAGAAGTTAACGTCGCAATCCGCGAACGTCAATAGAAGGAGTAAAAGGTTATGAAGACTAAACAGGATTTTGCAACAACAGACAATCGTACGCCTGATGGGCAGAGAGATGACGGTTCAAAATTCCGCGTACTGGTTGTTGATGACTCAATGTTTGTCGCAAAGCAGCTTACTCAGATTTTGAGCAGCGAGGGCTATGAAATTGTTGCTACAGCTCAGGATGGAAAAGAGGGTGTAGATAAGTACAAGGAGCTTTGCCCAAATATTGACATAGTTACTATGGACATCACTATGCCACGCATGGACGGAATTACCGCCCTTGAGCAGATTGTTGCGTTTGACAAGAATGCTAAGGTCGTAATGGTCTCTGCTCTGGGAAAGGAAGAGCTTGTCAAGAAATCTCTTATGGCAGGTGCTAAGAACTACATCGTTAAGCCACTTGACCGCAAGAAGGTTCTTGAGCGCATTTCTTCAGCCTTGAAATAGAGCGTGCGATTTTTGGAAGAGTTTTAAGCTTTTCCAGATTTTCAATCAGGACTCACAAATTGGCTTTGTAAAACAAGATTTTACAAGGTCTATTTGTGTTTTAAAATGCCCGAAACTTCGTACCCGAATTTTGTATAGAAATCTGGCGAAATCTCTAAAATCAAAGCTCCGAATTTCCGATTTCTGTAAGAGAAAGGGGTAAATTAATGGACAGAAACGAATCTTATGAAATATGGAATGAAGTGATTGACGCAAACATGACCAAGGACAGCGCTGAGACTTGGAAGATTTTCTGGGAGGACCAGGAGCCACTTTCCGACGAGGAGTTTGACCTGCTTAAATCTATGTGCTACGAAGGAAAACACTCTCCGAGCGAGCACGACCTTTTGTTCAAGCTTGTGAACCGTGAGCTTACGTTGAGGATAAAGAATCACAGGGAAAATGAGGCCGCCGAGTTGCAGTCGGAAGCATCCTGACATATCTGTGTCAATTTGTAAATGCTTATTTTATAAGGACGTAGACATTGCTGCGTCCTTTTTTTTCGGCTTTTTCCATGAGTCCCATTTTTATGTACAGCCAGACCATCAGGCGGAGACTTTCGGTTTTGACTTTTGTGCCTTGTTTTTCAATCTCCTGCCTCAACTCGCTCAGGGTGAATCTTTCGGGTACTGTCTTTGGAATCAGCTTGAGATAGTCGGACTTCCGCTTGAAAATGTGCGTTGACTGAATCTCATCAAGTCTTTTTCCGGTTTTTATCCAGTTTTTCAGCCTTCTCCTGCGTCCGTTCGTGGATTGCACCGCGTTCACGGTCTTTTTTCTTTCCTCAGTCATGCTGATCAGGTTGACTTCAAGGCAGAATCCGGTTTTCAGCAGGATTTCGTGGAGGCCCGTCAGCTCGCGGAAAATGTCGTAAATGCTTTTGTGCAGGGGGCTCCTGCGTCTTTTTTTCTCGCCGGTCTCAGGGTCCGTGCTTTCGATTAATCTTTGGGCCGCAAGCGGGTAAACCACCGTAATTTTTTTCTTTTCACCCAGAAAATATCGGATTTTCGGCAGCAGATGGCCTAGGCTTCCGGTCTGTATTTCAATTATGTTTCCCTCTTTCGTCCTCAAGTCCACAATGTAGGGGCCCGCCTTGCATTCTTCCTCGCATCCCTCGTTCTGGAGACGGTAAATTTTTTTGAGAGTTTTATGCAGATGGCTTTCGTTGAGGGTGTTTATCATGCTCAAATTCTACCTTAATTAACCGTATAATGTAAACTATACAGTTTTAGAGGAAAAAATCTTGTATAGGGTAAAAAATATTATATATCGGCGAATCTTTTGCTTGACTAAATCCTTTTTTAGGGAGAAAATGTAGACAAGTGGAAAAGAGTGGTAGAAAAGTGGTAAATTAGTGGAGAAAGTTGGGATGGATTTGCTGATTGGAGAGTTCAACGTAACTATGGATGACAAGGGCCGTTTTGGCTTTCCGTCCAAATTACGTGCTGCCTTGGGACAGGAGGAGCTTTTCGTGACGCAAGGACTTGACCACTGTTTGATGCTTTTCACCTCCGAGGAATGGCTTAAACTTTCCGAGAAAATCATTGGTTCCGCCTCTATCTTCGACAACAAGAAGCGTCTTATACTGAGACGTTTCATCGCGCCGGCACAGAGGCTGGAGATTGACAAGGCAGGCAGGCTTTCCATTCCACAGGGACTTCGGGAATTCGCTTCCCTGAAACTCGGCGGGGAGTGCATCGTGTTCGGAATGAACCGGTACATGGAACTGTGGGACGCTGAGGAATTCAGGAAGTTTGACGAGGAATCTGCTTCGTCGGTCCAGGAGGCCATTGAAAGTATGCGTGACATACTTCTGTAAAATGCCGGAACAGGTAAGGGGTGGGACCTGTATCTGTTTCACAATAATTTTTTTTGTTTGCCAAGAGAGTTGGGTGGGAAAACAGAAAAAAAGTGGTGGGGTTAAAAAAAGTGGAAGTCGTTCATACGCCGGTGCTGCTTAATGAGTGCCTTGACTATCTTTCTCCGGTTGGGGAGCCGTTTGAGAATGATGCATTCATGATTGATTCAACACTTGGAGAGGGCGGACATTCATTCAATTTCCTTAAGAAATTTCCCTCACTGCGCATTTTGGGCGTGGATGCGGACTCCCAGATTCAGGGGAGAGCCGTGGAGCGTCTTTCGCAATTTGGGGAGCGGATGCGTTTCTTCAACGGATGGTTCGATGATTTTTATCGTGATTATCCGGCTGAGGAGCGTCGTCCCGACCTCATTTTGTTTGATTTAGGAATCAGCGTGTATCACTATGAGCGGAGCGGGAGGGGATTCTCATTTCGACATGATGAGACACTTGATATGCGGCTCAATCCAAATGCGGGAAAAAGCGCCGGGGACGTGGTAAATGAAATGCCGGAAGCTCAGCTTGCGAACATGATTTATCTTTACTCGGATGAGAAGTTTTCCCGCAGGATTGCGTCGGCAATTTGTTCCGCCAGGGAGTCGGGAAGGATAAATTCCACCGGTGCCTTGGCCGATATTATTTATGATGCGGTTCCTCCTAAGTATCGCCACGGGACAATACATCCGGCAACCAGGACTTTTCAGGCGCTGAGGATTATGGTCAATTCCGAGCTGAAGAGACTCCCAGATGCCCTGCACAACGCGTTCAACGTGCTCGCACCCGGAGGAAAGCTTGGAGTGATTACCTTCCATTCGCTTGAGGACAGGATCGTGAAGAATTATTTCCGGAATCTGGGTAAGCAGTGCGTGTGTCCCCCGGAGGTCCCTGTCTGTGTGTGCGGTGGTAGCCCGTGTGCGGAAATCCTGACCAGAAAGGCCGTGGAACCGAGCGACGAAGAGGTGAAGGTCAACTCACCGTCAAGAAGCGCGAAACTGAGGGTCGTAAGAAAAATACGTGATGCTGATGAAAAGCGTCTGTATGGGGTGGAGGCGTTATGATAAGAAAGATTACGAATATATTGAAGATTGTCACAATCTGCATGGTGGCCTTGAGCATACCGGCTCTTCTTATTTTAAATGCGGCACAGGCAAGACGTTACAGCGACCTGAGAACCGAGGTCATCAAGCTTGAGGAAAAGCAAGCGGATTTAATCGAAGAAAATAAAAAACTGATCACCGACATAAGTCTTTTGTCTTCGGCGGACAGGATTGAAAGAATTGCGTCCGAGGAGCTGGGAATGCGTAAGGCAGATTCCGATGAGATTATCCGCGTGGAGATGAAGGGAAAAGGGGAATCTGGCAAATGAGTGGGGAAAGTCTTTTATCGCTTGAGGACGTGCTGGATTCAATCGGCGGCGTTCATGTTTTGGGAACTGGAACATTTTCATTCGGATCGGTGCAGACGGACAGCCGCAATGTCGTGAAGGGGACTCTTTTTGTTCCTCTCATCGGCGAGGTGCAGGACGGACACGCATACATTCCGCAGGCTCTTGAAAAGGGGGCGTCGGTAGTCTTTATCTGCATGGCGAATTACGAAAAGGACTCTCATTTTTTTACGGAGCTCTCACAGAAAAATCCTGACGTGTATTTTATCGCCGTGGAAAACACTCTCCATGCCCTGCAGGCAGCCGCTGGTCGTTATGTGGAGAAATTCCCGAACCTTATCCGCGTGGGAGTTACAGGCAGCTCGGGAAAAACCACCACGAAAGAGATTCTTGCCGCAATCCTCTCGCGAAAATACAATCTTGTGTGTAATGAAGGAAACCTTAACTCAGAGACAGGGCTTCCGCTTTCCGTTTTCAAAATCAGGAAGGAGCATGAGCTTGGTCTTTTTGAGATGGGCATGAACCGTGCTGGCGAGATGGGTGAGATCGCTGCCGTGCTTAAACCACGTTTTGCCGTAATCACAAACATCGGGACGGCTCACATCGGAAATCTTGGAAGCAGGGAAAACATTGCGGCGGAGAAGGCTCGTATTTTTGAGCACTTTCACAGCTTCGGTACTGCCGTCATACCTCGTGAGGATGATTTCGCGTCTTTCCTTGAGAATCAGGTGGACGGAAACGTCGTGTTCTATGGCGAGGGCTGCGATGAGTCAATCAGCTCCGTGAAAGATTGCGGATTGGACGGAACATCGTTCATGGTGGAAGGGCATAAGGCAAGTCTCTGTCTTCCGGGAAAATACAATTTCAGAAATGCCCTTGGTGCGATCGCTCTTGCAAGGGTGCTCGGTGTGTCCTCGGAGGATATTGCGGACGGAATCAGCTCGCTCAAGCCCATGTTCGGTCGCTCCCAGGTGCTGCGCGGAAAATACACTGTGGTTCAGGACTGCTACAATGCGAACCCGGATTCAATGGAAAAGGCCGTGGATTTGATTTCCTCGCTCAACGGCAACGCGAAGATTCTTGTCCTTGGTGACATGCTGGAGCTTGGCGCGGATTCAGTGGCGGAACATGCGAAGACCGGAGTTCAGGCGTCTCATTCAGGCGCGGCTCTTGTGGTTTTTGCGGGCGACGAGATGAAATCTGCTTATGAGGCGGCGAAGTCTGAGAAGGGCGGATGCCGTTGTGAATATGTGGCGGGAAGAAGCGATGAGTCAATGAGGGCTGTTTCTTCCCTTGTGCTTTCCGTCGCTCCTGAGGGTGCGGTGGTGCTTGTGAAGGGCTCCAGGGGCATGGGACTTGAGCGCGTGGTCTCAATGATTTCGGAGGCCAAGTGATGGGACGCTTTACTTTTCAGACTGGAAAAATCGGCGAGGACAGCAAATCGGGCAACACACTTTTTTTGGTGTCGGTCATCCTTCTCTGGGGACTCGGAATCTTCACGGTTCTTATCTCAACTCCTGACGCTGTGGCAAGGCTTCCGTTCCTTTCGGAAAAGAGCCGCTATTATTTTGTGGCGAGGCAGCTCATGTTTTCTTTCATGGGCATAATAGGATTTTTGTTCTTTGCGTTCATTCCTTTCCGTCTGCTCAGAAAATTCCTGGGATTCTTTGTTATCGGCTCCCTGATTTTCTGCATCCTGCCAATACTTCCCTTTTTTGGAAAGGCGAGTCACGGTGCCGCGCGCTGGGTGAACATCCCTCACCTGGGAAGATTTCAGCCCTCTGAATTTGCCAAGCTTGCCGTGGTGATGTATCTTGCGAATCTCTTCGACAAATATCTTGTGCTCGACAGTGACAGCCAGAAGGAGTACGGACTTTATCCCATGCTCGGGCTTTTTCTCTTTGTCATCGTAATTATCCTGCAGAAAGATTTTTCCACGAGCGTCTTTATATTCCTTGTGGGTACAGTCATGTTCTTTGCGTCCGGGGCGAAAATGTCTTGGTTCCTTCCCGTGATGATTCTGGCCATACCGGTCATCTTGCTGCTGATTTTTATTGAGCCGTACCGAATCAACCGTCTGATCGCCTTTTTCAAGCCTGAGGAGCTGAACATGACTACGGGCTATCAGCGTGCGACTTCCGAAAACGTCATATCTCTGGGCGGCATCTGGGGAAACGGCGTTGGTACCGGAATGTCCGTGCTCAATATCCCTGAGATACAGACAGACTACATTTTTGCGGGCTGGGTAAATGCGATGGGTCTGATCGGTGTCATCGCGTATTGTGTCGTGCTTGTCTTTTTTGCCATCCGTGGCTATAAGATTGCCGTAACCACACCAAGCAGGTTCGGAAGCTACGGTTCTTTTGGATTCACGACCTTGATTTTGCTTCAATCTCTGATTAATATAGGTGTTGTATGCGGTGCTCTTCCAACTACAGGAATTCCGCTTCCATTCTTTTCTTCGGGTGGATCGTCCATGATCGCTACATTTTGTATGTGCGGATTCATATTGAACGCTTCAAGTACTACCGATGATGAAGATGGGAACATCTTAAATCTGGGGAACAGAAGATCCGGAAGTGAAAGCGGAATGGAAAATCTTGACGGGGTGGAAATTAATCTATGAGTGACAGCGCATATACGGAAGTACCGTTTACTATTTTTACTGATTTTGGCTCTTCTTCTTCTGCAAAGGGGAAAAAGGCCGTTGCTGGGGTAAATCCTAAGATGAAGGATAAAAAACTGACAGTTCTAAAGATAATAGTGATTATTCTCGCCGCATTGATTCTCATTGAGGGAGTCCTTTATACATTGCTGATCCCGTCCCTTGCCGCCGTGAAGATGCAGTTCCGCGGTATGAAAAACGTGCCGATGTCTGAGCTTACGGCAAAGGCGAACTCTCTCGGAATGTCCACATGGATGCAGTTTGACGCATCCAAGGCCGCCGCAGCTTTCGGTTCCATCCCCGAGGTTGAGAAGGTCACTGTTGACAAGCATTTTCCCGACCGTGTTATAATAGAAATCAAGGAGAGGGAGACCGTCGCAAAGACTCTTGTGGTGACTGGTGGAAAGGCAGTTCCCGTGCAGATTGACAGGAACGGCGTTCTTTACACTTCAAACACATCGTCGGTTCTGAAGGACACTTCCATCCCTGTAATTTCGGGGCTTCCTGTTACCAGCGTACATTCCGGCATGAGAATTCCGGACACATACAGGTCTCTTATGGAGCAGATTGCGCAAATCCGTGAGCTGCCGCAGAATTATTTCGCAGCAATTTCGGAAATTCAGGTTGTTCCCAAGGATTACGGCGGATATGAGCTGATTCTTTATCCCATCCACAGCAAAGTTAAAGTTTTGACCGATCAGAACTTGAACGAAGAGACATTAAAGTATATGATGGTATCATTGGACGTCGTAAATTCCATTGAACCGGATGTGATTGAAATTGATGTCCGTTATGGGGCGGTATCTTATAGAAAACGCTGAGTACGGGGGATATTTTGAGTAGGATTATTGTTGGGCTTGAAATAGGCACTAGCTGCATACGCTGTGTTATCGGACAGATTAATGAGGATGACCATCTCGAAATAATTGGGGCGGCTAAGAGACCGTCCAACAAGGGATTGCAGAAGGGTGTCATCGTCAATATCGGTGCCGCAATGTCCGCAATAAAGGAAACTATAGATGACGCTTCGGTTATGGCCGGGGTGGACGTTCACAGCGTATATGTCGCCATTGGTGGAGTTCATGTTGAGGGGCGCTGCAGAAGCGGAGGAATCCCGGTGGACACCACGAACAGAAACAGGCGGCTCGAAATTTCAAATGAGAACAAAAAGCATGCCATTGACAGCGCCATAGCAGTTTTTCTTCCCATGGACAAGCAGATTCTCCACGCAATTCCCCAGGAATACAAGATTGATGAGATTTCCGGCTACAAGGATCCGATCGGTAATCTTGGCGTAAGGCTTGATGTGTCGGTTTTCCTGGTGACGGCCTCAAAAACAGCCTGTGCCACAATCGGTGAGTGCCTTTCCAGGGCCGGGCTTGACGTAGACGGAATCTACCTTAAGACCCTTGCCGAAGCGGAGGCCACTCTTAACACGGAGGAAATGGAGCTTGGAAGCATCCTGATTGACATTGGTGCGGACAGCACGGATGCCATGGTAATTTACAACGGGGCTCCAATCTACATAACGTCGGTGCCGGTGGGCGGAAATCTTGTCACGAGCGACATTGCCCAGGTCAAGGGAATCCCGCGTTCGGTTGCGGAGGAAATCAAGATTCAGTACGGATGCTGCTGGATTGAGGGAAACGAGGCCGAGGAAGAGGTCATAATCCGTGAGATTGGCTCCAGACCTGCCGAGCTCACCACAAGATACGACCTTTGCGCAATCATACAGCCCCGCATGGCTGAAATTATGACTATGATCCGCAGGGAAATTGTAAAGCATTCCGGACTCAAGGAGCTCAGCGGAAGCATTGTCGTTACCGGAGGGGGAGCCCTCATGCCGGGAGTCAGAAATCTTACCCAGAGCATTTGGGGAACGGAGTCGGTTCGTCTTGGTGAGTGCGCGGATTACGGCCGTCTTCCGGGAGATGCCGGATTCATGTACAGGAAGGCTGATTTTGCCACAGCGGTCGGTCTGGTGGTTTCCGTGAAGAATTCTGAGAAAAAACAGAGCAAGACTGTGAACTCAAAGCGGGAAAGCAGCGGTGAAAAGATAGGTTTTGTTGATAAAGTTAAGGAAATTTGGCAAAAGTTCTTTTAATATTTTGCATTTGGTGATATAATAGTTTTGCTGGTTTTACCCAGCTTAAAATGGCTTTCGGAAAGGGGGATATTTCCGTCAGCCGAATAAAAAAAGGGTCGGGAGGAAATATGATTGAACTGTCTGTTGAAAAGGATGCCGGGGAGGGACTTCATGCGCCGAGTCCTACGGTAATAAAGATAATCGGATGCGGAGGAGGAGGTTCTTCCGCTGTAAACCGCATGATTGAAGCGGGTGTGAGCGACGTTGAGTTTATCGTCATGAATACCGATATGCAGGCACTTACCGTTTCCAAGGCGAAGAAAAGATTGCCCATCGGACAGCAGCTTACCGGTGGACTTGGAGCGGGCGGAAACCCTGAGGTGGGTGAGAATGCCGCAAAGGAAGACGAGGATGTAATAACCGAGACCGTGCGCGGTGCGGACATGGTGATTATCACTGCCGGAATGGGCGGTGGAACAGGAACCGGTTCTGCTCCGGTCGTTGCCAGAATTGCACATGAGCAGGGTGCGCTTACCATTGCCGTCGTTACGACTCCCTTTGAATTTGAAGCAAAAATCCGCATGAAGAACGCGATGGAAGGAATCAAGAAACTCCGCGAGCATGTGGACAGCCTTATAATCATCCCGAATCAGCAGATAATGAAGATTGTTGGAACCGACCGCACGCTTACTTACAAGCAGTCATTCCGTCTTGCCGATGAAGTTCTCTGCCAGGGCGTGATGGGAATTACCGAGATTATTACGAAGCCCGGAGAGGTGAACTGCGACTTTGCCGACGTGAAGACAGTTATGAAGGACAAGGGCGAGGCAATCCTTGGCGTTGGAATGGCGGAAGGTGAGAACCGTGCCGTGGAGGCAGCCCAGAGAGCCATTACGAACCCCATGCTTGAGAACAGAAGCATTGACGGCGCAAGCTACATTCTCGTGAACATAACGAGCGCGGAGGACCTTGCCATGGTGGAGGTCGAGGAAATCATCAAGACAATCTCCGCATCAGCATCGAGCAGCCTGAGTCTTTTCTGGGGACAGGTGCTTGATCCGTCCATGGGCGAGAAGATTTCCGTTACCGTAATTGCGACCGGATTTGAGATTTCCGAAGAGGAAAGGGAGCGTGAGAACGAGACCAAGGCAAAAAACGCGAATGTAATGTCCCTTGATGAGTTTGACAAGGTTTTTCACGGCGACCAGTCATCCATGAAAAAAGCGGAGCCGAAATCAGACTCTTTTACCGATAAAATCAGCAGCGTGCCTGTAAATACGGGCGTCCTTTACGATGAGGCTGAAAAGATGAGCCGCACACCGATCCAGCGTCCTCAGATGAACAGCGTCGGTGCCGGGGACTATAATATTTCCAATCCCTTTGACCAGGCTGATGATGCGGACGGAGACAATGCGGATGACGTGCAGAATGAGACCGAGGCCCCCATTTCTCTTTCAGATGCCCTTAAACCGAGGCTGAGTACCTTGAAGTCGAGGCAGCCCTATGATCCTCCGGCAGGATTTTCCAGCGACCCGGACGATTTAAGGCAGCCGGCTGTGTGGAGGAATAATCTGAATAAGCTCAACCGGACGATCAGGCTTACGGACGAATAAAATGGCTGATGAGTCTGCGTGGCCCCCAATCTTGCGCTCCTACTTTGACGATTTGATTCTCGTGAAGCGCATGGCGGATCTTTCGGCGGAGACGTATTGTCTGAGCTGCCTTGAGTTCCTGAACTGGCTTGACGGGGAGAAAAAATCCCTTTCGGAGGTCGGAAACAGAGAGCTGCTCGGTTTTCTTACATGGAGAAGAACCCAGGGTGCGTCTGCGAGGACTTCATCCAAGGACATTTCGGCCCTGCGTTCGTTCGGAAAGTATCTGAAACGGACCGGTGTGTGGGCGGACAATTATGCCTACGAGCTTGAGAGACCGAAACAGTCGCAGCATCTTCCGTCGGTGCTTTCCATAGAGGAAGTGGATGAGCTTTTGTCTTCCATAGACACCACCAAGCCTCTGGGAATCCGGGACAGGGCTCTTTTTGAGATGATTTACGGCTGCGGGCTCAGAATCAGCGAGGCGTCGGGACTTTTGGTCTCCAACGTGCATTTTGACGAGCAGATTATAATCGTGCGCGGTAAGGGTGACAAGGAGCGTATGGTTCCGTTCGGGGACATTGCCGCGGAATGGCTTAAAAAATGGATTTTCGAGGTGAGACCTTCTTTTGTCGGTAAAAAGGCCGTGGAAGAGGTCTTCGTGAATTTCCGTGGCCAAAAGCTTTCCAGAAAGGGAATCTGGAAGAATTTTCAGACGCTTGAGAGCAAAACCGGGGTGGTCTCCAAGGTGCATACTTTGCGTCACTCCTTTGCGACTCACCTGCTTTCCGGCGGTGCTGACTTAAGGTCGGTGCAGGAACTTTTGGGACATTCAGATCTGGCTACGACCCAGATTTATACACATATTGACGATGAGGCTCTGAGGGAGTATCATGCAGGATATTTTCCGGGACACAAGGACTCATCGGGAGGAAAAGATTTATGAAAAAAACAGTAAAGATTGCAATTTTAGGCATTTCACTGGCAGCGTTCACGACATTGTTCTCGTCTTGCGGCCAGTCATACAATACAATCAGGAAGATGCAGAAGCTTGAGGAGGGTGTGGATTCCCCCACGACAAAGGAAGAGCTTAAGGAAGCCATTGCAAAATACGACAAGAGGGCCATTGACCTTGCCACGACACAGGCTCAGGAGGGCGTTTGGTGGAAAATCCTCGGCACGCGCTATCTGGACGAGCAGGAATATGGAAAGGCATACGAGTGTTTCCAGCAGGCGGTGGAAATCTACCCGAACAACGCGAACCTCTATTTTTATCTTGCGGTCTGTGCTGGATATATCTCCCATGCGAAGGAAGACTGGAATGCGACGGCTGACGGCACTGCGGCGGTAATGAAGCAGCGTTATCTCAGGACGAGCGAGACGGCGTACCTCCGTGCGATCGCAATCAATCCGAATTATTACAGGGCGCTCTACGGGCTCGGTGTGCTTTATGTGTTTGAGCTGAATGAATCTGAAAAAGCAATTCCCTATCTGGAGCAGTACATGAACGCCCAGGTGAAGGATACCGACGGAATGTTTGTCCTTGCGCGCGCATATTACGACAATCTGGAATTTGACAAGGCGGTGGCACTTTACGACAGGATTATAGAAATCAATCCGAACGCGGATAAAGTCGCCCAGGCCGAGGCAAATAAGAAAAAAGTACTTGACGCTCAGTATTCAAATTAGTACTTTTTAATGGTGGACATTTTAGATATTGCGCTTTCGTCAATTTTGTTTCTCTCATTAAAGGAAAAGGTTCTCGTCAGGAAAGAACTTGACAGTGAAGGGGATTTTGCTGTACTTTCTAGTGAGAGACTTTCTTCTATTATAGGGAGAGAAGTCCGCTCAAAGAATTGGACCGGGGAATCCGCGCTGAGAACGGCAGAAAAGAGTGCCGCAATCATGGAAAGGCTCTCTGACGGAAGATTTGGAATCCGCTCGTGCCGTTACGATGATGCGTCTTATCCTCCTTTGCTCAGGGAAATGACGGATCCGCCCTACATGGTTTTTTACCGTGGGAGCATGGACTGTCTTTTGAATCCGTGCGTGTCGGTGGTCGGAACAAGGCGTGTGTGCAGGGAATGTGCCCAGGCGACTTTTGATTTTGCATCGGATGCGGCAAGGGACGGACTCACGGTGGTCAGCGGGCTTGCTTACGGCGTGGACTCTTTCGCGCACAAGGGAGCCGTTTCGGTGGACGGGGGAAAATCTGCTGCGGTACTTCCATGCGGCATAGATTCCGTTGTTCCGGGCGGACATCGCAAGCTGGCGGAAAAAATCCTTTCTTCGGGCGGGATTCTTTTGAGCGAGTATCTTCCGGGAGTGTCTTCCGAACCGTGGCGTTTTGTGCAGCGGAACAGGATTATCGCAGGTCTCTCAAGATGCGTCCTTGTGACTCAGGCTCCTCCGGGAAGCGGTGCGCTGATAACCGTGGATTTCGCGTTGGGCTACGGCAGGGACGTGGTTTTCCATGAGGCGGGGCTGTGCGACGAGGCAAAACGGCTTTCGGAGAGTTCGGCTCTGGCATTGAGAGTGAAGGGTGGAAAATCTGCGGAGGCGAAGTTGAGAAACAGCTTCGAGGAATACGTAAAGTCGGGTGCTCCGCTCATATCGGGTTATGAAGATTTCAAGCGTTTTCAGGACGAGGCTCCGGGAACACATAAAATAAAGACTGTTCAGCTGGATCTTTTTGATTTGGCCGTGAACGATTGAAAAATGATTGAGGTTTGCGTATGGCAGGTACGAGTACGAAGACGGCAGACAAGGCAAAATCCAAGGCAAAGAACGTGCTGGTGATTGTGGAGTCTCCCGCTAAGGCAAAGACCATAGAACATTATTTGGGAAGCGGCTACACGGTAAAGGCTTCCATGGGACATCTTATTGATTTGCCCAAGAGCCGAATTGCGATAGACGTGAACAACGAGTTCCAGCCGGAATACATCACCGTGCGCGGAAGGGCAAAATTGCTCAAGGAATTGCAGAAGGACGCTAAGGCTTCCACACAGATTCTCCTCGCATCTGATAACGACCGTGAGGGAGAGGCAATCGCATGGCATTTGAACAATGCTCTTTCGGAAAAGACCAAGGCACCGATAAAAAGAATCGTGTTCAATGAGATTACTCCGGCCGCAATCAAGGAGTCGGTGAAGCATCCCAGGGGCATTGATGAGGCGAAGGTAAACGCACAGAAGGCAAGGCGTGTTCTGGACCGTCTCGTGGGCTACAATCTGAGTCCTTTGTTATGGAAGAAAGTCAAAAACGGGCTCAGCGCGGGTCGTGTTCAGTCGGTTGCGTTGCGTCTCGTCTGCGAAAGGGAACAGGAAGTTGAGGATTTTATCCCCGAGGAGTACTGGACCCTGGACGCAGATTTCATGAAGGGAAAATCCAAGTTCTCCGCCCAGCTTGTGCTCTACAAGGGAACTAAGCCTGAGCTTAAAAACGAGCAGTCGGTCAAGGACATAATCGAGCAAATCAAGGACAGTGAGTGCACGGTGACGGACATCAAGGAGTCGGAAAAATCAGTCAAGCCGAAGCCACCGTTTACCACGTCCAAGCTCCAGCAGGTTGCCGCGAACAGATTGGGATTCACGTCAAAAAAGACCATGCAGCTCGCACAGCAGCTTTACGAGGGCATCCAGATTGGCTCAACCCGCGTGGGACTTATCACTTACATGAGGACGGACTCGGTTCGCATTTCTCAGACCGCAATTGATGACGTGCGCTCGTGGATTTCAAAGAATTATCCTGAGCAGCTTCCTGCCGAAAAGATTGAGTATGCCGTGGGAAAATCAGCCCAGGACGCGCATGAGGCAATCCGTCCGACATACGTGAAATATACCCCGGACAGCATGAAGGAGTATCTTTCAAGGGATTTGCTCCGTCTCTATTCAATCATCTGGGAGCGTTTTGTCTCAAGCCAGATGGTAAATGCGAAGACTAAGACGACCAGCGCGGACATTTGTGCGGGTGATGCGGTGTTCCGTGTCTCTGCCTCAAAGCTCGTGGACAAGGGATTCTATTCCGTAATCAAGACTCTTTCGGCGAAGGAGGAGGTGACGGGAAGTCTTCCGTCCTTGAAGGTGGGTGAAAAACTCAGCAGCGGAAAATTTTACCCGGAGCAGCATTTTACCCAGGGACCCGCCCGCTATACTGACGCTTCAATCGTCAAGACCCTTGAGGAAAAAGGAATTGGCCGGCCTTCAACTTATGCTCCGATTATTTCGGTGCTCCTTGACCGCTATTACATTACGAGGACGAACAGACAGCTTGTGCCTACCCAGCTCGGAAAGACAATCTGCAAGATTCTGGTGGATTCCTTCCCCGACGTGATAAATGAAAAATTCACTTCCGAAGTCGAGGATGATTTGGACCGCATCGAGCAGAACAGCCTTGTGTGGAACAAAATGATCGGCGGATTCTACGGACCCTTCATTGACCGCGTGGGACAAGTGATGGACACACAGGAAAGTCTGAAGGGCTCCCTTGACGAAGTGACTGAGGAAATCTGCGACAAGTGCGGAAAACCCATGGTCAAAAAACTGGGACGCTTCGGTTACTTCCTTGCATGCTCAGGATTCCCGGAGTGCCACAACACGAAGAGCATTCCTCTTGCAAAGTGTCCCGTAAAAGGCTGCGACGGAAGCATAGTCGCTCGTAAGACAAAGGGACGCGGAAAGGAATTCTACGGATGCACGAATTATCCCCAGTGCTCGTTTATCTCGCATTTTAAGCCGATCGGAACAACCTGCCCCAAGTGCGGATGGTTCATGGTTGAAAAATATGACAAGAAAAACGGGTTCTACAAGAGCTGCATCAATCCTGAGTGCGACTATCTCCATTCCGCCGATGACGGAAGCGACTCTTGATGGGGGGGCTGCGTAACTCATTGTTACGTGGACGTCCTCACTGAATCGTAGGAGAAAAAAAATGAAAAGTAAGAGAGTTATAGTTCTTCTAATATTTGCTATTGTTTTGCAGCATGTCTTTGCACATGACGAACCTCAGGCAGATATTCGAATAAAATTAGAAAATGAGGAAATCATAAAAATCAAAATTCCAACTCCGAATGATGTTTCAGTCCCTGTAAACAATGATTTGTGTGAGGCGTTAAATTCTCTGGATAAAAAAATAAAAGCCGCAAAAGAAATTTCTGTAAGCGAGGCAGAGAAAGCATGCGTCGATGAAGGGGTTTACGAGATTGAATATTTGCAGGAAGGAAAAAAATATGAAGTGCAAAATGACTGTTGGATTTATGAATCTGTTTCTGAAAAATTTTATCGGTGCCATGTTTTAAATGAACTTCGGATTCTAAAAGAAATACATGAGCACTCAGATTTTTATGATGAGTATTTTATTAAAAATTCTTTGACATCAAGTGATTGTGAAAATCTTGAGTTCATGAAATGGCTTTTCAAATATGAAAGCGGAATTGAAATAAGCGGCAAAAAAATCGAACTAATCAAAACGGATTATTCCGGCGGTGTTCCTGTCCAAATCACTCAGCTACCTTATTATTATAAAGTGTCCATTACAAATTCAGAATACAAACAATTTAAGAAAATCCTGAAGAAAAACGAAGACTGGAAAATATATAAGGACGGTAAAATATCATTGCGCCTGATAACAAAGTTTCGCTGCAGCTGTGTCATAGAAAAAGACGGATTAATATTTGGATTCGGAAATATCGATACAATTCATCCATAAAAATATTGCGAAAAAAGAGCAGAATATTTAGGAGGAGAAATCATGAAATCATTTGTTAAAATCTTTTTGTTGTTAATCGTGCCATTAAATGTGTTTTCTCAGGAAATCATGCAAAGACCAGATGCTCGTGATATATTTTCAGATAAAACTATAAATGAGCAATATGAGCCTGTAAAACTGGTTTTTGATTTTTCCAAAAAAGATGTGCTATCCTATGACTACTCCGCTTTTAATGATTCATTTTCTGAGTCAAGTTTATTTCCAGGTACTACAAATCAAAAAAGCAAGACCACAAGCAAGCTCACATTGAATATGCTTGGAAATGGTTATGCTGAAATTGTATTTAAGGATATAATTGTTGATTCCCAGATATCTTTTGACATTCCGAATGATGACATCTCGGAGGATGCTGAGCCGGTAAATACAAAATTTGGGCCAAGAACAGCAGTGTATCAATATCTGTCAGAAGACGGGAAATTTCTGAATAGCCAAGATATGGAGTTCAGGATTAAACTGATGATGCCATCTTCTGGCTTGATAATTAAAGAAAACGAGATTCTTGAAGAAGATGTCATTATGCCATTGAATTTTTCCGGTTCATTACTTCAGATTAAAGGAAAGTTATATATCAGGGGGCTGGGGGTTTACCTGGCAGAAGATAGGCAATACCTAAAAATTGAATCCAGATTGGAATTAAACTCTGACGATATACCTGATGTTCTTAAAGATCAATTAGAACTGCTGATAGTCTCCGAGGGAATTTATTACTATGACATAAAAGAGAAATCATACTATTCCGGCGACATAACAATAACAACAAGCATCTCTGCAAAAACAATTGGACTTAATCTGATTGACAGTACAATATCTCAAAAGATGAATGCAACGGAGCATATTGAATATAAGGCAAGCTCTGATTAATTCAGAATCCTGTCATTATCAGGCTAGTGCCTTTCCGATAATCTTTGTAAATAGTTTCAGGAGGATTTATGGACGTTCAGACTGATTCGGATTCCACAAAGGAAAGACTTTCTTTGAAAGATGCCGCGGAGGAATACATCCAGTACTTACAGTCCGTGCGATGTCTTTCTGAAAACACTGTGACCGCCTACCGAAATGACCTCCATCATCTTCTTCTCTGCTTGGGCGAGGAAAAACTCGTCTCTGATGTGTCGGAATCTGATTTGATTTCAAGCATCGGTTCGCTCACGAGACGCAAATACAAAAGGACATCAATCAACCGCTATATGGCGGCGGTCAGGGGACTTTTTTCTTACTGCAAGCATTTCGGACACATTAAGGTGGATGTTTCGCAGGAACTTGAGATCGTTCATGTGAGCCGTGATTTGCCGCGTTACATGACCCAGAGCGAGGTGGATGAGCTTTGTGCCAAGCCTACAGAAAAGGATCTTCTTTGGGCGGCCAGGGACAGGGCCATATTCGAGGTGTTTTATTCCACCGGCTGCCGTGTGAGCGAGCTTGCGGGACTTAAGTTCAGGGATTTCAAAAACGGATATGCCTCTGCTGTGGTCAACGGAAAGGGCGACAAGGACAGGGAAGTGTATCTTGAAAAGGACGCGCGGGAAGCTCTTCTTGCGTATCTTGAGGAAAGAAAAAAGCGTTTTCCGGCTTCTGAGCCTGACGGAGGAAATACTGTGGAGCAGATTTTCGTCAATCAGCATGGGACTGCTCTTTCGGCTCATGGAATACAGTACATATTAAAAATCTACACGGGCCCTGAAGGAACAAGGCGGCATCTTTCGCCACATGCTTTCCGTCACACATTCGCGACTGCCATGCTCAACAGCGGCGCGGACATCAGGATGGTGCAGAAAATGCTCGGTCACTCCTCAATCAGCACTACACAGCGATACACCCACGTGACAAAGGAGCGGCTCATGGACGTTTACAGGCAGGCGTGTCCAAGGTCGGGAAAAAAGGACTGAGTTTTTGCTTTCGTCTCTTAAGGAAGTTTGGGGCTGAAAAAATTATTCTTCCCAGGTTCCTGATTTCATTTCCTCAACAATGCGTCGCCAGCTTTCAAAACGGTCCCTTGCGATGTCTCCGTCTTCCACTGCCTTGAGGATTGCGCATCCCTTTTCGTTCTGATGGGAGCAGCTCATGCCGAATGTGCATTTTCCCAGGAATGGGACAAAATCCTTGAAATAGAGCTGGAGATTTTCGGCGGAAATGTCGTGGAGCAGAAATTGCCGTACTCCGGGGGTGTCGATGATATCGGCTGTGCGTCCCTGGATTCCACCCATGAGTGCCTCGTCAATCTCTATGTGCATGAGGGAGCCCTTGGTTGTGGTGTGTGTGCCGCGTCCGTATTTTTGGCTCAAACTGCCCGTTTTCAGCACTACGTTTCGGTCAAGCACATTGATTATGGAGCTTTTTCCCACGCCGCTCTGTCCCACCAGTGCCGAAAGATGATCGTCAAGAAGCTGGGCCAAATCCTCCATGCCTTCGCCCGTCCTTGCGCTGAGCCGGATTACCTTGTAGCCCACGGATTCCCATGAGAGAAGCCGGTTCTGGAATTCATCGTCCTGCGCTTCCTTGAGGTCGTATTTGTTGCATACGATTACCGGCGTGATTTTCTGATATTCTGCCTGTGCGAGTGCCCTGTCTATGAACCTTGGCCGGAAAGGAGGCTCGTCGGGAGTGGTGACAATCAAGAGGTAGTCCAGATTTGCGGCCAAAAGCTGCGGCTGTCTTTTTTTTACGTTGTATCTTACGTATTCATTTTTTCTGGGAACCAAGTCAACGATGAGTCCACGGCTTTCTTCCAAAGAGGAGTCGTCCAGCTCCACATAATCGCCCGGGGCAAGCGGATTGTAGTATCCCTCGCTGGCCTTGAGAATCTTTCCCTTGAATGCGCAGTCCCTTATGGCACCGTCCTCACATTCAACCTCAAATACATTTTTGCTTCCGTTAAGTATTAGTCCTTGCATTCTACCTTAATCTTTACCGATATTTCGAGAACTGTCAAGTAGGATTGAGCAAGTCGCAAGCTCAGCTTGCTTAATTCTCAGCTTTCCACTTTCCACTCTTCACCTCTTCAACAGTGAGTCCGGTGTATTTGGTAATCAGATTTATGTCCATGCCATCGGCAAGCATCGCTTTTGCAGCATTAATTTTTGTCTCTTGCTCACCTTGCTTTATTCCTTCTGCAAGTCCTTGACTCAAGCCTTGCTTCAAGCCTTTGCTGAGACCAATCTGCATTCCTTCCGCAAGTGCCGTCTGCCGCTCTTCCCTGCGTATGTCCATCTCGCGTAAATTCATCGCCGCGTACTCCCTCCTGAATCGGTCGTCATCCTTTAGCATCCTAACCCGCTCACTAAGCTTGTTGGAAAAATCATCATCCCTCGGGTCGTTGGTGTAGACGAATCGCAGGAAATCACGCACCTTTTCGTCCTCCGCCTTCTCATACCCACTTGCATTATAAACCACTTTCGTGATTTTGTCATTAAAATTCGCCCTCTTGTCCTCCACGCATCCAGTTACAAAAGTGTAGCTCGGAAG
>JAEEYO010000001.1 GCA_016288205.1 Treponema sp. | reverse complement strand
TGTGGCGCATTGAATTGTATTCACGGAGTTTCTGAATGTCATCCACATCAAAACGTGGTGAAAGAACTGGTTTAGTCATTTCCATCAATTTCCTCCTGTAAAGCTGACGGTGGATAAATCGCAATATCTTTATATCCTTCCTTGGTTATTCCGCATAGTCCAAAAGAACTTCTTCAAGAGCGTGTGGTGAAGAAGTCCTTAAAAATGTAAACATTCTTTAGTCTGACACACTGAACTTGACGTAGACATATATATACCGTCCATCATAGGTTTTTCTGCCTGTATAAATAATCCACTCATTGCTTGTTCCTGCGAGCGGTTCTAGAGTACAGCCTCCATAAGGATAAATGGTAGGAATTGTGTATCCCTTTATTGCTGATAATTTTTTTGTAACATCATGAGAACCGAATCTTTCCTTATCAGGCCTTCGTTGCATGTTAATTAACTCTAATTTGATTGTATCATTTGGAGTATAAAGAGTTTCCTCGTAACCTCTTTCATCAGTATCAGTATTCAAATGATCCCATTGGTCTGTACCAACACCATATTTACTTGAACCATACCCCCATATAGTTTGGTTGTTTATTTTTACTTCACCAAGGAGGTCAAAACTTCCTACGCCGGAAATTCCACCAAGACAAATTCTGGCGTCACCTACCTGACCGCTTCCTCTGGCATTGTGATATTTAATCGTAATCGGCTTGATCATCACATTAACAAAGTATGTCCTTTCTAAAGTCTCGCAGTGGTCTCTTGTCTGAGTGATTACAAGCTCATAAGTTTCACTTGCGCCGTTTTTGGGGGACAGGGTAAAGCTGCTGTATGTCGTTGAAGTGTTATCCACAGTCAGGCTTACGGTATTTCCTGTGTTGCCCGGGGAAATGGAACAGCTCATGTTGTTGGCATTCAAATAGCTGAACTTATATCTCCATGGGTCTCCCTCGTTGCCTATTGCATTTGCATCCTGTATGACACCATTTGAAGTGTTGAATGTCGCTCTTGAAAGAATACCCTGAACATAAATATCCTTTGTGTAGTATTGTGGGGTATAGCCGTCTTTAGTTATCGTGAACTTAAGTTTATGCGGTCCCAGGGCAAGGGTTCCTTCTCTGTCTATTTCTACCGGAGTACCACTGACACAATCTTCAACCTTTATAGACGCATCTTCTTCTTTCGGCGTAAATCTATACCACAATTCTCCTGTACCGTCGGGATTCAAATCGATTTTGTATACCGGATAAGAATAAGAATTGTAAGTGATTGTTCCAGATGGAGAAACCGTAGAACCGTCGTAAGCGATGATTTCATTCGGCTCCTGCAGCTCCTGTATAACCTTTATCTTCTTTGTAAACGCCTTGCTGGTGTAGTTTGTTCTGCTCACGCTGCCAGTGATTGTATACTCGCCTATTCCAAGTGTAATTGTCTTTGAGTTTGACGTGCCACTGTTAAAGCTGGTACTTCCGTAGCTTCCAGTTATGGTGCAGCCCGTTGCCGCCGTGATTGTCAGATCTGCCGTTTCAGATGATGATGACACTTCCACACATTCATATCCGCTGAGAGTCTTGTCGGTAAAGTCCGGTGTGATTGAGTACGTCGGTTCCTTAAGCGATTCCACGACCTTTATCTTCTTTGTAAACGCCTTGCTGTTGTAGCCAGTTTTGTTCACGTTGCCGCTGATTGTATACTCGCCTATTCCAAGCGTTAAGGTTTGTGTGTATGTTGAGCTTGAGAAGCTGGTGGAATTATTGGTTCCGCTCAATGTGCAGCCCGATGCCGCAGTGATTGTAAGTGTTGCCGTTCCTGATGATGATGGAACTTCCACATATTCAAAGCCGCTGGAATTCTTCTTGCCGTTAAAGCCCGGTTCGATTGAGTATGTCGGCTCTTTCAGGGATTCCACGACCTTTATCTTCTTTGTAAACGACTTGCTGGTGTAGTTTGTTCTGCTCACGTTTCCTGTAATTATGTGGTTGCCAAGTCCAAGCGTAAGAGTAACGTAGCTGTTTGAACTGCTGTCGAAGTTTGTTCCGGTTGCCGAATCTATGGAGTGTGTTCCCGCGATAGTACAGCCCGTTGCCGCATTGATTTTCAGTGTTACCGTTCCAGATGATGATGACACCTCCACATAATCAAAGTCGGCGACAGTATTGCCGTTAAAGTCCGGTAAGCTTGAGTATGTCGGCTCCTTAAGGGCTTCCACGACCTTTATCTTCTTCTCATAGTGCTTTGAAACCATTCCCTTGCGCTTCACGTCTACGCTGATTGTGTATGTGCCGGTTCCAAGATCTCCTGTCTTTGTCACAGTCTCCGTAAATGTGGTGCTTCCAATGCTGCCGGAGACCTTAGCCCCGTTGGTGCTCTTGTCGTATGACACAGGCTCAATGGTATAGCCAAGTCTTGCAGATGAGGACGCAATCTCGTAGTACTCATAGCCGTCGCTGTCAGTGTTGCCGTTGCATGCTGTACTTGGATTGAACGTAATGGTCGGATCCGTAAGGGATTTTGCCACGCAGACCTTCTTCTGTGAGCTGACCGGGTTGCAGAAGGGCTTGTGCACCACAGCCTCAAGGATATGTCTAGAGACTAACAGATTTCCGGTTTTCGGCTCAGATCTTTCGCTAAAGGCCGCTCCGTCAATACTTCCAGAGAACGTTGTGCCTGAATCCGGGGAAGTGATTGCAAAGCTTGGGTTCGTATCTAACGAAGAAACCTCAATGTACTCATATCCGTCATCGTCCTCACCCTCTCCGTTGAACGGCATTCCGAACGAGAACACAGCAGCCGCCGGTGTCGTCTCTATCCTGAGCCTCTTTTTGACCGTGACCGAGAACGCGTCCGTCCTGCTTACCGTCGCCTTAATCTCATGCCGTCCAGAACCGCTCACCGTGTATGTAGAGCCGCTGGTCGCTGTTATCTCCGTGTTGTTATCCGTTACCGTAAGAGTGTCGCCCTCCTGACCCGGAAGTGCCGTAAACGTAATGACATCGCCGTCAGAGGCAACCTCGTAGCACTCATAGTCACCGTCAGAATCCTCGTCATAAAGACCGTTCGGAATGTCAAGCACAGTAATCGAAGGCTCCACAAGCACACAGGCTCCAAGCGCGGGGTCGGTCGCACGAAGTCCCACAGTCAGTCCGCGAGGCCCGGTCACCTGCACGGTATACTCATAGCAGTTAAGAAAGTTATCATCCTGTCCGTCAAAATAATACATGAAAACATCGCTGCCTGCGGACGGGTTCTTGTTGTCGGCAAGGGTCAGAACTTTGCTTCCCTTGTACTCAAGGCTGTTGTCGTTGTTCCTGAAATAATACTTCACCTCGTAAGTGGAGTCCTTGTTGCGGTTCAGGCTCTGGTCGGGAACCTCAAATGAAATATAGCACTTATGAGTTTCCGGGAAATAATCCTCCGCGCGATGCAGGTTCTTGATGTTGTCCGGGGGTGTGTTCTGGATGAAGCTTGTCGTGTAAAAAAGCTCGGGGCTCGAAGTCCTCAAATCTGCCTCGGGAAAATCAAGTCGGTTCTCAGGCCATAGACATCCTGAAAGAGTAATCAGCTGTCCTTCGGAGGCATCGCTCAGGTTTGCACGGATTTTCACGTAGGTGGGGTCAACCATGGTCTCGCTGTAATTCGTTACCGAAAGATCCCCGGCTTCGTTCTGGAGGGAAAAATTTCTATCGTTGCAGAGTATCCTGATTGATTTCGGATTCACGGTGTAGAGGTTGATTTCGATCGGCTCTGACGCGGAGAGATTCGGCACGTCGTCAATGTAGACATTTTCGGAGGCGTACTCAACTTTTCCCACCTGGCATGTGGAAGACCAGTACTCAAGGTAATCCCTTACAGGCTGGTTGAACTCACATGAGACAAATAGGAATAGAATAGAATAGAATAGAATAGAATAGAGTAGAATAGAATAGCGCGTTTTGATCTTATCCTTCCCATACATGCTCTGCCTCCGTTTTTTGATAAAGGACATCCAACGTTACATCCTCACAATTATAGCACATTCAGCAAAAAAAATGAACTACCCAAATGAGTAGTTTTTAAAGAAATTTGAGAAATTTAACAAAATTTAGGTGCTAAAGCAGAAACGGCAGCAAATAGAACGGTCTCAAACGTCATTTTCTTCAAGATAAAAAAATGCAAAATCCACCATTTCTTCAAGATAAATAACAAGCAAGACATTTTTTTTCAAATAAAATATCCAGCCGAACAAAAACCCCAGTCGCTATGGGAACGACCGGGGCCAAAGGAGAGGAGGATGCAGAAATGATGGGTCATGTTAGTTACCCAATGAAAAAACTGCACGACCGGAATCGCTTCCAGTCTGGTGATTTGCTCTTGCAATCAACAAAATAACCGCTATCTCCCCGAAAAGTTACAAAAAAAAATCAAATTTTTTCAATAAACAGCCTTTTTAAGGGGGAAATCATGCCGGACCGAAGAAACTTTCCACCGAAGCATTGAATTCAGCCGTTGAAACCTTCAAATCCTTAAGGAAAGAGGAGTCCTCCAGGGTACCGAGCACGGCCTCCATCTCATCCTTGTTCCGGAAAGTCACGGTGCGGAAGAAATCGGTGTAATCCTTTTCCCTTGAGCTGATTGACGAGGCGAGCATATTGTCCGAAACCGCAAGCACGTCATCCTTAATGTCTTGATAAATCTCATGCGTAAAAGTTTCCACCGGCGAAGAATAAAGCTGCTCCAGAAGATAAACTGCATAGCGGGCCTTGTAGTCGGTGTATGAAGCCTGGCACTCGGCATAAAAATCATGCACGGCATCCCATTCCATAATGCGACCAACTTTTATAGAAGAAAAGAGCTCCTGAATTCTTTCGCTGGGGATAACCTGTCCTCCCGCGTTAGTCCATTCCGTGTAGAGAGGAATCTTGGCGATGTCCTTAAGCAGATTTTCGTCGCTGATTGATTCTATTCCCTTATCCGCCGCCCACTTCATGATTGAGTCCACCGCAAAATACTTCACGACCTTCCTGTACTCGGTGTATCCCTGCGCGGTCTTGTAGATTAAGGCACCATGCTTTTTCTGGCACCGGTCGTCGCTCACGATGAACTTAGATCCCTTGTTCTGATGCAGGTAATCCTTCGCAATCTGATAAATCTCATTTGCGTTTGCCGAACAAGCCTTTTTCCTGAAATCCGCAAGCAGCTGAGGCTTCTGATTTGATTCTGTCATCGCGGCAATCTGTGAGTCGCTTAGTTTCAGGTAGCGTCCGGTCAGCTCAATCAGTCTGTCAAGGGAGCGGAGAACTTCCTGGATTGTGTCGGGAGCGAGGGGGTCGGTCTCAATCTGCTGGACTTTCACCACACGCTTGTCCCTTGCGCGGAATTTGTATTTGTTCCTTACGATGGCGAACATATTGTAGATGAACCAGTAGCCCGGTATGATATGCACGCTGCACTCCCCAGTGTTTCCGGGAGCCACAAGCGAAAATGGATACGTCACGTTCAGCTCGTTCTGATAGCTTCCCTTTGCCACAAGCACGAAGGATGCGAACCTTGAGTCGTATTTGAAATCGGAGCAGAGACCCGGCCAAAATCCGCGTCCGGCAATCATCTCTCCGTCGGGTGAGCGTGAGTTGTGGTTTGACCCGATTGTAGCGGCGGAAGCGATGTTGCTCTGTCCCATTATGGTCGAGGCAATCAGGAAGGACGAGTTGTGGTGCTGCTCATGGAACGGGAAAATCAGGTTGTTCAAAAGCTCGCAGCAGGAGACCGTGGAATTGTCGCCCAGAACCGAGTTCAAAAGTCTCGCGCCGTATTTAAGCTGGCAGTTTCTTCCTATTACAAAGCGGACCGCCACCGCCTGATAGAAAATCCTGCTTCCGTAACCCATGATTCCGTTTACGAGCTCCACTCCCTCACCAATCTGGGACGGCTCATCCTCGGAGGAAAGAACCGTGATGTTTTTGAGTTTGAACGCGCCCTTGATGTACGCGCAGCTTCCGATCCACGCATCCTTGAGCAGAGTGCAGTTTTTGATTACGGCATCATCCTCGACCACGCCGAATGTGTTGTTGTGGGTATCCTTTCCGTATTCGGTAAGCTCCACCATTCTTTCCATTAGCCTTTTGTCTTCCCTGTAGCGTGACCAGAGGAATGCGTCGGCAGGAATCATCGTCTTGAATGGAAGCACCGCACGCCCGTCATTCTCGTTTCCCACACCAATCCAGATGCGGTTTGACTCCGGCTCTCCGTCCTTCAAAAGTCCCTCGCCGAATTTCGAATGGTTTGTGCAGCTCATCTCCTGTATGTTAAAGAGCATGACCCGGTTCCTGAGCCTGTAGTTGCAAAGATAACTCACATTGTGAAGCACGCAGTCATCCCCGGTCTGCACGTTTTTCAGCACCGATCGGTAGATTCCGGTCTTGAGCACAAGGTCATGGAATTTCAGCTCGGCAGGACGCACCGCACCAAGGACAACCCATCCCGAAAATTCGCTCTGCACAATCTGCTCGGGATTAAACATCCCCGGCTCCGAACAAACCCACACGTTCTGCCAGTCAGGATCCGAAGATGTGTTCCGGTTCTGAATCAGCTGATAAACTTCCTTGGCCGTAAGCCGTCTTTTTCCCACAAGCAGCTCTTCCGGCGGCACCGGAGTCTCTGAAATCTGCGACAAAAGCGTCAATTTAGACATAATTTACCCACCCAATTTTCTGTTCCCGGATATTTTAGGGAAGCTCTAAAAACTTTTTTAGAGGTTGCCTTGACCGGTTTTGCATTTTTCACTTTTTTACTATACAATACTTTTTATTTAAATGCAATTTGTGATATAATGTCCACATGAAGATTTTTAAGCGCACGTTAAGGGCATCCATTTGCCTGATTTTCTCCACACTGATTGTTTCTGCCGCATCCGCACAGTCCAATTTCACGCTAGAGACTGAGACCGGCAAAGTATACGCGATGATGATGGAAAACGGATTCACGGTTTTCGTAAAGGAGGATCCCTCGTCCGCACTCATACACGCGGAGTTCATCTGCAAGGCGGGCTACACATCCCAGACACCGAGCAGCACCGGATTTTTTCCTCTCTACACAAGGCTTTTCTCATCCACAAAAAATCAGGACGGAAGCGCACTGTTCTCATACACGCAGCTAATCTCATCATGCAACACGGACAGCTCCACATACACGGCGGACGTGACACGCGAAATGCTCCCTCAGTTTTTGAAAGACATCTCCACCTGCGCCATCAGCCCGAATTTCTCGGACGCGGACATATCAAAAAAATACGAGGAGCTGAAAAAGGAATGCACTGATTTCGCCGAGAGTCCCACAGGATTCATCAACGCGACGATGGACTCAAAGATTTTCGCCGAGGCCCCTTGGAAGCAGGAGACAGGAATCTACCCGGCACTTTTTTCCGATTACACAGTCCCCGAGGCAAGGACCATACTCACGGACATCGGAAGAAGATTTTATGTCCCGGACAACAGCGCGCTCTTCATAACAGGAAACATCACGGCGGCAAAGGCCTACAATACGGCTCTCCAGTATTTCGGAAAGTGGCAGGGAAGATTCTCAGGCACAGAGTCAAGGATGCAGGACGCATTCAAAAAAAGCTCGGTCTCCGCTCAAAGAAAATTCGTGCTGATTGACCCGGCTTTTTCGGAGGAACTCACACAGATTGCGGTGAACTTCACGAGCATGGACTCAACGCAGACGGACATACTCGCATCCGCATTCACATCAGCGACATCACCATATAAATCTGCCGTCCTCAGCGAGCCGATTCTTTCCATACGTTCAAAAGATTACGCGGCGGCATCCTCAGTGCAAAGGGGAAGCTCATCACGTCTCCTCCTTCAGGCTCTCATGGAAGTCCCCTACTCATTCGCGGAGAAAAAATCCGGGGATCCAGAAAACGCAAGCCCGGTGGATCAGGCGGAATGTTTTGTAAAAAAAATCAAGGAAGCCTCAGTCCTCAGCAAAAAAGATTTCGTCACGGCACAGGGAGCGGTGGAATCAAGGTACAGGACACAGATCGGAAATTCAATAAAATCCATGCAGATGATTGCCGACCGATGGGCGTTCGACTCAGGACTCGGCGACGGAAATTTCTACGAGCGGTTCCTGACACTTTCCCGCAGTCCTAAAAGCACCGATGAAAAATCACTCGCTAAAAAAATGCAGGATGAGCCGCCATTCGTCTTTGTGCTGCTGAATCCCAAGGTGTATGCGAAATACAAAAAATCCTTCGCCGACGCAGGATACGAGGAAGTCACAAGGGAAAAAGGCTCATGGTACCACAGCGAAATCTTCGTGGCAAAGGCTTTGGAAAACGAGCGCAAATTAAAGGAAGAAAAAAAGAACATGGAGCTCGCGGGCGCGGACATTGAGGAGCTCTCACCTGCCAACCGGTTCTACTACTCGAACTACTCACAGATTCAGGACACAATACTTGAGAACGGAATTCCAATGACGGTAAAATACGTTCCCTACTCACAGAGCGTCACAATTCTCATGTCGGTTTCGGGCGGAGAGGCAGCGTCCCCAAAAAAAGAGGCAATGCTCAGGACCGTGCTCATAAACGCATACGCAAGGAATTTGCAGGACGAAGTGAACCGCATGAAGTCGGAGAATGCGATTTTCGGCGACATCGGAATAAAGGCTGAGACGGTTCAGACAGTTTCATACGTCACGGTGGAATGTCTCAAGACCGACCTGTACTACACGCTCACCGCAATGGTCAACGCCTTGGTTTACGGAGAAATCAGCCCGCTCACCGCAGACAGGCTTGTTTCGGAACAAAAGGGACAGGTAGCACAAAAGCTCACGTCCACGGACAAGCAGATGGAATACAACTCGCTCAAATATCTTTTCCGCGACTCAGGCTACACGAGGTACTACGATCAGGAGGCGGAGATTCTCGGTGCGACGAACCTTCACACAATCAGTCTGTCCTACACAGGACTTCTAGACGCGGCATTATACTCATTCGTTTTCGTGGGAGACGTAAACGCTGAGGATGCCAAGACTTACGGAGACCTGACATTCGGACTCCTCCGCGAGCAGACAGTTCGGACACCCACATACGCGACGGTCCCGGAGCCTGAGTTCAAAAACAAAATCCGACGTGTTCAGCTCAAGCATTTTTACAGTTCCAACCTCACATGGGAGGAAGCCGGTGATGAAGTTCCCGTCCTCGTACCCACAAAAGATTTTTACGATCCCGTGCATTATTATTTCCCCGCGCCAAAGGAAAGCCACGAGCGAAATCTCTACAACTCACTTTTGCTGGAGCTTAAGGAAAGGGTTCAAAAGTATCTGCCGAAGGATGCGACTTGCGCAATAAGCGAGGCGACTTCCCTCCTTCACATAGGAAGCGTCCGTTGCATGGGAGTACTCCACACATCAGATTTCCTTACCGCATATCAAAAGGGACGCAACGAGCTTTTGGACAAGCTTATGACCGACGGTGAAAGCCTTGTTTTCAGCATGAAGCAAAAATGGATTTCAAAAAATCTGCTCCAGACACAGACCAACTCAGGAACGGCAGTTCTCATCCAGCATGGCATTGAGGAAAATCAGCCCTATCAGTATCTTGAGGATTATGTCTTCATGGAAAACGCAAATGTGAATGAGTACATACGCATTTTCAAAAACTATCTCACCGAAACACCCGGACTCTCAGTGACATCGGTGGACTCAAAAAACTAGGTGCGTCAAAAATGGAAGGCAATCAGGAACTGGATCTGAAACAGAAAGTCAAGGAAGAGAAAAAAAATCTTCGTGGGAAAATAAAAAGCGCACTCAATTCCATGCCAAGGAAGATGGCGAAAAGCGAATCTGAAAAATGCTGCTCCCTGATAATCGAAAGCACGGATTTCAAAAATGCCGATGTTGTCCTCTGCTACATGGCGACGGAAAAGGAAATCAACGCGGACACAATTTGCACGGAGACGCTTAGGTGCGGTAAAATTCTCGCCCTTCCGAAAACAGTCCCCGGCACAAGGCTCATGGATTTTTACATCATGGACGGGGAAAAAAATCTGGACGAGCAGATTCTGATTGGCGGCTGGCACATAAGGGAACCAATCCCGACTCTCCCGGTTTTCGACGCGGAAAAAATCAGCGGGAAAAATATTCTTGCAATCATCCCGGGGGTCGCATTTACAAATGACGGCGCAAGGCTCGGACACGGCAAGGGATTCTACGACATCTATTTGAAAAAACTTCTCTCGCAATGCGAAAAATCAGGATGCGCAATCACCCTCACAGGGCTCAGCTTTTCCACCCAGATTCTCGGCACACTTCCCAGCTCTGCCCACGACGTTAGGATGCACAAAATAATCCACGTCTAAAAGACGCACGCCTGAATCCTGTTTTCAAATTCCGCAATATGTGCTATATTTAAACAAGTGTCAAAAAGGAGGACGCGATGACTTTGACAAATGAGGAACTGAAGGAGTATTATTTCGGAGCGTACAGCTTTGAGGAGACGGAGGACGGATATCTGCAGGCATTCCAACACACAAAGGAGCAGATGGAATACTTCAAGGGTGCGATGGATTTCTGGTACGAGAGATGTACGGCAAGCACGGCGAAAACATTTGAGTTCACTACGGAGGCGACAAAAATTTCCTTCGACTACAAGATTATTTGGACAGGCTCACTTGACTCGTTCGAGCTTTCGGTTGACGGCCTGATTACAAAAATCGTGTACATGAAAGATTTGATTCCGCAGGATGAGGCTGATTTAAAAAACGGCCCCAAGGAAGGAAGACTCACATGGGAAATGCCTGCGGGGAAAAAATCCGTGGTGCTTTATCTTCCGGCGGATGCAACCGTCCTTGTGCGAAACTTCGAGACAGACGCTCCCCTTGTGAAAGCGAAGAAAAATCAGAAAGTGCTTTGGCTCGGTGACAGCATCACACAGGGATTCGGTCCCTTGCGCTCGGCACAAACCTACGTCAGCGTGGCAAACAGGATTTTGAATTACGACATAATCAATCAGGGAATCGGAGGATATGTGTATGACAAAAAATCTCTCCTTCCCATGCACGGATATGAGCCGGACAAAATCATCATCGCGCTCGGAACAAATCAGTACGGTTCGGAGACCATGCAGGACGTGGAGGAGTATTACGAGCGGCTTGTTGAATTATATGGAAAGAAAATCCCGGTGCTCTGCATAAGTCCATTGTGGAGAGGCGACAATGTGGACGGCATTCCCACGCTGGAGAGATTCTGCGAAAATGTAAAGAAAATCGCGTCGAAATATCCCAACGTGAAGATTGTGGACGGCTTCAAGCTTGTTCCCCACCTGAGCGAATACTATCTGGACAACCTGCATCCGAACTGCCTCGGCACAGAGACTTACGGAAGAAACCTCGTTGAGGCAATCAGGGAACTTGGGTTCTAGGGAAACGCTGATTAATACGGGAAGCATTAACCAGCGTTTCCCGTATTAGGAATATTTTCCCCTGAATCGCTATACGTCGCATATCCTATGACAACAACGAGGCGTATTTACCACGCTCCTCCGTCGGGATATTCAAGGTCTCCATGACCTGGGGAAGCGACATGCTAAGTTTTTGCATCATGAGACGCATTGATTCCAAGCGACCTTTTTCAAGTCCCTCTTCCAGTCCTTCCACCCGCCCCTCCTCAAAGGATTCCTCCCTCTGAGAGGCAATGTCATCCTTGTAGTCGTATTCCATCAAAAACATATTGAACACCTCCGTAGACTTTCTCTCAAGATAATCCGGCAGAATCCCCTTCCTGACGGCCTCACGCACTGCCCAGCTAAGCGGATTTCTCTTCCCAGTCCTGTGGACCTCCCTGAGCAATGCGATGAACTGTGAGTACTGCCTCAGCGCGCCGCATTTCTCAAGCAGGGCATCCCCCTTCCCCACGTTTATGTTGTACACCCTCACCACGAGCTCCAGAGTCACATCATCCGGCTCTCTCCCCTCGGGACGGATATATGCGTCGGAGAGTCTCATCTCTTCCTCGGCGGGGAAGTCGTCCGTTCCGTTGTAGAGCACATAGAACTCGGGCATCGGAATCTGGATGCGGCTCCGATAGTACTTTTTCCTCGCGGGAATTATCCTCTCGTAAATCCGCGTAACATAATCCAAAAGACGAAGCGGCATGTTCTGGTTTATCGTGGACTGGTGCTCTATCAGAACCACGACCTGTCCGTTCACC
>JAEEYO010000052.1 GCA_016288205.1 Treponema sp. | reverse complement strand
CGTCGGCCATTATGTTTTTTGAAATGTATTCGTATACGTCGCTGTTCAGTTCTTGTGCAAAAATATTCGAGGATATAAAAATTGTGATTGCAGTGATGAGAATCTTTTTTATAGATCTGAGTTTATTTTTTTCGATAATAGAGTTTGATTCTTTATATTTCATTTTTGTAGATCTTTCCTCACCCAATTACCCGGTATCTCAATCTGATGTAGGAATTTTTCAAAACTGTGCAGTCCTGCAGTTCCAGCACGCCAAGGCCTGAAAGCTCGTCCCTTTTCAAAAGTGATTTTCCGTCAATGAGTGTCGCAGTATCCTTGCCGCCGACAAGAACAGGAGCGACTACAACATCAACAAAGTCAAAGAGTTTTTCCCTCAGGAACATTCCGTTCAGTGTGCCGCCTGACTGAACCGTAAGACGCTCGCAGCCGAAATCCCTTTTCAAGTCCTCAAGTGCCTTTGCAAGCGAAAGACTTTCCTGAAAAATTATGTGCAGGTTTTCCTCATGCATTTTGAATGCGGGGTGATTTTTGTTTGAAGTTATGAGCACCACCTGACTTGACTTCGCGCAAAAATATTTCACTCCGCTTTCCTCAAGATGATGATTGTCCAGAATCACAAAGGACACCGGTGTTTTTTCCGGCAACGGCTTTTCATTCACACCCATCTTGGCCTGGACGCGACCTGTGTTGAACGACCACAAGTCCGTAGTCTGCTCGATCTCGTAATACTGATGAAGTCCTTCCTTAAGTCCATCAATCAGCGGAAAGTCTCTGTCCACATCAAGTTCGTCGCTCGCACCGGTTGAGATTTTTCCGTCAAGAGACATGAGCATGAATAAAGTCGTCGCGGGTCTTTCCATTATTTGCTCTCTGTTTCCTCGCTTTTCTGAGTCTGTTCCTGCTCACCCATGAAGCCCCTTTCCTTGAGCCATTCATAGAGCGGTTCATTCCAATGGAAGGTTTTCATAAACTTGTTGTTTTTCATCGCGAATCCGTGTCCGCCCCAGTCATAGAGCGTAAATTTATAGTCGATGTTTTTTGCCTTGAGAGCCTCGCTGAGACGCACGCTGTTCTCGTATTTCACAATCGGGTCATCCTTGCAGGCGACAAGATATGTCGGGGGCATGTTGTCGGGGATTTGTTTTTCCATTGAAAAAAGATCCTTCTTTTCCTGTGACGGCTTGCTCTTCAAAAGACTCCACCTTGATTTTTTGTGGCAGATGTCATCCTGCATGGACACGACAGGATATACCGGGATCACAAAATCAGGACGCAGGCTCACGTCGGTTTTAATTCCCATTTTCTCAAGCTCGTTGCTCCGTTCCGCAAATGCCGCGGCCCATGTAACGAGATGCCCGCCTGCGGAAAATCCGATGAGTCCGACCTTGTTTTTGTCAATATTGTATTTGTCCGCATTCTCACGCACAAGCTGGATGGCTCTTTGAACGTCCTGCATCATCGCCGGATAGTGGTAGTTGTTTTTCGCGACCCTGTACCAAAGCACGAACGCCCTCACACCCTTTGATGAAAAATACCGGGCGGTGGTATATCCCTCGCTCAGGACATCCAGATGAAAGTAGCTTCCACCCGGGCAGATTATGACGGCGGTTCCGTTGGGATTCTCCGGCTCGTAGATTTCCATCTGCACAATCTCTCCGCGCATGGATTTCACTCCGTGCCAGATGTTGATGTCGCTTTTCTTTGCGAAGGAGCTTGAACACGCCAAAAGCAAAATCAAAAAAGCAATTTCCTGTCTCATTTATATAATCCTCCTGTCCACTTCCATCGCCTTGTCAGCAATCTGCTCGTGGATTTTTTCTGTGATTCTCCTGGACGCAATCTGCGGCTCAAGGTGTTTGTAATCCGCAATCTTGATTTCATCCAGAATGTAGATGTCGTAATGATACGGCTCGTTTTTGTTGAAAGAGAAAAATGCGTCATGCTTTCCAAGTCCGTATTTGTCATTTCCGCCTATGTAAACCATCTGTATGTCGCAGTCACACTCAAACGCAATCCTTGACGCTCCCCGCTTGAACTGATTCGTCCCGTGTCTGGGCGTGCGCGTTCCCTCGGGAAATACAATCAGGTTGTTTCCGTCAGCAAGAGATTCCTTTGCGAGCTCCAGCATTTCCTCCGATCCCATCGTGTTGACAAGATAGAGCTGCCGTATGATTGCGACGAAGGGAGTTTTTGTAAGCCCCCCACGGACAATGCAGTCGGCGTTCGGAATGACGGAAATCAGATAAACCACGTCGAGCAGGGACGGATGGTTTGCGACGATGACCTTTGATCTCAGACTCCTGTACTTTTCCTTGTCGTGGAAATTATGCTTTATGGCCCCGCTTAATCTCATGCAAAAGGTGAAAAATCTGAAGCTCAGGCTGATGAAATTCCGCGCGTGCTTTTGGAACCGTTTTTTGGGGTGCAGAAAAAGACGCATGACTGGAAAAATCAAAATGCCTATGACTATGCTTCCGAGTCCAAAAAATCCGATGTGAAAAAGCTTTATCAGACATCGGCAGGCATAGAGAAATTTGTTTTTTGCAGGTGGCAGATCAGATGCACTGTACCGATCATCAATTTTGGCTTTTCCCATAACGAGTAATTTTATCATAGTAGGTTTTTATGGTCAATAAGAGCGCTTGTGTGCTTTCTATTGATTTTTTTGCGATATTTATTTAGAATCGGGTTTGTGAAGAATTTTTTTAAAATCCTGTTCGGCATTTTGGCAGCCCTGTATCCCGTGCTGATTTTTACATTCCTTGTGATTCTGAAGCTTCCCGTGAGAATAATCTCTCTTGCCGTAGTCGTTTTCGGACTCGCATTTTTTCTGAGCCTTACCGCGACCAAAAAGGACGGAGAAAAAAAAGTCTTGAGCTGGAGACCCTTGCTGTGCGGAGGGCTTCTTCTTGCTGCGGGTCTCGCATGTTTTTTTACGAACCAGACTGTGTTCCTGAAATTGTATTCGGTCGTTATCAGTGTGACCTTGCTTTTTGTTTTTGGCAGCACTTTGATTTTTCCTCCCACGATTATTTTCCGTTTCGCGAATCTCGCCGACAAATCAATCAAAGGTGCTCCTTATGAGAAGGACGTGGAATCTTATTGCAAAAAAGTCTGCGTCGTGTGGTGCTGTTTTTTTGTGTTGAACGGAAGCATGGCGGCTTTCACAGCTTTCTGCTGCAGCGACCGCGTGTGGTCAATTTATAACGGTGGAATTTCCTACGTGCTGATGGGCCTTCTCTTCGCCGTGGAATTTGTTGTTCGGAAGATTGTGGACAAGAAAATCAAAATGAAATATGAGGGAACCGGCAATGGCGAGTAAATGTATTTGTGATGAGATTGTTTTTCCAGTTGAGTTTTATGACGTGGATTCCATGCGGATTGTGTGGCACGGAAATTATGTGAAGTACATGGAAAAGGCGAGGTGTTCCCTGCTTGATAAAATCGGTTTCGGGTACCTTGAGATGGTCAGGATCGGCATCGCGTTTCCCGTCGCTGAGGTGAAGCTGAAATATGTGCGTTCCCTCCGTTTCGGCGAGAAGGTCAGAATCGTCTCACGTCTTGTTGAGTATGAGAACTGCATCAAAATAAAATATGAGTTTTATAATGCGGAAAGCGGCGAGCTTACCACAAAGGCAGAGAGTATGCAGATGGCGGTGGAAATGGAGAGCGGAAAAACTCTTTTTGTCTGCCCGCAGATTTTTTTGGACAAAGTTGAGAAAATGATGGAAGAAAAAAATGAGTAGTCTGACAAAAACAAAAAATAAATTTTTGCTCGCATGGCTTGTTTTTCATGGGCTGATTGCGCTCATGTCGCTTGTCTCGCTGATTGAGTCCCGGGGAATTAAGTTCGACGCTGATTTGTTCAACATGCTTCCGGATTCTTCCGCCGCGAAAACAATCAGTACCGCGGATAAAAAACTGACGGAAAAGTCATCAAGGAATATTTTCATTTTGTGCGGCCATGAGGATTTTGAGATTGCAAAGGAAAATGCCGCGCGGGTTTTTGATGAGTTGAAGGAGAGTCCGAAATTTTCCTCGCTTTCTTTATACAGCGACTCCGAATCTTTTTTTGAGATTGAGAGTTTTCTGCATCCCTACCGATTCAATCTTCTTGACCAAAAGACACGGGCGCTTCTGAGCTCTGCGGACGGAACTCAGGCTTTTGCGGAAGAGTCTCTCGGAAAGGCGTTCGGCTTTTTCACTCTATCATCGCTTGAGAGAATAAACGAGGATCCGTTTTTGCTTGATGAGCTCGCGCTTCAAAATTATCTTTCTGCGGCCACCGACTCAGGTACTTCCATGTCGCCGAAAGACGGTGTGCTTGCGACTCAGTTTGAGGGATGCTGGTATGTTATGATCAGCGGGACAGTGAGCAAAGAGGGGGCGGCGCTTGCAAGCAAATCAAATGCGGTGGAGACAATCTACAGTGTGTGCGCACCTTTGGAAAAGGACGGCGTGAGATTCGTGTACTCCGGCACTCCCTTCCACAGCTACAAAAGCTCCATGTCTGCGTCAAAGGAAATATCCCTGATTTCCACCGTGACCCTTCTGATCGTAATCCTGATGCTGGTCCTCACATTCCGCACCCTTCTTCCCATCGCAGTCTCGCTTCTTTCAATCCTGCTTTCCGTGGGAACAGCCCTCGGCACCTGTCACTTTGTATTCGGGAAAATCCATGTGCTCACCCTTATTTTCGGCACATCGCTGATCGGATGCTGCATTGACTACAGCCTGCACTTTTTCATGCATTGGAAGGCGAACGTGAATTTAAAACGCGGGGACGAAATACGCGCCCATCTTTTTGTGGGACTGACTCTCTCCCTCGTCTCCACGGAAATCTGCTACGTCCTGCTTTGCTTCTCTCCATTCGCGCTCCTCAAGCAGATGGCGATTTTTTCACTCAGCGGAATCCTGAGTTCGTTTCTTACTGTCATCTGCCTTTATCCTGCTTTGAAACTTCCGCCTGAAGAAAAACGCGGGATAAAATTCCTTGAGAGAAAAGTAAAAATCCATGCCGGCAAAAAAATCCGCATAGGAATCTTTTCCGCCCTGCTCTTGCTTTTCATCTCTCTTCTCCTGATTTTCCATGGAAATGTGCGCGTAAAGAACAACATCGCGGGACTCTATCAGATGGAAGGACGCTTGAGGGACGACACGATCCTTTCATCCAAAATCCTGAGCTACAATCCCAGCTCATGGTTCATTGTCTCTGGAGCCTCTGCCGATGAGGTCCTGGTTTCGGAGGAAGCGTTCTGCAAGAAAATCGGGGCGCTTGGCGGTGGAGGCCGGAAAGTGTCCTTTATCTCAAGCTCGCGTTTCGTTCCGTCTTCCGTTTCGCAAAAAGATTCAATCCGTGCGTGCGGAAATCTTCTGTCTCTTGTGGACTCGCAGTGTGAGAGCCTTGGACTTTCGCCTGAGAACGCCTCGGAGTACAAGAGAATATTCACGGAAAAAAAGTTCCAGATTCTGAGTCCTGAGAATCCCGGTCTGCCTGATGCCATCAGAAGTCTTCTCGGCTCCGTTTGGCTCGGTGAGATTGACGGCAGGTGGTATTCGGTCGTGCTTCCTGTCGGACTTGAGGATTCTGAATGCAGGGATCTTGCGGGCGGATTCGAGAATGTTTATTTTGAGAACAAGGTCGAGGACATCTCTTCCGGACTGGACCATCTGACGAAGCAAATTCTCGTGATGTTCGCCGTCGCATTTTTGGGTATCGTGGTTTTCCTGAAATTTTTCTACACGTGGAAACAGACTCTTTCCATTGCCGCCATTCCGGTTTTCAGCGTGCTTGCGGTTCTCGCCGTTTTTGCCGCAATTGGCCGTCACATAGATTTTTTCGCCATCACCGGGATGATTCTGGTTTTCGGCATGGGGCTGGACTATATAATCTATATGGTGGAAAATTCCAAGAGGGATGGAAAATCGGATGAGGAAAAACGATTGGAGCCTTTTGCCGTCGCACTTTCATTTTTGACCACGGCATTGTCCTTCGGCGCGCTCGCATTAAGCTCCTTTGTCCCCGTGCACGTAATCGGTCTTTCTATTTTGGTCGGACTTTCAGCCGCATTCGTCGCATCATTTTGTCTTGTGAATAGATAGGAGAGATATGCTTGATAGTATTAGATGCTGTTAAAAGTCTCCATCACAATTTACTTCTGGCTGTAAATAAATTCCATTGTTCCATAAAGTGTTGTCAGAGGAATTTCCTCCTCCAAGGATAACCCATGTTTGATAGCCACTTGTATTTACATTAAATTTATCGGGGTTGTCGTCTGTATTCGATATGTTTCCACTGAACGTGCATCCCGTAATATGGAGCTCATACCTTTCACCTGGGACTTCATCATCCTGACTGTGGAAATTGATTGCACCGCCGCAGTAGGCCTTGTTGTCAAGGAATTTACAGTTTGTAAATGATGCGTTGCAGAAGTCCATGGTTATGATGCCGCCAAAGCCATTGCGAAGTTTTCCTTCGATGTATTCGCCGTTTAATCCTCGCGTGAATGTCACATTGGTAAATTCAAGGTTTACGTTACTTGCTGACAGATGGTATAAATCACAGCCGTTAATCGTTATGTTTTTGTCAACTGTTAAGTTGCTTGTGAGATTTATGTTGTTGTTAAGGCGAATTGTGTTTCCAGAAAAGGCCTGTGCTATTGCATCTCTGAAAGAGGATTCGTCATTAACATTAAAAACCAGAGGTACCCACACGGCATATAAAACAGTATCTTCTATTAATATGTATCTTTCACCTGATACAGGATGATCACCGTTTGCCTCTAATGCCCATCCGCCAAATGTATATCCTTCTCGCAGTGGAGTCGGTGCACTAAAAAGATATCCTTCTGTATGCGTCCTATACGGATTATCTCCTGTTTCAAATCTGCCGCCGTTTGCATGGAAAGAAAGCTCGTATGAATCCGGGTTCCTCAATTTCAGATCCATAAAGTTTTCTCCGGCATGTATTTTGATAGACTTGGTTTTTCCTGTGTAGAGATAGTTTACAAAATCCGAGCTTGTAGTTGAGTTTTCCTCGAAAACATAGGCCTCAGCATGAATTGTCTGACCTACAGCGAGGGAGTCGAAAGTGATGGTTGCACCGTTTTCAATTTTTACCACCGCCTCTTGATACAAATCGCGCTTGGAATCTTCTTTTAGCAATATACGAATATAATAGGGAGCGTTGTCAGATGCATCTGATGTTGCGCTTCTTGATTGAAGTTTTCCTGATTGGGAAATTGAGGGAATAGAAAATGTAATTGTCGCTTTGTCTCCCATTTCGTTGGTAAAAAGTGTGCATGAGAGAAAAATGAGTGCGAGAAAGGAAAATGTGAAAATTCCCAAAAACTGCTTCATATCAGCCCCCCCTGAATGCTTTTATACTAATTATAATTCGGGTATGCTGATTTAGCAAGTGAATTTTTGAGGCTTCAGTTGACCTCACGCACGAGCAGCAGGACGGACTCCCTTGGCAGACCGCTCGGACATTCTATGGAGAAGGAATAGTCGCCGCTGTTCCATGTGCCTATGTAAATTTTGTTTATGGAGTCTCCGCGGAGGAAAATCCTATTTCCTGCGTCATTCACAAATCTGTTGACCTCATATTCAGACTCTGAGCCGACCGTCTCCAGATTGCCCAGCGATTTTTTTATCGCGATTGTCTGTCCCGTCGTATTGCTCTCATAGACAAGCTCCACCGCCTGTCCTTCCGCCGCCATATACTCCTTGATTTTGTAGTCGTCGATTGAGTCAGGGGCCGTCATGGAAAATTTCGCCTCATCGCAAGCGGCTTTCAGTGTGGATTTTTTTGTGTAGCTTGTCTCGGATGTTTTTGTTTCCCCGGATTCAGTTCCGCTTTCTTTCGGTGGATTTTTATCCTCGGTTTTCTGACTCTCTTTTTCCGAAGGAGCCGGAGCGTCTGATTTTGTGTCTCCGCCTTTTTCCGTGCTGTCAGTAGTTTTTGTATCTTCCTGTGCGTCCTGATTTTCGCCGGCTTCCGTAGAAATATCCGTTGTCTTACCCTCGGCAGGGACTTTATTTGATGCGCATCCTGCAAAAATAATGGAGCAGGCAAATGCCCCGGCAAGTATTAGCTGTGTTAATTTCATACATTCTCCTAAAATGTCAGACTTTTTTATAAATCGCCTACAGTATACACTAAAATGATGATTTAGGGAACTGCGTACACATACAATCCACGCCGCTGGACGCAGATTTTATTTAGCTTCAGATTTTTGGGGTATTTGACAAAATTGAGATAAAAATCTACAATGAAACCGAGAATGAAAGGCCGAATATTTATCTCTGAGCCGGGCACTGTCTCTTGCGCCGGAATGGACAAAAATGAATTATGGGACTCGCTTGTGAAAGGAAGACGGACGGGCATGAAGAAAGTGCAGGTCCGTGGTGGAAAGAAAATTTACGCCGCATCCTTGAGGGAAGCTTCCCTGCCGCAATCAGACGCACGTTTTGACATGAGGATTATCCGTCTTGAAAATGCGGCTCTCAATCAGATTGGCCCTTCCATAGAAAAAGCGGTCTCAATGTACGGAAAGGAGCGTGTGGCGGTTTGCGTGGGTTCCTGCGACAACGGCACTGAGTTTTCCGTAGCTGGCCACGAGTCATATTTTTCCACCGGCAGCTTTCCCGATGACTATGAACTGGAGATGCAGGGTGCTGATTACGTCGCCACATATATAGAAGAAAAATATTCGATTTCAGGTCCAGTCCTGTCCTTCGCCACGGCTTGCTCTTCCAGTGCAGTCGCTTGCATAAAGGCATCGCAGCTGATTCAAAGCGGAATTGTGGATGCGGCCATTGTCGGCGGAGTGGACATCGCTTCCGATACGGCGCTCCTTGGCTTTGAGTCCCTTGAGGCAGTTTCCCCGGATCCGACGAATCCTTTCAGCAAAAACCGTCGCGGAATCACACTGGGTGACGGAGCCGCTTTTTTTGTCCTTTCCAAGGATCCTCTTTTTGATGATGGTCCTGCGGTGGTCCTTTGCGGATGGGGAGAAAGCTGTGACGCCCATCATATAACTTCACCGGCTGCCGACGGAAAGGGTGCCGCCAGTGCGATGAGAAATGCGCTTGAGAATGCCGGACTTCGTGCGGAACAGATCGGATATATGAATCTGCATGGGACGGGCACTCTGCTGAACGACTCCATGGAGGCAAAGGCTGTGGCGGAGATCTTCGGCGAGAACACGCTTCCTTGCAGCTCCACGAAATCAATTACGGGGCATACACTGGGGGCGGCGGGTGCTCTTGAGGCTTCCATTTGCCGTGAGCTGATAAAAAGACACGCCCTGGGTGAAAGGGAGCTTCCTGCTCAGGTCTGGGACGGAGTGAGGGATGGCGATTTGCCCTGCCTCAATTTTGTGGACACTCAATCTCATTACGTCTCAAATCAGGTAAGATACTGCATGACAAACTCCTTTGCTTTCGGTGGCTCCAATGTCTCCCTGATTCTAGGACTTGCGGATGAAAATCTTGGAGGCGCAGATGAGTAAGGTTCCGCAGCTGATTTTGACGGAAGAGCTTTCCAATCTGATTCCGCACAAGGGCAAGATGTTTTTGCTCAGCCGCATTACGGGGCACAATCTTGAGGAAAGGACCGCGACGGGTGAGTACGACATCACTTCGGACTGCATTTTTTATGAGGAAACTTTGGACGGCATTCCTGACTGGTCGGTTTTTGAAATCATGGCGCAGACCATATCGGCATTCGGATCCATCGAGCGCATCGAGAATGACAGGATGGACAAGGCGAATCCCGGAGTGATTCTGAGCGTGAGCAATTTCAAATCTGCCGTGGCGGTGCTGAAAAACAATACGACTATAAAAATCTCAATACGCGAGGACTGCCGGATGGAGAACGTGACGCGCTATGAGTGTTTCCTTTTCCGCACAAAATCGGATGAGGAGCCGGTCATTTCCGCGACAATCACGGTGATGGAAATGAAAGACATGTCGGCGTTTTTTGAGAGCTAGATTTGATGGATATGGAGAATGATATGAGCAATGCTGATAAAAAAATTTTGGTGACCGGTGCGAGCGGTGGAATCGGGCGTGCTGTCTCGGTGGCGGCTGCGAAGGCCGGATATTACGTCATCGCGCATTACAATCACGGAAAGGAAAAGGCGGAGGAGACTCTTTCGCTCATAAAGGAGGCGGGCGGTCAGGGCGAGCTGATTCAGTTTGACGTGTGCGACCGTGAGGACTGCCGAGTGAAGCTGGATGCCATCTGTGAAAAATACGGAGCTCTCTGGGGTGTCGTGAGCAATGCGGGAGTTACTAAGGACAACGCTTTCCCGGGTCTTTCCGGCGAGGAGTGGGATTTTGTCGTGCATACGAACCTGGACAGTTTTTTCAACGTGATTCAGCCGCTCACCATGCCCATGTGCAGAAAAAAGCGCGGAAGGATAATCACCATTTCCTCGGTCAGCGGAATCATGGGAAACAGGGGACAGACGAATTACTCCGCGTCCAAGGCGGGACTCATAGGCGCGACAAAGGCTCTGGCACTTGAGCTTGCGAGCAGAAGCATTACGGTAAACGCCGTTGCTCCCGGATTCATCGAGACCGACATGGTGAAGGACGCTCCTGCCGACATGATTCTTCCCACAATCCCCATGAAAAGAGCCGGTAAGCCCGAGGAGGTTGCGGCTGCGGTCGTGTTCCTGCTTTCCGAGGAGGCATCCTACATTACAAGGCAGGTAATTTCTGTGAACGGCGGTCTGATATGAGCGAGTGGACAAAATCAAACGGAAGACGCAGGGTTGTGGTTACGGGCGGCGGAATGCTGAGTGCCCTCGGAGATACCTGGGATGAGGCTTTTGCCCGCTTGCAGTCAGGAAAAAATTGCATCAAGTATATAGAAGACTGGGACCGCTTCGAGCTGATCAACACCCGCCTTGGATGTCCCTATGAAAAGGAGCTTCCTCATTTTCCACGCAAGATGATACGCGGGATGGGCCGTGTGGGTCTTCTTTCCCTGATTGCGACCGAGCGTGCCTTGATTTCCGCGGGATTAAAATCAGCGGACGGAGAGCTTTTGGACGAGGTGCACAACGGACGGACGGGCATCGCATACGGTTCCTGCATGGGAAGCATGGAGTCCATTTTGGACATGGCGCAGATGCTTGAGAACTCCGACACGAGCAAAATCAACTCGCAGACTTACATCAAGGCCATGCCGCAGACCTGCCTCTCAAACCTGAGTGTCTACTATCAGATCCGCGGAAGGATGATTACCACGAACACGGCTTGTACTTCCGGAAGTCAGGCGATCGGATATGCATACGAGAATATCGCCGCCGGATTGCAGGACATGATGATTGCGGGAGGAGCCGAGGAGTTCTGTTCCCCCGACGCAGCCATTTTTGACACCCTTGGAGCCGCTGCCTGTCTGAATGAGAATCCGGGACTGGAGCCCAAGCCATTTGATAAAAACCGTGACGGACTTGTAATCGGGGAGGGTGCCGGCACTCTGATCCTTGAGGACATGGAGCACGCTGTAAAACGTGGGGCCCCCATTTTCGCGGAGATTGCAGGTTTCGGAACGAATGCGGACGGAAATCACATTACGACTCCAAGTTCTGAGACTATGGCCGTGGCGCTGAAACTTGCCCTTTCTGACGCTGGTCTTTCCGCCGATGAGATTGGATATGTGAATGCGCATGGAACGGCGACTCCGACCGGTGACAAGGCTGAGTCAATCGCGACATATTCGGTTTTCAATCGTGCTGTTCCGATTTCATCCACGAAGAGTTACATCGGACATACGCTCGGTGCATGCGGGTGCATTGAGGCATGGCTTTCCATTAACATGATGAGGGAGGGATATTTTCATCCCACGCTGAATCTTACTGAGCTTGATGACGAGTGTGCTCCCTTGGATTATATCCGTGGAAGCGGCAGGGAGATTCAGACCTCCTGCGTTATGTCAAACAACTTCGCTTTCGGAGGAGTGAATACATCCCTGATTTTCAAAAGGGTTTAATTTAAGGATATGCAGACCCTGAATCCGAGGCTGCTGCTCTTTGCCGTGTGTGCTGCTCCACCGCGGGCTGTTACCGTGCAGAGGGGCGCGTCATCGAGCCAGCTTCCGCCGCGTTTTACTCTCATCGTTCCGCTCGCAGGTCCCTTCGGTGATTTTTGCGGGGCGTTGGTGAACGGCTCAAAATAATCCCAGCACCATTCGGAGACGTTTCCGCTCATGTCATAGAGTCCGAGAGCGTTCGGTGTCTTTGTGGCCACGTCGTGGGTTGAGACTGAGCTGTTCTCGCCGTACCATGCCAGCTGGTCAATGTCATTTCCCCCTGAGTAGATGAAATCCATCTCGTGCTTTTGTCCGTCCTTTGCCGCATATTCCCATTCCGCTTCCGTCGGCAGCCTGTAACCTGACGCGCTGAAATTGCAGGAGACTCTTTTCCACAGCGGGTCGGTCTGGGGAAATTTGGAAAGGTCGGTGCTGTTTCCTATGGAGTAGCAGGGGACAAGCTCCTGAATTGCGGACAGCTTGTTGCAGAATGTGATGGCATCGGCCCAGGAGACAGATTCCACCGGATGATTGGGGCCCGTCAGCTTTGCGGGGTTGCTTCCCATGACCGTCTCATACTGGAGCTGCGTAATCAGTGTCTCGGACATATAGAAAGTGTCCAGGGTCACATTATGCATTTGCTCCGCCTCTCCCATGTTGAAGGAGCCTCCCATTACGGTCATCATCGTCGGGTAAGTTTTCCTTGATGCCGTGAAGATGTCCTTTTCCTTCGGCTGTCCGCAGGCAGAGCAATAATTGTCCGCGGGAAGCATGGGCGCGTTGCAGCTTGGGCAAGAGATAAATGGAGAGACTTCCAAAACGATATGTCCGCAGGATCGGCAGAACTGTGCTCCGATGTGCATTTCTTGATTACAATAAGGGCAGATATTCATTTTGACTCCTGAAATTTCAGTTTTGTGGGAATTTTCCGGTTAAATCCAGCTGAAAAATCCTTTCCTTTAAAGTATACCACAAGCTTTCAAAAAAGCAAGTTGAAAATATCCATATACTGTATTATAATTTTCCTGATGAACTAAGACTGATATTTTCATGGAGTAGATTTATGAAACGAACGGCAATTTTATTTACGGCTGCATTTTGTTGCTCGCTTGCTTTTACGGGATGTCTCAGCACCTTGGGTTTTTCTGGTGCGAGCGGTGAAAGGACGGAATCCACAAAAAATACCGCGACCAAGGCGGAAAGCGTGGACTCGAAGATTGAGCGGGCAAAGAAGCTTGCGGGATCCGACAGCCTTGAGGATTTGGAAACAGCACTTTCCCTTGTGTCCGAAGCCCAGGCAGTCCAGCCGTGGAATTCTGAGCTTGGCGATTTGTCCTATGATATAGAAGAAAAACTATATGCTGCTAAGGTAAAGGAAGCTGAAAAACTCCTTGCGTCCGGCACAGTCTCCGATCTAGACAAGGCTTTGAAGCTCGTGAATGAGGTTTTGGACAGGAGACCGGCCAACATGGAAGCTAACAGCCTGAAGACCAAAATCAGGGTGAAGCAGTCAAGCATCGCGGGAGAGAAGGCTGCCATTGAGCAGAACATTGAGGAGGCAAAATCCTTCATAAAGAACGGCTCGGAGGACCTTGCTCTTGACAGATTGCGGAAAGTGCTCGCGAAGGACCCGAACAACGGCGAGGCGAAAAATCTTGTCGCGGACGCAAAGACATCCAAGGCCCGCAGACTTGCCATGAACAAGGGCTATCTTGATGATGCGGAAAAAATCCTTGCGGAGGCCCTGAAAGATTTGCCCTCACACAGCGAGGCGAAAAATCTTCTTGCCGATGTGAAAAATCTGAAAGCCAAGGCGGAATCCTGTCCATTCAAGGTCGGGTCCGCTTATGTGCTCAGCTCATACACGGAAAATGGGGTGACGCTTCCCAAGTCACAGTGGAAACCGAATCACACTATAAAGATTGCCTCAAAATCCACCATGACGGAATCTTACCTCTCATCTTCCTATGATTACGGATTTACCGTGGACACATCCGCGAGGAAAATCATTTTCAACAACAGCGACCCGCACAATGTCATGTACACCAACGCGACTTATTCAAGCGACCTCAAGACAATCACGCTCTATGGAATTGACATCGAAGGAAAGCTTGACGGCACGGAAGCCGTGTTCACCCTGAAATAAAATTTTTTTTTGTGAGGATAAAATATGAAAAAAATACTGTCTGTATTTCTTGCCGTCGGCCTTGTCCTGGGACTGACATCCTGTGCGAAGAAAACATTCCGCGAGGCCGCCAAACCTTACGGATTCAATACCGGAATAGCCGTCACATCAGGTGATATTTTGGATCCTGAGATTCAGCCCATTCTCAAGGATTACTGCTCAATCATCGTCTGCGAGAATCAGATGAAAATGGCCAATCTCCATCCGAATAAAAAATTCTGGAACTGGAACGACGTGGACAAGCTCGTGGAATTCGCCGATGAGAACAAAATCAGGGTGAAATGGCACACTCTTTTCTGGCACCAGCAGAACGCACCTTTTGCGACAAGCCTCACGACAAGGGAAGACGCGCTTGCTTTTATGGACGAGTATATCGAGACGGTTATGGAGCGTTACAAGGGCAAGATTAAGGAATATGACGTTGTTAACGAAATGTTCGAGGACGACGGCAAGGGTTCATTCAGGAACACCCACTGGTACAAGACGATCGGACCGGATTACATTGAGCACGCGCTGAGAAAGGCCCATGAGGTTGATCCGAACGCAAAGCTCTACCTCAACGAGTACAACAACGAGGCCATGGGAGACCCCAAGGCAGATGCGATGTACAATTTCGTGAAGGAGCTCAAGGAAAAGGGAGTCCCGATTGACGGAGTCGGAATGCAGCTTCACCTTGACACAAGCTATCCCTACAACGAGGATGCCATAAGGAAGAACATCCAGCGTTATGCCGACCTTGGAATCGAAATCAGTTTCAGCGAAGTTGACGTGCGCATTCCAACCAACGGGGGAGAAAGCCATGTTGAAAAGCAGAAGGAGATTTATTGCTCGCTCGTAAAGCTTGCGAAAGAGATGCCCAACGTAAAGAGCTTCATCACATGGGGATTCACCGACCGTCACAGCTGGGTTCCGGCCACATTCCCCGGCAAGGGCGACGCTCTTCCCTTCGACAAGGACATGAAGCCGAAGCCAGTCTTCCAGGCAATGTTGGACGAGCTGAACAAGAAGTAAGAAAGCGGTAGGGGTTCCCTGAATCAAGAAATTTGCATTTTCGGCGAAACACGTTTATAATGAATTCATGTACTATTTTATTGTGAACGAGCATGGCGGCGGCGGAAAGGCGGGGAAAACCTGGGCTAAGGTTCAGGCAATCCTTGAAAAGGAAAAGGTTCCATATAAAAAACTCGTGACTACGGCGGAGGAGGGTGCCTCCGTTTTGGCACGCAACGTCTCATCCCTTGACGGTGACTTGAATCTTGTTGTGGTCGGTGGTGACGGTACCATCAACGAGGTTCTGAACGGCATTGACTTTGAGAAGGTGAGGCTGGGAGTGATTCCGACCGGCTCAGGAAATGATTTCGCGCGCGGCATGAAAATCCCCAGGAACACGAAAAAAGCCGTGGATATGGTTCTGAAAAGCGGCGACGGAAAATCCGTTGACATAGGGAGCGTGTCTTTTGATGACGGCAGCTCGCGTCTTTTCGGAATCAGCGCGGGAATGGGAATGGATGCCATTGTCTGCAAAAAGGCCCTGAGCTCAAAACTGAAAAATTTCCTGAACAAGCTGGGACTAGGAAAATTCATTTATATAATCTACACGGTGCAGACCCTTTTTTCCATGAAGACGGAAGATTTCAAGGTGAGTTTTGACGGTGAGCCCATGCAGGAAATCCCCAGGCTGATTTTCATCGCTTTCATGAACCTTGAGACCGAGGGCGGCGGAGTGAAAATGTATCCGGGGGCAAATGCGCAGAACGGAAAGATTTCGGTATGCATCGCGTCGGATATCCCCAAATTCAAGGCATTCGGATACTTGCCCAGGCTTGTTGTCGGTAAGCAGGAGAAAATCAAGGGGTTCATATTGAGACAGTGCTCGCAGATAGCGGTCTCATGCCCGAAGCCGGGGGTCACCCTGCATTTTGACGGTGAGTACGGCGGCGAACAGTCCAACATTGTCGTGCGTGTGCTTCCGGGAAAGCTCAGGATGCTTGTGCAGTAAGTCAAAATTTCCTCAAATTCCGTATAGATTTTTCTTGTTTTTTTCCAAAAATGCTTTATACTTTATTGTGGAGTAGTTCGTGCGGAGAGAGGCGGAGTCTGGAGGCTGTCTGGCATGGAAAAAAAGATAAAAAAGTGGCTTGAATATTTAGGATTTGAAAAATACAGTCCGTACATAAAGGAGCATCTGACCTTGTCCAACGCGAGGTCGGGAATCTATCTTGCGGTCGTGGTAATCGGGCTTGAGACGTGGATGATACTCAGCGTGATCGGCAATCTGCTTATGGCCAAGATGGTACGCTCCACGACATGGATCATAAATCATCTTTCGGCTTACATCGCGCTTCTGCTCCTTGGCATTTTTCTGCTTGTTTACTGCCTCAAAAAATTAAGGGGTGCATCAATATCGCATTTTACGGGCAACACAATTCGGACGACCTTTGCCGTTGCGGGGCTTGTGTTCGGCGCATACATCGCTTACCTTGATTATGCGAAAGGCGAGCAGGTCCTGAGCTTCACCACGATGGAAGTTTTCATCCTCTGCCTGATCGGTTGGAGACCCTTCGTTTCGTTCCTTGTGCTGACCGTCACGTGCCTCGTTTTCTATTTTATCTGCGACAGGGCTGTTCCTGCCTCCTATGCCACGCAGGTGAATCTCTTTACGTTCTGGGTTGCCATGCTTATGGCCGCCGTCAGCTGCTTCCGCCAAAAATTGGTCTGGGCCAGAAAGGACGAGGCCCTGGAAAATTCAAATGCCATGCTGCAGAAAAAATCCAGCATAGACGAGCTTACTGGACTTTACAATCCCTCGCATTTCAGAAAATTGATTCATGAGATTCTTGTGGATCCCAACGTGGACATTTCAAAGAAGATTTTTCTTTTTGTTGACGTGGAGCATTTCAAGGGATTCAACGGACGCTACGGATATGTCAGGGGCAACGAGCTTTTGCAGTCCGTCGCCGATATGCTGAAGTCAGAGTTCCCGGACGCATTGATTGCCCGAATGTCCGACGACAGGTTCGCCCTTTTTGCCGATGACAGGGACGTGGTGGAAAGAATGGCACGCATAAAGGAAAAAGTCATGGAGGTGAAGTCCGAGGTGCGGATGGGACTCAAGGTTGGCGGCTACAAAACAAGGGACCGCTCCTATTCCCCAGACATCGCCATTGACAACGCGCATTATGCCTGTATGCACATAAAGAAGGATTTCACGACCTTCTACTATCTCTACGACGAGAAAATGCATACGGAAGTGCACCAGAGAAACTATATCCTCAACAACATAGACGATGCCATAGAGAAGGGATACATCGTTCCGTACTATCAGCCGGTGGTCTCTTCTGCGGATGGAAAAGTCTGCGGGCTTGAGGCTCTGGCAAGGTGGAATGCCCCGAGGTACGGTCAGCTGCAGCCCAGTCTCTTTGTTCCGGTTTTGGAGGAATACCGTCTGATTTACCAGCTGGACAGATTTTTGATGGAGTGTGTGTGCCGTGATCTGGCCGAGGCAATGGAAAATGGCTTGAAGGTCGTCCCAGTCTCCTTGAATTTTTCCCGCCTTGATTTTGAGCTGTGCGAGGACCTTGCCGCTGAGGTTGATTTGTGCCGCGAGAGATACAGCATCCCGCGCAATATGCTGCTCGTTGAGGTTACGGAGAGCGCGCTTGCCACCGACAGCATAATCCTCCAGTCCACCATGGACAAATTCCACAGGAGGGGCTATGAGATCTGGCTGGATGATTTCGGCTCCGGCTACTCAGGTTTGAACGTCCTCAAGGAATTTGACTTTGACATGATGAAAATTGATTTGAATTTCCTACGTAATTTTTCTACGAACAAAAAAGTGTTCCCCATTTTGCGAAGCATTGTTGAGATGGCTCACGCTGTCGGAATGCATACCCTGTGCGAGGGAGTTGAAAGCCAGGAAGCCTCCGACTTTTTGAAGGAAATCGGCTGTCAGATGCAGCAGGGATATCTTTTCGGAAAGCCAATGCCGAAATCTGAGTTCATCGAGGGAATCGAATCTGGAAAATACGTGCTTGCCGACATCGCTTGAGTCTGCCGAGAAAATCTGGGGTTTGCGAAATTGCCCGCTTGTGGAAAAATTCCACGAACATTCCTAGTTCATTCCACTTGGATTCCACATTGCCTTGTTAATATGGAATCATCGGAAGAGAGAGAACCGATAGATGCACCTCAGTTTGGGGTGGAAAATGAACTTTAAGCGAGGTAATGACTATGACAAGGACAAGGATTTTTAGAAGCGGACTGATTGCGATGGCACTGGTATTTGCAGCCGGAACACAGGCATTTGCAGAGGAAACAAAGGTCAGAGGGGCAAAGGAAGCTCCCGAGGTGGTGGAAAAGAAATCTGACAGGGAGGAGAAGCCGCTTTTCGGTGCCGACCTTTACCTGAAGGAAGGACTCATTGACGAGGCGACCGCCAAAAAAATCAACGAGTTCGAGGAAAAGAGACGCGCCGAGTGGATGGAGAAAATCAGCGGGGAGCGGAAAGAAAAAATGGAGAAGTGGCAGAAGTCCATGGAGGAAAAATCCGTGAAGGGAAAAAGACCCGAAGTTGGAAAAAAGTCTCCGGATGCCGGGAAAAAATCCGGGATGGAAAAGGGACGAAAGCACGGGGTTTCAAAAAAGACTTCTGATTCCTGCGGATGCTGCTGCCATGAATCCGACGAGCCTGAGACCAAACCCATGAAAAAGCCTGCGAAGAAACCTGCGAAAAAGAGCGGAAGATAATCTGCTAAAAAGATTGCCGGATCAAGTCCGGCAATGACATGGGCTTATAAAACTTGAAATTGAGCCTAGTTTTTAAAGGAGAAGGGAATGTCCAGAATTTTAGTGGTGGATGACGAGGATGACATAAGAAATCTGGTTGTCCGCTATGCGGAGCATGATGGCCATGAGACCGTGGAAGCAAAAAACGGACAGGAAGCCGTCATTCTGTGTGCCGAGCAGAACTTTGATTTAATCATCATGGACGTGATGATGCCAGTGATGGATGGTTTTGAGGCGTGCGCGGAAATCCGAAAATCAAAGGACATCCCCTTTCTCATGCTTTCCGCAAAGGGAACGGAGAGAGACAAACTTCAGGGCTTTGAGACCGGAGTGGATGATTATGTGGTGAAGCCCTTTTCGCCCAAGGAGCTCATGGCGAGGATTAACGTAATCATCTCCCGGCATAAGTCTCAAAAAAATGAGAGGGCTGCGGCGGTTCCCATGCTTGAGTTCGGCGGACTGAAAATCGACACGCTGGGTCATTCGGTGAGTGTGGACGGAATCAGTCTGGATCTTACGGCGAAGGAATACGACATCCTGCTCTATCTTTCGCAAAACCGTGGAGCCGCTTTGACAAGGGACCAGATTATGGACGCTGTATGGGGCGAGAATTATTACGGCGACTCAAGGACCGTGGACTGGCAGATAAAGCTCCTCCGCGGAAAGCTCGCATCCTGCAGGGACTATATTGTGACGCTTCGTGGCGTGGGGTACAAGTTTGAGGTTAAATAAATCTTTCGGTGCAAAGCTCTATCTCCACCTGATGATTTTCTCTGCGTTGATTTTAGGCTCCCTCTGGATTTTGCAGACGGTCTTTTTGCAGACCATGTACAACAGCATGACAGTGAGAAAAACGGAGAAAGTTTTTTCCCGCCTTCTGAAAGACATAAAATCCGGCGTGAAAGATGACGAGACTCTTTTTTCCAGCATCGACGAGATTGCGTATTCAAATTCCGTGATGGTCATACTTTTGAACGAGGACGGAACACTTTCCTACAGCGCGGACGAGCACAGCTTTTCTTTTTCCGGGGGCACAAGACGAGGAATCTTGCCGAGGCCCGGAATCTACAAAAACATTCCTCCCTACTACAGAAACTTTTTTGAGAAAATCAAGGAGGATGGAAAACTCCGCTATCAGTCACAGCGCATGGGCACTTTGATTTTGGGACAACTTCTGGATGACGGCAGGGTGATTTTTTTGAGCAAGCCCGTAAAAGCCGTGGGAGCCGCAGTTGAGACAATCCGCATTCAGTTGATTTTGGTGACGGCAGCCTCCCTTGTCATAGGATTTTTGCTCGCATGGATTTTGTCACGCCGCTTTTCAAAACCGGTCTCGTCCATTGTGAAAGAGTCCAAGCTGATGGCCGAGGGAAAGTTCGACTTGAAATTTGAAAAGGGATTTTGCACCGAGCTTGATGAGCTTTCCGACACGCTTTCACAGACCGCGCTTTCTCTGGACCGCCTTGAGCACTCGCGACAGGAACTCCTTGCAAATGTGTCCCACGATTTACGAACGCCGCTCACGATGATCCGTGGATACGCTGAGTCAATCCGTGACATTTCCGGGGACGTGAAATCCGAAAGGGACAAGGATGTGGACGTGATTGTGCGTGAGAGCAACCGTCTTACTGATTTGGTGAACGACATCCTCGACTACACTTCCATCCAGGATTCCGAGCCAGTTTTTGAAAAATGCGACCTTGCCGCGATTTCCGAAAATGTCGTGAGTCAATTCGCGCCTCTTTGTGAGAACGGAGGAATCACCCTGGACTTCCATGCCGGGAGCGGACTTTTTGTGGAGGGAAACGAAAATCAACTTAAGCGTGTGCTCTACAATCTGATTGACAATGCCGTGCGTCATTGCGGAGAGAAAAAAAGAGTGGAGGTCCATGTGAAAAAATCCGGCGGCGGAATCTTGGTGCAGGTTCAGGACTTCGGGGAAGGAATCCCCAGGGAGCAGCTCGGGCAGATTTGGGACCGCTATTTTACCGCAAGACAGAGAAGGAGCAAGGGAACATCCGGGCTGGGGCTTTCCATCGCGAAGGAGATTCTCCTGAAGCACAATGCGGATTTCGGAGTGGAAAGTGAAGTGGGTGAGGGAACGTGCTTTTGGTTTTCGATGAAGACCGTTTCCTGACAGGGGATGCAGGTGCCGCACGATGGGTGTCATTGCCGTGCACCGACACGGCAATCCCTTTTTGAAAGAGACTGTCGGATTACGCATGACGATGACACACAAAAGCAACTTAAATTCGGGGAATTAGGTCGGTGGCTTTTTTTATGTCCTCGTCGGTGGGGATGTAGTCGGTCATGGTTCCGTTGTTGAATTTCTCGTAGCTCATCATGTCGAAGTAGCCGGTTCCCGTGAGTCCGAAAAGGATTGTTTTTTCTTCACCGGTCTCCTTGCATTTCAACGCTTCGTCTATGGCGACTTTGATTGCGTGGCTGCTCTCTGGTGCGGGCAAGGTTCCTTCCGTCCTGCAGAAAAGCTCGGCTGCCTCAAAAACGGATGTCTGCTCAACGCTGCGTGCCTCCATCAGACCGTCGTGATAAAGCTGGCTCAGGATGGAACTCATTCCGTGGTAGCGTAATCCTCCTGCGTGACTTGGGCTCGGCATGAACTGGCTTCCGAGCGTGTACATCTTCTGGAGCGGACAAACTTTTCCCGTGTCGCAATAATCGTATGCGAAAACACCTCGTGTCAGACTGGGACAGCTTGCGGGTTCCACTGCGATTATCTGATACTGATTTTCACCTCGGAGAATTTCACCCATAAAGGGAGATATGAGCCCTCCAAGATTTGAGCCGCCTCCCGCACATCCGATTATCATGTCGGGTTTCACTCCGTATTTGTCCAGAGCGATTTTTGCCTCAAGTCCGATCACAGTCTGATGCAGGAGCACCTGGTTCAGGACGCTTCCCAAAACATAGCGGTATCCTTCGGTTTTTGTCGCAGTCTCGACAGCCTCACTGATTGCGCATCCGAGCGAGCCCGAGCATCCGGGAAAATCAGCGTTCATCTTCCGTCCGATCTCAGTTTCCATGCTGGGTGAGGGGATTGCCTTTCCTCCGTATGTCCGAATCACCTCGCGTCTCTGCGGCTTCTGTTCGTAAGAGCATCTCACCTGGTAGACGATGCAGTCAAGCCCGAGATAGGCACATGCCATTGACATTGCGGTTCCCCACTGACCTGCTCCTGTTTCGGTGGTCACTCCCTTGAGACCCTGCTTTTTCGCGTAGTATGCCTGGGCGATGGCTGAGTTCAGTTTGTGGGATCCCGACGTGTTCTGACCTTCGAATTTATAGTAAATCTTTGCGGGTGTTTCCAATTTTTTTTCAAGGCAGTAGGCACGCACAAGTGGAGACGGACGGTACATCTTGTAGAAATCCAAGATTTCCTGCGGAATGTCGATGTATGCGTCGGTGGTGTTGAGCTCCTGTTTTACAAGCTCCGAACAAAACACATGCTCAAGTTCCTCCGCCGTGCATGGCATGTGTGTCTGCGGATTCAAAAGAGGAGCGGGTTTGTTTTTCATGTCGGCACGGACATTGTACCACTGCTTCGGCATCTCATCTTCTTCAAGGTAGATTTTGTAGGGAATTTTTTCTGACATAGCGCAAATCCTTTCTGCTCATTTTTTCAAAGCGATTTTTAATGTTTCTACCATTGTATAACAATATCCCCGGCTTGTCAAACGGACAGGAGAATATGCAGAAGGCAAGTGCAATAAATAGAGATGGAAAATTCTCTATGGATTGAGGAAGTGCTGCAATGGAGGCAGGGTTCGTGGCATCGAAGCATTTGCACGGAGGGGAGCGAAAGCGACCTCCAATTCCTATTACCGTGCTCCATGATTCGGTGACGCGGTTCCTGCCGTAAATGAAAGCACTTCCTCCTTTCGAATGGGATTTTTCAATAACTGTTTTGATTTACACTTGTCTTGTACAGATTCTTTCGCATATTATCCCAAGTGTTTTGCCATAATGTCGCGGCAGAGAAAATCCCCGTGGCCGGTCTCGCCGATGATGTAGTCAATCTCCCGGTACCCGCGCTTAAGGTAGATGGGTTTTGCAGGAAGGGACGCGTGGATGATTGCGTTTTCGTGCGAGCGTGCGATTTTTCCCTCGGCGAAATCAAGGAGTGCCTTTCCGTATCCCCTGTGCTGGAAATCTGGAAGTACAAAAAGCCTGCCTATTTCATTTTCAGAGACGGTAACGGTTCCGGGAATCTTTCCTTCGTCATCAATCAGGAAAACCTTTTCGGAAAGGATGTCGCTGCGGATTGATTCGTCCGAATGGTGGTCAAGGAAAAACTGCACAGCTCCCGAAGGATAATATTTCGGATAGACCTCATTGATTGTGTCCCGCACGATTTTTTTCACCGTTTCGAAATCACTCTCCTTCGCGAGTCGTATTTCCAAGCTTTTCTTCATTGGGTGTCTCCTGTTTGTGTTTTGATGAAATCAGTCTCTTTATCCAGAAAGCGATTACGCCAATTGGAAGCGAAATGGAAATGATCCAAGGTGAGTATGGGCTTGTGGTTACTCCGGCGGAAAGTAGGCTGAAGTACAGCGGGTTTAAACTGAGCTCGCCCGTGGTCCAGTTGATTTTTAGTATCATGATTCCAATCAGAATCAGTATGCACCACAGGACTTTTCTTTTCATCTTCGGAGTCCTTATGCAGACTATCAAAGTGAAAATGGAAATCAGCGGATTTATTATGGCCAGCAACAGTATGAGGTAGTGCTTCACTTGTTTTCCGCGGAGGGTGAATTTATATACTTCTTTCAGCGATTTATCCGTCACCTGAAAATAAAAGCTTGTGACAGAGAGAGAGGCATTCTGCCTGATCACGCTAGCCTGTGCGAGTAACCATTTCGAATTCTCAAAACTGTATTCAAACGTGAACAAGCCGCTCCATTCATCATTTATCGTGCTTGTTTGTGAGCCGATGATTTTCTTGCTCAACAAATTCTCAGTCGGCAGATAGTTATATATCTCATTGAACTTTTCTTCCGTCAGCTGGGATTTCGCGCTTGGATGCAGTTGATTGTAAACTTCCTCATAATTGTTCTCGCGGACGCTCTCCAAAAAATTCTCCGCATATTGCGCCTCCTCTTTTGGAGTAAATTTCTCCAGCATCTTTTCGTAAGTGCAAGACGCCAAGGAAATTACGGCAAGCGGCAATAGAAATAAGTTTAGAAATATTTTTCGCATCTATTCTCCAGCACTAAAAGTTAAATCTCCACGCTTCCCTCGTAGCAGGTCGTGGTTCCTCCGGTCAGGTAGACTGTCTCTCCCGTGTATTTTACGTGCAGCACTCCGCCACGCACCCTTACGGTAATGTCCTGGTTAATGCGGCAGAATCCGTTCAGTACGGCGGCGACAACAGCGGCACAGGCTCCGGTTCCACAGGCGAGCGTCTCTCCGTTTCCTCTTTCCCATGTCCTGAGCTTGAGTTCGTTCGGTCCGACCACGCGCACAAATTCCGTGTTGGTTCTGTTCGGGAAAACAGGATGCGTCTCAAACAGAGGTCCGATTTTTTCAAGCGGCTCCTTGTCAACGAATTTGCTGAACACGACGCAATGCGGGTTTCCGACATTCACGCAGGTAACGGAATAATCAGTGCCTGCCACATTAAGAGTCTGATTGCATACCGCGCGTGAGGGAAGCTTAGCTCCGTCCTCAAGTTTTGGAAGCTCTGAGTCCTTGAGCGTTACAGGAATCTGGGCGGGGTCGAAAATCGGGGAGCCCATGTCAACTGAGACGGAAGAGACCTTTCCGTTCTGCTTGTAGAGCACGAGTGTCTTTATGCCCGCCTCGGTTTCAATGGTGATTGTCTCGGTGGCATCAGTTTTGCGTCCGTGCTTTTCGGTGATTCCGTTGATGTCGTTGTCGTAAAGATATTTTCCCACGCAGCGGATTGCGTTTCCAGCCATGCGTCCCTCGCTTCCGTCCCTGTTGAAAAAGCGCATCTTGGCATCAGCTTTGCGGCTCCTTTCAATCAGAACGAGTGAGTCCGCACCGATTCCACCATTCATGCGATCGCAAAGACGAACCGCAAGTCCCGCAGGATTGTGAACCGCTTCGTTCATCGCATTTATGACGATAAAGTCGTTTCCGGTAGAATCCATCTTGCAGAAACGCAGCGTCTGTTTTGTGTCGCGAAGATCGTTGATGTTGACCAGCTCCACATTCTCCGCATTGTACTTGCTCTTGAGACAGTTGGCGACTGCATTTGCGGTATCGATTGCGGTAAGACAAGGGATGTCCTTTTCAACGGCATGGCGGCGCATCTTCACGGAGTCCGAATGTGGGTCGCGTCCCTTGGCTGAGGTTGAGACCACATAATCAATCTTGCCTGAGTCCAGGACCGTAAGCAGGTTGTCGTCCGGGTTCTCATGGATTTTGTTGACCACGGTTACTTCCATGCCGAAATCACGCAGGGTCTCGGCGTTTCCTTCCGTCGCGTAAAGGGCGAATCCCATGTCATAAAATTTGCGCGCCAAATCAGGAAGCTCGTAGCGGTCGGTTTTTCTCACGCTGAAAAGGATGCCCGGAACACGTCCCTTGTTCTCCGCGTCGCCCGGCCTCGTGATTTTATATCCTGCCGCGATGAGTCCCTTGAAGATTGCCTCCTCCATTGTGGAAGCGATGCCCAGAACCTCTCCGGTGGATTTCATCTCTGGTCCCAAGTGCGTGTCCACATCCATGAGCTTTTCAAAACTGAACACAGGAACTTTTACCGCAAAATACGGTGGATTCCTGTAAAGACCAGTTCCGAATCCCATGTCGCGAACTTTTTCACCAAGCATGGCGCGGGTCGCAAGAAGCACCATCGGAACTCCGGTCACTTTGCTGATGTAGGGAACGGTTCGGCTTGAGCGCGGGTTTACTTCTATTATATAGAGGTCGTTGTTGTAAATGAGGTACTGGATGTTCACGAGTCCCTTTGTTCCGAGGGCAAGCGCAAGATTCTTACTCTGCTCGATGATTTTCTCACGGATGATGTCGTTCAGGTTCCAGCTTGGATAAACCGCGATGCTGTCTCCCGAGTGGATTCCGGTTCGCTCGATGTGCTCCATGATTCCGGGGATGAGTATGTCCTCTCCGTCACAGATTGCGTCAACCTCAAGCTCGGTTCCCTGCATGTATTTGTCAATCAGCACCGGATTCTCAATGCCCTGTGCCAAAATGATTTTCATGTATTCCTTTACGTCCGCGTCGTTGAAAGCGATGATCATGTTCTGTCCGCCAAGCACGTAGGAAGGACGCAGCAGCACCGGGTACTCAATTTTGTTCGCAGCCTCCAGAGCCTCCTCCAGAGTGAAAACGGTCAGTCCCTTCGGCTTATTGATTCCAAGCCTGTCGCACAGTTCCTCAAATCTCTCGCGGTCCTCGGCAAGGTCAATGGAATCCGCGGATGTTCCCAGAATCCTGATGCCCTGCTCGTCCAAGAATTTCGTGAGCTTGATTGCGGTCTGTCCTCCGAAAGCGACCACAACGCCGATCGGATTTTCCGTGTGGATTATGTCCATCACATCCTCGGGGGTAAGCGGCTCGAAGTAAAGCCTGTCGCTCGTGTCAAAGTCAGTGGAGACGGTCTCCGGGTTGTTGTTGATTGTGACGACCTCATATCCGAGTTTTTTCAAAGCCCACACGCACTGTACGCTCGCATAGTCGAACTCAATTCCCTGTCCGATCCTGATTGGACCGCTTCCCAGAACGATGACCGTACCCTTTGACGATGGATTTCCCATCTCCTTCAGGAAGGTCTCTGCCTCGTTTTCCGAAGAATAGGTTCCGTAGAAATAAGGGGTCTCGGCGTTGAACTCACCCGCGCAAGTGTCCACCATTTTGTAGGACGCGAAAATGTGAGAGAGCTTTCCCTGTCTGCCAAGATTTTCCGCAAGCTCCTTTTCCTTCAGGATGCCGCTTCCCCCCGGAATCTTTATGCCCGAAAGACGCTCGATCACTTTGTCGGGATAGCCGAATTTTTTCGCCTCAAGATATTTTTCCACGCTGAGTGTGCCGCCGGATTTTTTGATGGAGTCAAAATCAGCTTCCATATCCGCGAGCTTGTTCAGATGATTCAGGAACCACTTGTCAATTTTTGTCACAGAGTTGATTTGGTCCACCGAAAGAATCCTGCGCTTGAGTGCCTGGAAGATTGCGAAGAGCCTCTGGTCAGTGCATTCTCCCACGCGCCTGATTATATCGTCGTCGCTTTCTTCCTCAAAGACCGGAAGATTCAGTGAGTCAACGCCGATTTCCGCACCACGCACGGCCTTCATCAAAGCCATCTCAAAGTTGTGTCCGATCGACATGACTTCTCCGGTCGCCTTCATCTGTGTGCCAAGGGTCCTTTTCGCATAGACGAATTTGTCGAAGGGGAACTTGGGCATTTTTACGACGACGTAATCAAGGACGGGCTCAAAGCAAGCCGCAGTTTTTTTAGTCACGAAGTTCGGAATCTCATCCAGATTGTAACCGATTGCAATCAGCGTGGCCACTTTCGCAATTGGATATCCGGTTGCCTTGGAAGCGAGGGCCGATGAGCGGGAGACCCTGGGGTTTACCTCAATCACCGCGTACTCGAATGTCTCCGGGTTCAGGGCGAACTGACAGTTGCATCCACCCTCCATGCCAAGAGAGCTGATTATGTTGAGAGCCGCAGAACGCAGCATCTGGTATTCTTTGTCGCTGAGTGTCACGGCAGGCGCAATTACGATTGAGTCACCCGTGTGCACGCCGACCGGATCGAAGTTTTCCATGGAACAGACTGTGAGCACGTTTCCGCTTGAGTCACGCATTACCTCAAACTCAATTTCCTTCCATCCGCTTATGCATTTTTCCACGAGAATCTGATGGATCGGGGAGCGGTGAAGTCCGTTGTGCGCGATCTCATCCAGCTCCGCGTCATCATGTACGATTCCTCCTCCGGTTCCTCCCAGAGTAAAGGCCGGTCTGATGATTGCCGGGAATCCGATTTCATTATGGATAAAATTATACGCGTCCTCAAACTCCGTTACGACCTTGGAGGGGATGCAGGGCTCTCCGATGGACTCCATTGTGTCCTTGAAAAGCTGTCTGTCCTCTGCCTTGTCTATGGTCTCTGGTTTCGCACCCAGCAGGCGTACGTTGTGGCTTTTAAGGAATCCGCTTTTGGCAAGCTCCATGCAAAGGGTGAGTCCGGTCTGTCCGCCGAGTGAGGACAAAATGCTGTCGGGCTTTTCCTTTTCAATGATTCTCTGTATTGTCTCCGGGATGAGCGGTTCGATGTAGATTGAGTCCGCCATCGTGTGGTCTGTCATAAGTGTGGCCGGATTTGAGTTCACGAGCACAACCTCAAGTCCCTGCTCCTTCAATGCCTTGCAAGCCTGACTACCAGCATAATCGAATTCCGCTGCCTGTCCAATGATGATGGGTCCGCTTCCGATTACCATGACTTTGTGAATGTTTGTGTTTAACGGCATTTTCTTCCTCCAATCCCTCGGCCAAGAAATTTTTAAAAAAAGGGGGTCAGCACAATTATGCACTGTCCCCGTTGACATAGTTCGCATATTATACAATATTTTACAAACTTTGTACAGTGGATGGAAATATGTTGTGAGTGGTGTTTACCTTGCCTTGAAAAAATTCAAGGAAATACAAAAAACTACTCAATTTTTTTCTAACTTCATTAAGTCGATAAACTCGGCTGGCAGCAGTGCGGGAATCTTGCTGTGGCCGAAATCTTTTTTGTTCCGTGTGATTATGTATCTGGCATGGACATTTGCGGCACACTCATCCTGCACACAATCCTCGAAATCGGAAAAATCATCACGGTCAAGGGCGGACAGAAGTTCTTTTTCACCAACGGAAGAAATACTAAAGAAAGAAAACAATGCTCTAAGCAAGTTACGTCGTTCCGCAGGTGCAAGAGTTTTTCTTAGTACATACCAAATGGTTGGAACTGTATGAGCCGCGATATAGGCGGAAATTTTCCCTGCATAAATATATTCAAACAACGCATCGGTTCCTGCACTTTTTTGTTCCCGGTTCGTAAAGTAATCGATTATTACATTCGCATCAATCAACAAATCCATATTTTCCCTCCAGATAGGCGTGATATTCTTTTTCATAATACGGATCATCCTCTGGTCCTGGTTTAAGCCGACCGCAATATGAGCGCAAAATTTCGCATGCTTTTTTTTGTTCCTCCCCATCATCCACAGGAAACAGCTTGAACTTCTGCCCCTCGTAAAAATTCGCTTCCCCCAGCACACGCACGGCATTCCCGTCGAAATATGCGTCGTAGGATTTTCCCCGGGGATTTTCTGCAAAATCATATTCGGGGGCGGCAACATACGGAATCTTTGCGTCATCGTCAAGTTTGTATTCCACGTTGGAGCCGGAAATTGAGGGAATCTTGTTTGCCCGGATAAACGCTTCGTCAACACCATAGACCTTCGCAATCTTTGCCACAAGTGCGTCCGATGGTACAACCGTCCCATTTTCATACTTGCTGTACGACTGCCGAGAGACACCCAGCATCTTGGCCGCAACCGCCTGAGTAAAACCGCCTGTCTGCCTGAGATATTTCAACACATCCTTCATGCCAACCTCCATCAAAATCTGTCTTTCTGATTTCAATTATAGAACGAATTTACAAAATGTCAATATAAAAAACTTAAATTTACATTATGTAAAGAAAGGGGGCGCGTTAAAAAATCTGGACATTTTTAGATGTTCCCATCTCTTTTCGGAAAATCGCTTTTGTGGTATATTAGAAGATATGAAGAACACTAACTCAATACCTCGCTGGAATCTGGACGCAATTTTTTCGGGACTGGATTCCGAAGAATATAAAAAGGCTCTTTCTGATTATTCTGCCGGAATGGATTCTCTGGACTCGCTTTTGGAGACCGCGGATAAATTCACAAGGGAAGCAAATTCCAACTTTGATTTTGCGAAATGGCTCTCACAGTATCTCAAGGCGGAGGACGAGACCCTTGCTTTGGCACGCACGCTCAACGCCTATGCCTACATAATCTATTCGACGGACACAACCTCGCCCGCCTATCTCAACAATATTTCCGTGGTGGACAAAATGACCCTGCGCCTTGAACAACAGGAGCTGAAATTTTCCATGCAGCTTTTGGCCCATCAGTCGGTGCTTCCTCAGTTCTATACCGATTACCCGGACTTTGCCGATTACAAATATCTGCTTGAGGAAATCCTGGAGGAAACAAAGCACAAGATGTCGCCCCAGGAGGAGAACCTTGCCTCGGACTTGCAGCGGACTGGCGGAAACGCGTGGGACCGTCTTCACGAGCAGATTATTTCGAACCTCAAGGATGAAAACGGAAAGACTTTCAATGAGCTCAGGAATGACGCTTATGATGCGGATCCGGATTTGAGAAAATCATCATGGGAAAAAGAAATCAGTCTGCTTGACCAGAACCGGATTGCGTTTGCGGCATCGCTCAACAATCTGAAGGGCGAGACCGTGACTCTGAATCAGCGTCGTCATTTCCCATCCGCGATTGACAGGGCACTTGCCTCAAGCCGGTTGAGCAGAAAATCCCTTGACGCACTGATCGGGAGCATTGAGGACTCTCTTCCCATGTGGCGCGAATACTTTCAGGCAAAGGCAAAACTTTTGCGTAAGACAAAATCCACGGCAAGCACAAGCGCGGGAACTCCTTCTCATCCGGGAATTGCCTTTTATGATTTGTTTGCTCCTCTTTCAAATCCTTCGTCAAACGGAGGCGGTGACGAATCCCTGCTTTCAAAAAAATGGAGCTTTGACGAGGCCAGGGACTATGTGCTCAAGGAGTACCGTTCATTCAGCGGTGACATGGCGGACTTTGCGAAAAATGCCTTCGAGAAAAATTGGATTGACGCGGAGGTTCGCTCTGGAAAGGTCGGTGGCGCATACGACGAGGATTTTCCCAAGGGGCATCAGAGCCGCATCCTTTCGAATTTTACGGGTGCGTTCAGCGACATAATCACTCTGGCGCACGAGCTCGGACATGCCTATCATTTCAGCTGCATGAAGGGCAAGCCGGTCGCGTTCATGGATTATCCGATGACCCTCGCGGAGACTGCCAGCACGTTCGCGGAGACAATCGTAAAGCAGGATATGATTTCCCAGGTCTCAGGCTTTGATCTGCTCAGGATTATTGATTTGGACCTGCAGGACACGAGCCAGGTTCTGGTGGACATTCTCTGCCGCTTTTATTTTGAGCGCGCGGTTTTTGAGAGACGTGAGGAAGGTGAGCTCAATGCTGATGATTTTTGCCGCCTGATGCAGGAAGCCCAGGAAAAATCCTACGGCGAGGGACTCAACGATGAGCGGACTGCCGACGGAAAAAATTTTGCCGAAAGACACGACTATATGTGGGCGGTGAAATCCCATTACTACAGCACGTCCCTGGATTTCTACAATTTCCCCTATGCGTTCGGTCAGCTTTTTGCGGCGGGACTTTATGCAAGGGCAAAATCAGAGGGAGCGGGATTTGCTTCTACCTACAAGGAGCTTTTGTCGCGCACCGGAAACATGAGCTGCGAGGATTTGTGCAAGTCTGCGGGATTCGACATCACCACAAAGGATTTCTGGAAAAGCGGGATCGCCATGTACGAAAAGGAAGTGGAGCTCTTTAAATCCGAAGTGGAAAAAATCTGATGTAATCTGATGGGCGGAAAGCATTAAAGATGCTCGCTACTAGGCTGTAAGCAAATTTTGTGCTATGCTAATTTTAGGGGTGGAGTATATGATTCGCGCGATTGATCATGTTTCAATGAAATGTAGGGACAAGGCTCTGTTTGAAAAAGCCGTGGGATTTTACACGGAGATTCTCGGCTTCAAAATCAAGAGACGCTGGGCTGAGGGTGTCATGCTCGTGAGCGGAACTGCGGCCATTGAGATTTTCTGCAACGGGGACGGAATACCTGAGCTGGGCGCGATAAGGCATTTTGCGCTTGCGACGGACTGTGTGGATGAGCTTGCCGCAAAGGTAGAGAAAGCGGGTTATGAGGTTTTTATAAAGCCCAAGGACATTGTGATTCCGAGTGAGCCCGAGTTTCATGCGCACATCGCTTTTTTCTATGGACCTCTTGGTGAGCAGGTGGAGCTGTTCTGTCCGGAGACCCTGTAGAGCTCTTCCTGATTTTTTTGGAGAATACTTATGGAATTAAAAACTGAAAGACTCACGCTGAGACCTGTGCAGATGGGTGATGAAGAGGCGATTCACGAATATGCCGGAGATAGCGAAATCACGATGATGTTCTGGCTTCCGAACGAGACTTTTGAGGAGACAAAAAACTTCGTGAAAAAAGCGTCGGAGGAGTGGAAGTCTGAAAACCCGAAGAATTACGAGTTCGTGATTGTGCATGAGGGTGTGATAATCGGTGGATGCGGCATTGAGTACAACGATGACCGCACGCATTGCATTCTGGGCTGGGTCCTGAACAAAAAATACAGGCGGCAGGGATTTGCTTCCGAAGCTGCGTCGGCCCTGCTGGATTTCGGATTCTCAAATCTGGGCATTGAAAAAATCTACGCTCAGTGTGACTCAAACAATGCCGCGTCTTTCGGTGTGATGAAAAAAATCGGAATGAAGTGTGTCAACGACAAGGGAACACGCACTTATCCGAGGACGGGAAAAACTTCCGGCGAGTTTACCTGCTGCATGCTGAAAAGCGAATGGGAAGACTTGAGAAAATAGTATTGATAAAAAATTAAACGGATAGGTACTAGATAAAATGCTCTTTAAAGAAGATTATAAAAATCGCTTGGTAAAAATTTTTGTCCCGATTATGCTTAGCAATCTGATTTCACAGATTCAGATGCTCATAGACAGAATCTTTTTGGGACGGCTTGACATTCTGTACATGAGTGCGGTAGGAAATGCGACGGCTCCTGTCTGGACTACGATGTCCTTTGTTTTTTCCATGTCCATGGGTGCGTCCATTTTAATCAGTCACTCTGTCGGTGAAAAAAACAATGAGAAGGCAAAGGAATACGCCGCGTCACTGATTAAGTTCCACAACGTCATTCCGATTATCCTCTTTTTCTTCTGGATGTTCTGCAGCCCTCTGGTTTTCAAAGTGATGGGAGTCTCACAGAATGTAATGAAACTCTGCGTCACCTACACCAGAATATACAGTCCCGTGTTTTTGATAATAGGACTCGGTGCTTCCTACAGCGTAGTCTTCCAGACATCAAACAACACGAAGCCGCTTGTCGTGTACGGTCTGATCCGCTCGCTCCTGAACATCCTGCTCGACTATCTCTTGATTTTCGGAAACCTCGGATTCCCCAGAATGGAGATTACCGGAGCCGCACTTGGAACGACAATCGCGGAATATGCCGGAGCAATTTATCTCTTGTTTTTGATTATTGCCAGGCGGGACAAATTTTTCACGAATCCGAAGTTTAAGACAATCCTTCACGCAAGAATCCTGCCGTACCTGAAATCCATAAAGCTGGGCATTCCTACGGCGTTTGAGGATTTGCTTTGGAACGCGGGAAATCTCTGCATCATCAGGATTCTGAACACAATCAATGAGACTGCGGCGGGAATTTATTCCATGGTCTTTACGGTGGAAGTTGTTTTCGTCGTCGTGATCGGCGCGATCGGAAGCGGTACGCTGACTTTGACTGGAGAGGCAACCGGAGCAAAGGACCAAAATCTTTACCGCTCAATCGTAAGAACCGCGATAAAGTGGTCGTTCATTGTCTCTGCGCTTGCACTGATTTTTGTCTCCATTTTCCCGCGCTTTACGCTGAGTCTTTTTACGACGGACAAGGTCGTCATTGAGATGTCCGTGATTTACATAATCCTTGTGGCGGCGAATCTTTTCGGAAAATCGGGGAACATAATTATTGGAAGCGGAATCCGCGGATACGGTGACACAAAATGGATGCTCTTTACCCAGGGCTTCGGAACTGTCGCCGTGGTCGGTCTTTCGGCTCTGTGTGTCTTTGTGTTCAAGCTCGGAATGCTCGGCGTCTTCATTGCGGTTCTGTGCGACGAGGGAATCCGTGCGGTAATCAACACAATCAGGTTCCTGAAAATCAGGATCTAGGGGCCGGGAGGTCTAAGTAACAAAAGTTACCCCGAAAGTAACCCTTGTCACCGTTGCATTGCCGGAGAATTTGCCGTAGAATGGAGTCATGGAGGTAAGCGAATGGAAGGCATTGTTTCGGTTTTTCGGGATAATCTTCCCTGGGTTTGGGTCGCGGTTACAATCATCTGCGTGGTGATTGAGTCGCTCACACTTTCCCTGACTACCATTTGGTTCGGAATCAGCGCGTTTGTAATGGTTTTCCTTGCATTCACGCCGCTTCCTTTTTCCGCACAGCTGTTCATATTCGTCGCACTTGCGATGGTTCTGCTGATTTTTACAAAACCGATTGTAAAGCAAAAGTTGAGCCAGAGGAAGATTGCGACAAATTATGAGCGTGTGATCGGTCAGATTGCCGTGGTGACAAAGCGGATTTCTGCACTGGAAAAGGGAGCCGTAAAAATCAATGGCATGGAGTGGACTGCTGCCGTAAAAGAGAACGTCACTCTTGAGGAGGGCAGCAAGTGTATCGTGGAAGAGATTGCCGGCGTAACGGCATACGTAAAACAAATTTGATGTCATGCCTGTAAATGGCACGAAAAGGAGGATTTTATGGTTTATGCGATTATCGCTTTGGTTGTGATTTTTATGCTTCTTATTATAACGAACATAAGAATTGTGTCCCAGTCAAACGCATTCGTAATTGAGCGTCTGGGAGCTTATCATGGAACTTGGAATGTCGGTCTTCATTTTAAGCTGCCGTTTTTTGACCGCATCGCGAGAAAGATTTCGCTCAAGGAAAAGGTGTTTGATTTTCCGCCGCAGCCTGTCATTACGCGCGACAATGTTACGATGAAGATAGACACTGTCGTTTATTTCCAGATTACCGATCCGAAACTTTACACTTATGGTGTCGAGCAGCCGATCAACGCACTGGAGAACCTGAGCGCGACCACCCTGCGTAACATTATCGGTGAGCTTGAGCTGGACGAGTCCCTTACGAGCCGTGACGTAATCAACACAAAGATGCGCTCCATCCTTGATGAGGCGACCGATCCCTGGGGAATCAAAGTGAACCGCGTTGAGGTGAAGAACATTGAGCCTCCGCAGGCAATCCGTGATGCGATGGAAAAACAGATGAAAGCTGAGCGCGAGCGTCGTGAGCAGATTCTGATTGCAGAAGGACACAAGCAGTCCGCGATTCTGGAAGCCGAGGGACAGAAACAGGCGATGATTTTGCAGGCTGAGGCTCAGAAGGAAAGCGCGATCCAAAAGGCAAAGGGAGAGGCTGAGGCAATCCGTGAGGTCCAGCAGGCAAAGGCAGAGGGGCTGAAAATGCTCAAGGAAGCCGGAATGGACAATGCCGTTCTCAAACTCCGCAGTCTTGAGGCATTTGAAAAAGCGGCCAACGGACAGGCGACAAAAATTATTGTTCCGTCAGATTTGCAGAGTCTTGCCGGTGTCGTTACCAGCGTGACCGAGCTCGCAAAGAAATAGATTTTGATTTAGGAGGTGCGGAAGTTGTAGGTTCAGCTTTTGCATCTCCTCCTGATAGGGATTATGAACTGCAGAAATTTCTTGAACAAGCCTTTCCGCCTGATGGCAATAATCGGATTCGCATATCTTGTGTCCGTAATGATTCTGAATTTGTTTACGGATTTTTATGCCGTTCAGAGCGTAATGCCATTTTCAATTCTCGTGTTTTATGCAGGAACGGTTGTCTCAATCATCCTGTGCGTCATCACTTTTTTTCTTTACAGGAATCATTTTTTTTATTATGCGGCACTTGAAATCCTTGTGCTTTCAAATCTCTACACCGGGAAAATTTATACCGCGCTTTTTCTTTCGTCCATACTCTTCATCCTGCTGCTTATGGAAAACAGATTTACCTCGCGGCTCCGTCTGGCGCTCTACCTTGCGCTTGAGATTTTAAAGCTCGCCCTTGTGATTCCTTTCGGTGCAAGAACGTTTTTCGAGTATGCCGGCATTACTCTTTTTTCCCTGTGCACGATCGGATGCATCAATCTTTTGTTCCGCCATGCCTACGACAAGAAGGATTCCGCTTCCATAAGCCTGGATAATTATAAGTTTTCCGAGCGTCAGAAAGACTGCATAAAAGAAATCGTCGTAAACAACACGACAATCAAGGCCCTCGCGATTGACCACAATGTGAGCGAAAGTGCGATCAAAAAAGATTTGTCGCACATTTATACGGTGCTCGGCATTACAGGAAAGGCAGACTTGAAGGCCTTGTTCATCGGCTGCAAGTTTGATTCGTAAAAAATTCTGGCGGAAAATTAGAAACCCACTGACTAATCAGGTGCCGGATTACTCAATGGGTTCCACTGTCTCATTTGTTCTCGCTGTTTCTCACCCTGTTCAATTTAATCCAGTTGGCAAGACCGATTACCGCAACAATCAGATAAATTGATTTTTTGGTAAGATATACGGGATCGAAGTGCTGTATGTACATGGCGACCGCAATCACGTCGGTGATAATCCAAAGGACATACTGCTCCCGGTAACGGAACATTTCCAGAACCACGGCCACGATTCCTATTGCAAGTGTGAAGGCGTCAAGCCAGGGTACGGTTCCGTGGAGCCTTACCAAAATTGCGTGTGCGACGAAAGCGAATGCGACCACTCCTGCCACGACCGCAAGATCAGCATACCATGGAAGACGCTTTGACTTTGTAAGGTGCTCCTCCTTTTCATCCCTGTGCCTGCTCCAGATAAACCATGAGATGAAGTTTATTGGGAAGTAAACCAGAAGCTCCAGTGCAAAGGTTCCCCAGATGTGCCAGTACCCAAGGTAGATGATGTAGACGGTGGTGTTTACGGTCGCGAACCAGAAATTGCTTATGGATGCCTTTGCTGTAAGAAACACGCAGAAGATTCCGCAGACTGCAGAAATGAAGTTGATGATTGTAAGCCATCCTGGATTCTTGCTGTTCGGATCAGTGAACCCGTTGTATACGGCCAAACCTGCGATTACGATCATGACCGCGGCCATAATCCACTCGTACCATTTTAAAGACTTCATAGAAGCCTTGATGTCTTTTACCCCAGCCATTTTGCTGCCTCCTCCATTGTCATTAATCTTACTTCAGTTCCTGAGATGGGAACGTGAATTCTTTTTTCATCCACCACTATGTGAGTCGCCCAGGGGTAAGCCCGCTTGAAGTACTCACCGTAGCTTGGTTCCGAGCTGAACACATATTTGAATCTGTCTCCGATCGCATTAAGAACGAGCGGCGTTTCCTTGTCCCAGTCCTCCGTGCCGTCATCCCTCAGGCATCCGTCCGTGTTTATGACGCGGAACTCCACGTTGGAATATTTTTTCACGAGATTTCGCATCTGCTCCGTCCTCGCCTCAAGAGAAAGGATGGTGTCGATTTTAGTCCCGTGCTCAAGACCTCGGTTTTCAGGGCTGTCAAAAAGAAGTACATAAACCTTGTCGCAGAGACGCGAGGCAAAGTCCACACAATACAGATGACCTTTGTGAAACGGAATGAACTTTCCGCCAAAAAATCCTTCGACCATAACACCTCCTGTTTAATCTTGATGAGAGTATATATTATTGGAAAAAAAGTGGGGTCGCAGAAAATGCGACTTTTCTATTCGTTGAAGCAGGGCAAGTCCATCTGGAAAAGAAGCGAGTCAACTTTCATGATGTCGTAGATTTTTTGAAGGACGCAATATTTTACAACTGTGTCGAACATATTGGAGGGGTTCAACGCGAAGTTTGCGGTTGCAAGAAATTGCTCATATTCATTCAGGCTCAGCTCAAGTGCAAGTCCCAGTGCCATGGCCGAACGCTTGTTCGGTATGTGTCCGCTGATGATTTTGGAAAAGAGCTTTTTGTCGATTATCAGGGAGCGTTTGTAAACCGTGGGATTGTCGAGATTTTTTTCGCGTATGTACGTCCTCAGGAGGTCCTGGAAATTCGGAGTGTCCTTTGTCCGCGAAATAAAATCCTTGACGGCCGGCACGATTTTTCCTTCGTCATGCTTCTTTGTTTCCTGCCCGGATTTTTCATCAGATTTTCCGCCGGATTTGTCGGCAATATAATTGTCGTTTATAAAGCTTTTTACGCCGTCGAAGATTTTTTTTGAGACCTGAAAAGATTCCTTGTCATAGACAATGAGCACAACTTCCATCTCGCTTGTAAATAAAAAATGGCTTATTTCATCGAGCGCAATGTTTAGTGCCGTCTCTTTCGGAAACTCATAATTCCCGGTTGCCAGAAGCGGAATGGAAATGCTCTTGCAATTAAGCTCCTCTGCGAGTCTGAGGGAGTTACGGTAGCAGTTCCGCATCACGTCAATCTCCCCCTGTTCTCCGCCTTCCCATCTTACGCCTACTGTGTGGATTATGTAGCGTATGCCGTTTGCCGCAAGATTAAATGACTGTGTATACGCCGCCTCGCCCCTTTTTATCTCACCGATTTTTTGACGTGCCTCAAGCATCTGCTCCATCCCCGCCGCATGATAAATGGCCGTGTCGGTTCCAGTTCCGATTATGGGTTTTGGATTCGCTGTGTTGACTATGGCTTCCGTGTGGACATTCGTAATGTCATTCCGTTCAATTTTAAAAGGCATATTTTACTATATCAGATTTTGTCGCTTTTGTTAATACGGCGGACTTTTCTCACCTTGTCAAAAGGGCTTTTTTTGCTATAGGATAGGGTAATGGTCATGGATTTAATCCTGGTGACAAAGAGAAAACAAAGGAGGGAGCTTGTGTTTGACTTTAATTATTTTGCGCCTACGAAGGTTGTGTTCGGAAAGAACACTGAGGAAAAAGTCGCGGACTTGGTGAAGGAGTTCGGCGGTAAAAAGGTTTTGATTCATTACGGCGGGGGAAGCGTAATCCGCTCGGGCCTGATGCAGCGTGTGACGGATCTTTTGGACAAGGCTGGAATCGCTTATGTGAAGCTTGGGGGTGCGGTTCCGAATCCTCATCTTGGGCTTGTGTATGAGGGAATAGAGCTTTGCAAAAAAGAGGGAGTTGATTTCCTTCTTGCTGTCGGTGGAGGAAGTGCGATTGATTCTGCGAAGGCTATCGGCTATGGTCTTATGAACGAGGGCGATGTCTGGGATTTTTACGATTACAAGAGAAAGGCAAAGGCGTGTATGCCACTCGGTGTGATTCTGACCCTTGCCGCGACCGGAAGCGAGATGAGCGACTCTTCTGTAATCACAAAGGAAGAGGGACTTGTGAAGCGCGGTTACTCAAGCGATTTCTGCCGTCCCCGATTTGCAATCCTGAATCCTGAGCTGACGATGACACTGCCTGATTATCAGACCGCATGTGGATGCACCGACATTATGATGCACACGATGGAGCGGTATTTTACGAACGGCGGAAACATGGAGCTCACAGATTCCATGGCGGAGGCTCTTCTTCGCACGGTAAAGGAGAACGCTAGGATTCTTGTGAGGGATCCGAAAAATTATGACGCACGCGCCGAGGTGATGTGGGCAGGAAGTCTTTCACACAACGGACTTACCGGATGCGGAAATGACGGCGGTGACTGGATGACCCACAAACTGGAGCACGAGCTTGGAGGACTTTACGACGTGGCTCATGGTGCGGGACTTGCCGCAATCTGGGGAAGCTGGGCTCGCTATGTTTATAAGAATTGTCTTCCGAGGTTCAAGCGTTATGCCCTTAACGTGATGGGTGTCGCAAATTCTGGAAGCGATGAGGAAATCGCGCTTAAGGGAATTGAGGCGATGGAGGATTTCTACCGCGAGATCAAGATGCCGACAAATCTCCGCGAGCTGGGAGTGAACGCTACGGAGGATGATTTGAGACTCATGGCCCACAAATGTGCCGTGGGAGTAAACGGCGGCAAGGGATCCGCAAGATTCCTCAAGGAAGATGACATGTACGAAATCTACAAAATGAGCCGCTGAAAAATGTGTTTTGAGATGGACGTAAATGCGCTGGGGCTTCCTGAAAATGTCGTGGGCATTTTGACCCGCTTTGTTGATGGGGCCCGGGAGATTTTGGAAGCTAACTTGCTCGGCGTGTACCTGCACGGCTCTGCTTCTATGGGGTGCTTCAATCCCAAATCAAGCGATCTGGATTTGCTTGTGGGCGTGAGGGAGGGCCTTCCTGATTTTACCAAGCTTCGTTTTATGGACATGATTCTGAGTCTGCATGAGGATTTTTGCAGGGGGAGCGGCAGGCTTAAGGGACACGGCGGAATTGAGATGAGCGTGGTTCTTCAAAAAGACTGCAAGCCTTTTGCCTTTCCGACTCCCTTTGACCTGCATTTTTCCGCGATGCATGAGAATTGGTACAGGGAGAACCCTGCGGATTATGTCCAGAAGATGAAGGGTTGCGACGTGGATCTTGCCGCCCATTTTATGATTACGAAAAAGCGAGGCTTCTGCCTTTACGGTATGAAGATTGATGATTTTTTTGCCGATGTGCCTCCCGAAAAATATCTTGAGTCGATTATGGATGACGTTTGCGGGGCTGAGGAGGAAATTTCCGGGAACACGTGCTATCTGGTTTTGAATCTTTCCCGGGTTCTTGCCTTCAAAAAGGAGGGGCTTGTGCTTTCAAAGAGGGAAGGCGGGGAGTGGGCTTTGAAAAATCTTCCTCCTGATTTTGCTCCCTTGCTGGAATCGGCCCTGGAAGAATACCGGGGAGACTCTTTTTCCGGCTATGATTTGTCCCTTGCCAAAAGATATGCGGCCTTTGCACTCGGGGAAATTAAAATAGATGATTGACAGCTTATTTTATATAACTGGGTAATTAGCCAAAAATCTAAAATAGAAGAGGTTCACGAGCAGCTTATGAAGGTGTTTGATGCGGTGGTTTTTGACATGGACGGCGTGATTTTTGATTCTGAGCGCGCGGTTTTTGACTGCTGGAAGGAAATTGCGGGAAAATATGGAATAAAGGGCATAGAAAAGCCATATTTGGCGTGTACAGGAACCACGATGGAGAGGACGAGGGAAATCATGAGGGAAGCCTATGGTGAGGATTTTCCCTACGATGTGTATGCGAAGGAAGCGTCCAAGATGTACCACGAGAGGTATGACGGCGGCAGGCTCCCGATGAAGACCGGTGTGGCAGAAATTCTGGATTTCCTTAAATCCTCGGACAAAAGAATAGCCCTTGCGACTTCCACCCGCAGGCAGACTGTGATAAATCAGCTCAGGGATGCGGGAATTCTGGATTATTTTGAAAAAATCGTCACCGGGGACATGGTTTCAAGGAGCAAGCCGGAGCCGGACATCTATCTTACGGCGTGTGAGGGGCTTGGTGTGGAGCCTGAAAAATCCTATGCGGTGGAAGACTCATATAATGGAATAAAAGCTGCGTCGCGAGGTGGTCTCAGGCCGGTTATGATTCCCGATTTGCTTCCTGAAAATGAAGAGATGGCGGCTTTGTCGGAAACAATCTTGAAAAATCTCAGCGAGCTTGTTAAATATTTGTCGTGTTAAGTACCTCATAAAGCCGTATTAGGTTCCCCATTTTCATATTGCCATATCTTTTTCAATGCATCATAATTTGCGGCGTGAGGTGCTTATGAAAAAGATATTTTTTATTCTTTCGTTTATTTTTGCCGCAAACTGTTTTGCGGAGACTCAGGCCATTCAAAATCTGGATGAGTATCTTGGCAAAATGGTTGATGCCTACCATATTCCCGGAATGGCAGTCTTTGTGGCAAATCCCGATGAAACGCTGCTTGAAAAGTCCTATGGAGAATGTGACAGCCTTGACCGTCAGTTTTTCATAGGCTCAATGAGCAAGTCCTATACCGCGCTCTGCATTATGCAGCTGGTCGAGCAGGGGCTTGTGAATCTTGCCGACGACATTTCTCTCTATCTTCCTGATTATAAGTTTGAAAAGAAGGTCACGGTGCTTTCGCTCTTGAATCATACAAGCGGCTTTGACACTCATGCCAAGCTTCATAATGTGAAGATTACGGATTCTTATGGAAAATACGAGTATGCGAATGTGAATTATGACTTGCTCGGTAAAATAGTGGAATCCGTGAGCGGTCTGTCGTATGAGGACTATATCCGACGCAATGTTTTTGAGCCTCTCGGTATGGAAGACTCAACGGCAAATGCATGGAAGGCAAAGGACAGTCCGAAGCTCTTGAAGGGCAACAGAAACTATTTCGGTTTTTTCAAAAAAGGTGATGCGGTTTTTCCAACCGAAAAATCATGGTTCCATGAGCCCGCGGGTTATATTGCCTCGACTCCGGATGACCACGGAAAATATCTGAGGATGTACCTTAACGGTGGTCTTACGCAAAACGGAGAGAGAATCATCACGCAGGAGTCAATAAATTCCATGTGGTATAAAAATGTCCCGCTCGGTGTAAAGGAATATGACGCCTATTATGGAAAGGGGTGGAACTACATGAAGTGGAACGGATATCCTATGGTCTTTCACGGAGGCCAGGTTGAGAACGGAATCACCTATATGTACATTTTGCCGGACATGAAGCTTGCCGTGTGTTTTATGATAAATGCAAACGATGAGTTTGTGCTGAACAATCTTATGAACAACGTAGTCTGGGACAGCGTCTCACTCATAAGGGGAGAGTCTGTGGAGGATGTCAACCATAATAAATTCGTCCAGCTTCACCTGCTCTATGACGCCATTTATCTTCTTATAATCTGCCTGTCGCTCATTATTTTTATAAGGGCTGTTAAATCCCGTCATGCTGTGTCGCAGGGCAAAAAAAGGAGAGTGGTAAAAATCATCCTGGGCATTCTGGCTTATGTTTTGTTCCCCCTGTTCCTTTTGACCTTCACAAAGATTCTGCTGGACACTCCTCTTTGGGTTGTGAGGCTTTTCGTGCCGGATCTGTATATCGTGCTTTTGGTCTCTGCATGTCTTTCGTTCGTCGCCGGAATCATTAAGCTTTCCGGAGTATGTCGCAGGCGCTAAAGCTTGTAGAGAATAAATATATTCAACTGATTTATAAGGAGAATCAAGTATGAGAAAAAACAAATTTTTGCTGACGGCCCTGGCTTTTGCCATGATGATTGTCTCGTCGCTTTTTGCGGAGGAGGAGAAAGAGTCTCCCTTCAGCCTGAGCTTGACGACGGATTTCGCCTACTATCCCAAATCCGACTTTATAACTGGGGGAACACATTTTTCCCCGATTACAGGTCCCTTCAACGGCGTGGAGTTGGCGACAACTTTAAACGGGTTCTACAAGATCAATACACCGCTTGGAGAGAATATGCTTCTGAGGGATGCGTGCGTAAATGTGAGCGGTGGGCTTGAGCTGACTCCGGTTTCCATAAGGCCGAAACTTGGCGTGGAGTTTGTGCCGGTTCCGTTTTTAATTCTCCGTGCGGGGGCATCAATCGGCTGGGGCTGGAATTATCTTGGACTTGAAGGTGCCGCTGAATATAACAAGACGACGCATGAATATGACAAGCTTTCGACTTTTAAGAATCCCTATTATGATTTGTATGCGGGAGCCACATTCCAGTTTGACACTGGGGCATTGATTCCAGGTGACTGGAGCCACGTTCTTTTGATGGCATCGTATACAGTCGTTTATATGGGGATGGCCGGCGTTGACAAGGACACTCTTTTTGAATGGCAGTGCACGAAAACAAAGGCTCAGGGTCTTGCCTATGAGGCTCAGGGAATAATCGCCTATCAGATGCCGCTTCCGTTGAGTGTCGTTGGATTCATGTTCAAGTCCGTGGGATATTACGACGGATCCGTGTACGGAGAATTTGACGAGACCTTTGACGGAGCTTTCCCGGAGATTTCCATAAGTCCTGTAGCTCAGTTCAAGCTGGGGGAAAGGGACAATCTTTCGTGCATATTTGACTTTTCAACTCGCAGAAGTTTCGAGACGAAATTCGAAAATGAGCATGAGATGCTGAGCTCAAAGGTGAGCGGCACGGAATGGTATTTTAAGCGGATTGCAATCAGCTGGACCCACACTTTCATGTAAGAGGATCATTTTTTATAGATGATTTTTGCGTTCGAGTAAATTGAAAGAAAACCGATGCGGTCGCCTATTTCAAGAATATGATAGACTTTGTTGAGCCTGTTCTGGACGGTTCCCAAGGTCAGCTCATAGTCGATGGCGATCGCCTCATATTTTACTCCCTGCTGGACAAGTGCAAGCCATTTTGCGTCGCGCTCTGTGGTCTCGGGATAATCGGCTACATTCAGAACCTTGTCCTTTACGGTCTGTGACTTGAGGTATTCATAAAGGATAAAAATCGTGCAGGATGTCACCAGTATGATTTGAAGGATGTCCAGAAGCTGATTTGAAAATTCATTCCAGCCGAGCCGCATGTAAAAAAGCATGGGAACCAGATAAATCAGGATGAGGCCGACAATTTTGAGTGATTTGTGAGTCCTGAAAAAACCGCGGATCCACAGGATGAGTACGGCAAGCTCCAGAAAAATAATCTGGAAGGCGGGATTTGCATTTCCGATGGCATTTGAGATTGAGTAAAATATGAGTGGCGGTACGAACAGCGCGAGCTTTTCCGGCTTGAGCACCACGAAGGACAAAATCAGTATGCTCAGGGGGCCGCAGACAAGACCGACGGTGCATAAATAATCATGCAGGAAAAAAACATCGTAAACGGCGTGTCCGGTCAAATAAATCAAAAGCAGGATAAAGAAAACGGAGATGATCCGCACAAAAAGCAAAAACTGTTTTGAATAAAATGATTTCATAGCACAATTATATAGTAGAATTATTTTTTTGTCTATTTTTTCAGATGTGTTTATGCTATAATGGATTCAGGAAGTGAATGAAAAATGAACAGAATACTTTTTGTCTGCCACGGAAACATCTGCCGCTCACCCATGGCACAGTTCGTAATGGAATATCTCGTTGAAAAGAGGGGACTGAACGGTTCCTACCACATAGACTCGAAGGCGACCAGCACCGAGGAAATCGGAAACCCGCCTTACCCGCCCGCAAGAAGAAAGATGCAGGAGGAGGGAATCCCCATGCGAGCCCACCGAGCGTCCCAGATTACCCGGAGCGACTACGAAAAATTCGACCTGATCATAGGCATGGACAGCGCGAACATCCGAAACATGCTCATGATTTTCGGCGGAGACCCCGGCCACAAGATTTACAAGCTGCGTGAGTTTACCGGCACCACCGAGGACATAGCCGACCCCTGGTATACCGGCAACTTTGACATTACTTACGATCAGGTTCTCGCAGGATGCACGGCGCTCTTGGACAGGCTTGAGAGCGGCAAATAAGGATTTGCTTAAAGCGGTGACCTACTTCTGCATCTCCGGGAACCAGACCCTCATCTGATTTTCTCCACGGTTTCCCCATGCGAAGTATGGAATCAGCTTGATTTTCTTTAGCTCGTATTCCGGTCTCTTGCTTGAATATAGCTCTTCCTGCGGCATCTGTCTCATTCCTTCCGCGCTCAGCATGGGACTCTGAATCTCAAGGCCGGGGATTTTTCCTTCATCGCTGATTTTTCCATCCCGGATCATCCTGAGGGAGATTGTGTCTCCGTCATTGTCGGCTCCCTCCCCGCAGTAAAGGACTGGCCCCCGGAAGATTGCGACCTGATTTGAAAGGGCCGGAACCTTCGCGGATGGGTACACTCGGTAAGGGCTTTCATCCAGATCAAGTTTCACGCGGTCTCCTGCTTTAACGTCGAGATAGGCATATCCTTTTTCCATGGTGAACTGAAGCGGCTCATCATTTTTTGTAAGCGCGAAAGATTTGCTCCAAGACGGAATCCTTATGGCAATTTTCTTTTTTCCTTCCAAAATCTCGTAGCTGATTGCAAATCCATCCGGGTAAAGCGTGTCGCATTTGATTTTAAGTCCGTTCTGGAAGCTGATTTCTCCCGCCGCAAAGAGATGGCAGAACACCGTGGACTCATTCTCACCGTAGGCATATTTGCCGAAAGATGAGAGCAGCCTTGCGACGTTCGGCGGGCAGCAGGCACAGGCATACCATGTGGGTCTCTGGGGCAGAGTGTGTTTGTGCGTCGGAGCCACACCGGAGATTCCCGGAATCACCTCAAGCGGATTTACATAGAAGAATCTCTTTCCGTCAAGCTGCATTCCGGCGAGCACCGCATTATAGAAGGATTTTTCCATCTGGTCGGAATAGCTTCTGTCCACGTCCATCTCAAGCATCCTTGAGGCAAAGAACATGAGTCCTATGGCGGCGCAGGTCTCGCAGTAGGCTGTGTCGGAAGGAAGGTCGTAGTCCACGGTAAAGGCTTCCCCAAGATTCGTCGATCCGATTCCTCCGCTCACGTAGCTCTGTCGTTCCGTAATGCTCTTCCAAAGTCTTCTGCATGCCTCGGTCAGTTTCTCGTCATTGATTTCAGACGCAAGATCAGCCATTGCAGTGTAAAGATAGACTGCACGAACCGCATGACCCTTTGCGTCCTCCTGCTCCCTTACCGGAAGATGAGCCTGCATGTAGGCTGAGTCCGCACCGTCGCTTCCCCATACGCTCCAGTCTCTTCTCGCAACTTCCTTCTTATAATACTCAGGATCCTTTCCGCGCTCGTCCACAAAATGAGACGCAAGCTCAAGGCATTTTTTATCCCCGGTCAGCCTGTACATCTTCATCAGGGCAAGCTCCACCTCGGGATGTCCCGGAACCGCCTTTCTGTGAAAATCATCGCCCTCAAGAAAAACACGGTGAATGCACTCCACGTTTTTCCGCATCACGTCAAGAAGCTTGGTTTTTCCTGTGGTCTCAGCATAAGCGCAGGCAGCCTCAATCATGTGACCGGAACAGTAAAGCTCATGTCCCTCGCAAAGGTTCGACCAGCGTTTGTCCTTGTCCTTGATTGTAAAATATGTGTCAAGGTAGCCGTCCTTGTCCTGTGCGCGCGCAATAATTTCAATCAGCTCATCGGCGGATTTCTCAAGCTCTGCGTCCGGGAAAATCGAGAGAGAATATGCCACGGCCTCAATCCACTTCGCGGCGTCGCTGTCCTGAAAGACCATGCCGTAAAATCCGTCGTCGGTATCCTCGCCCGCAACGGCCTTTCCCGCGTTGATGAAATTTTTCACCACATGGCTTTTTTCCGTGTTTCCCTCGGCTTTGTCCCAGAGCACGTCATACTGATACGGAATGACCGTCCTTTTTATCAGCTCCTGGTAGCTCTTTATGAATCCGTCCCTGGGCTTGAACGCTTCCTGCCTGATTTGATTTTGAATCTTCATGAAATCCTCCGTCTTATTTCAGAATTATATTGCCGCATTTTGCCATTGTCAATTTATTTATGGGCTAAATGTCGAGTTTCATCGCATAAAATAAAAATTGATTTTCAGCGAGAACCCTGCGTGAAAAAACGGCTTCCGCGCTACGCTTGTGCAGATGTTTTTTCCCTCAGGAACCTCGCTTACACCAATTTTGCATATATTTCAAAAAACTCGACTTTTGACCTTATAAAATTTAACGTAATTCATAATGTTTTTTGTGGCAAATTTATAAAACTGTGCTATTATTAATAGAAGAAAATAAAATAAATTCTTAGAATGATTTAGGAGTCTATATGCCGCATATTACGATTCAAATGTATCCCGGACGCAGTGAGGAAATCAAAAAGCGTCTTGCCGAAGCTGTCCTTGATGCCGCCTCGAAGGAACTCAACCGTGAAAAGGCGCATTTTTCCGTGAGCGTTGTCGATGTTCCCCAGGAGGAGTGGAAGGAAAAGGTCTACGACAAAGTGATTGCGGACCCGAACACCATAATTCAGCCCGGATACTGATTCGGTTCAAAAAAATATTTGGAAATTCCCATTTCCATACTATAAATAATATTGTGCTTTTGGTATAATTTTATATAAACTTAATAAAGGAAGAAGTATGAAAAAAATAATCTGTGCACTGATTATGACTGCGACACTGGTCTTTTCGTCCTTTGCCGTAAATGTTGATGAGGTGGAATTGCAGGTGTCGGGTTCCGTCGATTCCGTAAAGTTTGAGAACTACGGTGGACCTCACGCCCACATTGATACGGCCGAAGCCATTGTGAACATCGGTGCGGGACTTGGCCGCCATGTTGCCCAGGACGTTGATTTGACAGAATACTACGAGCCGAAAGCAAAGTACAGTCTGATTCACGTGGTGGATCCTTCTGTCGCCGAAGGTCGTGACGCTGATATTCTGGTCCTGAACGAGAACGCCGGGGTTGACCACATCAAGAACCTCCGCAGGATCGTCACGGGATTTTTGCAGGCGGCCTATGATTATAACCGTGAGGATGCCGAGACAATCGCAACTTTCGTAACCGTCTACAACGCCGTTTACCGCAATCAGATTTCCGTCTTCCAGGAAAGATATAAGCCCGCTGTAGTCGCCTATCTAGATGCGGACAAGGTGGGACTCAGCACAAACTGGGAGGACTGGGCAGGCAAGACCCAGATTGTCATCCCGCTGAACAGTATGCAGGCAGGACTTTCCGTCGTCGACACCACTACAATCACCGATGACAAGGTAATTGAGGCGATGAGGCAGGAAGAGGACAAGGCCATTGAGGTCCGCGAGAACATGACCGACATCAAGGAAAGGGAAGCCGCCGATGCCGCGGAACGTGCTCATGAAGCCCAGAAGGAAGCTGCCCAGGAACGCAAGGAAGGAAACGTCGAGGAAGCGAAGCAGGCCGCCGCAGTCTCAAGCGAGGAGCAGAAGATTGCCGACCGCAAGAATATGGAAGTCAGAAAGGAAAGCCAGGCTATTGAGGCTGACAAGGCAATCCTTAACGGCGAGGCAGTTCCTGTGGTGGACAAGTCATCCTATCTTACCGGACTCTTCGTTGTGGACGGTTCACGCGACCTTTACACTCTGATTACCGTGGACGGAAAGAACGGAGACATCATCCTCCGCTCACCCATGAAGCAGATCAAGGGAAAGACAGTATATATAGTAAATAACATCACTTTGGACTACGAGGGAAGCACAAACCTCTACGATACGATGTTCCTTGCGGTGTGCGGCGTGAACGACGGACATTCAGCAATCCGTCTCTGCCTTATTGATTCCGAGACACTGGAGCTCAGGAAACAGAGTGAGCAGGTGCTTTCCGAGAACACCGAGTTCCTTTCCCACGGCAACAATTATTACGTGGTGATTCAGGGAGAGGGCGGCAAGTATGTGGTCGCTTCTTTCGACAAGAACCTCAAGCTTTTGAGCCAGAGCGAACTTGCCGTAAGTCCTTCCACGCCATTGTATGAGATCAGCGCGGGCCTTTTGGTCACGGATTCAAACGGAACTCCGAGACTCCTTGACTATGCGAGCCTGAATAAGATTTGGTAGCTGGCTTGATCTTGCAGTAATGCGAAAACAATGAGTCTTTTGGCTCCGTCGCTTGATGAGCTTTCATTGACCGGCGGGGCCTTGTTTTTTTCTTGATGCCCTTGAAACCGCTCTCACTCGAAAGAGAATCCGTTGCGTCCGTTTTCCTTCACTTTGTAGAGATTTTCATCCGCAGTCTTCATCAGCACCTGATATGTGCATGCCTTGTCGCTTGCTATGGCGGCTCCTATGCTTACTCCGAGCCTCAGTTCCGGAATGTCATCGAATTTAATACGGCTTACTTCCGAAAGAATCTGCTGGAATTTGATTCTCAGGTCGTTCTTTTCCACGTTACTGTAGAAAATCAGGAACTCGTCGCCGCCGAACCTTATGACGCGGTCCTTTTTCGGGTTCTCAAGGCTTTTCTGCAGGATTCGTGCTATGGAAATCAGTGCCCGGTCGCCGGTAAAATGTCCGTAAGTGTCGTTCACCTGCTTGAAATTGTCCACGTCCACAATCACTATGGAGTAGTTTGCCTCCGGGTCCTTCCACGAGCCGTCTTTTATGTCAATCATCGAGGAATTCATGTAGTAGCGTGAGTAGCATTTCGTCAGGTTGTCATGTTCCGCAAGGGAGCGCATGATGTTTCCGTCCCGCCGTATTCGGAACACGAGCAGAAGCATCAGGGCAAAAAGCGTGGAGACGACAAAAATCGTCGCGCGGATAAGATTGTTCAGCTTTCTGTTGACCCAGCCCTTTTCCGGCGCAAGCTCAAGATTCCATTTCAGGTTGAAGATGCTCACTTCCTCCGTGATTGAGTCCACAAGCTCCCCGTCGCTTTGATGAAGCACTACAGGATTTCCGTTGTCGTCCTCATACCAGAGCCTGTAGTTTATGTTGATTTTGTCGAAGTTTTCGAAGCTGAATGTCTTTAGCAGATCCGAGAAATCCATTGTCGCGGCGACAAGTCCCCAGAATTCATCGTTTCCGTCCCTTTTTAGGAAAACCGGTGTCCTTGCCGCCATTCCGAATCCTCCCTGAACCAGATTGAAGGGGTTCGTCAGCAGCGTGCGTGATGTTCTGTAGGCCTCAATGGCCTCCTTGTTTCCCGGCATGGACTCGTCGGTGTAATGGAAGCCTATGAAGGACTCGTTTCCTGCGATCGGATAGACTTTTTCCACTGTGCCGCCCGGAGCCAGCGTGATGTTTTTGAGCGTTATTCCGGTGTCCCTCAGGACGGACTGAAAAATCGTCTCGGAAACCTTGTCGAAAAAATCAGAGCCGCCGTCGTTCTCGTTCACCATCTCGCGCAGGGTATATGTGCGCACCACAACTTTGTCTATGCAGCTCGCGATGTAGTTCGCCTGGTTTCTGGCCATGTAACTGTAGCGGCTTTTCTCCTCGTTCAGCAGAATTCTGTTCAGAGCGGAATATGCGGCGTTCAGCGTAATCAGCAGGGCGATGAAAGAAAGAAATGCCAGAGTTTTTTCTTTGAGATTTATCGTCATAATAAAAATATCTCCGCCAGTTATTCTATCATATATTCTGGAAATTTCATAGTTTTTTGATGATTTTCTTCTATATTATATGAATGTTTTTTTAGAAAATCTGAAATCTTAATTTTTTTTCTTGCGTATTTTGAAATCCTGTGCTATCATAAATTTTATGAGGTTCCGTGGCCGGAAATTGATATGGCGGTTTTCGGGTCTGATTTGACACATTGAATCATTGAGAGAGGGATTTGTATGTGCCGTTAAGTTAAAAAGTTCCTTCAATTATAACGTTATAACCGTGCGTCCAAAATCAGGAAAACTGAAGGGCATGGTTCAGGAGGAATCAACAATGGCAGGAATTGCAAAGAAATCATCTAGTCTTGTGGTTAGGCTCATCGCGATAATCGGTGTCGGTGTGGCCATTCTTACAATCGTTCAGGTTTCCGTGCTTTCGGGCATAGCGAAGACTAATTCACGCAACGAAAATCTTGACAGCTATGTTCGCTGGGTAAACTCCGTGGATACGACGCTCTCGGAGATAGTCGAGGGCTATTACAAGGATCTTCAGGTGTATACCGGCGCAGATGTAATGGAAGCGGGAGACGTGGACCTTGCGGGTGAGTGGCTTGCCCAAAACGCTAATCTTCGGGCAAAGGAATTCGACTACATTATGATTGCGGGACCAAACGGACTTGCCTACACTGATTTGGGAAAACGCACCGACATCAGGGAGCGCGATTATTTCCAGGAAATCGTGCAGAACAAAAAGGAAAGGTTCATTGACAATCCGGTCGTCTCAAAGACTACTGGCGACAGGGTAGTTCACGTCGCAACGGCGCTTAAAGACGCGAAGGGCAATATTTTCGGCATGGTGGCCGGAGTCATTAAAAATGAGGTGCTTGCCGAGCCTGTGAAAAAACTCAAGGTTCCGAACGGAGTGTGGCAGTTCCTGATTGATGGAAACGGCGCGATCATCTTCCATCCGGCTGCGGAGGAGGGAGGAAACTTCCTTTTGGCCGTGGATGAGGAACACAAGGATTTGGTTGACGTTACCAAAAGGATGCTCGCGGGAGAGAACGGAAACGCGTGGATTACGGGTTGGACCGGAAGCAAGCAGGATCTCATGGTTTACTGCAGGGTCTCTGGCACTCCCTGGGGACTCGGCTTCGTCATTCCGGGGCAGCTCATTGACGCTCTGGGTAACACAATCAGAAATTACACGATTCTTTTCGGGACGGTCGTTCTCGTGATGATTCTTGCCATAGGTGTTTTCGTGCTCGTGCGCTCCCTCAGGCCCCTGCAGCTGGTGAAGGACACAATCAACGGAATCGCATCTGGAAACGCGGATTTGACCAAGCGCATAAACATCCACTCGGACAACGAGATCGGACAGGTGGTTTCAGGATTCAACACTTTTGCCGAAAAACTCCAGAACATAATCCGGGACGTGAAGAATTCCAAGGATGAGCTCAGCATTGCGGGTGAGGACATGGACGCTTCCGCACAGGATACGACATCCGCCATCTCACAGATTCTTGCTAGCATTGAGGATGTGCACGGTCAGATTGTCGAGCAGAGTTCCTGCGTTGAGGAGACCGCCGGTGCCGTACATGAGATTTCTTCCAATATAGCGTCTCTTGAGCGCATGGTCGAAAATCAGAGCGAGAGGGTTTCGGACGCATCTTCCGCGATCGAGGAGATGATCGGAAACATCAAGTCGGTAAACGGCTCGGTTGACATAATGGCGCGTTCATTTGAGAGTCTGAGGTCTGAGGCGAATTCCGGTTACTCAAAGCAGCAGGACGTGAACGAAAGGATTCAGCAGATTGAGAGCCAGAGCCAGATGCTTGCCGAGGCAAACTCAGCCATCGCTTCCATAGCAGAGCAGACGAACCTCCTTGCCATGAATGCCGCCATTGAGGCAGCGCACGCGGGTGAGGCGGGAAAGGGATTTTCCGTTGTCGCGGATGAGATTCGCAAATTGTCCGAGACCTCATCGGTTCAGTCAAAGACCATCGGAGACCAGCTCAAGAACATCAAGGACTCCATCAGGGATGTGGTTCAGGCTTCAAGCGAGTCAAGCAAGGCATTTGAGTCCGTTTCGAACAAAATCAAGGACACCGACCAGCTTGTCATGCAGATTAAGGCTGCCATGGAGGAGCAGAACTCAGGCTCGCACCAGATCAGCATGGCATTGAGCGGAATGAACGACAGTACCCTTGAGGTAAGGAGCGCGTCATCCGAAATGTCCGCCGGAAACAGTGCGATTCTTGACGAGATAAAGAGACTGCAGGATTCCTCAATCACCATGAAGAACAGCATGGACGAGATGAGTGCGAGCGCGAGAAAAATCAATGAGACAGGAAACGCGTTGAACAGTATTTCAGGAAAAGTTAAGGATTCCATCGAGAAGATCGGTACTCAGATAGATTTGTTCAAGGTGTGATTTTTTTTTCGGAGCTATGCCGGTCAAATTTGCTCTTGGCCGGTATCTTTTGGCTCCGCCGGTGCTGCTCCATTGAAAAATTGTTGACATATTCCACTTACTGGGTTATACTAAAACTTAACTTTCAGTTTCGGCTGGGTGAAATTTTAAATGGGGCTGTAAGGTTTTGATTCCGATAATCAAAGAACAGCGGGGTTCCAAAATTGAATTTGACCTGCCAAATTGATTTTTTGCTGCTTCGGTAAGCATCATAAAGGAGAAGATTATGGCAAAAGAGCTGGATCGTTTTGACACCAAGGCAAAGCGAAATGTTCCGATTCTGATAAAGCTGCTTGGAATTATAGCGGGAGTTTTGGTAGCTACGGCCGCCGTGGCATTGTCCATTTCTTTGGGAATGCTCGAAAAAGGCTTTGATGATTTCGTCCAGAGTGAGGTCGAGCACAATAACAACGGATCCCTGCGTATTCTTGTGGACTGGGACTGGACCCTGAAAGCTTACTCCCAGACTTCCGCCCGCAGCCCGGATGTAATTGACGGCCTTGTGAACGGAGACAACGCAAAAATCAAGAGCCAGATTGCCTTCCTTGGTGATGAGATGGACATTGAGTTCGCCGCCATTACCGACGCAAAGGGTAAGGTCGTCCAGAACGGTGGATATGAGATCAGTGCAGGAACAGATCTTTCTTCCCTTTACAGCGTCCAGAATGCATTGAAGGGTACGGCAAAATCTTCATACGAGGCACTAGGCTCCTCCCCCATAGCGATGACACATGCGGCTCCGGTTAAATTCAACGGCAAGGTTGTCGGTACTGTGGTCACTGCATACGACCTGACTACCGAAGATCTAGTTACCGTAATGGCCAACGGATACAACGTTGACTGTACGATTTTCGCCGGTGACACACGCGTTTCCACTACACTCAAGGGAATGCTCAACACGAAGCTTGACAACAAAGCCATTGTTGACCATGTACTTAACAAGGGAAAGCGTTATGACGGACGCAACACAATCAAGGGCGTTGAGTATTTTACGACCTACGCTCCTCTTGCGAATGAGGACGGTTCTGTCAAGGGAATGATTTTCATTGCAAAGCCCCTTTCCGTCGTTAAAAATATCACGAAAAAGACCCTCATCTGGAGCATCTCCATTCTTGCCGGACTGTTCGTCATCCTGATGATTCTCTGCTACAAGTTCATCAACTGGCTCATGTGGCGTATCTACAACGTAACCAACTTCCTCAAGGAGATGGAGACCGGTGAGGCTGATCTGACCAAGCGTTGTAAGCTCTTCATCCGCGACGAGATGGGAGACCTGATCATTGCGTTCGACCTCTTCCTTGACAAGATGCAGAAGATGATTCAGGAGCTCAAGTCTTCCAAGAACGACCTTGCGACCGCCGGTACTTCCATGTCAGCGAGCGCGCACGAGACCTCATCCGCTATCACCGAGATTCTTGCGAATATCGACGGCATTTCATCACAGGTGAACAACCAGGTGAACTCCGTTTCCCAGACTGCCGATGCCGTAGACGAAATCTCCAAGCGCATTACGGGCCTTGACAGCATGATTGAGAATCAGAGCGCGGGTGTGTCCGAGGCTTCAACAGCAGTTGAGGAGATGATCGGAAACATTTCCGCAGTAAATACATCCGTGGACAAAATGGCAGCGTCCTTCTCGTCTCTTTCTTCAAACGCGCAGACAGGGTTCAACAAGCAGCAGGACGTTAACGACAGGATCCGTCAGATCGAGAGCCAGTCAGAGATGCTTGTTGAGGCGAACCAGGCAATCTCAAGCATAGCCGAGCAGACAAACCTTCTTGCTATGAACGCCGCTATTGAGGCTGCCCACGCGGGAGAGGCCGGTAAGGGATTCAGCGTCGTTGCTGACGAGATCCGTAAGCTTTCCGAGACTTCAAGCCAGCAGTCAAAGACAATCGGTGAACAGCTGAACAACATCAAGGACTCCATCACCGAGGTTGTGTCCGCGTCCAATGAGTCAAGTAACGCATTCGCTGCGGTGTCCAGCAAAATCAAGGAGACCGATGAGCTTGTCGCACAGATTAAGGCGGCCATGGAGGAGCAGAACTCAGGCTCAAAGCAGATCGGCATGGCTCTCCGCGGCATGAACGACAGTACCGTGGATGTCCGCAAGGCCTCAAAGGAAATGCAGGCAAAGAACGAGAGAATTATGAGCGAAGTGCGTATGCTCAAGGATTCCTCAACCGTAATCAAGCAGAGTATGACCGAAATGTCCGCCGGTGCCAACCGCATCAATGAGACAGGAGCGTCACTCAGCAATATCTCAAATCAAATGAAGGACTCCATCGAAAAAATCGGTGGACAGATAGACCTCTTTACAGTCTAGAGGGGCAGACTAAACCAAACCTCTGCATAGCAAAAACTATGCAACAAAACCTAACCCGCCATGCTGGACACCAGACCTCCGTTCAGCATGGCATTTTTTTGTTTCTTTTTATAAGTACGTTTCCCTTTACAATTTTTCCGTTTTATAGTAGAATTTGCCTCGTGCGATGATTTTAAGAGGCGCATAAAAAAACATGAAGAGGGGTTAAAAATGTCTGGTGCGATGATACAGCAGATAATAGCCTTTGTGCTCTATTTGGGAGTGATGATTTTCGTAGGCGTTAAGTTTATGAAAAAGAACCGCAGCTCGGAGGATTTCTTCCTTGGCGGACGCAAGATGGGACCGTGGACTACGGCTTTGAGCGCTGAGGCATCCGATATGTCGGGCTGGCTTTTGATGGGACTTCCGGGACTTGCATACCTTGGCGGAATGAAGGAGGCGTTTTGGACGGCCCTTGGTCTTGGCATCGGTACTTATCTGAGCTGGCTGATTGTTGCAAAGCGTCTTCGCAAGTGCACGATCGTTTATGGAAATGCCATCACCATACCAGAGTTTTTGAACAACCGTTTCAATGACAAAAAGCGCATTTTGGGAACAGTCACCGTGCTTTTCAACATCCTGTTCTTTACAATCTATGTCGCGTCGGGATTCGTGGCGTGCGCTAAGCTCTTCAATTCCGTGTTCGGTCTGGAGTACCACGTGGGCCTTGTCCTTGGTCTCATAGTGATTCTTGCCTACACGATTACGGGCGGTTATTTCGCGGTATGTACCACAGACTTCATTCAGGGTACGCTTATGTTCGTCGCCCTGCTTTTGACCGGAGTTATCATGCTCGTGACCCTCGGTGGACCTTCCGCCGCTCTTGCCAAGGTCTCTGAGTTCGGTGAGAAAGCCATGCGTGGTGATTTCAATGCGATGAGCGAAAAGATGCAGGCCGCATTTACCGCGAACCAAAACTTCAGCGTTACGTCCGCCATCTCTGCCATTGTCTGGGGACTTGGATATTTCGGAATGCCGCACTTCATAATCCGCTTTATGGGAATCCGCTCCAACAGGGAAATCAGGGTGAGCCGCAGGATAGCCGTGGTCTGGGTTCTTGTCGCTCTTTCCGTCGCCGTTATTGTTGGCGCTCTCGGTTCAGTCTATCTCCAGCAGTATCTTAATCCGCCGGTGCTGAATACTTTTGCGGCTGAGACTGTTTTCTCTGAGACTCTCAAGGCGATGTTCCCCCCGTTTATTGCCGGAATCTTCCTCTGTGCCATCCTTGCCGCTGCCATGAGTACGGCGGACAGCCAGCTTTTGGTTGCCTCATCCTCTTTCAGCCAGGACATCTTCAAGGGAATCATCAACAAGAAAGCAACGGACAAGCAGGTTCTGAACGTGAGCCGCATTACGGTTCTTGTGGTCGCGCTCATCGCTTTCGTCATTTCTCTGGATCAGAACAGCTCCATCTTCTCTCTCGTGAGCTATGCATGGGCTGGATTCGGAGGAACTCTCGGACCTATCATTCTCCTCGCACTTTTCTGGAGACGCACTACAAACGCAGGTGCCGTGGCAGGTTTCATCTGTGCCGGAATTACGGTTCTCGTGTGGAACAAAATCCCCGCGACTGTGCATCCCATTTTCGGTGTGTATGAGATTCTGCCCGCGTTCATCATCAATCTTGTCGTAACGGTCGGAGTAAGCCTCTGCGGAAAGAAGCAGGACCCTGAGGTTCAGGCCAAATTTGACGAGTACAAATCAATGGCGGACTAAAAACAGTAAGCTGATTAAAAAAGGGGGCCTCATGCAGACCCCCGATTTATTTTTAAACTCTGACACCGATTCTTTTACTGGATGACGGCGAGCACGCTCTGTTCTTTTCCGGTGAAAGGTGACAGCTCAAAATCCGAGAAGAGACTTACCTGGCTGAATCCTGCTTCCTTCGCGAACAGGGTGATTTCATCTGGTGTGAGCGGATAAATCTCCTCTTTTTGCAGGACCGGCAGAATCTTTCCGTTTCCTGTCTCCACCTCCTGGTCCATGACCCACTGGCCGTCCGTCTGTATGCTTATATATGAAAAAAGTTTTGTCCGGAGGCTTTCTCTCGTGGGAAGCTCGTTGACTCCTTTTGAAAGCTGGTTGAAGTTGTGGAGGGTGAGAACCAGGGTGCCGTTTTCCGAGATGAGCTGGCGGCAGTCAAAAAAGAACTTTCGCATTAAGGTCTTGTCGTGTATGAAGACAATACGGCTGTCGAGCGAGTAGATCACGTTGTAGAATCCTTTGCCGAGAAAACGTGTCATGTCGAGTATGGACATCTGGAAAAATCTGATGGACATAAGCTGGTTCCGCCGTCTCAGGTTCGCCGAACGAAGAAGCTCCGGGCTGTGCTCAATGCCGGTCACGTCCTTGCCTTCCCTTGCCAGCAAATGCTCAAAAAGTCCCGCGCCGCATCCAACCCTGAGGAATTTCACCGGATCATGGTAGCCAGTTGAGAGTTTGTTGAAAAACTTTTTTTGACTCTCTGTAATAGGGTACAGTTCGTCATAATATTCTACTATATTTTGAATCATCTCCATAAAATAAATTATAGTCCCAAAATACATAAAAAGCAAACGATTTTTAAGGAAATTTAGGGAATCGGCATGGGGACGCGCAAGGCTGGAGACTGGACTTTTTCACGGATTTTACTTATATTATAGGCATGAGAAGATTCGGATTTTTTGGTTTCGCCGCTTTGATTCTGGCATCTGCGCTGATTTTTACGTCCTGTGTGAAGCAGGGAGACATGGCCATCCAGCAGGGAGCCTCGTATTTTCAGCGGGGAAAGTTTGATTTGGCCGAAAACGCCTATAAAATGGCCCTGGACGTGGAGTGCTCTTATCCCAAGGAGGACATCTACATTTTGATTTCCAACTGCCGGTCGCAGCAGCGTGATTATGACGGTGCGATCGAATGGCGGAACAAGGCGCTCGCAATCAGGGAGGACGCGGACAACTACATCAACCTGGGCTTGATTTACCGTCTCAAAAAAGATGAGGCCACGGCGGAGGAGATGTACAAAAAGGCTGTGGAGATTTCACCGAAGAATCCGAACACGCACGGGAGTCTGGGCTCTCTCTATCTTTCCCAGGGACGCATTGACGAGGCCATACCTTTGTTCAAGAAATGCCTTGAGCTGAATCCCTCCATCGCGCAGATCCATGCGAATCTGGCCGTATGCTACGCAAGAAAGAACCTTTTCGACGAGGCTGAGGATGAGCTTGAGGAGGCGAAACGCTACAGGCTTGACACTTACGCCGAATTCAGAAAAGAAGTGGACGCGTTGGAAAAATCCGCCGGATATGAGAAAAAGGAATAGCCCTAATTCCTCTCCATGGCTTCCTCTTCCTTGAGCTGCTTGAGTATCTTTCGGAGGAGGATGTAGAGCACCTTTGCTTCCTGCGGCTCAAGATCCACGCACTGTGACATTTCTCCCGGGATGTGGACCGCGTCTTCCTTGAGGTATTCGCCGGCCTGGGTAATCTGGATAAGGACGTTCCTTTCGTCGGTCTTCATCCTTTGCCGCGTGATGTAGCCTTTTGCCTCAAGTTTTTTCAGGAGGGGAGTGAGGGTTCCGCTGTCCAGATACAGGTGCTCGCCGAGTTCCTTTACGTTCATCTCCTTTCTTTCCCAGAGAACCATCATCGTGATGTACTGCGTGTATGTCAGGTCCAGCTCATCCAAGAAGGGCTTGTACCGCTTGATAATTTCTTTTGAGCATGCATATAGCGGAAAGCAGAGCTGGTTGTCCAGTCTCAGGCAGCTGTAGTCTTGGTTTTCCATGTTTATTTTCCTGAGGATAAATTTTGGTTTCGGACTTACGCCGGATTGCAGGGGCGCGGAGCGTTCCAGACTTCAGGCTGGAATGTAACCCCGGAAAGCCGGTTGACCGTGTTTTTCTGGCGGCAGCCAGCTTTCGGGGGTGAGAGTCCGTCCGTACAGCCTATTCTAGCACAAAAACGCGCTTGATTCTAGAGCAGTGCGGCTATGTGGGAGTCGATTTTTTCGGGCGTGTCCGTGGGGGCGAACCTTGCGATTACCGTACCGTTGCGGTCCACGAGGAATTTCGTGAAGTTCCATTTGATGCTGCTTCCGATCACTCCCTTTTTCTGCTCCTTCAGGTATTTGTAGAGCGGGTCGGCGTTGCTTCCGTTCACCTCAATTTTCGCGAGCTGGGGGAACGTGGTGTTGTAGTGCAGGGTGCAGAACTGTGTGATTTCCTCATTGCTTCCGGGTGCCTGGTTTCCGAACTGGTTGCAGGGGAAGTCCAGGATTTCAAGGCCTTTCTCGTGATACTTTTGGTAGAGTCCTTCGAGTCCCTTGTATTGCGGGGTGAAGCCGCATCCTGTCGCAGTGTTTACTATGAGCATGACCTTGCCGTTGAACTGGCTGAGTTTCACGTCATTTCCTTTTCCGTCTTTTACCGTGTAGTCATAAATCTGTGCCATAGTCGCCTCCTTTTGATTTCTTACAATTATATTGTACGCTATTTTATTTTTAGTGTCAAGCACTATTTTAAAAATAAAATTTTTTTATGAATTTACTTGACAAATAATATTATTCGCAATATATTATTATCAAGAGAACGATATTACACCGTTTCTAGGTATTTTCTTTGAGGAGGCGGCCGATGAAGTTTAATACTGGGACTTCCCTGCTGGATGCCGTGGTGCTCGCGGTTGTTTCGGCGGAAGCGGAAGGGACTTACGGGTACAAGATTACGCAGGATGTCCGGACCGTGCTGGATGTTTCTGAAAGTTCCCTTTATCCTGTGCTGAGACGATTGCAGGTGGGCGGTCTTTTGGAGACTTATGATCAGGAGTTTAACGGGCGGAACAGACGCTATTATAAGATTTCAGGACAGGGAAAGTCCGAGCTGGAGTCCTATAAGGTGGACTGGAATACTTACGTTGCGAAAGTCAACGGGATTTTAGGAGCTGGAAGATGACGAGAGAGAAATATTTGTCGGAGCTCAAGAGCGAGCTTAGGTCCCTGCCTGATGCGGAGCAGGTTGAGGCGCTGGAATATTTCAAGGGATATTTCGAGGATGCTGATAATGATGACGAGGTGATGGCGAGCCTTGGAACACCGCAGGAGCTGGCGAAGACCATTCTGGAGCGTTTTGTCAGCGTGCCGGAAATCTACAGGCCCCGCGAGAATCAGGACGGACACGGTTCATACGGTTCATTCAAGGATTCCGAGGTGCGCTCGCTTGACATCTCCATCGGTGCGGCAGAGGCGGTCATTACCACGGGAGATTCCTACTCGGTCGAGTACAAGAACATGGAGGCAGGGGACATCACCGTGGGACTTTCAGGGCTCGGAACCCTCTCTATCAGGAACAACGCGACTTACAGGAACTTCACGTTCTGGATGCGCAAGAACAACTCGGAGAAGGTTCCCCCGCGCATTCTGATCAAGGTTCCCGAGGGTGCAAAGCTGGATCTTTTCAAGGTGAATCTTGGAGCAGGTACGCTCACGAGCAGCAAGTTGCGTCTTAGGGCCGAGAAAATCAACCTGAACGTAGGAGCCGGAAATCTTGTCCTGGACACTGTGTTCGGTGGAAGCGGAAAGGTCGCCTGCGGAATGGGAAACCTTGAGTATACGGGAACCATTTCGGGAAGAGTCGCCGCTGATTGCGGAATGGGCAAGCTCCAGATGAATCTTACCGGAAAGGAGAGCGACTACTCGTTCGCGGCGTCGGTGGGACTCGGTTCGGTTCAGTTCAACAAAATCCAGAAGAACGGAATCGGAAAGCTTTCTTGCAGCGAGAAAAAGCCCAATCACATTGAGGCGAGCTGCGGAATGGGTCTGGTCAAGATAGACATGAGAGAAACGGTTTAGGCATTGCCTGAATCAAACGGAAAATACATAGGAGGAGCTATTATGAGCAACAAAAAACTTTATAGGTCAACACAAAACAAGGTGTTCTGCGGTGTTTGCGGCGGACTTTCAGATTATTTCGGCATCGACGTTACGATCATCAGGGTAGTCTGGGCGCTTATCACGGTGTTTACGGCATTCTTCGGGGGAATCATCGGGTATGTTATATGTGCGGCAATCATCCCCGAGGGAAACGGCGGAAGTTTCGAGCAGAAATCAGCCGGCGAGCCCTATACCGCAAAGCCGTCCGATGAGTTTGACAGCTACTTCAAGAAATGAGCTGATTCCTTAGTGTGACAAAATAAGCCCCTCCATGAGAGCTGTATGCCTTGTGGAGGGGTTCTTGATTTTTATTCGGCGTTGCCCTTAAGATAGACGAACCAGTATCCGAGACCGGTGATTACGGCGCCTCCCACGACGTTGCCCAGGGTGACGGGCAGAAGATTCTTTGTGAAGAAGGTAATCCATGAGAGTCCCTCAGTTCCGAGGACCGGCAGACCAGATTTCATGCTGGTGAAAAGACCCGCCGGGATGAAGTACATGTTTGCGACGCAGTGCTCGAATCCGCAGAGGACGAAAAGCACGATGGGCAGATAGAGGGCCGCGATTTTTCCACCGAGGTCGGATGCCGCGAGTGCTACCCACACAGCCATACAGACCATGAAGTTACAGAGGATTCCACGGACGAAAGCATCCACGAAGCTGAGGTTCACCTTGGATGTCGCGGTGTCAATCAGGTTCTGCGCGAGGGCTCCTCCGTAGATTGGGCTGTTTCCTCCCGTGCAGCTTGTGGTGACGAGCCATGCTATCAGGACTCCGCCCACGAAATTCCCGAGGAAAACAACGATCCAGTTCACCAGCATCCGCCAGGCAGACACGCGCTTTTGCAGTACGGGCATGATTATGAGGCTGTTGCCGGTAAACAGTTCCGCTCCTCCGACCAGGACCATCATAAGTCCGATGGGGAAAATCAATGCTCCGAGAATGCGTCCCAGAGCTGGAACCGGAACCAGGAAAGAGGCCACAGTGCTTCCGAAGCCTCCGAGTGCGATAAACATTCCGGCAAAGATGGCCAGAACGAACATTTTCACAACGGGTAGTTTTGCTTTTTGTGAGCCGACATCAACATAAAGACGGGCCATTTCTGTTGGAGAATTCATTTTGACTAAACCCCTTAAATTTTTTTCACCACTTCCATACTACATCAATTTTTAATAAATCTCAAGTCAAGTTATAAAATAACGCCAAAAATCTTTGATTTTATATTTTAAAAATGATATACTTGAGTCGGAGCCTCATGGAAAATTTTTTTCCGGGTTCCCGTCACAAATTGGAAACATAAAGGTAATATAATATGAAGAAAACTTTCCCGGTGAAAATGATTCGCTCTTTGTCTCTGACCCTGGGTATGCTTTTGTTCTTTACCCCGGCCGGATGCATTTCGGCTGACGGAGAGATGATTGAGCCCGCTTCCGAACAGGCGGCTCCCCGCCCGATCTTCCCGGTGGACAGGTCGGCATACGCTGACGTGCAGTCCTGGCGTACATCAGATCCCGATCCTCTTATGCTTGAGCTGCGTGGGGGAGAGACGGATAAGCTGAGACTGAAAAATGCCGACGCATACATTTCGGAGGTGGCGAAGGTCATCAATGAGAACGCGGGAAATGATTTCCAGAAGGTGAAGATGATAAACGACATAGTTGCCATGACACTGGACTATGACGTGGACGCATATCTTTCGCGAAAAATCCCGAGGCAAAAGTACAGCGACGTGCTTTCGAAGGGACGTGCCGTGAGCGACGGTTTTTCCGCCGTGTTTTTGAAGCTCTGTGATGCGACCGGAATCAAGTGCCGCAGTGTCCGTGGTTACGCGAGGGGGGCAAGCACATCTCTGGATAAGGAAAGCTCCGTCACTCTCTCAAGCAACCACACGTGGAACATCGTCACTATAGGCGAGAAGGATTATCTGGTTGACGTGACATGGAACGGAGGACACATGGTAGGAGGCAGCACCGTCAAGGAGTACGGCACCGACTGGCTCTTCGCATGCCCGGAGTCTTTCATCTACACGCATTTTCCGGAATCCGCTTCGGACCAGCTGCTTGAGGAGCCCGTGAGCAGGGGTGAGTTCCTGTGTCTGCCCGATCTGAGACCCGCTTTCTTTGACGAAGTGGAGAGATGGGAGGAGACTCTGGGAAGGATCGTAAGCTGCGAGGGAAGTTTGAGCTATGATTTTACCCAGCTGAACAAGGACATAGGATTCTCCTGCTCCGTGAGGTCGGTGGAATCGTCCCGGGACGCGGAGAACGCATTTCATTTCGTGCAGGGGATTTCCCCGGATGCCAAGCTCTACCTGAGTTTCCCGGAAGCCGGGCTTTATAAAGTGCAGCTCTTTGCCAATCATCCGGAGAAGGCTGTGTACCTCGGCAGTTTCCTCGTGAGCTCTACAAGCGCGGGCACCGAGAGATTTCCGCAGATTTTCTCAAACTATGGCCTTGCGAAGGACGGCATTGTGGAGACACCGGTGTTTGCTCCCCTTAAGAAAGGAAGCGAGGTTTCTTTTACTGTCAGGACTCCCAAGTCTTTTGTCGCCGTGCTGATCGATGATTCCGCCAAGGACAAGGTGGAGTGGAACTATCTTGAGAACAAGGGCAAGGGTGTCTTTGAGGGAAGCGTAATGATTCCTGAGACGGCGACGAGGCTTAGGGTGAGCGTAAAGGAGACGGGCGGAAGGAATTTCTGGTCCATCGCCGAATACGAGCTTGAGTAGGACATCTGCCGGCGGGGGGGGTATTCCCGAAAAAATCCGCATACGGCGGTCTAAGTGGTTGACAACTGAAAAGTCTACTGGTACATTTAAAGAAGGAGTTTTTTGATGACACTTAAAGAAAAATACGAGCGAAGCTTGCAGGATTCAGAGAATTTTATTAACGGTGAAAAGGTCAATGTGACCAGTTCTTATAAAAACGGAAAGGTACTCGCGCATTTCTTCAATGAGGAGCTGGATTATTCGGACATCAACGTCCATTACAGCTATCCGGTGGAGAGATTCGGAAAGACCGAGGACTGGGACCTGAAGATCCGCTTTCAGCTCAGGAAATCCGAAATCAACCGTTACGCGCCTTTGGACGCAGCTTTCATCTATCAGCATCTTTCCACTCTTGCCGACTCAGAATGGGTCAAGGGAGAGCCGACGGACAGCATCGCCAAGGAAATCTGCCGCGGAATGAAGGACAACCTTGCTCCCGTGCAGCCTGACCTGAACATAAAGTCCATCAACGTGGAGTGGGCCATCCATGTTCCTGACTGCACTACGGTTTTCGTGAACCTGCTCTATGCTTATCCGACAGAGGAAGAGCTTGAGAAGAAGATGATGGAGGAGGAGGCCGCGGCCGCTGAAAATCAGTCGGGAGCTGACTGATCCGCGGTCGGTTTGACTATCTTTCGTCGCCTATGGAGTCCTTGATTTCCCAGCGCGAGCCTTTTCTTATGAATCGCTTGGCGTTTACCTCAAGGAGTCTTCCGTCCTCGCCGCTCATTTTTACCATGGACGTGATCGGGTTCACTTCAGTCACCCTGAAATTCGTTCCGTCGTATACAAGGCGGATTCCCTCGTTGGGTAGTTTTTTCCTTGCCTCGGCGTACCAGTCGTATTCATAGCTGAGGCAGCACAGAAGTCTTCCGCACTGTCCGCTGATTTTCATGGAATTCAAGCTCAGGTTCTGGTCCTTTGCCATGCGTATGCTTACGGGGCGAAGTTTGTCGCTCACCTGATTGCAGCAATATGGACGGCCACAGACTCCGAGCCCTCCTGTGATGCGGCTTTCATCGCGTACACCGATCTGCCTGAGCTCTATGCGCATCTTGAAGATTGAGACCAAATCCTTTACCAGCTCGCGGAAGTCCACACGGTTGTCGCTTGAGAAGAAAAAGAGCGCCTTGGGCTCTCCCACGAGGAAATGCACAGTAATCAGCTTCATGTCCAGATGGTGCACCTTTACCTTTTCGCGGAAGATGTCGAATGCCTGCGCTTCCTTTTCCACGAGTTCCTCCGCGTGCTTAAGGTCGCTTTCGTTCGCAAGCCGTGTCACCTGCACTATGTCGTTGGGTTTTATGCCGATCGGTTTTTCTGCTCTGCCGAGGTTTTTCGCGAGGTCGTCGCCGTATCTGGTCGGGACAAGGACGTAATCGCCGGGTTTAGGATCCGTGCCCTCGGGAAACTGTGCGTAAATCCCCTCGCATGAGTATTCCAGCTTGAGCTTGTATAAATCCTTTGGAAAGACGAAATTCTTTGAGAAAGTCTGCGCGGAAGCATCGTTGTCTTCCAGAGCCATAATGTCTTCGTCTTCGGCATCAATGTCCTGTTCAAAAATGTCTGACATCTCTATCCCCTTGTTTTAGGTCTCATGTGGCAAGCAAATCCACCAGAAGACCGTTTATTTCCTCAATTTTTGCAAGCATACCGAGAGTGTCCGAATGGCTGTGAAGGAGCCACTGTGCGACCTCATCGAGCTTTTGGTTGATTACCACGACCTGAACCTGAGGGGACATTTTTCTTCCCCGTTTGGGAGCTCGCGCGCGGGACTCAACCGAAAAATTTGTTTTTACTATATAACGCATGAACTGGCTGACTTTTTTCCTGTAATCGGCGAAATTTTCCGGCATCTGGGAGGCCTTTAGTTTTTCCGCGGCCATATCAGCGGCGTCTTTAAGAAAAATTACAGCTTCCTCGGTCTCCATTCCCGCAATCTCAGGGGGCAGTCCGTCCATCTCAAGCTCGTGCTCAATCCTGGATTTTTCAAACACGGAAGAGAAGGCCGGTTTTTTTACCTTCTGTGTCTTTTTCTCCTGATTGGCTTTTCTTGCGGCTTCATTGGCGGCTGCCTGTGCGGCGCTAAAATAAAGACCGGAATTTAATGCGTCGACTCCTTCCATAAGCGGATTTTCTCCTGCCTAAAAATTCGAGCTGCCTGTGGATGAGTCTGCAATGGAAATCCCTGAATGCAGGTCGGAGTTGAAGACCGTGCTGTCCAATGAGATGTGAATGTTCTGGAGAATGGATCTTGATGCGATGGCCTGTGCGTCCTGCCATGAGTTGACCGCCTCGTCGTAGGCCGATTCATCCTTGAGTGAAATGCAGTGACCGTGGAGAATCACGTTGTTGTCGGCCTGGAGCCTGTGTGTCTGTATGTCCCCGATTACCGCGCTGGATGACATTAAGTGCACTGATTCAGGGGCGATTATGTTTCCTTTTACCACTCCGCTTATTGTGGCGGATTTTGCCGTGATATTGCCGTTGATTCTGGCGAACTCACCTACTATGACATTGCCGGTAGTCTCCAAGTTTCCGTCCAAGTCACCGTCAATGCGCATGAATCCGCTGATCTTCATGTCTCCCTTTATTGTGGAGCCCCTGCCTATAATGCTGTTGATAGAAATATCTTCGTTAATAAATGCCATCTATTTAATGTTGATATATTTTGCGGGATCTACAACGTCAGAACCGATGTGAATCTCATAGTGCAGGTGAGGTCCAGTGGAAATACCTGTGTTTCCGATGGTTCCTATGACATCTCGCTGTGACACCTGGTCGCCCTTCTGTACGCGGATTGTGCCGAGGTGGGCGTAACGTGTGTAAATTCCGTGCTTGTGCTTAATAATGACGTAGTTTCCGAAACCACTGTCAAATCCGACTCCTGCTACCTGTCCGTTTGCCGTTGCAACAACTCCGTCTCCGCTGCGGTATGTGCTGAAGTCTATTCCGCGGTGGATGTACCAAGTTCCCTTGATCGGGTGCACGTTCTGTCCGAATGCCATGGAGATGTGGCCGATTCCGTTCTTTACCGGCCAGATGCTCGGAATGTCGGAGAAAAGCTCTCCCTGGCTCTCAAGCATCTTTCCTATCTGCTCCACGGGCTGCACCGCACTCTCAAGGTACGACGTGAGCTGTTTGATGTCTGCTGTCTCTTTAAGTGTTCCTGACGCAAGGTCCTGCGTGTCAAAAATGGAGGCGAGATCGCTGTTTCCGCCTGTTGTCTTCGTGATGTTTTCGCTCTGGTTGATTCCGAGGAGGGAAAGTGCATGGCTTAAAGAATTCTGAAATCGTTTTGCGGTCTGGAGAAGGTTGTTGTTCTCGTCCCTGAGCTCGTCAAGGCTGGCGAGGGTGTCCCTGTTCTCTTCCCTGAGCCTGCTGATTTCAAGACCGTTTCCCGTTGAATGTTTGGAGAATGGTATGAAGGTGATGCAGATACCGGCGATTACAAGCACTCCTATGGCTATTGCAAAAGTGTTTGTACGGATATTAAGGACCTTTCCGTTGGAATGAGGTACGACCATTATGGTCAGTTTTTGGTCGAAAGCGTGGAATGCCTTAGCAATGCCGCGTCCCAAAAGTGCGAAAAACGCACCCAACCCATGTGCCATCTTCGAAAAGAGACCATTGTCCTGTCTATTGTACCTGCGTGTTCTAGCCACAGAAAACTCCTTCACAATCTGCAAAATCAGTATATCATATCAGCCTTGTTAATGTCAAATAATAAACCGTAATAAATGAAATATTTTTATGCCTGAGCTAAAATTTCTCATGTTGAGCAAAAAACATTTGACTTGATGCCAATCATGTGTTATTCTTATCGGAGAGTTAGGGAACATTGATTAATGGGAAGCTTTAAAATTTGAAACATCCCTTGGTCCATGTTTGTTTTATATGTTTAGTATTCACGTTGGCGGACTGGTGGAAAATCGGCCGCTTTGGGGGAACCTCTGAAAATTCGTTTTTGGAGGTTCCTAATTTATCGTTGCGTCTGAAAACTCTGGTTTTTGGACCTTCTCATAATACAGGTTTTTTTAAGGGAGCCGAAATAAGGAAGTAGGAAATGCAGTTTTTTGATACTCATGCCCATATCGGGTTGATATACGATGACCCGGTGGAACAGTTCAGGGTCATTCAGCAGGCGAAGAGAGAGGGGGTCACGAGGATTATAAGCATCAACAACGGCCTCAAGGATTTCAAGAGGGAGTACAACGCCCTGAAGGAGTCGAGGGGTGTGTATCATGCGGTCGGAGTCGGTCCCTCGGAGGTGAGGGCTCCCGGAAACGACTGGATAAAGACGATTCAGGAGAGCGTGAAGCTGCCTAATGTGGTCGCCATAGGTGAGACCGGCCTTGACTATTTCAAGGAGTTCGGTGACAAGCACAGCCAGATTGAGCTTTTCATCACCCAGCTGGAGCTCGCGCAGGCACTCGGTTTCCCGGTAATAATCCACAACAGGAACGCCGGAAAGGACATCTTCGACATCCTCAAAATCCGTATGCCCGACAAGGGTGTTGTCTTCCATTGCTACAGCGAGGACGCGGCCTATGCGAAAAGGTGTCTTGCGGAGGGAATGAACGTATATTTCTCTTTCGCCGGAAACCTGACGTACCGCAACGCAAAGAACCTGCACGAGACCGTACTGAACGTACCCCAGGACCGCATCCTGATTGAGACCGAGAGTCCTTTCATGCCGCCCGCCGACATCAAGGGAAACGGAAAGAAAAAGGCCAGGACCATGCCCGCAAACCTCGTCTCCACGGCGAAATTCCTTGCGGAGATGCTGAAGATGGACCTTGAGCAGCTGAGCGCGCAGCTTTGGACAAACAGCTGTAAGTTCTTCAATCTGCCCGAATAAAAATGGCGGATTTGTATCACCCGGTAAAAATCGGGAGCCTTCTGGTTCCGGGAAATATTTTCCTCGCGCCCATAGCCGGTTACAGTGACAGGGCTTTCCGTTCGCTTTGTGTCGAGCAGGGGGCCGCCATGTGCACTACGGAGATGGTTTCGGCTGAGGCCCTTACGAGGGGTTCGGGAAAGACAGAGGAGCTTATGACCCGGGCGCCGAATGAGAGAGTCTACGCCGTGCAGATTTTCGGCGGAAATGCTGACGTGATGTCCCGTGCCGCGGAGATGGTTCTTGAGAGGACCGACTGTGATTGCATCGACATAAACGGAGGATGTCCCGTGCCTAAGATCGTGAAGTCCGGGGCGGGAAGCGTGCTTACGAGGGAGCCGGACAGACTCTACGCGATTGTCTCTGCCGTCAAATCCGCCGTGTTGAAATATTCTGAAAAACACCCGGAAAGAGGTGCCGTTCCCGTGACCGTGAAAGTTCGCAGCGGGTGGGATTCCGAGCACATGACCTGGAAGGAAACATCCGATGCCGCCATTGCAGCCGGTGCGGACGCGATTACAATCCATGCGAGGACAAGGGCCCAGGGCTACGAGGGAAAGGCTGACTGGGACATACAGCGCAGTCTGGTGGAGAATGTCGGGGGAAGAATCCCTGTTTTCGGGAGCGGGGATGCGAACAGCCCGGAGACGGCGAAGAAAATGCTTGTTGAGACCGGCGTGGACGGCGTGATGTTTGCGCGTGGGGCGATGGGAAATCCTTTTTTATTTAAAAGAACGATACAATATCTAAAAACCGGGGAATATTTTGCCGAAACAATAAAAGAGAGACTGTGTGCCGGATTCAGGGAACTGGAGCTGAACATTCAGGACAAGGGAGAAAAAGTCGCCTGTATGCAGATGCGGAAAAAATTCTGCTCGTACAGCTCGGGAATCCGTGGTGGTGCCCGGCTCAGAATGCAGGTTGTGGCGGCCAATACAGCGGAAGATTACCGTAGGATTTTTGCCCCCTATCTCTCCGGCGAGCTTGCTGAGTGACCGCGTGTCGTTCGGCGGGTGACCGTCTGAATGTTTCCGCAAAAAAATTTTAAGGGATAGTGGTGATATGTCATTTTTTCAAAGTATAAGTGATTTTTTTCAGTCTATTTTCATGGCGTCTTCTCCTGAGGTGAAGCAAAAGCAGGCTTTGAAGAAGATTGAGTCAGAATTAAAGAATACGAATCCCCAGATTTACAAAGACGGGGCGATTCTGGAGTCCTTCGCTGAGGCTCTGCGTCTTTTGTTCGAGAACACGAAATCCATACTGGACGTTCTCTCAGACACAATCTGCAGCACGGACCTGGAGCGCAACCACCGCTTCACCGAGCAGCTTCTCATGACCGGATTCCCGCCCGAGGCACAGGACATACTCGCGTCTCTGGCCTATGAGACAAGAAAGGAGGCGGCAAGGGAGGAGGAGTCCATCTCACGCTTCTTCGAGGGACAGCACAGGCAGCTTGAGAGGGCAATCAAATATCTGAGCGCACCTGAATTCGTGAAAATCGATCAGGTCCTGGACAACATCAAGCAGCTTTATGACGTGTGCAAGTATCCCTATGTGACCGTGCTTCATATTTTCGACCCGAATTACTCTACCATTACCACGCCCAAGTTCCAGCCCGTGGCTACCGAGCTCGTTGAGAACTATCTGGAGGACCTTTATTACGTGACCGCCGGAATGGATGTCTCCAAATCAACCTGCAACGCCGTGGTCGCACTCTACAAGCTCTACAACAAGGTTGACTCGGCCACAGAGGTCTCTGAGAACTTCCTTGCCAACATGAGGAAAATACAAAGCCTTATGAAGCATGTCTTCACCGCCGACAACCTGAGGAACCTCGTGAGAATTTCCAAGAAGGATCCGTCATACGAGCCTAAAAAGGCGCTCTATCAGGAGAACTCCAAGGCGAAGTACGCGGACTACCTTGAGAACCGTTTCCAGGTGGACAGCGCGAGAATCAAGGGTGAGCTTCAGGATGAGAAAATCAGCACGGAGCTGCACCAGCTTTTCCCCGACAACGCGATCGTTCCTGTTGCCGGCTACAATTCCGAGCTTAACAGTCTCCTTATGCAGAGCACTCCATCGGCGTTCATGTTCACCATGCCCATGCAGATTCTCAAGAACTTCATCCGCCTCTATTATGAGGATCACGTGAAGCCTCTTCTGAATGACATTGTAATAGAAGGATATTTTACGAATCCGGCCTACAAGAGTGAATTCTCTTCCTATGTATATGCCATGAACGAGACCATGGAGATAATCAAGAATTTCGAGGAGAAGTTCCAGCGCAATGGAGAATTCGATGAGACCGTAATCAACAGCATGATAAAGGACAGCCACAAGGACAATGTGTTCGTGGGAAGACTCAAGGAGCTGGTTGACAAAATCAACAAGACCGCCAAGGACTTGATCCAGGCCGAGGTGAACCATGTATTCCATGTCTACAAGATTACCGGCGAGCTCATGCTTGAGGCGAAAAAGGCGCATTCCGACATCATCGAGAACCTTAAGGTGCTTACCCTCTCGTCAAGGAACCGCCTGAACACGGAGACCATGGAAAAAGAGCACGGATTGTGGCAAGTTTTCCTTGAAATTATGAAAAATTATGTTATCATAAGTAACATAGAGAAGTAACGGATGGCTAAGAAGAAGAAAGAACCGGAGACGGAACAGACATTGGACATTTCCTCATTTGACTCCCCCAAGACGGCAGACGAGTACGAGAAGCAGATTTATGATCTGCAGCAGCTCTTGGAAATCTCTCGTTCTCTCTGCACCACTCTGGAGCTTCATACGCTGATTGAGTCCATACTTTACATCACGATGGCTCAGATGCGTGTTCTTGGAGCCGGTGTCTTCGTCCTGAATTCCGTTGACAGCCGTGAGCTGTATCTGGGAAGCAACCACAACGGATTTGAGGTGGATGCCTCCATCAACTACGCCATTCCCATAGACTCGCCTCTCGTGTCCGCCATCGGTGCCGCCCAGGAAAAAGTGTATACAATAGAAGAATTGCGCGAGCTCATTCCGGGAGACCGTGACCTTGCCATAATTGAGTCCGTCCATCCTACTCTTGTTGTCCCGATGATTCTGAAAAATCACCTGAACGGAATTCTGCTTTTGGGCGAGAGAATCAGCACCGACCCGAATGACTGCGGCTACAACGACTACGAGAAGAAGGAGATTTATACAATCGCCTCCCTCGCGTCCATTGCCGTGAACAACGCGTCCCTCGTGGAGCAGTCCTCCACCGACATGATGACGCACCTGAAGCTGAAGTATTACTTTTTCAACAGCCTCACGGACAAGCTGGACTCCGCCTTTTTCAACGGACAGAACCTCAGCGTTCTCATGTTCGACATCGATTTTTTCAAGAAATTCAACGACACTTACGGACATGCCTGCGGTGATTACGTGCTGCAGGAAGTGGCCCGCATCATAAAGAAGAGCATACGCGCCATGGATTTGGCCTCCCGCTACGGAGGAGAGGAATTCACCGTGCTCCTGAACAAGGCGAACCAGAAGAATGCCGTGTCAGTTGCGGAGAGAATAAGGAAGAACATTGCGGCCCATGACTTTTTCTATCAGGGACAGCACATGAAGGTCACGGTGTCCGGCGGGGTCTCCGTATTCGACATTGAGGAAAATCCCGTCTCATCGGCGAAAGTTCTTGTGGACCAGGCTGACCAGGCGATGTACGTCTCAAAAAGGAGCGGAAGAAACTGCGTGACCTATGCGGATCCGAAATTGCTTGAGTCCATGGATCACACGAATGAAGAAGGGCTCCGTTGAATCCCATAAGAAAACCTTTCCGCTACACTTACTTTAATGCAAGTCTCACGGTGATTGCGCTGAACGTGCTCGTGTTCGTACTGACCATGCTCAGACCCTCGCTCACGGGCAGACTTGGAATTTCTGCGGCGGGACTCATCGGGGAGCATTGGTTCTGGCAGCCGCTCACGTATATGTTCGTCCACGGCGGATTCAAGCACATCTTCTTCAATATGCTGGCTCTCCTGTTTTTTGCCATCCCGATTGAGAGGAAGGCCGGAAGCTGGGAATTTCTTCTATACTACCTGCTCTGCGGAGTTTTGAACGGACTTCTTTCGGTGGGGCTCGCATACCTCATGCTTATAATCACCGGAAATCCGCTCTATCTGTATATTCCGCTGATAGGTGCGAGCGGGGCGGTTTATTCAGTGCTGCTTGCCTACGCGGTGTTCTTCCCCAGGTCCACCATTTTTATCTGGGGGATTTTGCCTGTGCCGGCACCGTTACTTATTGTGATTTATTTTGTTATTGAATTTGTGGGGCAGTTCACGGACAGCGGAGGAACAGCCCATTTCGCGCACCTGTTCGGTCTGATGATCGGATGGGCGTATATCGTAATCAGGATGGGGATTCACCCGATTAGAGTATGGAAAGACGCTTACAGACGCTGAGGACATCGCTAATTTCTCTTTCTGCCGTTTTTGCCCTTGCATTTTTGCCCGCGCATCGGTCCTACGCGCAGACTCCCTCCCAGAAGGATTCTCTCAGGATTCAGGTGTGGTCGGAGCTGGATCCTTTTCCGGGGCGCTTTGAGGATGATGGTGAAAAACCTGTCGTTTCCGAGGAAGATTTCAATAATAATGAGAAATCCGGGGGCAGATCAGCCGAAAATATCACAGGGGATAAATCAGAAAAATCATTACAGGCAGAAGCAGTCGAGCGGGACATTTCCATATTCCGGTTTGCCATTGACAGGGCCAAGGAGATAGGACCATTTTTGGTGAACGGAATGATAAACGGATGGGCATTCGACTATGTTCCTTACGACAAGACGCGCAGGGTCGCCGAGTTCTTTGAATTTGAGGAGCTGGGCAAGCTGGACGCGAGGGTGAACCCTATTTTCTACAGGGAGCCGCTTCCAAAGGAGAACAAGCTCCTTGTGTGGGTGGAATGCGAGAGAACGGAGGTCCAGAGGCTGGCTTTTGAAAGATGGCGCTCTATCCGGCATCCGAAGGTTTCGGGACACGGGCAGGCTCCTGTCGAGGACGGTTTTGAGGGCATAAAAAAGGCCTGTTCGGAAGCTTTGAAAAACGCGGTCAGGGAATACTGGCGCACGCAGACCAAAAATAAACCGAAAGAAATTTTTGGAAAGGTGTTACTTATTCAGAATCCGCGTATTTATATATTTGAAGGTCAATACGTTGTAGACCTTGATTTTTTTCTAGAAACTGATAAAATAGTAATGTACAGTAACTACTGATTTACTATTGAGGTTTCTTTAGGAGGAGATTATGAAAAAGATATTCGCATTATGTACAGTCGCCCTGCTTGCAGTTGGTGTCGTGTTCGCGCAGACCAGCACGGAAGATGCCGCAAATCCGAAGGTGGATATCTCCACACAGGTTCGCCAGCTTGACGACAACTACGCTGACTTTCACCCGACAGCAAAGAGTGTTTCCCTTGATTTGGAGTACACCCCGCTTACAGGAGAGGTCATCATCAATTACACATGCATGGCGGCTAGTTTCGATCAGGGCGAGGCCATGAATACAATCGATGCCATTCTTGAGGAATTCGGCATTGAGAATCAGTTTACCCGCAAGCCGACCTTCGTAAGAAAGGACAGGATCCGCTACTACAAGGATGGCCGCGATCTCAGGATGGCCACCTACAGAAGATGCGTCCGCTACGACGTTCGTTAGGACTTTCATTGGGTTGGTAATTAAAATTGACTGATATTAAAACACTTATTAAAAATCTCCATCCGCTTGAGATAAAAGTCCTCCTGCGGTATGGGCAGGACGATGAACTTACGTCTGAACGTCTGCAGAAGGACCTTAATTATAAGGAAGGTCATGCTAACCAGGCGTTCAGCTGGCTTTCGGGTAAGAATCTGCTGAAAGAGGTGTCCCGTACTCCCCATGTTTACTATGAGCTGACTGATTTCGGTCGTGCCGTGGCTGACAAGGGGATGGCGGAACCCCGCATCGTCGCTTATCTCAAGGACAACGGAGCGAAGACCATGCAGGAAATTGCATCCGCTCTGGGACTTGAGAACAAGGACGTGGGATCCGCATTCGGCAACCTGAAAAAAGAGGGCGTGCTGTCCATGGGCGAGGGAGGAAAGGCTTCCTATACCGGCGCTCCTTTGCCAGAAAGACTTACCATAGCTGACTCCCTTATTAAAAGAGCCGTTGAGAAAAATTCTCCCCTTGAGGCGACCGAGCTTTCCGACCGCGAGAAAGAGGTCATGGCGGGACTTACCAAAAAACGTGGAATCAGCGAGACCCCGTTCAAGACCATCGAAAGGGAAACCGTAGTCTCCAAGCTTGTGGGTGAATTTGCCCGCGTCGCTGCTGAGCTTAAGGCGGCAGGAATCAGCGGAAACGAATACGGTGAGGTGACTCCTGACCTTCTTGCATCCGGCAACTGGCGCAAGGGTGTTTTCCGCGGATACAACATATCCATTCCGCCCGCAAGAATCATCCCGGGACGCACGAATCCTTATGTTCAGTTCCTTGAGAGCGTAAAGGACAAGCTTTGTGCCCTTGGATTCCAGGAATTTGACGGACCCCTTGTGGAGACCGAGTTCTGGAACGGAGACGCTTTGTTCATGCCCCAGTTCCATGCAGCCCGCGACATCCATGACGTGTACCGCATCAAAAATCCGACTCACGCAAATTATATTGAGGAGCCGTATCTGACCAATGTCGCCAACGTGCATAAAAACGGAGGAAACACAGGCAGCCGCGGATGGAACTACGAATTTGACAATGAGTTTACCCGCCGCCTGATTATGAGAAGCCAGGGTACGGTTTTGAGCGCGCATCAGCTGCACAAGGCCGAGATTCCAGGAAAATATTTCGGAATCGCACGCTGCTTCCGCTATGACAAGGTTGACGCCACTCACTTGAGCGACTTCTATCAGACCGAGGGAATTGTTCTGGGTGAGAATGTGAATCTGCGTACTCTTCTTGGCTTCCTCCGCATGTTCGCCGTGGAGATTGCCGGTGCGACAGAGGTAAAATATGTTCCCGGTTACTTCCCCTTCACAGAGCCTTCCATTGAGGTGCACATAAAGCATCCGAAGCTGGGATGGTTCGAGCTCGGAGGTTCCGGAATCTTCCGTCCTGAGGTGACCAAGGCAATGGGAATTGACGTTCCTGTAGCTGCATGGGGAATCGGAATTGACCGAATGGCCCTTATGGCGCTGGGACTGAATGACCTTAGGGAACTCTTCTGCGAGGACATTGAGAGAGTCCGCCTTAGGAAAGCGAAATTCTAAAAAAATGCTTTTTGTTCCCTGAGTAATAGCACTGTTGCTCAGGGATTTTATTTTTAGGGAAAAAAGATATGAATACACTGTGGTATAAAAATCCTGCGAAAGACTGGAACGAGGCTCTCCCCGTGGGAAACGGACGCATCGGCGGAATGGTTTTCGGAAGGACCGGGCATGAAATCATACAGCTGAATGAGGAGTCCATCTGGTCGGGACCCTATCGCGACAGGAACAACCGCAGCTGCAGGGCCAATCTTCCAAAAATCCGGGAGCTTTTGAAGTCTGGTCACCCGCAGGAGGCTCAGGAGCTTGGCCTTGAGTGCATGTCCGGCTGTCCGTCACAGGAAACGGTTTATCAGACGGCGGGCGAGCTCCACATCGATTATTATACCGAGGAATCCCGCGGACTTGAGGGACCCCTGCCTGACAGAAAGGGAGCCTTTGACTCATGCACCGCTTACCGTCGTGAGCTGGATTTGGAGACAGGACTTGCGACAACCACATTTTGCGCGGAGACCAAGGCACCGAGCACGGCATATCTTTCAAGGAACACCCACGGAAGCAGCATAAGCTACACAAGGGAAGTCTTTGTCTCGGCTCCGGGAGACGTGATGGTCATCCATGTGAGCGCGTCCACACCCAAGAGCATATATCTCCGTGCTTATCTGGACAGGGGAGATTTGAGCGGAAAGTCCTTCGCACTGCAGGATGACACAATCGTAATGCAGTCATCCAGCGGCATTCCCTTTTGCGCCATGCTCATGGCATCGGTTCCGAGGGGAAAAGTCTGCACGAGGGGAAATTTCCTGATTGTCGAGGCTGCCGATGAAGTGACCCTTTACCTTGACATAGAGACCGCGTACAGAAACGGCGGATACAGGAGGAGCGGCGGAAACACTGGCAGGTCGGTGAAATCCCTTTTGGGATGGTGCACGGACAGGGCCTTGAAACGTCTCTGCTTTGCGGTCGGCGGATCATACGAAAACCAAAAGCGTGCCCATATTGAGGATTTCTCTTCATATTATAAGCGAATCTCCCTGAGTCTCACCGGAAAGGGAAAAGATGAGGCTGCAAAGAACATCCCGACGGACGAGCTTCTTGCATCCCGGGCGGAGAGTCCTGAGCTTTCCGAGCTTTACTGGAACTTCGGACGCTATCTTCTGCTCTCATGCAGCAGGGAACCCGGAACTTTGCCCGCCACCTTGCAGGGACTCTGGAACAAGGATTTTCTCCCTCCCTGGGGCTCAAAGTATACAATCAACATAAACACCGAGATGAATTACTGGCCCGCGTCCATGTGCTCCATGGGTGAGCTTGAGATGCCGCTCTTCAAACTTTTGAAAAGGACATACAAACACGGCAAAAAAACTGCCCGGGTGATGTACGGTGCGGACGGATATGTGGCCCATCACAATCTGGACATCTGGGGTGACAGCGCGCCTCAGGATATGTGGATTCCGGGAACTTACTGGGTTCTGGGAGCCGCCTGGCTTGCAACTCATGTCCGCGAGCATTACGAGTATACCCTTGACAAAAAATTCCTCAAAAAGCATTTCAAGCTTATGCGGCGTGCCTGCGACTTCTTTGCCGATTACCTTGTTCCATCCGCCGACGGAAAGCATCTTGTGGTCTCTCCCTCCGTCTCTCCTGAAAACACATACCGCCTGCCCTCCGGTGAGACAGGATGTTTCAGTGCCGGAACGGATATGGACAACCGCATCCTGGAGCATCTTTTCCGCGCGACCATACAGTCTGCCGTTGATTTGGGAAAATCCGAGGCAAGCACCGATTTGGTTCGCTGGCAGGACATTCTCTCAAAGATTGAGGGACCTGTAATCACGAAGGAAGGAACAATCCGCGAGTGGCCTTTTGATTGTGAGGAGACTGAGCCGGGACACAGGCATCTGAGCCAGCTCTACGGACTCTTCCCGGGACACAGCATAAACCTGCACAGGACCCCCGACCTTGCGAAGGCTGCTGAGGCAACGATTGAAAAGCGTCTTGCAAATGGAGGCGGGCATACGGGTTGGTCCCAGGCCTGGATTATGAACTTCCGAGCGAGCCTGCATGACAAGGACAATGCGTTCAAGTCCCTCGTGTCCCTTTTCAAAAAATCCACCTTGCCGAATCTTTTCGACAATCATCCTCCCTTCCAGATTGACGGCAACTTCGGTGCTCTGACAGCTATGACACGCATGATCGTCCAGAGCGAGATTGTGGATGACGGCGTGGTGATAGACCTTTTCCCGTCTCTTCCCGACTCATGGAGGACAGGAGAGCTCAAGGGAGTCGCGATCAAGGGAAACCTGAGGATGAATCTCTCGTGGGAGGACGGAAGGCTGAAATCGGCACTGCTCTTCGCTGACCCCGGCACCGACTACATTGAAAAGGCGGGACTCTATTTCCAGGGAAAATACTACGAGGCGCCCCTGACCGACGGAAAGCTGGAGATAAAAAACATTCTGCCCACCACGATGTGATTTTTTGCCGCTGAATCTGACTGTGGATTTTTTCTCTGATAGATGATATAATGTCCTCATGGAAAAGTTACAGCTTTTGCCGCTTGGCGTGCAGGATTTTAGCATCCTACGTGAAGGGGATTATATTTATGTTGACAAGACCTCGCTGATTTATGAACTGACACAAACAAACCGCGCAGTCTTTTTAAGCCGTCCCCGCCGGTTCGGTAAGAGTCTTCTGCTTTCCACCATCAAATATTATTTTCTCGGACGAAAAGATTTGTTTAGCGGGCTTGAGATTGAAAAACTTGAGTCCGGGAGCAAGGAGCCGTGGGCGGAACATCCGGTTTTGTATTTTTCACTTGCAAGTGGTGAGTTTACGGAAAAGGAAGGTCTCGCAGAAAAACTCAGGATAACGCTGGGCGGTTTTGAGGAAAAATACGGACTTCCACACGAGGAGCCCACACTGGCAATCCGATTTGCAAAGGCCTTGGAAAATGCCGTAAAAAAAACTGGCAGGAAAGTTGTCGTGCTTATTGACGAGTATGACAATCCGCTTTTGAAAAATATGGCGGTGCATCCTGAGCGGGAAGAGGCGAACAGGACTTTGTACAAGGCGTTTTTTGCCACGCTCAAGGACTGTGATGAATATCTGAAATTCTACATGTTCACGGGCGTGACCAAGTTCAGCAAGGTGAGCATCTTCAGCGACCTGAACCAGCTTACGGACATCTCCCTGAATCCGAAATACAACGCGCTCTGCGGCATATCCCAGGAGGAGCTTGAGAAAAACTTTGCCCCTTACATAAAAAATCTCGCGGACGCGAACGGCCTTTCTGAGACCGAGTGTCTTGATGAGCTCAGGAGGATGTACGACGGCTATCACTTCTCAGGCGGAGGGGACGGGATGTACAATCCTTTCAGCCTGCTCCATTGCTTTGACGAGAACCGGTTCGGCCACTACTGGTTTGAAAGCGGAACGCCGACTTTTTTGATAAACAAGCTTAGTTCATCGAGCTACGACATCCGCCAGTTGTCCTCCGACATAAAAATCTCCGAGAGCGGCATAAAGGATTATCGGCCTGAAAACGCGGACCCGGTGCCGTTGTTCTACCAGTCAGGATATCTCACGATAAAAGGCTGGAACCAGAGGCAGAATTCATACAAGCTCGGTTTTCCGAACGCGGAGGTGAAGTACGGTTTTCTTAACAGCCTCGCGCCGAGCTACCTGCATGTAGAGGACAAGCCCGCGCCGTTCAACATCGACATTTTGGATGACGCGGTTGAGGAGGGGGACACCGACGGAATGAGGGACTGGTTCACCGCACTGTTCGCACTTTTGCCGTATCCTGCGGGAAGCGATGCAGAGTCAGTGACCGAGCAGAACTTCCAGAACGTAATCTTCATGTCGCTCACGATGATGGGAAAGTATGCACGGACGGAGGTACACAGCGCGAAGGGACGTGCCGACTGCATACTTGAGACCTCAGATTTCGTGTATGTGTTTGAGTTTAAGCGGGACGTGCCCGCAAGCGAGGCCTTGAAGCAGATAGAGGAGCAGGGCTATGCAAAAGCATATTCAGCGGACAAGAGGAAGCTCTTCAAAATCGGCGTGAACTTTTCGACCGTGGAACGCAACATAGTAGAATGGGAAGTTGTGGGGCGGTAAATTCAAGTTCCGCCTGGATAAAGCAGCTTTCCACTCTCCGTTTTCCACTTTCATCTTTCTTCTTTCATCTTGTTACTCCCCAAAGCTTCAGTTTTTCCTGAATCATCTCCGAGAGCTTGTCGCCGGCTTCTTCCATGCCCATCTCTTTCAGGGAGGCAACCATCGCGTTCCATCGTGCGTCGAATTCCTCGGGTGGATTCACGATGCACTCTATCAGGCTCCTGTGCACGAAATCATCCGCGTCCGAAACCTTGTTTGCGAAATCCTGCGAGAGTCCGTACTGCCAGATTTGTCCGTGGATTGGTTTGTAGAGCTCTCCGCTCTGGGGAAAAAGCTCCGTCCACATTTTTGCCCCGTATGCGTCCAGGGTCTCTTTTTCAACCGGAAGATATGAGTCGATTATCTGCCGCATGGAATTTTTCGTAATCCAGTCGCCGTTTGAGTCCTGCGCTCCGTTGCCTTTTTCGGGAAAAGGATAGGTCCAGAGTCCCACGCCGGTCTTCCTGCTGTAGTCAGAATCCGTGAGAATCCATTGTTGCTCAGACTCGGGGATGCTTCGTCTTCCGTCCACAATCTCGTAGTTCACGTCCCTGAGTCCCCAGTTGGTCAGAATTTGGGCTTCCTCCGAGCACATCCAGTCCATGAACTTGAACGCGAGAATCACGTTTTTGCAGTCCTTTGAGATGCTGATTCCCCATCCGCCAGAAAATCCGTAGTCCGTGAGCGAGGGATCCTTGTATTTCTTTGCGTCCGCCACAATCGGGAGATAGGCATAAGTCCGCTCGCTCATTCCGTCCGCCACAAGATTTTTGCACGGGTCGGTGAATTCCCAGTCAGGACTTGCGAGAGAAAGAACCGTTCCGGACGAGACCTTGGCCTTCCAGACTTCCTCGCTTTGTGTAAATGATTCCGGATCCAGAAGTCCCTCGGCATAGAGCATGTTGAGCCAGCGGTAGAACTGGTCCATCTCCGGATTAAGAAATTTGTACTCGGCGCGGTGAGTCTCCCTGTCCACAATCCACTGTCCGTCATCGGGATATCCTATGGAATAGTTTCCCGGATTTGAGAGCCCCACGTACCAGAGCCATCCGTTCGTCAGGAGGGAGAGCCCGATTGTCGCTTTTCCTCCGATCGTGGGATGCTTCTTTTTGTACGCCCGGATTGCGTTGGAAAAATCCTCCAGTGTCTGCAATCTGGGATATCCGAGCTCCTTCAAAACAGCGTGCTGAATCTGCATGTAGCCGTAGGTCTCGTTGATTGCGGTCTTTACTCCGTAGGTGCCGAATGTGTAGATGTGTCCGTCCGTGTGCCTGAGTTTTACAAGCTCGTCTCCGTACAGATCCCTGAGGTTCTTTCCGTATGTCTCAATCAGATTGATGTGCTCGCCGCTCGGTGAAATCCAGTCGTCCAGCGCGATTACGGCATTTTTTTCAATCAGCTTGGTGATCTCGCTTTTCGCATAAATCAAATCCTGGTATCGATCCGCTGTGATCATCATGGAAACGTCCTGCTCCACCGATGTCTTGAGCGGGGTTATGTCCAGCGTGATCCCGGTCTGCCTCGTTATTTCTCTTGCTACGGGATCCTTGAACAGAATGTAGTCGCTCATGTCGGCGTTGTAAAAGGAGAGTGTCTGCGGATTGCGCGGTGAAAGCTCGTCCTCCGTCACGCTTTTGCTGCAGGAAAAGAACATGGAAAGAGACAGCATGATTATGGCGGCAAAAATTTTTCCCGTCAAGATTGCAAATCCCCCTTTGAATCCTCCTGCGTCTTGAACTCCTTCGGCGTCATGTTCGTGTGCTTTTTGAATTTAAGGTAGAAGTAGTCGGTGTTGCTGTAGCCGACGAGCTTGGAGATTTCGTAAATCTTCATCTTGCTTGATGTGAGAAGTTTTTTCGCCTCCTCAATGCGTATGATGTCGAGATATGTGTTGAACTGAACCCCGGTGTACTCGCGGAATTTTTTCCCCAGATACGCGCTGTTGCAGTTGAAGAGATTGCCGAGCATCTCAAGTTTCAGGTCCGTGTTGAAATTTGTCTTCACGTACTGAATCACTTTAAGAATCGTGGAGTTCGCGGTGTTCGACGTGAAGGATTCTGCGAGACCCAGCATGAAGTCTTTGACTATTCCGAGCATCTCGTCGAAATAGTTCTGCGTGTAAATCAGGTTGACAAGATCCAGGGCGGGCACGGTCTCAAGCTCTTTTTCGGGATGCTTGTTGTGTACCGCGTTCTGCGTCTCCACGATGAAGGCCATGCACATTTTTTTAATCTGGTCTATGGTCAGGCTGCTTCTTCTGAGCCAGAGCTCCTGCTCATCCATCGTCCTCTCTATTTTCTGCAGGTCGTAGATTTCAATGAACTGAACCAGCTCCGGTATGCAGTCAAAAAATTCCTGCTGATCGGTGTTGGCCGCCTTGGTGAGCCTGTAGATGGAATTCGGGTCTCCGTCTATGTCCGCATGTGTGATGAAGGGTTTGTCCATGAAAAAGAAGAGCTGTCCGTAAAGTCCCTTCGCCTGATTGTAGCAGTCGAGCGCGCCTTGAAGTCCCGTGCCGCTTTCGCTCAGTGCCGCCACAGCCCCGCCTTTGTTCCTTTGCATTTTGATGCAGAAACGCTCAAGATGCCTCCTGATTGCCTCGTCGGTCTCGTTTTTGAAAAGGATTATGTAGACGGGATCCATCGGAAACGTCAGGTGGTTTGTGAACGAGAAGTACTCCTTGATAGCTGTCTTTAGAGCCTGAAGCTGTCCCGCGCATCCGCAGAGCTCAGGAGAAATCATCGCGACCTTGTATTTGTCGCCGGTGTCCTCGTCCTTGCTGAACGCGTCATCCACGGCCCCGAACAGAAACATCTGTGCGAACCTCTGTGCGGTCTCCTCCATGTGCGCGTTGTTCCTCAGCGTGTCCATCTCGTTCGCCTTGTTGATTTCCTCAGCGAGCGACTTGATCTTCTGCTCCAAAAGGTCCTCGTCGACCGGCTTCACTATGTAACCCTTCGCCCCGTAGTTCAGGGCTTTCTGCGCGTAGTCAAAATCACTGTAGCCGGAGAGAATCAGGAAGCATGGACGGCTCGGATACTTCGCCGGATTGTGGTGGATTTCGGAAAGCAGCTCTATTCCTGTCATTACCGGCATGGTGATGTCGAGCATTACGATGGAGGGCGAGAGGGACGAGATTTTTTCCAGAGCCTCCTCACCGTTGGATGCCTCCCCGCAGATCTGACATCCCAGCGCGTTCCAGTCAATAATGTTCTTGAGTCCGTTGCGCACAATCTCTTCGTCGTCCACAAGAAGGACTTTCAGTGGTCTCTTAGCCATTCGCATCACCTTTTCCCGCAAGAGGAACCCTTGGCACGTGTATTGTCACCGAGGTTCCCTTGTTGAGTTCGCTTTCCAGCTCTATGCCGTACTGTTCTCCGTAAAAGAGCTTGATTCTCTGGTTCACGTTTACCATGCCGATTGAGCTGGTGAAATTCTCCACAGTGCCTGTCTGCAATCTCTCGTTCAGCTGCGCGAGTTTTTCCTTGCTGATTCCAGAGCCGTTGTCTTTTATGAGGATGGACAAATCTCCGTTTTTGTCGGAGTCAATCACGATGTAGATGAATCCGCCTGACTGGGTTGACTCAAGCCCGTGGGAGAAGGAATTCTCAACCAGCGGCTGAATCAGAAGCGGCAGGATTCCGATGTTCGTCACGTCCGTCATGAATATAATATCATAAGAAACGCGGTTTGAAAACCTCAAATGCTGGATGTCAAGATAATTGCTCACGGCCTCAATCTCCTCCATAATGGCAACAGGACTCTCGCTTACGTCCAGATTGTGTCTGAGGATTTTTGCAAGCAGCTTGATTGTCTGCGCCACATCCCTGTTTCCGTCGGCGAGTGCCTGCATCCGGATTGTCTCAAGCGTGTTGAAGAGAAAATGCGGGTTGATCTGGCTCGCGAGCATCTTGAAGCGGATGTCGTTCTGCCTTGAGAGAAGCTGCTCCTGGTTCAGCTTGTGCTGGTAGATTTCGTCAATCAGCGTCTTGATGTTGTTCGCGGTTGTGGCAAGGGCATCATAAATCTCAACGAATTCGTCGGTGCCCTCAGGACGGGGGCCGAGCTCGAAGTTGTTCTGCACGACCTTGTTTATCTCGCCGTTGATGTAGTTCACGCGTTTTCCGAAGTAGCGGGAGAAAATCACTATGAGCATGAGTGAAATCAGGGAGCCGGAAAGCATGATTAGTACGGAGATGGCGATTCCCGTAAGCGTCGTGTGCAGGAGGCTCTTTCGCGGAATGATTTGCGTGAGGATGATTGTGTTGCCTCTTTCCCTGTAGAGCCTGTTCATCAGAGCGACCACGTTCTCGCCCTGGTACTTTGTCTCGATGGAGACGGACTCTCCCTGTGCGTTTCCGTCGTTGATGAGCGGAGGCCTTCTTGTCTCGGGTAGGTCGGTGGAAGAGAACTCTATCATTCCGTTGACGGAGATGAAGGTCTCGTTCTGATAGTGCATCAGAAGGCGGGAGATTCGGTCGGAGTTCAGGAAGATGACCATTACGCCGAGGAACTTTCCGTCGGGTTTCCTGAATACGGCCCTCGTCAGAACCAGCATCCGGCGGCGCGTGATGGAGTCCTCCTTCATCTGCCACGTGATTTTTCCGTCCTGCTCGCGTGCGTTCCTGTACCATGTGGATCTGATGACATCCTCCGTGGCCTTTATGAAATATGAGTTGTCCAGAAGCGTGGAGTTTTCCGTGTAGTAGCGGAACGTGTAGAGGTCCGTGTTTGAGTGGAGAAAATCATCAAGGAAGTCCAGGTCCATGTAGCGGTCGTAGACTTCCTGCGCGCTCTGAAACGTGCGTCCCAGAGTGTCATTTACGGCGCGGTTGTTGTAAAGGGAGTCGCTGAGTTCCTCGGTGCTCTGAATCATGTCCTGAAAAAGGGTGGCGGTCTGGGAAAGCGATGTCTGTGCCTGTGCGATCTGCCATTTCTCAAGGATTCCGTAGAGCCACCACGACATGACCACGGCAATCAGCACGAGGGGCATGAGAAAAGCGATGCAGTACATGGCGAGCAGTTTCTGCCGGATTTTGAGGAAGTTGAGGACTGTCAGTATTTTGTTCGCGAGCCTTGCTTTCATTGGGTTCCGTAAGTTTCCTTACATTATAAATGGGGTACCGCGGATTTGTCAAACGAAAGTTCCCGAAATCAAAAGGGGGGTGGAAAAATCTAAGCAGATATGCTAAAATGGGATTTTGAAAGTGCCGATGATTTAAAATAGAATTTTGGGAAATGCTCCATCGGTCTTTTTTGCTATGGCATTTCCTTTGACGGGGCATATTTTATGGAAGAAAACGGATCCTTCAATGACGCGATTATAAAGGCCTTTGACGAAAAAAAGGCATGGTACGACAGCGTACAGTTACCGAAGATTCAGGATAATTACAGGCTTCATCTCGTTTGTGTGAACAATATTATAGAGGCGTTGGTAAAAAAATCCCTCGTGAATCCCGACCCGTACAAAAAGGACAAGAAGATTTCGTCCATAAGCTGCCCGAGTGATGCGAATTTCAACGACAATGAGCGTGCCACCCAGCTTGGAATCAGGCTCAGCGACTACCAGAGCACCCTGGATTTTATCTGCAACTACTTCAAATTTACCGTGGAGCAGGTGACGATTGACAAAATCAGGAAGCTTGAGGAGTTCAACGGTTTCTTCGGATGGATGAACCTTTCGCCGAATTCCGCCAGGATAAACACACGCTCACTCGCCGCTTGTGTCATGGAGGCGAAGAACGGAGCCCAGCCCCTCCAGGCAGCGATGATCAACGACAGTCTGAACAAGACGAAGGAGGCCCTCAGTTTCATAGAGACGGCGTTGAAGGAGCTGATGGACTTCCAGAAAGAGGCGTATAAGGTTGACGTGCGCCGGCTCATTTTGAAGAACGGTGCGTTCGACAAGTCCAAGATGGAGTCAGCCCCGACCTTCCTTGCGGAAATAAAGAGGCTCTTCCCGTCCTGTATGCCCAAAAGAACGTTCTCCACGGATTTGATCTCCGAAATCATCGACGAGGAAATCTCCCCGAAAAAAGCCGTGCTGCAGGAAAAAGTCCTCGGCAAGTTCAAGATAACTGATTCCACGAAAAAGGAGCAGAAGAAAGCCTCCGTCTCCGCCCATGAGATTCTGATGGAGACGGTTCGCGTGCTCGGAACTTCGTCGCAGCAGTACAGCGTGATTCTTGAGAAGCTCGTGAACAACAACACGATTATCCAGAACGGAAAGAAAAACTTCAAGGACCAGCTCCTCAAATTCATCCGCCGTGTGTTCGGACTTCAGGAGCCGGAGATTGAGTACAACATCGTCGTCATGGATCCCGCCACGAACCAAAGCCACAAGGAAAAGCTCAATTACACTGAATTCGTCGCGAATCTGAGCAAGAGGACGAAATACTACTCCAGCATCTCCAGCACGCAGAGCCTGAACTATAACAAGGTGAACGCCCAGCCGGATGACAAGCTTCTGGAATTCCTGAACAAGCAGATTACCGAGAACTCAAGGCTGATGCAGGTTTTGACCGCCCTTGACAACTACTTCAAGTCCGTCATTTCGGGCAGCGAAAAACTCAAGGGAATCAAGCCGGAGCTTTCGTTCCTGAAGAGCATCCTCATAAAGGTAAATCAGTTCAGGGCGGAATATGTCTCTCTTTTGGAGGAGCAGGAGCAGATGAGAAAATTAGGGATAAGCGATGATTAGAAGATTTTGGAAAAGTGTGATTTCGCTGGTTGGAGTCTCTGCCTTGTGCGCCTACTTGTTCTGTGCGGACATATATTCAAAGGCGGATTTTTATCCAGAGGATCAGAGAACCGTGGTCATGGTGGACACGCCTACGTCATACGACCTGAATCCTCAGACGGCATGCTACACTTCCGAAGCCCAGATTGCGACCGGACTTTACGAGGGGCTTTTCACTTACAATCCCGTGACCCTTGAGCCGGATTATGCACTCTGCACTTCATACACTCTTTCCAGAAATCAGAAACGGTGGACCTTCACAATCCGAAAGGACGCTAAATTCAGCGACGGAGAGCCCATCACCGCTCAGACAATCAAGGACTCGTGGATGAGGCTTCTGGCAAATCCCAACGCTCCTTTTTCATCAATGATAGACTGCATCTCGGGAGCCGAGGAATACAGGACTGGAAAGGGAAGCGCGGAAGACGTTCGCATATCCGTGAGAAGCAACACGACTCTGGTGGTATATCTCCGCGAGCCGACGAATCATCTTCCAAGAATCCTGTGCCATCACTCATTCTCTGCCGTAAGTACCAAGGACAATGCCTACTCAGGACCCTTCGCCTTGAAATCCTACGAGAAGGGACGCCTTGAGATGGTGAAGAACGAGCATTACTATGACGCTGCGAACGTTGTGATTCCGGGTGTCACGGTGATTCAGAGCGACGACACTTCCAACAACACGTTCCTGTACAACACGGGCAAGGCTGACTGGATAACCGGCGACGCAAACGCCCAGCAGATTCTGAACAAGGATTCCCTCCATGTGAACGCGGAATTCGGAACTTCCTATCTCTTTTTCAAGATAAAGAACCAGCCGTGGAACAACGCGGAATTCAGGCAGGCGCTTTTGGAGGCTCTTCCATACAAAAAGCTGAGGAAGGACTACACGATTCCCGCGACAACTCTGGTCTATCCCCTGAGCGGATATCCGAACGTGGTGGGGCTTGAGGATTACGACATTGAGGACGCGAAGCTGATGATGCAGGACGCGAGGAAAAAGGCGGGTATTCCTCAGGACCAGAAGATTACCCTGACCTTTGCCATAATCGACTCGCAGCTGATGCAGAAATGGGCGAGCATCCTGAAGAAGGCGTGGGAGCCTCTGGGTGTGTCTCTGGTTGTCCAGACCTCGACCATAAGCGAATACAATCCCTCAATTCCCGGCTGGGACGCGGATTTGTTCTCCTACTCATGGATCGGGGATTACGCCGACCCTCTGGCTTTCCTTGAGCTTTTCCGGGGCGGTTCTTCCCTGAATGTGGCTGGATATGCGAACGCTGAGTATGACAGTCTCCTGAGGGAAGCTTCCCTGACCAAGGATTCCTCCGAGCGGTATAAAATCCTTGCCAAGGCTGAGCAGATGCTTTTGGACGACAGCATGGTCATCCCCATATCACATCCCGTGAGCCTCAATTTCATAAATCTGAACAGGATTGGCGGCTGGACTCCGAATGCCCTGGATCTGCATCCGTTCAAGTACCTCTACATCCGCCGGAAGATTGTGGTTCCCCGCAACGTAATTTAAGCGTCAGATGATTTACTCAAGCTGAGAGAGGACTGTCTGCAGGTTCACCTGAAGGAATCCTGCGCGGCCTGTCTTGTAGAAGCTGCTCTGTTCCCATGCGACATAAAGTGTGTCTCCTGAGATTGCGAAATCACCGTAGATGTATCCTGCGGGAAGAAGCGGGAGCCTGAATGCGGAGATTTTGTCGTCCAGAGCCGTCTTTATGTAGCTTGTTCCGTCCGAGAAGATTGCCGCTATGTATTTTTTTCCTGCCGATGCGTTCGCGTTGAGGGATGCGGCACCGTTTCCCTGCTGAAAGTACTGTACCGGGGATGTTCCGAGAGAGCTTTTCCAGATGACCGAGAAAGTGAACTCCGCCGGGATGCTCTGGAGCAAATCCTTGAGTTCCGTTGGTGCGCCTGAGAAACGCTTTGGCTGGCTGAGTCCGAAAAACTGGTCCTCCGATGACTGTCTGAAAGTGAACTGTGCCGACCTGTCGATTGCAGGCGAGAGTTCCGTAATCGGTACGTTGGGGTTCCAGTCGAAATATGTGAATTCCACGCGTCCGTCCACGCTTCTTTTTGCCGAGCATGTCCATGTCTTTCCGTCCCAAAAAAATCCCGCGATCTGCTGGTCGTCCGAAAGGTTCAGGTTGCTGTATGTGACGAGCGGATAGACAATCTTCGCCTTCGGGTCATATTCCACGAGGAAGGGTCTGTCCTTTTGAACCGCCGCCGAAATTGATTTCTCATAATCCACGTTGAAGAAGGAGCTTCTGTAAAGGTAAAATACCGGGCTCTCCTCGCTGAAGACCATTGAGTCCGCCGTGACCCCCGAAAAAATGGATGCGTCGGCGCAGAGGGATACGGACTCTCCGTTGAATGCGAGCATACCCAGCCTGTTGACAAGGGCATAGGCCGCGTCTGAGTCCGATTTTACGCTTACCGGCACTGCTCCTGATGATGCGATGCGCACTGATTCTGTCCAGGGTTTCTCGTGGACTTCGGGCGTGTTCTGGGGAAGCTCGGTTTTTGCGAATGAGTTTTCGGTGAAATAATACCATGTGTGGTTTTTCTGTGCCGGGGAAATCTCCACGAAATCGCCGAGTGACGCGTCGGAGGATTCCGGTTCCGATGTCTTTTTGTCGCATGACGGGAAGAAAATCAATAAGGATGCGAGAAGAGCGGCGGCTAAAATGAGATGATTTTTAAGGGGCTTTGTTCTGATTTGTTCGGCACTGAATTTTTCCATGTTTCTACTATATAATTATTCCTGTTTTTGTTCAAGGGCAGGCGGGATTCGGTGGAGAAAATGGTGATTTTGAAAAAAATGAGAGGAATTCTAAAAAAAATTTGCAAATTTGATTACCGTGACGAAGATTTGCGGCTATTACTATAGTGAGGACGAAAAGTTTTCAAGGGGTATTTTTTACGGAGGATTTATGATTTTCAGAAGATTGCGTTTTTTGGGTTTTATGCTGTGTTTGGGATGCGGGCTTTCCCTGGTTTCATGCGCCGGGAATGTGTCCGCTGGTTCGGCGAAATCAAGGGAGGATGCCGTGTCCCTGAGGGTTCTGAGCTGGAATGTACAGACCTTTTTTGATTCCGTGACGGACGGCGGTGAGTACGAGGAGTTCATCAAGAGCAAGACATGGGGGAACGAGGCTTATGTGGAGAGGCTGAGCCGGCTTGCGTCCTCCATAAAGACCCTTGACGCGGATGTGGTCGTGCTGGAGGAGCTTGAGAACGAGGGAGTGGTGCATGACATCAGCAATTTCCTTGCGGGTGAGTGGAGCTCGAAAAAGGTTTACGATTACGCCTGCTTTGCGAAATCCGATGACTGTGCCATAGGCTGCGGAGTACTTTCACGCTATCCACTTGAGAATCTTACGGTGCATGCACTGGACATACGTACTGACTTCGAGATGCCGCGTATGAGGCCGATCATGCAGGTGAATGTCTTGAAGGGAGAGAAGACACTGGTTCTTTTTGTCAATCACTGGAAGAGCATGAGCGGGGGAGAGAACGTGAGCGAAAAATGGAGGAGGAGCCAGGAAGCAGTGCTCTGCCGGAGAATGGAAAAATGCGCGGGACTGAACGTGCCTGCCCTTGCCTGCGGAGATTTTAACCGTGACATCTCCAAGTTCAAAAAGGCGTCGTCTTCCGACATGATTCTTCTTAGGTCCGATCCCAGTGACGATGAGGGCCGCGTTGGGACGGAAGTTCTTTCTCCCTGGTTTGACCTGAATCAGGAGCTGATCGGGCCGGGAAGCTATTATTACGACGGGGAGTGGTCAAGGATCGATCACTTCTTTGCCTGTGGTCCAGTTGAGATTACGGATTTCGAGCCTGCGACCGGGGGGCCTTGGTGCGACAGTGAGAGCAGCATACCGGAGAAGTACAAGATCTGGGACGGAAAGGGATACTCGGACCATCTTCCCCTGGTATGCACGGTTCTATTTTAGAGGTTGCCTTCAGCTGAATTTTTTCCTTAGGTCGGAGAGCTTTTCAAGGGCCGCGTTCAGTGTCTCCTCCTTTTTGGCGAAGTGAATCCTTACGAAGCGGTTTTCCTTTTCGCTGAAGAATGAGGAGCCCGGGACAGTTCCCACGCCGACTTTCTTCGCGAGGTCAACGGCAAAATCAAGGTCGCTATCGTAGCCGAACTCGGAGATGTCCAGCAGGATGTAGTAGGCTCCCTGTGGAACTGTGTGCGGGATTTTGAGCGCGTCAAGGCCGTTCAGCATGAGCTGTCTCTTGGCGGAGTATTTTTCCCTGAGGTCGCGGTAATAATCATCGCCGAAGGAAAGACCTGTTACGGCAGCTTCCTGCAATGGTGCGGCGGCTCCCACGGTAAGAAAGTCGTGGACCTTTTTGATCCGCTCGGTGACTTCCTCGGACGCGATCGTGTAGCCGAGTCTCCATCCCGTGATGCTGTATGTCTTTGAGAGCGAGGAGCAGACTATGGTTCTTTCCTTCATCCCCGGCAGAGTGGAGAAATAGACGTGCTCGTGATCGTCGTAGGTGATGTGCTCGTATACCTCGTCGGTTATCACATAGGCGTCGTATTTTTCGGCGAGGGTCGCTATGTCGCCAAGCTCGTCCCGGTTGAAGACTTTTCCGCACGGGTTCGAGGGATTGCACAGTATGAGCACTTTGGCTCCCTTTTTGAAAGCGTCCTCAAGCTCGTTCGGGTCGAAGTCAAAATCAGGGGCGTGAAGTGGGACGTAAATCGGCTCTGCGCCTGAAAGAATTGCGTCGGCCCCGTAGTTTTCGTAGAATGGCGAGAAGATTGCGACCTTGTCCCCGGGGTTCACCACGCTCAGCATGGATGCCATCATCGCCTCCGTGCTTCCGCATGTGACTACAATCTCCTTGTTCGGGTCTATCTTCTGTCCTGAGAAATGCTCGTATTTTTTTGCGACTCCCTCGCGGAAATTCTGCGCTCCCCAGGTTACTGCATACTGGTGGAAATCCTCTCCCGTGACTTCCGCAAGCCGGCTCAGTATGGGCTTCGGTGGGTCAAAATCCGGGAATCCCTGGCTCAGGTTGATTGCGCCGAACTCATTTGAAATACGTGTCATCCTGCGGATAACGGAATCTGTAAAAACCGATGTTTTGTCTGATAAGGGTCTCATGTTAATCTCCACGCCCAGTATAGCATTTTCCGCCCTTTTTTGCATAATATATTTTTTTTATTTTTTCCTATAGCATTTTTCTATTACACCGTCAACTGACGCTCTAATGACGCAATCTGCCTTGAACAAAAGGCTCTTTTTGGGGTAGAATGGTTATATGATGGGAAAGTCTGCATGGGGAAAAAAAATCAGAGTCTGCTTGGCTTACGCGGCATTTGTTTTGAATGCGGTTCCTCTTTCGGCGGATGTGCGTGATACCGGAGGATTCGGTGAGGAATTTACTTCCACGCTTTTTACCATAAGGGATCTTTTTTCTCAGCAGGATGACGGTGCCCAGGACCTCGGTGCCCTCATCAGGATTTCCGCGGCTGGAATCCTGCTTGTCATTTTGGGATTTTTTACCGAAAGGCTGATTGTCCGTCTGCACTGGAGGCACAGCATAAAAAATCACAAGGCGGCCTTTGATGAAGTCGAGGAGCGTGTGAAAAACACAGTGATTGAGGGGCTGAGCAAGGAGCAGAACGAGGAGCTTCTTGAAAAGTGCGTCGAGCTCTCCCGCCATACTGATTTGCATACTGTGCGTCCGGGAAATACCTACATTGTGGCTCCCCTCGTGTACCGGATTGCGGAGGCTGCCAAGTGTCCCCCGGCTGAGTGCGCGTCATGCTTTTATGCGGCCCTGGTTTATGACAGCGGATTTTTGGAGGTGGAGCCCGAGCTTTTCCGCATGGAGATTCTGAACCGGAAGGAGAAGGTCAAATTTAAAAAGCACGTGATCAGTTTTGAGGATGAGATCAGCTTTCTGCCAAGGAACCTTTGGGAGACATGCAGGGAAGCGAGCTATCTGCACCATGAGAATATGGACGGAAGCGGATATCCTGAGAGCCTGAAGGGAGACCAGATTCCTTTGGTTGCGAGAATACTCAGGATTGCGGACAGCTATACCGCACTGATTACGAAACGCGCCTACCACCGCAGGCTTTCTCCGAAGCAGGCCGTGCAGGATTTGAGGCGTAAGTCAAAGATATATGACCAAAGACTTGTGGACATTCTTCAAGGCTTGGTATAATCTAATAGAAGATATTTGCCATTTAAAGTGGGAAAGAAGGGAGAAAATATGTGCGGAATTGTCGGATACGTGGGTGAGAAAAAGGCGACCCCGATTTTGGTTGATGGTCTGAAGAAACTGGAGTACCGTGGATATGACAGCGCGGGAATAGCGGTTTTTGACGGTGAGGACATCATAGTGCGGAAAGTGAAGGGCGCATTGAAAGTGCTTGAGGAAAGGATTGCCAAGGAAGTGATTGAGGGCAGCCTTGGAATCGGACACACGAGATGGGCGACTCACGGTGAGCCGAGCGACATCAACGCGCACCCGCACACGAACGTCAGCGGCACGATCGCCATTGTTCACAACGGAATCATCGAGAACTACACGAAGCTCAAGGCATGGCTGCAGGGTCAGGGCATTGTATTCAGGAGCCAGACTGATACTGAGGTAGTCGCGCATCTGATAAATTATTTTTACGAGCAGACCGGTGACATCTTTGAGTCCGTGCTGAACGCAACCCATCGTCTTGAGGGAAGCTATGCGCTGGGAGTGATATGCAGGGACTATCCCGACAGAATCATCGCGGCAAGAAAGGAGAGTCCTTTGATCGTGGGGCTGGGCCAGGGTGAGAATTTCATAGCGAGTGATGTTCCCGCCGTCCTTGAGCACACGAGGGAAGTCTATTTCCTGGACCAGAAGCAGATTGCCGTTCTTTACGCCGACCACGTGGATCTTTTCGACGAGGACGGAAACCGTGTCATAAAGGAGCCCTATCACGTGGACTGGGACGTTTCATCCGCGGAGAAGGGTGGATACGCGCACTTCATGCTCAAGGAAATCCACGAGCAGCCCAAGGCACTTACCGATACCCTGCGCCCCCATGTGAAGGAGATCGACGGAAAGCCCAGTGACATCCAGTTCGAGGAGCTTAAGATGAGCGGTGAGGATTGGAAGAACGCGCGCCGGATTGTGATTACCGCCTGTGGAACCGCCTATCATGCCGGTGTGGTGGCCCGATATGCGTTCGAGCACTTCGCGAGGCTTCCCGTGGTGGTGGATGTCGCTTCGGAATTCAGGTACAGGAATCCCATCTTGAACAAGGATGACATTTTTATCGTAATCAGTCAGTCCGGTGAGACCGCCGACACACTTGCCGCACTCAGGCTTGCCAAAAGCTTCGGTGTCCATGTGATTGCCATAACCAACTGCGTGGGAAGCAGCGTGAGCCGTGAGGCCGATGACGTAATCTACACCTGGGCGGGTCCTGAGATTGCGGTCGCGTCAACCAAGGCATATACGACCCAGCTCATGTGCCTTTACATGCTCGCCTTGAAGAGTGCCTTTGAGCGTGGAAACATATCTGAGGGAGAGTACCGGAGACTCATCGGGGAGCTTACGAAGATTCCGGGCAAGGTGCAGGAGATTCTTGACAATCAGAGCGACATACAGCGATTTGTGTCACGCAACTTCAACAAGGAGAAGGTTTTCTTCATCGGAAGGCTGTATGACTCCGCGACGAGCCTTGAATGTGCCCTGAAACTCAAGGAAGTGAGCTACATGCACAGCGAGGCCTTTGCTGCCGGTGAACTTAAGCACGGTCCCATCGCCCTGGTGGATGAAACGACCCTTGTTGTGGGGCTTGCGACCGAGCCTGAGCTCTATGACAAAGTTGCGAGCAATCTGGAGGAGGTTCTTACCCGAGGATGCTCAACCCTGGTCATTACAACCGGCGAGGGAAAATCTTTTGCCAAGTGCGCCAACGAGGTGATCCGCATCCCTGATACTGAGCCTGCGTTCGCGTCCCTTTTGAGCATAATCCCGGCCCAGCTTTTCTCATACTACTGTGCGGTCCAGAGGGGAAATGACCCGGACAAGCCTCGTAACCTTGCGAAATCGGTGACTGTGGAATAACAGCGTTAAAAATCTTATTGTTTTTATGGAAGGAAGAAAATGGAATATTCGCAATCGGAAGTAATGCAGTATGTCGCGGAAAATGACGTGAAGTTCATAAAGCTGCTTTTCACTGATATTTTCGGAGAGGTAAAGAGCGTTTCTGTTCAGCCGTCGGTCTTGAAGAGGGCGTTTCAGGACGGAATCTCGTTTGACGCAAGTGCCATCCGTGGATTTTTGAACGTGAGCAAAAGCGACCTTGTGATCAAGCCGGACTCCACGACTCTCTCGGTTCTTCCGTGGCGGCCTCAGCGGGGGAGGGTCGCTCGTCTTTACTGCGGCATCTCGTATCCTGACGGTACTCCTTTTGAGGGGGACTCCCGCCATATCCTGAAAAAGGTCCTTGAGAAATGCGATAAGGCCGGTTACAGCGTGAAGGTGGGAACCGAATGTGAGTTCTATCTTTTCAATCTGGACGAGAAGGGAATGCCGACCATGACACCTCAGGATTACGCCTCCTACTGTGACCTTGCGCCTCTGGACAAGGGTGAGAACGTGCGGCGTGACATCATCCTGAACCTTGAGCAGATGGGGATCGTCCCCGAGACAAGCCACCACGAGTCTGGTCCCGGTCAGAACGAGATTGACTTCAAGTACGATGACGCGATGAGGGCTGCCGACAATGTTTCAACCTTCAAGACCACGGTTCGTACCATAGCGTCTCAGGCGGGGCTTTATGCGAGTTTTGAGCCCAAGCCGTTGGACGGAGAGGCGGGCAACGGTTTCCATGTGAATCTTTCACTGCACAAGGGAGGAGAGAATCTTTTCGCGAAGGAAAGCCCCGAGGCAAAATCCTTTACTGCGGGCATTCTGAAAAGGAGCCGGGAAATCGCCGCGTTTACGAATCCTGTCAAGCGTTCCTATATGCGTCTGGGACAGTTTGAGGCACCGAAATATGTCTCATGGTCAAGGCAAAACAGAAGCCAGCTTATCCGCGTTCCTGCTGCCGAGGGAGAGCTTTCGCGCATAGAACTCCGCTCGCCCGACACGAAATGCAATCAGTATCTGGTGCTGGCCCTTGTGATTGCGGCTGGGCTTGAGGGCATGGAGAAGAAGCTTGAGCTGCCGTCTCCGGTTGATCTGGATCTCTACAACGCGTCCGAAAAGGATGTCGCTTCCCTTGAGATGCTTCCCGCGGATTTGGACGAGGCTCTGAAGATTGCCGCTGATTCCGATTTCGTAAAATCCGTGGTTCCTGAGAATACGCTCCGTTCCTATATCGAAAACGCTTTGGGTAAATAAAATGACGGTGGAATCTGTACTGATTGTGAGCAACACCAGCTCAACCATGGGGATAGTCTCGGACTTCATGCGCTCCGAGAACATTTCCAGAATCGCCACTGCCCAAAACGGCGCACAGGCCCGTCGCACCATCATGGAGTCGGATTTCGAGCTGATTGTGATAGACACTCCCCTGCCCGACGAGATGGGGGATGACCTTGCCGTTACCGCCGCAGAGAAGACCACCGCCGGAGTAATCCTGATTGTGGATCACGGCATGGTTTTCGAGGTGGGGGAGCGCGTTGAGGATTACGGTGTCTTTGCCCTTTCCAAGCCGACCACCCCGGATTTTTTCTATCAGGCCGCGAAGCTTCTTTGTGTGAGTCGCCGTCGTCTCCAGAATCTTGAGAACGAGAACCAGAGGCTCCAGAAAAAGATTGAGGAAATCCGCTTGGTTGACAGGGCGAAACTTGTTCTGATCCAGGTCCTCAAGATGACCGAGCCCCAGGCGCAGCACTACATTGAGAAGCAGAGCATGGATTTGAGGCAGAACCGCTTTCTCACCGCCGAGAACATACTCAGGATCTACGGATAAGGGGTTTGCCCGGGGAAATTTGGCAAATCATTTTTGTTTTACCACCCATAAGCCGTGTTTCGTCGCAATCTATATTTACGCGATTTTAATCTTATCGAATCTTTTTGCTTGTTGGGGCAGATTTTTTTCGGAAGAACTTCGGAAGAAAACAAATTCGTCTAAATTACATTATGTGATATGGGGAATTTTCCATAAAGGAAGTCACTGCCATAAAAAAAGGCACCAGCCTTGCGACTGATGCCCTTTGTGATTTAACAGTATGTTAAACGTTTAGATTAGAACTTAACCATGAAGCTAACAGGTACGCTGAAGCTGAAGTCCTTCTTTGCTGAGATGTCAACAGCAGCCTCGACTGCGCACTCACCAACGTTGAACTTAACACCAGGTTTAATCTGCATGCTGAAATCCTTAGTGATGAAGTCGCTGTCGTTTCCTGTCTGGAGGAACAGTGTGTAGTCACCGACTGTATAGTCAAGTCTTGCGAGGAATCCGAGGGCAATCTTGTCAATAGCCTTGGTGTCGCTGTCAACATTTGTCTTGAACTCGAACGGAACCCAGAACTTTGCTGAGAGAGCATCGATTGTTGTCTCAGCATAAGCCTCAACGCGAACCTTGTCAAATGCCGTCTTGTCTGCATCGTTATACTTTGCAGCTGTGAATCCGAGTACGTTTACGAAGAATGAGAACGGATCAACTGAACCGGCATAACCTGCTCCGAACTTAAGAGCCTTGAAGTTGCTGTTTGCACTGAACATTGCGCTTACAGTACCGAAGTCTGCGCCATAGTGCATCATGAATCCGAGCTCGCTGATTGCCGCATCAATGTCGTGGTCATCAATGTAGTCATCCAACATATCGTTATAGGCATCAACGATGTCGCTTTCGTGCTCCTCATAGAACTCGTCATATGCTGCTTTCTGTGCATCGGTCAAATCGGCCCATGTTGCTGTTGCTGAACCTGTTACAAGTGCTACATAGGCATCCTTAAAGTCCTCTTTCGGCCCTTTTGATTCCAGCTCTGCGATGGCAACAGTCTTCGCGTCCTTGAACCAAGCTGAACCCCATTTGGAAGAAACCATGGCGTCGAATGTGAATCCCTCAACAGGCTCAAGAGTCAACTTGAGGTTTCCTGTATTGTGGTCATCATTACCGATTGTAGATTGTGTGCGGTACCAGTCGATTTTCTCCTGGTTAAGGGTAATCTTGAAATCACCAATCTCAACCTTGAACATGTCGATCGGCTTGAACCAAATGTCCCAGCCTGCTGTAATAGCATCGTTGCTAGTTACGTCTGTAAGCTTAAGAGTTCCACCGGCCTTTTCTCCTGAGATAGAGAACTGGATAGGTGCATGATAGAACTGGTTTTCATGATTGATGGTCAAAGCAGTTACACCACCGTTGGGAGCTGTATTTACATTGAGTGCATCAACTGTGAGGCGTACACCCGCACTGACCTCTGCTGCCATGGCGATACCAGCCGCCGCGGCTGGCAACGCCCATGTTACACCCAATCTATTTATTTGTAATAAAACAAATTCCAGGGATTAACCAAAATCACACGTGTTCAAAATTCTGCAAATTTCCGTAAAAATTTGCTTTTTTTCCATATTTTTTCAAAAAAATCTTCCATTTTGATTACCGTGGCGCACTTTTGGGGACTATTACTATGTGTGGAGATTTTTCCCCACGACTCAACAACCCCAGGAGAATATATGAGTACATCATTCTACCGCTACAAATCCGTGGAGGAGCTTACCTTCACAGACGACGGAATGTTCCAGGCCGTCATGCGCGACCCCGGCTTATGCTCGGAGCTGATTGAGAGGCTTCTTCATCTTAAGGTGAGCCGCGTCGAGTACCCGGAGCTTGAGAAGACCATCGCACCGTATTTTTCAAGCAAGGGCGTAAGGCTTGACGTTTATCTCAAGGATCCGGAGAGAATAATCGACATAGAGATGCTGTCCTACCCGCAGAGGGAAATCGGGCTCAGGTCGCGGTACTATCAGAGCATGATAGACATGGACAGCCTGATGAAGGGACAGAGCTATGCCGACATGAAATCGAGCTACGTGCTCTTCATCTGCAAGAGCGACCCTTTCAAGGATGAGGACGGCAGGGAGCTCGGACTTCCGCGCTACACCTTCACGACAAAATGCCGTGAGCTTGACGGGCTGAATTTCGGTGACAAAACTACGAAAATGATTTATAATGCAAGTGCGTGCGAAAGGGAAAAGGACGAGAAAGTAAGGGATTTTCTCAGGTTCGTCCGAACGAACGACGCGGGCGATGATGATTTTTCGAACCGGCTAAAAAGCAGGGTCGCTAAGTTGAAGGAAGACGAGCAGTTCAAGGAGGTCTATGCCGCTATGAATTTACGGGAGATGGACATACGCAGGGAAGCGATTGCCGAGGGCAAAATACAGAAATCCGTTGATGATGCCGTGGTCGCCATCAGAGATTTTAACATAGATCCTAAGCTTGCCGCAGAGAAAATGAATGCGCCACTTGACAAAGTGATGGAAAAATTAGCAGTTCAAGGAGGTTTATGCCACCATGAATCTACGTGAAATGGACATACGCAGGGAAGAGAGGCAGGCGGCTCTTGCGGAAGGAATGCAGCTGGGCCTCAGCAGGGGCAAAACACAAGGAGCTGTTGAAGCAGCTGTGGTTGCCGTAAAGGAATTCAATGTAGATCCTAAGCTTGCCGCAGAGAAAATGAACGTGCCACTTGACAAAGTAATGGAAAAAACTAAAGCTTTAGCGATTATGTCGTTAGGCAATCCCTCTGTATTTTTTAACAGATTCAAAGAAGAAGATGTGAAACCAGAGGATTTTATCCATAACAGATAAAGCAATGATAATAAAATTCTATATTTTTGTACGGCAAAATTTTGAAAAAATAAAAAAAATATAGTCAATAAATCAAATTTTTCATAATTTATTCATGGGTAAATCTCCGTAATATAAAGAGGAATGTCGGTTTTCCTGTCGATTTTTTCGACAGGAAAAAAATTTTCAAAAAATAACAAAAAGTTTAAAAAAGAATTTGACGAGAAGCGAAAAATGTGTTATCGTTGAATTACAAGGTACAAAGAGTACCCAAAAAAATAGGAGGAATTCTTATGAAAAAGATTATTGCCATTACAGCAATGGTAGCCGCGGCGGCTGGTATCGCCATGGCAGCAGAGGTCAGTGCGGGTGTACGCCTCAATGTAGATGTGCTCAATGTAAACACAGCTGACAACGGTGGTGTAACAGCTTTGACCATCAATCATGACAACCAGTTCTATCATGCACCTATCCAGTTCTCAATTTCTGGAGAGAAAGCTGGCGGAACTCTGAAGCTTACTGATCAGAACAAGCATGATTATAACGACAAAGGCGGATATCCGCTTATGGCAGGCTGGGACATCTGGTTTAAGCCGATCGACATGTTCAAGGTTGAAGTTGGTGATTTCAAGATTACCCTTAACCAGGAGAAAATCGACTGGTACCGCTCACAATCTGCAATCGGCAACGATGACCACAACACAGGAAACCTCAAGCTCACTCTTGAGCCTGTTGAGGGACTCTCTTTCGATGCAATGGTTTCTTCCACATGGGGATCAGCTTGGTTCAAGGACAAGAAAAAGCTTGTAACTTCATCTGCTGGAATGGGAAGTGCTCAGGCTTATTCTGGTTTGACTGCTGCAGCGTGGGAAGCCCTTACAGATGATCAGAAGGACGCATACATCGATTCATACAACGATGCTGTAGATGCGGCAGTAGATGCACTTGATGATCCTGAGATTAACGAGCTTGGTTTCATGATGCACTACGGTGCAGATTTCGGTACTGTAAGCGCAATGTTCAGTGGAAACAAGAGCTTCAAGGAACTTAAGTTCGGAGCAGGTTATGCTGGTTCAGTTGACCCGCTCTCATTCTTCGTGAACGTGCTCGGCTTCATGGGACCAAAGTTCAATGATGCCGATAAGACAGTATTTGACAGGGTTCGCGTTGAGGCTTATGCTGAGACAACAATCGATGCCCTCTCAGCAAAGTTCTGGGTACCTTTCGAGTTCGATGCTAACTGCGACAGCGACACAAAGGCAATTGACAAGATTGCTCTCGGATTCCTCGCAAGACTTGACTACACAGTTGGTGACTACACACTGTTCCTCCAGGCTGGAAACGACAGCGACTTCATCACTAAGGATTTCAGCATGGGAATCAAACCTGGTGTTAAGTTCAGCGTTGGTGAGTGTGAAATCGAGGCAGCTGTTGACATCTCTGCAAAGAAGGACTTCAGCTTCAGCGTACCTGTCAGCTTCAAGGTTGCATTCTAATCTAACCGTTTAACATACTGTTAAACTGAGATGAACGGGGTTTGGCGAAAGTCAGACCCCGGTTTTTAATTTTAAAATGTGCTGTTCAAATTTTCATGTAATTATTGCATAAAAAAAGGCACCAGCCTTGCGACTGATGCCCTTTGTGGTTTAACAAAGCATTAAACTTTAAGATTAGAACTTAACCTTGAAAGTTACAGGAACACTAACCTGGAAAGGAATGTCAGGAGAAGTTGCGCTACCAGCAGACTTGATCGTTGCATTACAAGAAACATCGATTGCACACTCACCAACATTTGTAGTAAATCCTGGCTGGATTACAAGACCAATGTTTCCATCTTTAGCGATCACATCACCTGATTTGATTTCGACGTAAGGTGTAACAAGACCAAGGTTGTACTCACCCTTGAGCATAAAGCCAATGTCAGTCTTCTCCTCTTCCTCCTTGTTGGGGTTGATGGCAGCCTTTACATAAGCCTTAGCTGTCAGAGCATCCTGAGAGAAGCTTGCGAAAGCGTCAAATGTGAAGTTATCAAATGCCTTGTCTGCCTGCGGCTTGATTGTGGCGAGTACATCTGCGAAGAAGCTGATTGGGCCGGCGGATCCTGAGAAACCAGCTCCGAAGTCTACCTTTCCATCCTTATTCTTGGTGGCCTCATACTCCTCACCAAGTGCATCAACGTTGCTACCAGCTGCGTTAACAATACCATACTTCCAGGAGTCACCGTCCTCTGTATAATATCCATAGTGTGTGCCAGCTGGCAGAGTGCGAGTCTCTCCCTGGAATCCGAAGAAAGCGAAAGCAGTTCCGAAATCTGCACTGTAAGATGCCTTTGCGAGAACCTTGCTGATTACATCGTTCTCAAGCCATGCGCCATATCCGTCTTTTCCAACAATGAAATCAAATGAGAATCCATCTACAGGATAAAGAGAAATGCCGAAGCCCTTTGTGCTATTGTCATAAATCTTTGACCAATCGATAGACTCCTGGTTGCTGCTGACATTCTGGTCACCGATGCTGAGCTTGAGCATGTCAATAGGCTTGCACCAAACGGTCATTGATTCGATGGGAGAGTTTCCGTGAGACCAACCGTCAACTACGAAGCTTCCACCAGCCTTCTCTCCGCTGAAATCGAACTTGAAACCACCGTTATCCCACTCATAGCGATCATCGTTGGTGTTGGAAGTGCTGAACACCGTCGGTTTTGCTCCAGATATAGAATTGAACTGCAAAACGTTGATTTCACCTCTTGCAGTCACGTTAGCTTCTGCCGCAAAAGCGATACCAGCCGCCGCGGCT
>JAEEYO010000051.1 GCA_016288205.1 Treponema sp. | reverse complement strand
TTTTAAGGCCTCTTTGGAATTGGAGTTGGCATACCCGGTAGTATCAATTGCCCATGCAAAGATTTGGCCGTATGATCCAGGGTTCTCACTTATATACTGTGATGATGACCAGTAGCTATCAGAATAGCCTTTTGCTCCCCTGGGGTTGAGAGGCTCTGCACCGGGGATTTTTTTCAACGCAGCCTCTACGTTGCTTTTCCAGTACATAAGGGTTTTCATTTCATCTTTTGAAGGCATGTACCATCCGTTTTCATATCCCTTGGTTGAATAATTTGCGCAATAGTAGAAGGCCGGATAGTTTTCGTCGCATTTTGCCGGAGTGCTTGTTCCCTGGGGGTCTGCGGCCTTGATTACGTCCCAGTTCTTTTCACCGGAAACATCACTTGTCTTTAGAGCTGCTCTGTGTCCGGCTGCCTCAGCCGGTGCCCATGAAAGCTCTTTGCCGGTGAGGGCAACTCCAAGTTTGTTTTTGGCATCAAAAATTACGGCTACCGGAGTCTTTGAAGTATCAAGTGTGTAATAATTTGTCATTGTTCCGTCTGAGTAAACAATGTTTCCTGGAGAATAAGATGTGGTATAAACGGGTTCATCAGTTTTTCTTTTGTAAACATCCTCTACTGTAACTGTCGTTATAGTCTTTCCATCGGCAGAAACTGTCGTTGTAGTCTTTCCGTCATCAGAAACTGTCGTTGTGCCGTTGCCTTTTGTACTTGATGAAGGTGCAGGAGCGGAAGAAACTGTCCTGGAAGAATTGGAAGGGCCGGAAGCATCCATCAGTTCCGACAGACTAATACAGCTTGAAGCAGAAAAAAACATGACAAGAGTTAAAACAGTTGCAAAAACTCCAGATAATACCTTTTTCATATTTATATACTCCTTTTATGTGAAATTCGCCTAAATCAGTGTCCAGTATACATCATACATCTATTTCCAAGGCGTTACAAGCAATACTCTATGAAATCATATGAAAATATCTGTATGTCTAAAATAGTCTCTTGTGGATTACACTTGCATCAAAGTGATTCAAATCTGAAACTCCTGTACGTGCCATCAATGAAGCAAGTTCACCGTTCATTTCGTTTATGCGTGCGGAAACTGACTCGGCTCCATTTTTCAAAAGCGGCATCAGATGTCGTCCCACGGAAACAGCACTTGCTCCCAGCGCAAGACACTTGTAGACATCGGCTCCGCTTTCAATTCCGCAGTCAACAAAAATCGGAATCTCATTTGCCACGGCTTTTGCAATCTCCGGCAAGACAAATAGCGGTGGGACAGAATACGGCATGATTCCATGGTGGTGCGAAAGAACAATTCCCCTCACGCCTGCTTTAAGGCATTTTTCTGCATCACGTGTGCTCAACACGCCCTTTACCACAAAAGGAACCCTGGAGGCCTGTACAAAATCTTTTAGTTCCTCGGTGGACTTTGGTTTCATCGGAAGGCCCATCACATTGTCGTAACCTCCGCTACCGTTAAAGGCATGGTCAATGTCCATTCCCACGGCAAAGCAACCCGCGTTTACGGCGTGCTCAATCTTTCTGAAAACCTCTTTGTTATCCGCATGCGGCTTGATGATTTTGATTGTGGCGGCTCCAGTCGCAACGATTTCCTCCAGCTCTTCATCGCTTCCCATTCCAACCCAGTGGACGGCATTTGATTTTGCGGCGGCCCCAGCATAAAGCGTCATTCCGTTTTTAGCGGTGTTCCCAAGATGAGAAAGGGCTGCGGTCATGATCGGCGTGTCAAAAGCCTTTCCGTAAAGCTCAAATTTTGTGGACGGCAGACATGAGTCAATGTAGCGGGATTCCAGTAAAAGCGAGTCAAAATAATCCCGGGTGATTTTATCTGAGTTTGAAGTGTATTCCATGATTATATTTTAATGGTGGACAGTGGGAAAAACAAGGGAGATTTTGTTGCAATGAAACCGATTTTTGTGGTTTTTCATATTGTGCCAAAAAATGTAAAACTCAGCTTGAAATTTACATAAAATCACGTATAATTTATTTATTAAAGACCACATCACGAAGGGGATATAAATGCCACAAATGAAAAAATCAAAAATCTTTTTTTTCTTAATTTTACAGATTTTATCAGTTGCCTTGCTTTTTCTTTCATGCACCAGCACGGAAACAAGCAAAAGAGCTACCGACAGCCGTTTGCAGAATCTTGTTGAGGAAACCTTGGGAAACAGAAGCGGCTCGATTGTCGTCATGAAGGCTTCGACAAAAGAGATTATCGCATCGGCCTCAAACAAAAGAGATGAAAGCAATCTTTCTCCTGCGGGAAGTCTTTCTTATTTAGCAATAACGGACGCTTTGTTGAAGAATGAAAAATTCAATCGTGATGCAATTATAAATTGTAAGGGCAAAAGCGAAATAAATGGCTGCACAGTGGAATGCAATATATATACCGGTCATGGAGAGATTTCCTTGAAGGATGCGCTCGCCCAGCCTTGCGATGTGTATTTTGCAGAAGCCATGCAGGATTGTGATTCAAAGGCACTTCTGGAATCCGCGCGGAAATTCAATTTCGTAATCACAGATGACGTATGGCTTTCCAAACCGTATCAGGGAGCGGAAACAAGTCCGGTGAAAATGGCCCAGATGATGTCCGACTTGTGCAGGGACAATTCAACGTCCGCCAAGGAATTGAAAGAACTTCTTAGATACAAGGTTACGAACGGCAGCGCCAAAAAACAGCTTGACAATAGCAAAATAAAAATAGCGGGAACGATTGCCACTTCAGAACCTTCGGACTCATCCATAAAAGACAGATGGAATTCATGGGGAGTTTCTTATGCCCCTTACGACGCGACATTGGACGAGCAGATTGTGGTTTCCGTTCTGATTGACGAGAACAACGAGTGGGAATGGTATGCTCCGTATGCAATGAACAGCATCATCCAGGGATATTTTAACCCACCAAAAAATCTTCCTTGACCAAATCGCACCATGTCCCTATACTGTAAGCATGATTTATTTTGACATGGACGGCGTACTGGCCACTTACGACATTAACGGATATATCGGTGAAAAGCCTCCCTTCGCTCAGGTGGGGGGGCATTATTTTTCGACCCTGCAATCTGATTCCGTCGCGATGGGAATGTTCAAGACCCTCTACAAGGAGATTCCTGGAAGCGTCATGGTGCTGACTTCGGTTTCCGTGCCGAGGGAGCTGCGTACCGAACAGACCCTTGATAAAATCCACTGGCTCCTGAAGGAATTTCCCGACTTTGATTTCGGCGCACATTTTTTGTCCACGTCCACCGAAAAGCGTAACATCATCTCGAACATCCGCGGCATGTCATTGAACAAGCGTGACATCCTGATTGACGACTGGAACGCCAATCTCTACGCATGGACTTCAAACGGAGGAACCGCAGTCAAATATCTGAACGGAATCAACTCAAACAAAAGCTGGCCGGGAGAAACCTTGAGCAGGGCCGACGGAGTGGAAAGCTGCCTTGAGAAATTCCGCAGACTTTGGTTCACTCTGAATTCAAACCGCTAAGAGAATCCAAAAAATCAACGCAAAAATTATCCCAGTGCCACGTCCAGAATCATCATCAGGATGAAACCAAGCGCGAAACCGATTGTGCCGTTGTTGGAATGCTCTCCCTCGCTCGCCTCAGGAATCAGCTCCTCGACCACCACATAAAGCATTGCACCGGCAGCGAAGGAAAGGAAATATGGAAGCAGAGGCATAATCTGCGCGGTCAAAAGGATTGTTATCAGCGCCGCAATCGGCTCCACAATTCCGCTCAACATTCCGTATAAAAATGATTTCAGCTTTCCGTTTCCGCTTCCCGCAAGAGGCATGGAGATAATCGCACCCTCAGGAAAATTCTGTATGGCAATTCCGATTGAAAGCGCAAGAGCCCCCGCAAGAGAGATTCCCTTTCCCTCCGCAAGAAGAGCCGCATAGACCACGCCGACCGTCATTCCCTCAGGGATGTTGTGAAGCATAACCGCAAAACAAAGCATGGTATTTTTTTTGAGCTTCGACATGGGACCTTCCTGTGTCTCCGAATGTACGTGAAGATGGGGAATGATGACATCCAGGACCAGAAGAAAAATAATGCCAAGCGCGATTCCAATTGCAGCAGGTACGAACGCAAATTTTCCAAGATGCTCGCTCTGATCGATTGCTGGAATAATCAGCGACCAGATGCTTGCCGCCACCATGACTCCAGACGCAAAGCCGAGGAGCAGTTTCTGTATTTTGTGGTTAAGCTCTTTCTTCAAAAAAAACACACAGGCGGAACCCAGCGTCGTTCCCAAAAGAGGTATCATTAGACCGTAAAAAAGATTCATGGATTCAATTTACCATATTACTGGGTTTGTTGCAACGGTTTTTTAGTTTTTATCCTCATTGCCGGCGCTCCCTTTTCCACATCGCATCTTTCGTGCTATAATTTCAGCATGGACAAAAATCTTGCGGGAAGAATCTACCGGGCGGTACAGCTCATTCCGCTTGGAAAAGTTGCGACATATTCTCAGATTGCGGCTCTCGCAGGAAACTGTAACTTGCGGCGTTACGTGGGAAACGTGCTGCATGAAAATCCGAGCAATGCCATAACTCCTTGCCACCGTGTCGTAAATGCAAAGGGATTTTGCTCGGGAAGCTTTGCGTTCGGAGGTCCCCTGGTCCAGCAGGAAAAACTTGAAGCTGAGGGTATCGCCTTTACAAACGGTCACGTGGACATGGAGCGCTTTTGCATCAGCGGGGATGATTTTGAGTCCATGAGCATGGAGCTGCGAGATGAAAGATGAGACGATAACTCACCCGATTCCCCCTGTTTGGAATGCGGAAAGCCGTGTTCTTCTGCTTGGAACCATGCCCTCACCCAAAAGCCGCGAGCAGGGATTTTTTTACATGCATCCCCAGAACAGATTCTGGATTGTGCTTCCGGCGATTTTTGGAGAGACTCTATCGCATCCGAATAAATCTCCTGAAATAAAAGAGGCTGTACGTGAACGTCAGGATTTTCTTTTGCGCCACAAGATTGCCTTGTGGGATGTCCTTTCCTCCTGCACCATAAACGGAGCCTCGGACTCATCAATCCGGAACGAAACGCCGAACGATTTTACAGAAATCTTCCGGGACTCAAAAATCCGCCATGTATTTTTTACCGGCAAAACCGCATGCGCCTTGTGGAAAAAACATTGTGCGGATCTTTACGAAAAGCAGCTCAATCTTTCCTGCCGATGTCTTCCAAGCACAAGTCCAGCAAACGCTCGCTTCACTTTGGAAAAACTGACAGAGGAATACAGAGTTGTAAAAGATTGTCTGTGAACTGTCTCACATCACGCCGATTTATTCTTCATCCAGCTGCTTAAGGAGTCTCTTTCTCTCGTACATTTTTTTATCCGCGCGCTCAAAGACGGAAAGGAAATTATCATCGCCCGAAAGAAATTCATCGAGTCCGCTTGAGACGACGACCTTTCCCTCGCTGTAATTTTTTTCTATCTGCCTGTTGAAATCTTTCAAAAGCGACTCTCGGTTCTTATAATTCTCTCCCTCAAGAAACGCCACAAACTCATCGCCGCCAATGCGGAAAACGGGACTGCGCTTGAAAATCTGGCAGATAAGGTCGCAACCCTGCTTTATGTACCTGTCTCCCTCGTCATGCCCCTTTGTGTCGTTCACATCCTTCAGGCCGTTCAAATCAAAGACAATCAGGGCGAAATTTTTCAGTGTGCCCTCCATAATCTTTTCCTCAATCCGGCTTTCTTCTTCAAGGTATGCGAATTTATTCTTAACCCCGGTCAGCGGATCCGTATAAGCTTTTTCCCATGCAGAGTCGAGCTCTTTTTCCTGCTTCTTTTCCTTTTTGATAACAGCCTCAAGAGCCTTTTGCCTGGCCTCCTTTTCCGCCTCAAGAACGAAGGTGTGAAGAAGAGTCGTACCAATCATGTAGCCCATAGAAAAAAATGGCATCGCCGGGAAAATCGACTGGAGGATAACGAAACTTGTCATGACAAGGCCGAACGCACCGACCGTCAGATGGCGGTACCTGATTTTGCCCTGAGTCCTTGTCACCATCAGGAGCATGTGGAGGGTGGTCATCAAAAAGAATCCGAACTGCATAAAGTGGCTTATATAGCGGGCAAAACATGTGTGGTAGCCTTCCTCGTCATACCAGAAGACAACCGGCTTGAAGGGATTTATAATCAGTGTGATTACCTGGAAAGCGATGAAAATCCATCCGATGTAATAGAGCATCCGGCTGAACGCATTCTGTCGTCTCAGGTAGGCGATCACGTATCGGGTCCACAAAAAGACGGTCAGAACCATTATCAAAAAATAAAGCTCCGTGGCGGCAGTGGCGATGAAAATCGAGTAAAAATCAAGCGCGTAAAGAACGCCCCACAGAATATCTATGAGATAGTAGGCAATCACTCCGAGCAAAAATCTCCTGTATGCGCGGTGCACCGGAATTGTGTCTACCCGCGTGGATTTTTTCAGCACGTCGAAGTTAGTGATGAGATGCAATATTAATGCCAAGATGCCGATGCTCGCATAATACATGATCCTTCTCCCCTGCAAAAAACTGTCTGCCACATTCATTATAGCACGGGTTGGCTTGAAAACAACAGAAAATTTGGGTAAAATCCTGAAAAAATAGTTAAAATGGATGGGAAAAAAGGAAAAATGGAGCACAGACTGAACATAAAAAAATCTCTCCGCAATGATTATGCACTGGGCATGGACACAAGATATTATTACGCCGCACAGGAGTGGAAAAAGCATTTCGCTCTTTTTAAAAATCACCAGACCCAATTCTTTGAGGAGGGCGACGAAGTGATTCTTCTCATAAAACCAGAGTCCCCCAAATCAGCGTTGATTTTGAACCTTTATTTTGACTGATTGCGACGGGAACAGAAAAAAAAGGGGTGTTGTGTATTTTCAAAAAATCCACTATTATAGTGGTACTTTTTTAATTGAGGAATGATATGGCAAAGCATTTATATGAACCCGGCCAGATGATTGAGACGACCATCGTGGCCATCACTGACGACACAATTTTTCTTGACCTTGGACTGAAGGCGGAAGGAATCCTTGCGAGGTCCGAGCTTGCGGATGAGAACGGAAACATCTCCGTGAAAGAAGGCGACAAAATCAAAGTGTACTTTTTGAAAAACAACTTTGAGGAATTGCATTTTACGACGAAGCTCAGCGGCAAGGACACGAACAATGACGTGCTGGAGAACGCATGGAAAAACGGAATCCCGGTTGAAGGACACGTCACTCAGGAAATCAAGGGCGGCTTTGAGGTGATGATCGGATCCACCCGCGCTTTCTGTCCCTACTCACAGATGGGATTCAAGCAGAGAAAAGAGCCGGCTGAATATGTCGGGCAGCACCTTACCTTCCGCATTCAGGAATACAAAAACGAGGGACGCAACATCGTTGTCTCAAACCGCATGATTTTGGAAGAAGAGGCGGCACAGCAGAAGGAAAAACTTGCGTCCGAACTTACGCTTGGTTCCGTAGTGAAGGGAACTGTTATGAGTCTTGAGTCTTACGGCGCGTTCGTCAACGTAAACGGATTCCAGGCACTTCTTCCCATCAGCGAGATTTCCCATGTGCGCGTGAACAAGGTCGAGGATGTCCTGAAAGTCGGCCAGGAGATTGAGGCAAAAATCATCAAGGCGGATTGGGCACGCGAGAGAGTTTCCTTGAGCATGAAAGAGCTGGAAAAAGACCCCTGGGAATCCATCGCGGAACAGTTCCCCGCCGGAACAAAAATCGAGGGAAAGATTGCGAGGGTCGCGGGATTCGGTGTGTTCGTAAACATCGCACCTGCCGTTGACGGATTGGTTCATATCTCAAAGCTGAACGTGGAGAGAAACACAAACCTCCAGAAAGTCTTCCATGCCGGAGACAAAATGGAAGTGATTGTGGACGACGTGGATGTTGAGGAGCACCGCATTTCCCTGAGCCCGATTGTGAGCAACGAGGAGCAGGACAACGCCAGCGAGTATCTTTCCTCCCACAAGGATGACGATGACGGAGAGACCTACAATCCCTTCGCTGCCTTGCTGAACAAAAAAGGAAAATAAAAAATCCAATTTCGACTTTTCTGAAACAATGTCATTCCCGCGCTCAGACGCGGGAATCTCTATCGTAGAGATGTTTTATCCCTGGCACTATTACAACCCCATCTTCCTGTCGTGCCTTTACTCCGTTGAAAAAATACTCTCCGATTACAAGAATAGATTCCTCGTCCTCCTGATAGACAATTTCTGCGCTCACATTCGGAAGCTTGTAATATCTGTCTATGATTTCGTCCGCAGTGTAGAATTCTTCCGGCTTGAATGCAAATGACTCCAGGCATCCATGACATTGCCACCAATCTGCTTTCGAAAGGAATTTTTCAAGTTCCGCCCTGGGGATTTTTCCTATTCCAAGCTCGGCGACAAGAAGCGTTTCTCCTCTTTTGCTTATCCTTCCGTCCTCACTCATGAGTTTCCCTTCGATGCACCATCCCGAAGGATTTCCGTCCTCATCCAGATATCCCCGACTCTTCATCATGCGCATTACGGCAGCTGGCTTCCTGCAGATTTTTCCCGCAAGCTCCTCAATCGTAATCATGGTCATGCCTCCTTGTGAATAGGTTTCAAAATCACCCTAAAAGGCTGAAGTTTTTCGGTCTTTACTTAATGCCTTAATCATATCATATAAGTCTATCATTTTATGAGAGGACTGGAGGAAAATTTGAAAAACAGCAATTTTTGGTGGATTATCCGTGCTTTCCGATGATGAGACGGAGATTTTGTGATATTCTGATCTTGAAAACACGGAGATTTTGTGATAGAATCATGGTAAAAAGGCGGAGATTTTGTGGGAACGGAGGCGTTTATGGCTGAAATCGTGCTGAAAAGGAATCTGTATGCGGAAATGCTCAAATGGAAAAATGAATATGCGCCAGATTACGCGCTTTTTCTGAAGGGGGCCAGACGTGTCGGGAAAACAACACTTGCGGAAGAGCTCGGAAAAAATGAATACAAATCTTTTGTCACTATAAATTTCCAGTCAACAAACGACACGGTTCGAGATCTTTTTGTAAACAGCCTCTTGGACTTGGATTATTTTTTCAATGTCATTCAGATGCAATACGGCGTAAAACTCTACAAACGCGAATCCCTTGTAATTTTGGACGAAATCCAGCTTTACCCTCTGGCAAGGCAGGCTCTGAAAACTCTGCTTGAAGACGGCCGCTACGATTATCTTGAAACAGGCTCGCTTGCCGGAATCAAGAAAAAGGCGGAGGAAAATGAAATCCTGATTCCATCAGAGGAATATGCCTTGGAAATGTTTCCGCTGAGTTTTGAGGAATTCCTTTGGGCAACAGGAGATGATTTCACTTTTTCGCTCATAAAGGCCTTCTATGAAAAATTAAGGCCGCTTGGAAATCTGCACAAGGACATCATGCGGAAATTCAGAGAATATATGTGCGTCGGGGGGATGCCGCAGGCTGTCGTAAAATATGTTCAGCACAAGGATTTTGAAAAGGTTGATTTCGTAAAAAAAGAGATTCTTGCCCTCTACAGAAACGACATCAAGAATCAAAAGGAAGAAAACAGCTCGCACATCGGAAACATTCTGGACAACATCCCATCGGAGCTTTCTAAACATGAAAAGAGCGGCACTTTTAAATTATCACACATCGATAAAAATGCAAGGCAGCGTGAATACAAGGGTTCCCTGAACTGGCTTTCCGAAGCGATGATTGTAAACGTCGCAAGAAATGTAAGCGACCCAAGCCCCGCGCTTACCCTCAGCATGGATAACGGACGCTTTAAATGCTATTTGCTTGATACAGGACTTCTTATAAACTTGAGTTTCGGCGACGGCTCTTATATGGACAATGATTTTTACAAGGCGATTCTGACGGACAAGCTTCACATAAACGAAGGCATGTTCATTGAAAATGTGGTCTCGCAGTGTCTTATAGCCGGCGGACATAAAAATCTCTTCTATATAGAATACAATGATGCCGGGAAGCCGGTCATGGAAATTGATTTTTTAATAAGAAAGGGCAGAAAGGTTATCCCGATTGAAGCCAAATCAGGAAAGTCCTTTGCCATAAAATCACTCCAGAATTTTAAGAAAAAGTTTGCAGAAAAAATCGGACTTCAATATGTCCTGCACGACGGCGACGTAAAACGCGAAGATGAGATTGTCTACCTTCCGATTTACATGGCTGCGGTGATGTAAAGAACCTTTTCATCCCCCGCCCATTTTTTCTACAAAAAAATTGATACACTCTCTGGCAGGTTCTGAGAGATTTTCTATTTTACTGATAAAGTGACGATATTTCTGGAACAAGCGAATTTCCTGAATTATTGATTCGTCTGAAAACTCCGACGGTTTACCTGTCACCAAATATTCCACGCTCACGCCAAGCACTTGAGCAATTTTTACGGCATTCTCGGCAGATGGCATTTTTGCAGCGGAAGAAAGATACTGGTCGATTGTCCTTCTGCTGATCCCAGTTCTTGCGGCAAGTTCCTTTACTTTTATATCCTGGAAATCCAATTCACTCTTCAAATTGTCCCTGAATTGCATATTCATAAATTACCACTTTATGCGTAAAAAAGTACTTGCATTACTTCTAAAGAGGGTGTAAAATATGGATTACGCAAATAGTAGTAAGCACAAAATGTGACCTCTATTTGAGCAAGAGTTCCGTATGGGACTTGAAATATCTTTTATAACAAGGAGAAAACTATGGCTTACACAAAACCACAGATTATCGCACAGAACAACACAGCAGGAAGCTATGCAGCTGGATGTCCGACAAATGTTCGGAATATGGGTTCTTCAAGTCACGACTGCGTAAAATGTGAAATCACATTCTAGCAAGACTAAGTCTTATACTTGAATCTGATAATAGGCAGATTGCCTCAAAAAAGCTTTCTGCCTGTTGTATGTACACAAATAATTTTTGGAGGATTTATATGGCAAAATTAGTTTTATTAATTGGTGGTGCACCAGACACGGGAAAAACGACTACACTTAATGCTATTTCAAAAAAACTACAAAAAAATGGATATGCGCAAATTAAATCGCAAAATACTGGTATGCAAGGAGTGGACAAACTCTATTTCCTCAAAGGAAAGGATTCAAATGGGAAAAATGTGTCTATTGTCATAAATACAGCTGCCGATGATGTTGGATCAATCAAAAATTTTAATAATTTTCTGCAACAATGTTCTTGTGACATCATCATAACAGCAATCCGAAGTTTCGGAAAAGAACGAAAGGGCATTCTTGATGTAATCAAAAATCATACAAATGATGATTATTTTAACTTGGAAATTCCTCTTGCAAGAATAACTCAAAGGACTGTAAATAAAAACACAGCGATGAAATGGTATACAGATACTGTCATGACCTTGGCTGAACATATCTTAGAATTAGCTCCATTTAATTTTAAAATATGATTATGTTCGAATACAAAATATGCAAACAACAATAATTTGTGTTTTATGACAATGGGCAATATTACCAAATTTCGAATAATTAGGAATAAAATTTATGAATGAAAAATTGATGACTTTTGTAAAGAATTACTGGTCATACTATTTACGGTTAGAATCGAAATTTCTTGAAACTCTGAACTATGTTGAATTTGACAAAGATAACTTCTCAACTTTTTCTTTTGAATACTTGAATTTGCTTTTATCTGTTTGCAGCGAAATAGATGTTGTCGGAAAAATGATGGCACATGAAAAGAACACATCTTTTAAAGAAGAAGATAAATATAACAATATTTACAAATGGTGGTATGAGATACAAGACAATTTTGATGTAGAAACAAAAAAACTAGAGAAACAGGAAACAGTTTTTTTACGTAAAGAAACATTGATACCTTGGATAGATTTTAGAATTGAGAAAGCAATAAACAAAAAAGGAAGCGATTATTTCAGACTCGCAAAAGCCACAAAAGCGAAAACACCCTCTTGGTGGACTGCATACAATCATGTAAAACACAACAGAACAGTAATAGATACTGAATCAAAAAAAGTCAATTATACAGAAGCTAATCTTGAGAATGTAGCGAATGCATTTGCAGGTCTTTATGTTTTAGAAAAGGCATTTATGTATTCAATTCCAGAATATGAAATGGATAAAGAAAGTGTGAATCATAGCAAACTATTTGAAAATGAAACTGATTGGTCATTTCCTATAAAAAATGGCCAACTGTCTATTAATAAATCTGAAAAAATTCTTAACGGAGTTTGAACTATGCTCTACCGACAGAAAAAAGACACCTACATCCGCAATTACGATGGTATAGGCTACATAACATCAACTGGAATCTTCAACGATCGATGCACTAACGAAAGCGGAACAGTGTTTTTGTGTGCGTTGAGCCGTAAGCCGCAGACTCTCGATGAGCTTGTGGACAAAATCATGCCGCAGTTCGTTGACGTTGACCGCGAGACAATCAAAGCCGACGCAACAGAATTCTATGACACTCTTGTCGCAGACGGATTTATCATAAAAGGCGAAACAGAAGAGGAACTTAACGCTAAAGACAGTGGCTTCACTTACAATGCAATTCAGCCCAAGACAATCAGAGAAGACTTTACCCCTACAATTCAAAGGGCGGACAGCGACACGCAAGAATTTCTGGAAAAGCATTTTAAGGACAAACCTCACCTAACAAGTTTCCAGATTGAGCTTACAAGCAGATGCAACGAGAGATGTGTCCACTGCTACATTCCGCACGATTTAAAGCTTTATGACATCACGGAAGATTTGTATTATTCCGTACTTGAGCAGCTTTCAAAGATGGGTGTTCTTTCCGTTACTCTGAGCGGCGGAGAATGTATGTGTCATCCAAAGTTCAAGGAGTTTTTACGTGCGGCAAAGAATTACGATTTCTATGTGAACATTCTTTCTAACCTAACGCTTCTTGATGATGAAATCATTGCTATAATGAAAGAAGGAAATGTTTCTTCCGTACAGACTTCTCTTTACTCAATGATTCCAGAACATCATGATGCAATTACAACAGTAAAGGGAAGTTTCTATAAAACGCGCAACAATATTCTAAAACTGATAGAAAATGATTTGCCGATTCATGTTTCATGTCCAACTATGAAGGGCAACAAGGACGATTACGGTGATGTGGTCAAATGGTGTCACGAGCATAAAATTCGCGCACAGACCGACTACATTATGATGGCGGAATTTAACCACGAGACATCGAACCTTGCAAACCGCCTTTCAGTTGAGGAATGTGGTAAAGTTATTTCTGATATAATAGCAGATGATGAAGATTACAAAAAAGCAATACTCGCACCTGATTTTGTTCAACGCTGTAGCGAAAACCAATTTAACCCGGAGCGAAGACTTTGTGGCGTGGGTGTCTCTTCATGTTGTATGGTAGCAAATGGAAATGTCTATCCATGTGCTGGCTGGCAAGAAATGGTTCTTGGAAATCTAAAAGAAGATACACTCGAAAACATTTGGAACAATTCAGAAAAAATCAACTGGCTTCGTTCCCTTAAGTTTAAGGACTTGGGCGGTGGGGAATGTTGCAAGTGCGACAGGGCTGCATTTTGTGCTCCATGCATGGTTCGCAATGCAAATGAAAGTCCAACAGGAAACCCTCTTGAAATCAACCGGCATTTCTGTGCTGTTGCCGCAAAGAACAAGGAGATTGTTTTAAAATACAGAGAATCCTTACTCAAAGAAAAAAAATGACGGATTACCATACGCACATCGGTCAATATTATGATTCTTACTATGATTTTCACGATGTTTTCAAAGTTCTGAAAGATAATGGAATAGATGAAAACATCTGTGCGTATTTTACTCCGAAGTTTGACAAAAAAGATGCTTCCATAGCGTTTTATCATGCGGTGGAAGAAGAACTTTTTGAGACTGGGAAATTTGCAGAAACAATTGGATTGAAAACAAGATTTTTATATTGGGCAGACCCGCTGGTTTTAGAACAGCTTCCTTTGGAAACCATTTTTTCTAAGTTTCCATATTTTGGAATTGCCTTGCATCCATTCCTTCATAATTGGACAACTCAGTATTCAAATCTTGTCAGTGAAATATTCTCATTTTCGGATAAACATAAATTGCCCATTTTTATTCATACAGGAACATCAGCTTGTGATGAACCAATGCAATTTGAAAAATGGTTTGTTGATTTTCCAAATGTCGAAGTCCATCTTGCACATTGTAAAGAACCGAAAGTTATAATAAAACTTTTTTCAAAGCATCAAAATCTTTTTGGAGATACAGCCTTTTGTCCGGCAGAGTCCTACAATAAAATCTGTGAAGCAGGTCTAAAAAATAGAATGCTTTTCGGTTCAGATTTTCCCATTACACATTGGCATGAACAACAGCAGAATCCGAATTATGATTTAAACTCATTGAGTGAGAATTACAAAAAAGTCCTGCTCGAAGCGAAACTTTTTCTTAAAGAAATGCATATTTAAGGAGACTAACAAATTATGAAAACATCTACCTATGAAAAATTGAAAGAACTACGACGCTATGTTGATGGTGGAGCGGACACCTGGTACGAACATTTTATGCTTGCGGTAATTGTCGTAAACACGATTTCGCTTGGATTGGAAACAGTAAAGGGGCTCTCTGAGCAGTTTTCAAGAATTCTGTTTTGGGTTGACCAGATATGCCTCTGGCTTTTCATCGCGGAACTGATTTTCAAATTCGTTGTCTATAACAAAGATTTTTTTTGCAGATCATGGAACTGATGAAAATGGAAAACCAGAACGACACATAAACCTTTGGAATATATTTGATCTGCTGATAGTTATTATTTCTATTTTCTCATCATTTTCATATCTTGCGGTATTCAGAGTTTTCAGAATACTACGCTCTCTAAAAGCAACAAGGGCAATCCGCTCTTTCAGAATAATCAAGGCACTGAAACTTGTAAACGCTCTTGGAAAATTCCGTTCCATATTAAAGGGGCTAATAAGGGCGATTCCCGAGATTCTATGGGTTTTTCTTCTCTTGTTGCTATTCGAATATGTTTACGCAGTAATCGGAACTAACTTTTTCGGCAGTGAGTTCCCAGAATATTTTGGCTCGCTTGGAGCATCTCTTTTGACGCTGTGCCAGATTTCATGGATTAGTGGAGTTGCACGACCTATAATTCTTGCGCATCCTGCTGCCAGCGTTTATTTTATTTCCTACTGGTTCATCACCGCGTGTGTTCTTTTAAAAGTGATTGTCGGCATCATAGTCAATTCCATGAACGATGAACGCAACAGTAAAGTGAACTTGAAAAAGACTGTAACACACGAAAAACTTTCCGCACAGATCACAGCGTTACAAAAGCAGATTGAACAACTGGAAAATGCTATCGTTACGAAGAAATGATAACCAGAAACCATAGGAATTGCAATATCCACATCGGACAGTTCAACGAAACCTACTACGACGCGCTTGAAGTCTTTGAAGCAATTGAAGAAGCTGGTGCTAAATTCGGAATCAGAGAAGCTCGTTTTTCATCCACCTCAAGCTGCCGTGATGACGTTGAGCTTTTGAAAATTGAAGAAGAAATCTCGTATGCACTTTCATACTCTGGGAAACTCACGGTGCGTCCCTACCTTTGGTTTGTTCCGTCGTACGCGGAAGAAGGAATCTCTGTTTTTTCGGCTACAAAATCCTTCGACTACTGCGGAATTAAGTTGCATCCAGCAGGTCAAAAATGGGACTTGAAAAATCCGTGCCATAAAAAGTGTTTGGAAGAAATTTTTGAATGGTCAGCACTTAGCAAAAAGTCTGTCCTGATTCATTCGGGAACTCTACCGGAAGATTTTCCAACAAGGTTCTCTCCCTTCGCCATAGAAAAACCAGAGTCCACGCTGATTCTTGCACATTCAAATCCAGTAAAGGAAACTTCTCAGCTTGTAAATAAGTATGGAAACATTTTCTGCGACACAGCCTGCATCGAAAAAAAGGATTTTCAAAAACTCCGCGTGCTTGTGAACGACAAATCCAAAATTCTCTTCGGATCTGATTTCCCTGTCACGCAATATTTCAACCAGCATTTGTTCAACAAAAACTTTTCGTTCAAGGAAGAGTATGAGCATGACTGTGAGACTTTAACATGGTAAATAAAACTGTAGACAAAATAACAACAAAGGAGACTAACAAATTATAAAAGCCTCATTTTTGACTTTTGCGAAAAAGATTTCCGTCTAACGAAACTCACTATACTATTGCAACAAGTGAGGAACGTTAGTTCCGAACAAATCCGTGTGACCGTCACTTTTTTGGAAAAACATCAGAATCAACATTTCATATTTTTTTCAAAGTCTATTTTGCCGAATCCTGTTCTTTCATTGCAGCTTCAATGTCCGACATGCTGACTAGCGTTCTTTCGTTCTGTCCTGCAATCAATGTGGCGCGGTTCAGGACGGACTCTATTTTTGCACAGCTGAATCCATTGAATTTTTTAGCAAGGCTCTTCGGGCTGCAATCTGTACCCATGTTTTTTCCGCTGCTGTACATTTTTACCAACTGTACCCTTGACTGCTCATCCGGGAAGGGGACAGATACTCGTGCGTCAAAGCGACCTGGGCGGATGAGGGCTTCATCCAAGGCAGAGATGCTGTTTGTGGCGGCAAGGACCAGAACTCCACTTGTGGGCTCAAATCCGTCGAGCTCATTCAAAAGGGCAGTGACAATCCTTGTGTTTTCCGTCTCGATGGCGGAGCCCGAATAATTCCGTCTTGTTCCTATTCCGTCAAACTCATCAATAAAAACAATGCATGGAGCCCTTCGCCGTGCTTTTCTAAAAAGGAGCTTTACCTTCATGGGACCGATTGCCATGAACATGCTCTCAAAATCAGTCGCCTTTGCCGGAATAAAATTCACCTTCGCCTCACCCGCGAGTGCCTTTGCGAAAAGAGTCTTTCCGTTTCCAGGGGCTCCCTCAAGCAGAATTCCCTTTGGCATACGAAGTCCCTTTTTCGCGTACTCCGCCGGATGTTGCATAATCTCCATGACCTGTCTCATGTCGTGCTTTAAACTGTCCATTCCCACAACATCGTCAAAGGTTTTTCCCGTCCGCCGCACCACTTTGAAAGTGTTCGGGCTGATGAACTTACGGAATACCAAAAAGATTGCGCCGAAGAAAATCACATAAAAAAGAATGTCAAAAACAAGGGATATGATTTCAGTGCCGTCCTTTTCAACGGTGACAGAAACATTGTTCCGAAGCAGGAACTCTTTCAGCAGGGGACTCTCAGGATTCTCAGTTCGGAAGATTTCATCTGTACCCTTTTTCGTGTATTCCAGTCTGTCACCCTTTATGACAACGGAGTCAACTGCGGCATTTTCCACTTCCTCATAAAATGAGCTGTATCCCTCTTCTGTCCCCTTTTTCGGCAGGAGGCTGTCACCCAAAAAGAGATATGCAATCAGAAGTCCGAGTAAAATCAATACGGGCAGAAAAAATAATTTGCGTCTCATAAATCATCCTTTGAATTTTTTTAGGGAAGTTCCCTCAAGAAGAAAGCAGAGTTTTAAGGAAATCCTCCGGTGTCATTTTTTCCTTCAGTGAAATCTTTTTTGAGCATACACTGTCTTCCCCTGCGGAAAGGACCGTGGCAAATGCAAGCGGAAAATTATCCTCAGGACGAAGAGTGCCGTAATCATCCGGGACAAGCTCATCACCGTAAACCAAAAGAACCTTGCTTTCTTCCCCGCTTAAAACCGGAGCTGCGGCGGCAAGAAGGGCCGAATGAAAATCTCCCTTGGACGGAAAAAATGTGGTGTACCCGCTTTTAAGATTACAGGCAATGGCTGCAAGTGCTATGGGAGCGTTAAAGACCGAAAGAGAAAATGCGGCGGGAAGAATCATCTCCTCCTGAATCAGAGTCCTGTTGATTGTAAACTCACGGTTGATTTCACCCCGCTTCGAGATGAAGACCTGCTTCAAGTCGGCACAGGCGTTTTTTTCCACGGCATCATGGACGACATGCACGGTCATTTTACAGAGCTGGCTCAATCTTCGACGAAAAAGCGGAGGAGTAAAATCTATGGACGGAGACACGGAACTTTTCTCTATGGATTTTTCGCCTCTCGACCAGAGAGTCCAATCATCCTGAGAAGTGAGACCGGGTGCCCAGCAGGACGGTTCCGAAAAAAATATGTCAGTCTGCATCAGGACCTCTTTCTGAAATCCAAAAGCGAATAACTGTTCGATCCAAGATTGTGATGTGCGGTTTTCAGCTCAAACCCCGCTTCCTCAATGGCATGGACAAGCTCGGCGTAACGGTACATCTTGCTGTTTCCGTTTGCCATGCATGTAAAATAAAGCGATGTGGCCTGAAGGGAATAGGAGCTTGCAAGGAAGTTCTGTTTGTCCCACAAGGGCTCAAGCACGTAAACGTCGGTCTCTGGTGTCGCCGCCTGATAAACTTTCCTGAGGATTTTTGTAATCTGCTTGAGGGAAAAACAATCCAGGAACTGGCTCATCCAAACAGCGTCGGGCTTTTCAGGAAGCTTGGTTTCTTCCGCGAGTATGTTTCCCGCATGGGTTGAAATCCTCTGTGCGAATCCTGCGTCGGCGGCATTGGTCTCTGCTACGGCTGTCTGTCCGGGCAAATCAACTATGGTAACATGCACGTCGGGATTGTACTTGCAGCAGGCGATTGCCCATTTCGCCGTGTTTCCCCCGATGTCGGTAAGATTTTTTGGAGCTTTCTCAAAGACAATCGGCAGTGCTTCGGGAAAAGCGATGTCCGAATAAAAATGGTCAAAATCAAACCAGGATTTTTTTGCCTTGGGAGGAAGAGTGGAAAGAGCCTCGTAGATTGTGGTCCACTGGTCGCCGAAAACTTTGAGTCCCTCGGGCTTTCCGTTTTTAATTGAATCCGCAAGATTCCATGCTCCCTGATAGCAGATGTCGTTCGTAAAATTAAAATTGGCCTTGGTCAGATCATCTTCCAAAAGCATCCAGCCGATTTTGCCGAGGACATATTTTTCATTTTCCTCGCCGGTGGAATCTACGGAGAGTTTCAGGACGCTCATTCCGAGAGCCATCTCACAAAGGACGGAAATTCCATAATCAGAGACGGAGCATTTTTTTGCGAGATCCGCCGCACTGATTCCGTCATCCCCGGCATTTTCTATTTCCTGCAGGAGTCCAAGGTCAATCAAGGCACGGACGGCCTGAAAGGTCAGCGGTGAGAATGCGATTTTCTGTGCCTCAAATTTTGCGTCCACCGCGCGTATTTTATCATCTTTAAAAAAATCTTGTGAAAAACGAGCTTTATCCATGCACACAGTTTAGCACAGACGCGAAGTTCTTGCAATGGACAGATCAATTGATTTGTCGCATAAATATTCTCCGTCGCGTGTGTCGTGGGTCACAAAAATCAGAGTGCGGGGATTTTTCTGCAAGTCATTTTTTATAAATTCCATGAGACGCATTTTCAGCTCGTAATCCTGAGCGTTAAAACTTTCGTCCAAAAGAAGAAGCCCGGAAGGAAATGCGAGGGCACGTGCAAGTGCGACCCTTTGTTTTTGTCCTCCGCTAAGATATTTTACCTTCACGTCCTTTTTTTCCGCGATGAACATTTCTTCCATATAATACTCTGCTTTTTCGCGGGCCTCAGTCTCCGTAAATTTATTCAAAAGAGGCAGAAGAATATTTTGAAAGACGGACATTTCCTCAAGCAGACGGTTTTCCTGAAACGCATAGGAGACGCTTTCAGTTTTTTTAGAAAGATATTCCAAAAGCGTGGTCTTTCCGAATCCGCTCGGTGCAATCAGTGCAAGACTTTCGTTTTTTGAAATCTCCGGCATATAGTCCTCTGGATTTGGCCTCATGGATTTTGTGGAATATTTTTTTTCGCGACATAAAAAACGAAGAAGCAATTCAAAAAAATAACTTACGAGAATCAGTGCGAGGGTAAAGGCCAAGACACGAGACGTCTCCAAATGCACCTGGGCTTTTGCAAGCTCACTTCCGAGGGCGCGTTTTGGCAGACTCAAGATTTCACCAGCAGCCACAACTTTCCATGTCATGCCGAAACTGGAAAGAACCGAGCTTTTTAAATGTGGCATCAGTTTTGGAAGGAGGACGTAAAATATTTTTTGCTTTTTCGTAAATCCAAAAATACGCGTCATCTCATTCATCTTTGAATTTTTTAATGACTGACTGACTCCCTCGCTTATGTTCGTGATGATTACCGGGAGAGTCATCAACACAGCTGCGGCGACAGGAACGGACGCAGAGGAAAGTGAAAAAACTAAAATCAAAATGAGAGCGACCACAGGAGTTGCACGTAAAATTGCGACGGGAAATGAAAGCAGGTCCTTGCACCATTCAAATCTTCCGCATAAAAAACCGAGGGCCGTGCCTAAAAAGAGCGATATGCAGAACGACTCAATGACGCGAAGAAATGTTGCCGAAAGATTCGCATAAAAACTTTTTGTCCCAAGCAGCGAGAAAAAATCCTGCAGGACCTTAAAAAAGGAAGGGAGAATCAGCGGACTGTTTATGGCGAGAGATGCAATCTGCCACAGACAAATGATGAGTGCGGCAGACAGTACGGACAAAAGGATTTTTCTCATAAAGTCTGAGTCATCTGAGGGGACATTTACTATTTATAGTAAAATCCGTCATTCGGCAAAGTCTGGTCGAAAAGATTCAGGAGCATCTCTATTTCCACCTTTGATTTTTTTGCGGGCACCCAAGTGAATGCGCAGTTCGGAATGGCTTTTTCGGCGACGGCGGCATTTAGTCCAAGCCCATGCTTTTCCGAAAGCCCGGCAGCTTCCTTTGGATTTGCGACAGTACGGTTTACCGCACTCTCATAGGCCTTGATGAATTTGGCAATCTGCTTTTTGTGTTTTTTCGCATATTTTTTGTTCACGACCAAAACGGTCATGGGAAAATCTTTGCCGCCGGTGAGGGATGAGAATTCCTCGCTCAGGCTGTATCGCTTTACGCTGCCGTCCGTATTTTGGGCGACGGATGCAAAAGGCTCGGGAACGACTGCAAAATCAAACTTGCCGGAAATCAGCATGGGAGCAATCTGAGCGTTGGGAGTCGAGAAATCAAGCGTGACATTTTCTATGTGTTTTTTCCGGAGGATGTAATTCATCACATATTCGGGCGTGGCTCCCTGTCCAGCGCAAGAGACGGTCTTTCCTTCGAGCTCTGACAAATCGGAAAAAGTTTCATCTTTCGTTAGGAGAAAAATATTTCCGTTTCCGCAGATGCCCAGGCATACAAGAGCCTCCTTGCTTTCTGTGTAGGCTTTTGCGGCAACATTCGGAGGAAGGAATCCAAAATCAGCCTCACCCTTGATTAGTTTCGGCAATGCAATCTGAGCGGAGGCACAGGACAAAAAATCATACTCGCTGTTTTCTTCCATTAAATATGCGACGGGAATTGCGGACGGGCCGTTTAAAAAAGCGACGGTCTGTGCAAGAATCGGACAGACGGAAACGAGCAGAAAAAGGACCAATGCGGCTGATATTTTTTTCATAATTCCTCCTGGAAAAAAATCCAGTTTAACTATAGCATAAAGCTCAAAAAAATGCTATGATTGCAATGTAAAAAAAGTTTCCATTAAGTTTTAAAAATTTGATTTAATGCATTTATATTTCTTGGAGAAAATGAGATGGAAAACTTACGTCCGGTTATTTTTGTAGATTCAGAAAAATGTGTGAATTGCCACAAATGCATTTCAGTCTGTCCCAGTAAATTTTGTAACGACGGTTCAGGCTCTTTCGTAAAGATTAATTCGGAACTTTGTGTCGGATGCGGAAGGTGCATTTCAGCTTGTGAGCATGACGCGAGAAAAGGACTTGACGACTTTGATGATTTCATGCAGGCATTAAAAAATCATGAGAACGTGCTTGCCATTGTGGCCCCCGCTGTCGCAGCGAATTTCCGTGGAAAGGATTTGGAGCTGAACGGCTGGTTGAGGTCCATAGGCGTGAAGGCAATTTTCGATGTCTCTTTCGGTGCCGAGCTAACGACGAAATCTTACGTGGAGCACATAAAGAAAAACAATCCGAATCTGGTGATCAGCCAGCCCTGTCCTGCCTTGGTCTCATGGATTGAGCTCTACAAACCGGACCTGATTCCGTATCTTTCCCCCGCTGACTCTCCCATGGCGCACACCTTTGCCCTCATAAAAAATTTTTATCCGCAATACACCGGCTACAAAATGGCTGCCATATCACCGTGTTTCGCGAAGAGACATGAATTTGACGAAAACGGACTTGGAGATTTCAACGTCGCGATGTCCTCCATAAGCGCTTATCTTGAGAAGAACAGCATCAATCTCCTTGACTATCCCCGAATCAATTATGACAATCCTCCTGCGGAAAGAGCCGTGCTTTATTCCACACCGGGAGGTCTTCTCCGTACTGCCGAGCGATTCATCCCAGGAATCAGCGCAAAGACAAGAAAGATTGAGGGACAGCCTACAATGACGGAATATTTCACCGAATTGTCAGACTGGCTCAAAAGCGGAAGAAACAGCAACTACCAGCTGATTGACTGTCTGAGCTGCGACCGTGGATGCAACTGCGGAGCCGGAACCATAAATCAGAAAATGCCTCTTGATGAGCTGGAGCGTTTCATTGAAAAACGCTGTGAGGAACGCAAGAAAAAACTGAACACTGCCTCCGTCTTCGGAAAGAAAAAGCTGGAAAAGGCCATCAACAAATATTGGAAGCCGGGAATATACAACAGGAGCTATGTGGACAGAAGCCCGGTCCTCAACTCCCTCATAAAGTTCCCGGACGAGCTTCAGCTGCAAAAGATTTACGAGCAGATGGGAAAAATGAAAAAATCTGATTTCCTTAACTGCGGCGCGTGCGGATACGGTTCCTGCAAAGCCATGGCCATTGCAATTTTCAACGGCAGAAACAAATGCGAGAACTGTCATCATTACCTTTTGAACGAGAACATTCGCAAGCACGAAAAAGAGCTGAAAGAAAAGCTAAGCGTCTCCATAAAGCACGTTACTGACACAAGCGTAAACGAGCTGAAGGAATCCCAGGTCAACATGCAGAAGCTTGTTGAGAGCAGCTCAAAGATGAATCAGGCGGTGATGACCTCATCTGGAACCGTGGGAATCATGCTGCAAAAAATTTCCGCCATCAACAGAATCCTTGAGACGAACGCGGAGGTGGTGGAATCTCTCGGGAATGCGACGACGCTTGGAAAGACAAATCTCAAGTCCGTCTCAACTTTGGTTTCTGAGATTGAGCAGAACTCTGAGGGACTGATCGACATGAGCAGCGTGATTCAGCAGATCTCAAGCCAGACGAACCTCCTTGCCATGAACGCAGCGATTGAGGCGGCCCATGCGGGAAGAGTCGGAACCGGATTCGCCGTAGTCGCCGATGAGATCCGAAAGCTGGCCGAGGACTCAAGCAAGCAGGTCAAGAAAATCAACGGAGTACTGAAAAACATAAAGGCACTGATTGACGACGCTTATGGCAAGACGGTAAACACGAGCAATGAATTTGAAAACATCGTCTTCCTGACTTCAAAGGTCAAAAATCAGGAGGCACTGATGAAGGAAGCCGTTTCCGAGGAAAGCATGAGCGGAGACAGACTTATGCAGACCATCAGGAATCTGCAGGAGACGGAAGAAGCCGTGAACTCAATAACACAAAAACTCAAGCATGAGAGCGCGGCTGTCATGGATTCGCTTCAGAGACTGGGAAATCAGAGGGCATAAGGTTCATTCCTCGCCGTAAAGAAGCTCGAAACTTTTGTAATGGTCGCCGGTGTAGTAAATGAGGCCGTCGTTGGAAAAGACAATCCGCCTGCTTCCACGGGATTTCCGTCCGTAAGCGTCGATGTCACATTCGGTGTATGTGCGTCCCTTCTTTTTCGGCAGAAGCCCCTCGTAGTTTCCGAACCTGTCACCGCCTATGCACTTCCCGGGAGCAAAGGAAGAAACTGCGTCTCCAGATGTCCATCCCTCAGCTTCGGCCTGCTTTTTGGTGATGTAATTTTTGGGAAGATGTCCGTAAGTGTGGATGTAAAGCGCGACCTCGTCCTTTGATGTGTAGGATCCGTTTTCATCAATGCCTTGGTCCGGCGGATTTTCTGTCTGAGGATTTTCGTCGGGGGCACTTTCTGCGATGATTTCTTGAACTGTTTCTGCAACAATTTCTGGGACAGATTCCGAAATCGGCTCAGGATTTATTTCAGGCTCAAGGATGACAAGTTCCGGGCTCTGTTCATTTTGTACGCTTTGTGAACTCTGTGTGTTCTCTGCCGCCAGATTTTCGTACGACGCTATATTTTCCGCCGTTTTGTTTTTCAGCAGATGAAAAGAGACGAAAAGCAGCGCACAGACCGCCGCAAGCGAGATAAGATATTTGCTAAGTTTTCGGTTCATAAATCCTCCGTGAGCGTCTTGATTAATTTTCGATGCTCCATTATAAATGCGTGGAGGGCGAATGTCAAATGAAAAGACCTGGTGCATCCATTGATTAAACACGCTTGAGTGTTTTGGAAAATCTTGCTAGTATATTCGGGATGAAACTAAAGCTCCGGATTCTGACATTTTTATTTTTGATTCTGTTCCCTTGTTTTTTGTACTCGCAGGAAAAGCTCGCTTCCTATGCGGAGACTTTTGAGGAGGAGTTTTTTCAGGCCGTGGATTTTTCAAACGAAATCAGAAAAATACTTACGGAAAAAAATCTTTCAGAATACGACCCGGATTTTGTCAGTGCCATTGTTTTTCCAGAGCTGATGCGTTACTCTCAGTTTTCAGATGCGATAGAAAAAAACATCGACAGGCTGCTCCATCTTTTCAGCAACGAAATCAACTCATGCTCCATTGGCCCCATGCAGATGAAGCCCGTGTTCGCGATCGCCCTTGAACGTGACCTCCATGCGGACCCAGAGCTTGCCGCAAAATTCCCCATGATTGATTTTAACGGCGAGGGTGAAAGTGTCTCTCAGCGGATGAAAAGAATCGAACGGCTCAGAAAACTCGACACACAGATTTACTATCTGCTTGCCTTCATTGAAATATGCACGAAAAGATACGGACTCGAAGACGCTCCGGTGGAGTACAAGATAAGAATAGTCTCTACGGCATACAATTCCGGAGCCGGGCTGGGGATTAAAACTCTGGAGGAAAAATCTCAGCGGCGCTCTTTTCCACAGGGGAGCCGAAGTGGTTTTTCAAAATGGATTTACTGGGAACTGGGATTCGACTACTATAAGCTTTCAAAAATAGCGGAAAAGATGAATCCGCCGTGTTTAAAAAAATAGGGGCAGCCCTAAAACATAAGCTCAGGACCACCCCGTCCCGCAATCAGCGGTAAAAATCAAGCCTACTCAACCAGGCAGTTATCTGATTTTTCGGTTGTTATGGCTTTTCCGTCTGCAACAAGTTTTGTTCCGGACACATTCGCGGTCTTTCCCTTGATGCAGATCTCAACCTTGCAGAATTTGTCGATGTCAATCTTCGCGGGCTTTTCGGCGGCTGGATCGGCTCCTTCCAAAACAACCGGAGTTCCCGGGGCTGCCCAAGGTGCGGTAAGAAGCTCCACCTTTTCCTTTCCGTCTTCCATATAATCTGCGGCGAGCAACATTCCGTGGCTTTCAACTCCACGCATTTTTCTTGGCGCGAGGTTGGCGGCGATGATCACGTGCTGTCCGATCAGCTCCTCCGGCTTGAGGTAGGGGCGCAGACCGCTCTGGATGATTCTCTCGTTTCCGCTTCCGTCGTCCAGATGCTCGATGTAAAGTTTTTCGCCCTGGGGATTGTTTTCCACCGTAAGAATCTTCGCGACCTTGAGCTCAATGTATCTGTTGAAGTGCGCGACCTGATCCTCGGCAAGCTTTGGCTCGTCATCCTTTTTTGCAGGGGCAGAATCTTTTTTGGGCTCGGTCTTTGGACTCTGTGGCTCAACAGCATGTCCCTTGACTTCGTTCGCCATGAGATATTCCAAATCCATCTCACCAGCCACGCACGGAACTCCGACCTGCCAGTTCTCAAGAACCTGAGGATGAACCTCTCCGAAAATACCGACCTGCTTTCCGTTCACGATGATTCCGGCCTGTCTTCCGGGGATAAAACGCGGGTCATCGGTCTCCTTCACCTCGTACTTGTGGTCAAGATAATAGAGGAGAGTGCTGACCTCACTCGCCGCGTCGTTGAAGTTCGCGTTGTTTGCAGAGGTCAAGAATCCAAGGTTCTGGATTGTGCGTGTGCCGGTCTGCTTTTCCGTGGGGTCAATGTATGCGATTTTTCCCACCTCAAAGATTTTGTGAGGATAAACGGCATTTCCGCTCTGAGCCTCGGCCTCGAAAAGACTCGCGATGATTGAGGGACGGATGAACTGATAGTTTTCGCTCATCGGGTTCGCAATCTCAATGACGTTCTCTCCGCTTATGCCCATGTTGTCGATGTAGGTTTTCTTTGAGCCGAGATAGTTGAAAATCATCTCCTGATAGCCCATTCCCGCCATGATTTCCTTGACCTTGCGGCTGTACACGGTGATGGGAAGAAGACGGCCCACGGTAAAGTCATTCGGAGCTGCCGGAGCGAAGAAATCAAGGTCCATGCCGATCATCACGTCCTCAATAACATCGACCTCGTGGAGGAAGTCGTTGCGGTAGGGGGCGGGCTTTACGGTAAAGATTGTCTCGCCTCCTTCCTTTTTGACGCTGACCGTATTTCCCATGCGCTTGAGTGCGTCAGTAACCTGGGCTTCGGTCAAATCGCAGCCGAGCTTTTTGTTGATTGTGGAAAGACGCGCGTCGGTGGTTGGCTGATAGTAATAGGGAGTCACAACATCGGTGCCGAAACCAGTGTCATAGGCATGGTGGATTTTAACCGGGAGGATCTTATATCCAGCGTCGAAGAAATCACATGCCACGATGTTCGCGCTGAGCATGAGGCTTCCCATGTCATCACCCGTAAGCTCCACGAGAAGGTCGCTGTCTCCGACCTCAACTGCTCCGAGATGGGCTGAGTTGATGATTGGCGCCATGGAAAGGACTTCCTTGTTGTCATCCACGAGAAGGGGATATTTCTTGAAGTCCTTGAGAATCCACCCGTAATCCTTTCCCTTGGGATGAGTCTGCACGATCTCGCGGAGAGTCTGCCTCTCAGTTCCCTGGAGCGGAACAAAACTTGTGTTGTCCGGGTCGGCTGCGGTCTGGTGGACGGGCCATTTAATCTGTGACTGGCGGTACACACCCATGGAGATTGTCTTTCTCTTGCGTCCGAAGTTCCAGCAGAGTTTTTCCTGTGTCTGGATGATGTCCTTGAGCATGGGCTCGTCAATCGGTTTTCCGCTGATTACGAACGCAACAAGGTACGGGCGGATGTCCTTCAGATCAGGGGCGACATCAATCACGCGTCCGCCGAAATCCTTCAGATTGTCTTTTGTTGAAAGGAAAGAGCTGTAGTCAGAATGGGGGGCTCCCTCGTATTCCCTGAGGCAGCGTGCGATTCCACCTGTGGACCATAAATCGGGGCGGTTCGTGTCGTTAAGTTCAATTTTTATTACGCGCTCATTTTCGGGCTGTGATTCATCGGGCTTTTCGTCAAGCTCGGCTTTCGCGTGGGTGAGTTTTTTCTCAAACAGATCATCCATCGCATATTTTTTTCCAACAAGATTAAAAAAAAGTTTTTCGTTGACTTCTACTTTTGGCATGATTTCCTCTTATGCGCACTAAAGATAGTCTATTGTAGCAAAAAACGGGGCTGTTGTCTAGGGAAATGCATTAATCAGTCACTGCCGGTCAGGCACGGCATCACTTTCTGTCAGAATTCTTGTGACTGTAAGAGACGTTTTCTTTCGCAGGCGGGAATTTTTCGACGGAAATGGGATCCGAGGACTGGACGAAGCGCAACAGCTCATCCAGCGCATAGAGTTTGTCACGCTGAGGATTTATGTACAGCAGCCCCAAGGGAATGTCCAGCGCATTCGCTATTCTTATCATGGTGCCGATTTCAGGATTCAGAGGATTGTTTTCGACTTTCTGTATGGTGGACAAAGACAGATTCGCCTTGCTTGCCAGACCCTCCTGAGTCATCTTCAAGGCTCTTCTGCGAGAACGGATATTATTGCTTATAGTTGACTGCTGAAACTCAATTTCTTCAAGTATCTCTGAATCTGATTTAAAGCTGTTATCCATACTAAAAGTTTACATTGATAACAACCGGATTTGAACAGATGAATTATGCGTTAAATATCCGAAAATACACACGAAGCATAGGGCAAGGACCTATTCGGCCCCATCTCGCGGTAATTTTCCGTCTCAGACCTTGATTTTGTCCGTATCCATGCCCAAGGAAGTCTTGTCGGCCTCATCACCGTACACGATTCCCTTGTCCTTTTTGCTCTTCACGGCAATCAGGATAAAGGCAAGCGAAACTATCACTATAAATGCCACTGCAATTATAAGTATAAGCGATATCATTTAAAATCCTCATTGATATAAATACTTGTTTCCGATGGCTCGAAAGGCCGCTTTATCACTTCCCGGAAAGACGGCTTGTAGACCAGCAGCTCCTTGTATTTTTCACGGAGCCCCAAATCTTTCAGCACGGTCTTTGTAACCAATCTTCCGCATGGAGCCTGCATAAAAACCTTGAACGTGTCGGGGCGGAATTCTTCCTTGTTTCTTTCCGTAAGTATCTTGCACTTTATCTTCTTGTCTGCCCATGTAGAAAACAAGCGCATGGACTCTTTCAGGAAAACCAGGCCTAAAATAATTTGCGGAATAATCAGCCACCTGGAAACCCTGAACAAAGGGATTAAAGCGACCGCTATTCCGCAAAAAAGCAAAAGAAAAGCGTAAGTATTCAAATATAAATATCTGAAAAACTTAGACATTTCCCTTCTGAGAAGCAGAGATTGCCTTGTAGAATGCGTCTACAGCCTTCTGGGCAGAAGCATCGTCAGCGCCTGCAAGGAGGACTTCCTTCCTCTGTGTGAATCCTTCGTAGTAAAGCTTATAAGCTGGGCAGAAGATTCCGCAGGTCGGTTCCTTTGTGTATCCGATTTCCTTTACGCTGCTCGGAAGCACATAAGTTACCTTTCTTCCGGCCTTTACGCAATAGCACTGAACGGTGTTGCTGACCTCAACAACTCTTCTGTCTGTGATAACGAGGAATCCGTTGACCCTGTATCCCAAGATCTTCGCAAAGAGTTTTGCGATCTTTCCAAATGCCATTGCAATTGGATTTGAGCTTGACGCCCAAAGTTCTGCCTCAATCTCCATTACGAGAGATTCTCCATCCTCAAGAACAAGTCCTGATTTCAATTCTGCCATGTTAGCCCTCCAACATTTTTAACGGAAAACTCCGTTTAATTAAATTTGTTGTTATAATTATAATGCGGGTCTGTGCATTTGTCAAAAAAAAATTCAAAAAATTTAAATTTTTGAGCCGGATTTTTTCCCGCTTACTTCTCCCACTCGGTCTCTATCCGTTTCAGCCTGTCACCGTCAAAATAGAACATAAGACGGAAGCCTGAGCCGCCGTGGTCAATCCAGTACCGGATGGCATTGGGCGAATTTTCCTCGGCTTTTGGCAATATGTTCAGAAAATCAACCCAGTATTTTGAAACATCATCCCAAGCCTGGACGGGATCCCCCAGCAGATCCGTTATCTCCTTCCGGGTCATGCCAATTTTAAAAATGGTTCCCTCAAGCTTGTCATCGCTTTCCGCTACATTTCCGGCCTTGTGGATTATCTCCGCTGATTTTGACGCAATCGGAGTCACCCTTTTGACACTTTCCTCCATCAAATGATCACGGTACGCGTCCTCATCGATGACAAGGATTTTCTTCTCAATTGCTGCGTTCATAAGGCTCTTGTTGTACTCGGAAAGCTTTTTCTCGTCATAATCCTCAAGATATCCGCCGAAAACCCAGAAATACTGGGCAATACTCTCGCCGTCACAGTCAAACAAACAGATCCTGTACCAAGGGGAGGTAATTCCGTCTATGGTGTCCTCCTTCACGGTACGCGCGGTATAGGTAGTCCTTGTGCCCTTGAGAATCACATTGATGGTCTCGCTGCTTGACTCCACGGCATAATAGGAATCCTCAAGCTCATCCTGCAGGCACATCCTCAAAAACATGGGATACCAGAACCGTCCCTCGCGTCCCTTTTGCGAAGGCTCATACCGAAGCTTGAGATTGTCCTTTGCGACCACGGACTTTTCATCGGTCTTTATGACATCAATTCCCTTAAGGACACATTTTTCGCCGACAGGAGTTTCCTCCACCCAGTTCCGCAGAATCAGACGCTCGTTTCGAAGAACGCCGACACAGTAAAAATCCTTGAACCTGCTGTCATAAACCAATGTCGTCTCCCTTCCGTTAGGGAACACCAGCGCCTCCCATTGGCTCATCGTGTCGTTCGGATAAAACAGGGTGACAGTATTTCCGTCAAGAGTATATTTTCCGCGCTCCCCCATATAGCCGCCGAAAGGAGAGTACCAGTAATAAGTGCCGTCATCATCAAAGGCGATATAGATGATGTTCATCTCCTCGGAGATTACCTCGACCGACCATCTTCCGCGGAGGTAGTCCTGCGTGAGATTTTCCACCGCCTTCTCATATTTTTCCTTGCTTGCCAACTTACGGATATATGCAAAAGTCCTGTTCCCCGGAGTCCCATACTCATCCTCGCTTTCAAGCGTGCTTCCGGAAACGGATGCCGGCGCAGACTCAGATTCAGTAAGCGACTCTTCCACGCTGATTTTTTCCTCCGCCTCATTTTGCTCCGTGGACTGTGACTTTGAGCAGGACATTAAAACCAGCACAAGGGCAAATAATATAAAGAAAGATTTTTTCATTCATTCCCTCCATTTTCAAGCTCATGATAAGTCTAGCATAAGAAAATCATTTGTGCTACTATTATGAAAATTATTGTGTTATGGAGAATATTTTGTCCGCTCAGATGATTATGGGAAACCAGGCGATTGCGCTTGGTGCGTTGTGCGCGGGAGTCAATCTTGCCGCGGGATATCCCGGAACACCGTCTTCCGAAATAATTGAGTTTATAGCAAAGTACAGGAAAGAGACCGGAGCCTACGTGGAATGGTCGGTAAACGAAAAGGCTGCCGTTGAGGTTGCGGCGGGAACATCATACGCGGGAGGAAGAACCCTCGTCACGATGAAGCAGGTGGGACTCAATGTTGCGAGCGACCCGGTGATGTGCCTTTCCTACGTGGGAGTCAAGGGCGGCATGGTGATTGTCTCGGCAGATGATCCGGGGCCAATCTCAAGTCAGACCGAGCAGGACACAAGGCATTTCGCATCCTATTCAAAACTTCCGTGCTTCGATCCCTCCACCCCCAAGGAGGCGTTTGAGATGGTGCAGGCGGCGTTCGAGTATTCCGAAAAATATCACACCCCGGTGCTGCTCCGTCCCACAACCAGAGTTGACCACGCCTATCAGAGCATGGAGATTCCGAGCCTTCCCAAGGCAAAAGAGATTGCGGGATTTGAAAAGGACTCAAAGCGCTGGGTGATTTTTCCACGGGCATCTTTCTTAAACCACCAGAAGATTTTCGAGCGGAACCTTGTCACCTTGCCTGAGGATTTTTCAAAGAGCAAGTTTAATTATATAGAGGAAAACGGACATCCTGACGGAAAGAAGGGAATAGCAGCATCAGGAATCAGCTGGGAATACGTAAAGGAGGCCCTGAGCCTGATTGAGGCGGAGCATGAGGGAAGCACTAAAAATCTCACGCTGATGAAAATCGGAACCCCATACCCCTTCCCGGAACCGACGGCGAGGGATTTTCTGGAAAAGGCTCAGGAAGTCCTTGTGGTCGAGGAGCTTGACCCGATTCTTGAGGACTCGCTGATTTACGTCGCGGGAAAAAATCATCTTCCAAACACGATTCTTGGAAAAAACACCGGGCACATCGCAAGGGCAGGAGAAAACACGGTCGCGTCCGTAAAAGAAGCCATTGAGTCATTCCTGGGCATTGAGCAGACAAAAGAGGATTCTAAAGCCGACGAGATTCCACCGCTTCCAGTCCGTCCCCCGGTACTTTGCGCGGGATGTCCTCACCGTGCGTCATTCTATGCGGTAAAGCAGGCCATGAAAAAAGAGAAGACCGTTTACTGCGGAGACATCGGCTGTTACACCCTCGGAAATGCCGCTCCTCTTGACATGTGCGACACCTGCCTGTGCATGGGAGCCGACATCACGATGGCACAGGGATTTTTCCACGCAGAGCCGGACAGAAAATGCTTTTCATTCATAGGCGACTCAACTTTTTTCGCGTCGGGAATCACTGGGGTCGTGAACGCGGTCTACAATCAGGCGAAAATCACTCTCTGCATTTTGGACAACTCGACCACCGCAATGACGGGACACCAGCCGCACCCCGGAACAGGTCTCACTATGATGGGAAATGCGGTTGAAAAAATCAGCATGGAAAAAATCCTTGAGGCAGTGGGTGTGTCGCCAGTAATCACCGTGGACGCATTCAATCTGAAGGAAACTGTAGAGGCGGTAAAAAAAGCGAGCGAGGCGGAATCAGTAAGCGCGGTGATTTTCAAGGGCCCCTGCATCGCCATAGCACAAAAGCTCGGATTCAAGGCTCAGGCAAAGATGCTCGTGGATGACTCAAAATGCATCGGCTGTAAAAAATGCATAAGCGAGCTCGGATGCCCCGCAATCACTTTCAGCACGGACACAAAAAAAGCACTGATTGAAAAATCACTTTGCACGGGATGCACATTATGCTCTCAGGTCTGTCCGGTCAAGGCCATAGTTTCGGAAGGAGGCGACAAATGAGCACTTCAATTTTAATTTGCGGAATCGGCGGTCAGGGTACGGTTCTTGCTTCCAAGCTGATTTGTCAGGCGGCACTTTCCCTGAACATGGATGTGCGCTCGGCGGAGACAATCGGAATGGCACAGCGCGGAGGTTCGGTCGTAAGCCACGTGAGGATCGGAAGCGGTCTGCACTCACCACTGATTCCCCTTTCCGCTGCGGACATACTGATTGCGTTTGAGCCATGCGAGGCTGTAAGAAATCTTCCGTACCTGAAAAAAGACGGAGTGATTGTAGTGAGCGACAAAGTAATTCCACCGGTAACGGCATCTTTAAGTGGACAGAGTTTTGACTCCTCCGTGATGATTGAGACCCTGAGAAAAAAATCGAGCAGGGTCATGGTCCTGGACACAGATTCCCTCTCTGCGGCTCTGGGCTCCTCTAAAGCGACGAACACATTGCTTCTCGGGGCGGCGGCGGCATCGGGTGTGCTCGGAGTGAGCCTTGACGACTTGAAATCTGCCCTGAGCGTTCTGGTCAAGCCACAGTTCGTGGAGCTCAACGTGCGCGCTCTGGACATGGGGGCGGGGGTAAAGGGCTGAAATTAATTATTGCGCGAATTCCCCTTGCACAATCCAAAAAACCATGTTATTATAAATAGTAACAGAATCACACATCAAGGAGCCGCAATCATGCAGATGACGGAAACACAACTGGAGCAAATCAAGAGGCAGCTCAGACGGCTGCAAAAACTGCCCGAATCATTTTATGGAAAAAAACTCCAGGGCATAGACATTGACGCAATCAAAACACAGAGCGACTTTGAGAAACTTCCTTTCAGCTCGAAGCAGGAGCTCAGGGAGGCATATCCGCTCGGACTCATGGCGGTGGACGAAAGCGAGATTGTCCGCATACACTCGTCATCTGGAACCACAGGCTCTCCGGTAATCATTCCGTACACACAGAAGGACGTTGATGACTGGTCCACAATGTTCGCACGCTGCTATGAGATGGCCGGCATGACGAAGATGGACAGAATCCACATCACTCCGGGCTACGGACTTTGGACCGCCGGAATCGGATTTCAGCTTGGAGCAGAAAAACTTGGTGCCATGTCCATTCCGATGGGTCCCGGAAACACGGAAAAGCAGATCCGCATGATGATTGACTTGAAGTCCACGGTGCTTGCCGCGACCTCATCCTATGCGCTGCTCCTCGGCGAAGAGATACAGAAGCGTGGAATCAAGGACCAGATTCACCTGAAAAAGGGAATCATCGGAAGCGAGAGATGGAGCGACTCAATGAGACAGAGAATCCATGATACTCTCGGCATTGAGCTCTACGACATCTACGGGCTCACGGAATGTTACGGTCCCGGAATCGGAATCAACTGCAAGGCCGGAGTCGAAGGAATGCACATCTGGGATGATTTTGTCTACTGCGAGATTCTTGACCCTGAGACCGGAAATCCTGTTCCCGACGGAGAGATGGGAGAAATCTGCCTGACCACGCTCGTAAAAGAGGGAGCGCCTTTGATCCGTTTCCGCACGCACGACCTTGCGAGGTTCATCCCCGGAGAGTGCCCGCACTGCGGCAAAAAATATCCGCGCATCTCGGCGATCATGGGACGCAGCGACGACATGGTGAAAATCAAGGGATGCATAATCTTCCCGAGCACGATCGAGAACATCATCAAGGACATCCCCGGCGTATCAAGCGAATACCGCGCAGAGATTGACCACATTGACGGACGCGACCAGATGACCCTGATCGTTGAGGTTGAGGGCGGAGTGGACAGAAGCGAGGTCGCCATAGGACTTGCCTATCACTTCAAGGAAAAGGCGAACCTTACCCCCATCGTAAAAGTCGTGGGCGAGGGAGAGCTTCCGAGGAGCGAGAAAAAGACCAAGCGAATCACCGACCACAGGTTCGAGTAGTTCCCGCACAAGCTACGGGGTGTGTCGTTTCCAAAAGGTATTGCGGTCAGTCTTCATCCCAGGAGTCGTATTCACCGCGGCTTGCCTTTTTGCCTGACCATCCCGCCGATTTTTCCTGCAGCATCTCCGCATCCTCCCGCCCCTGAAAAGTACGCCATGAGTCATAGCGGGAATCCTGTTTCAGCTCAGTCTTATCCTTGTTTTTTTCGTGTAAATCCTCAATTCCGTTTGCCATGATTGCGCCCCCTGCCCTTGAGTCTACAACAATGGGGCCACTTTGTCCAATAGGATTTGGTCGGCGGGAAGCCACTTTACACTTCTAAACGTTTCTTTTGTAAGCCAAGCCGCGTTCTCATGCTCAAGAAGTTCCAGTTTTCCGCTAACCACTTGGCATGCAAAGCACTTCATTGAAAGATGAAATGTCGGATAATCGTATTCAATCGTGCCGATGCAATCGCCCACTTTAACTTGTGTGGCAAGCTCCTCTCGGATTTCGCGCTCAAGGGCAGCTTCTGGGCTTTCGCCAGCTTCAATTTTTCCACCGGGAAATTCCCACCAGCCCTTCCAGTCGCCATATCCGCGCTGGGTGGCGAAGACTTGGTTTACATATTCTGAATCCAGTTCAGAATGGCAGCTGTCAGTTTGTCCGTCATGCTGAACTGGATTCAGTATCTTGCGTCTGATGATTATGGCTGCGACTACGTTTATGGTTTTCATGTTAGAATCCTTGGGATAATTCCCTATACATCAATAACTTTGGGAGTTTGCGTTCAGCAAGAGAATAATGTCAGCATTCACGGAAATATGCGGATTTCAAATACAACGCTCCATGTAAAAAAATTGAATTGTCGCATCAGTGATGCGACAATTTAACATTTGTCTGCTTGATTTATATAATAATTGCTAGTTCCTCCCTTAATACTTCACAAAAAGCGGTTTGTAGCTTTTTTCGCTGCGACCGCTTTGCTGCTTGAGCTTGCGTATATCCAACTTCTTATGGTCTTTTATTTCCATTCCAAGCGAGAATAATTTATATGCATCGCCAATGCCAGAATTTCCAGCAGGATAACCAAGCGATTCCATTTTCTGCTTGTCAGCAACAAGAACTTCTGACTGGTTTACCGTAAATACATGGATTCCGGCCGGTTCTTCATTTTTTCCGTTTGTGTACAAAACAAGACGTGAAGGAATAATCTGCAAATCAATACCTTTAAGAGCACCGTGACGCTCACCAAGACGAACATTATAAAGCTTATTCTGCAAAATCCAATTCAGATGTGCTTCTGTGCGATAATACCCGATAAGCATATACTTGTCATCAGAATTGATTTTATAATCTTCGTTCAAGATTTCAGATTCGTTTTCAAAGACCTGAATTCCTTTTTTCTTATCTGGCAAAGGAGCCTTTTCTGGATTTGAAGCAAGCCTCATTATTTCGCCAATCTGACGTTTATAGCCTTCGCCGTGCTTGCCTTCATCGGCTAAATTAAAAGGATAAACAACAAGCTTCAAGCCATACTTTGCTTTTATTTCTTCATACACAAATGGTTTCAATTCTGTTTGGAATTTTTCAGTATACGGATAAATCAAAACAAGCTTTGGAATAATATCAAGGAAATAGCTGTCGCCAAGATGATACTTCTGGCCATAAGCATAAAGCTGATACATATCTTTTATGTCGATGAGATAATTCTTGTCCGGCGCACTTGAATCAAGATTTTTCCATTTTGTATCAAGAATAATTATTTCATAATCAGCAAAATTGCCCATGTTTTTTGATTCAATCACAATATCAGGGCGCAGACGAAATTTGCCATGCGATGTATCACCATATTTATCAACAAGAAAATATTTTGAATGCTGGCTTGAAACTACATATTGATTTGCATATTTTTTGAACAGATGCGCAATAAAGCTTTCAAACAGTTTTTCCGCACTGAACAAAAGCGACTGGTTTACATGATTTCCGCTGAATGTGGTAAAGCCCTTGTTCAAAAGAAACTGACTGCTCCAATGCAGAAGGTTTTCGTAATTTGAAAAGAGTCTGTTTGAACGAAGCGAAAAAAGCAAATCCGCTTCAACATTTGTACTTGGAGGAATATCTGAAAAAGCAGCAAGAAGAGAATAACATCTGTTCACATTTACAGCACTTTGTGATGTTTTTGAAAGCTTATATAATGTTGAAACAATTATTCTGTTCTGAGGAATATTCTCTATATATTTTGAATAGCGGACAGCAAAGCGAGTTTTATCTGCGCAATTCCTTGAAATCTGTCTGCTGATTAATAGCTTGCCTTTCAGGAATTTCTGATTTTCTTCAACCTGAAAATAATTCTTCTTCAATCCGTCCATCAAAAGCCGTTCCACTTCCGACAGATAACGGCTGATATATACTTCTAAAATAGGAAAATTTTCTTTTGTGGAAAGCGATGCGTCCTGAAAAGTTTTTGTCTGCGATTGCTGAAAACAAGAAAGCATCCGTAAAAAGACACGTCGACAAAGTGCAATATCTTCTTCCGCCCTGTCCCCGCTTTTGTAGATTTTTGGAAGAATCTCAATAACTTGACCATCTTTTGTCTGTACAGTTCCGACATAGCGGCCAGTCTTGATGTATGGACGACCGCCCTTTACATGAACAGACATTACTTCGTCTGCGTCATCCCCACCCTTGTTTTCAAGTATGAAATTCCACAGATTTTCAAAAGTTTTTTCAGGAAGCTGGGCTTCCTCACCTAAATTTACAGTAGGCTTTTTTTCATTACTGATGATTCCAAATTCATGAATGACGACAGGCTTCTTTTTTGCCATAAAAATTATTCCGGTATAGAAGCAATATGTCTGATGAAATCTGTTGCAGATTTTTCGTCTTCTACACCAGAAAGTTTTGGATTGAGCTGATAGAAAGGCTTTTCATCGTCATAATCGTTCAAAACACTGTTTGAAGCATTTTTGGCTTCTTCATCCTCAATATAGAAATTATTCTCATACTCTTTGCTATCATTAAAAATCTGACGGATTTTCTGTGCGTCGTTATAAAAATATTCTTCAAGCAAAGGAATGACACAATCTTTAAGAGCATTGAAAATATCCAAATCTGTTTTTGCATCGATAAAATACGAATGGCCAATCTGATGATCTTTATCGAGCAGACAACGAATGCGAGCATTGATTTTTTGAAGGATTAACTTTGCTGTTGCATTTTCAATTTTGGCATAATCCGGCAAAAGTTCTTCAAAACGGAAACGACGGCGCAAAGCCGAATCTAAAAGCTGGATGGAACGGTCAGCTGTATTCATTGTTCCTACAATCATAAGATTTGCAGGAACAGCAAAATCTTTTTGTGAATATGGAAGCTTCACAACCATTTCATTTGCTTTGCCAATCCGCTTGCTCGGCTCAATCAAAGAAATCAAATCCCCGAACACCGCTGACACATTAGCACGGTTTATTTCGTCAATGCAGAGGAGAACGATTTTGTTTTCCTTGATTGCTTCCTGCATTTTTGTTGAGCGGTCTACATCCGCGATACATTTTTGGAGGGAGGTTTCATTTTCCGTAGGCTCATATCCTGCAATTTTAGCCGCCCGCTCGCAAGCCTTGTAGAAAATGCCTTTTTCAATTTTATATTTTACATCGGAAGATTTGTCGCCAGCAGTTTTTTCAGCAAGAACAGGTTTAAGACCTTCAACAAATTCCTCATAACTGAATGACTGGTGGAAGGTTGTTACAAAACAATCTTCTTTTTCAAACATGTCGATATACTCATGCTGCATCTTGAAAGTTTTACCGGTTCCTGGTGGGCCGTAAAGGATGAGAGGAGCTAAGGAGGCAAAATCTAACGATTATTTTTGCTCTGATTGTTTTCCTTGCTGAGGAATATTACCTTTGTCTGTAAATTCTTTTTCATAACCATCTGTTTTGGCAAGTTTATATACTCCAACTCCCTTGCTTAACTCAACATCATAGTGTGTACTTCCAAAACTTGGGTCATATTCAAGCGCTTTTGCTATAATTGATTTAATCGATATATTATTATCGGTTATAAACTTTCCATATCGTAATCCAAAATAATGTATTGCATACGAACTATTTTTTGCTTTTTCTTTAGCAAGGAGTTCTCCCAGTTCTGAAACAACATTATTTGATTCTAGATTTTCAATTAATGGAATCTCAAGAATATGATTTATTTTCATAAACTTCTCCATGTCACATAGTTATTTTTAAGGTATAATCAAAATCTATTTTTGCAATATCTTCTTCAATTATTCGTTTTGCAGTCTTGTACAATATTTCACTGACATAAAAATGTAATGCATATAACTTATCCCATTCTCTTCCAGGAACTGCGTCGAAGTTCAGAAATGCCAACTCTATATCAGTGTCACCATGTATATAGCGCGAGCGTATATCATATAGCTGTTTTAATTTTTTATCATCAATTTCTATATTTAAAAAGATTTTTACTTTATCAATAATTTGACGAGCAATACCTTCAGAAGTTCCTCGTGCATATACAGCTTCCAATGCCATTGTTGCATAAAATATCTGGGTAATTATATCATCGATCTCATTCATTTTTGATAAAATGCTCACAAACCGAGAAGCATTATTCTGACTATACCCGAATTTAAATTTGGATGAATCATGTAAATAATTCCAACATTTCTGAAAATCTATGGTTTCTTTTCCTTCAAAATCAAATGAATTTATAAATTTATCAGTATGCGAATATATTTTATCATCCACTAAAATGATGCCATTTTCAAAACCTGTAGAAACAGGAAACGCTAAGAAAAATGCAAAAACAAACATTTTATATTCATCTTCACATAAATCAACTGCGCCACGAAGAAATAACGATTTTCTTTCGTTTTCAGATAAATTTTCATTTCCTTTTAATATCATTTCATCAATATTTTCTATATTAAATGAGAATTCCAAATATTGATATTTTATGGTGCTCCCATACCAAAAAGAGTGATTCATAAAATCCTGAAGAGAAAAAAATCCATTCAAAATTTCATTTTTGTATTCTTTAAAATAGCGAATTATGAACGATCCCTTTATATATTCATTTTGAAAACCCAAGCATCTGCTATTCAATACAGAAAAATCATCCATGCTATGAAAAGCACGACAGATTGGCACAATAATTTTTATTTTATGCTTCAAAATATCTTGAGAGTCAGTTGATTGCCTTTGTTCGTTGTTTAAGATCTTTTTTTGCATTATTTTTTTCCTGTATTAAACAAAATGTTCATCTGATTCATAAACCCTTGCGTTCCTCCTGCACGAACCATAGGCTCGATGTATTGAAGAAACTTCCGTTTGTTGTTATCGGAGAGTTTGTTATATTTTTGGCGAAGTTCCATTGCTTTTATTGAGGCTTCTGTCATAAAGTCGGTGAATTCTTGTTCTTCGGTGGGCATGGTTCTATTTTTCCTCTATAAAAATCTCATTAAATGTATCACTGTCAAAGGTCTGTATTACAAAACATCTTGCCATGAAACCTACTCCTCAAAATTAATTTCAACGTCAGCTTTGTTGTAAATATCAATCTGATTTTCAATGTCGATTTTATTTACAATCATTCCACGCAATAAGCACTGCTGTATGAATTCCTGAATTCTGTTTTTTCCATATAATTCTTTTAATGTAAGAACTATACCAAACTTCAAATCTTTTCCGTATTTTTCAGAAAGCCGCTCTGTAGTTTTTAGGCTTATGCCCCAAGATTTTGTTTTATAGGCTTTTTTAGGACGATGTTTGGTTTCTTCAAATTCTCCTATATGCTTAACATTATCCCATTTCCTGAACAAATCTCTTGCGTTGCTCTCTTTTGTAAAAACGTTGTCAGTTTCATTCTGAAGATTTTCATTTATTGATGCTATAGAACCATCATCTTTTATTCTTCCAAAATGCAGATCAAGCTCGGTCGTCGTATAATCTACACCTTGATTCCTAAAGCATTTAGGAAAATAGCACAAAGTTGCTTTTGCTATGAACGGATGGTTATCATTAACTGCGGGAACTGGTATGTTATAAAGATATGTATCCCACTTTTCTGATGTACCGCTTAGAAAGAATCGGATTTCATCATCTTTAGATTGCAAAATATCAGTAATCTTTACGGGAGCGATGCCAAATCCAATCTCATAACTGGAAGAATTCTGTTTGTTCCAACCAGCAGCACAATCAATAAGCAAAGCCTTTGCAACTTCCCTACTTAATCCTATAACTTGCATCATATAAGCCATTTTTCTTGCAATCCAAGGAGCCGCAAACGAAGTTCCAGTTCTGACTACTTTCCCATTTGAAAAATAGACATTCATTTCTTTTGAATCATCTCCACCGTAATAACTCACATCTGGTTTTGTAAAGAAAGACAGAACCGGGCCTTTTCTTGTATATGAGGCAGGCAGATTATCGAATGATACTGAATTAACGACAATAGAATTGATTGAATCCGCAGGAGAGCCGATTTTAACCTGATTTTTTGAAGTCTTGTTTGTTCCTGCAACAATAAAAATTATATCTGGGTAATCATATTGCAGATTATCTAACAAAGCTGCCACAGGCGAAATAAAATTATCTTCGATTTCAGACTCAGCTCCTAAGCTAAGATTCCATACATGAATGTCTCTATTTGTCTGGACTATATCTCGAATCTGCCGAAGCAAAGTAAACACACTGTATTTTTTTCCAGCTGCAACGCCAAAGTGCCTTACGCGAAAACGACCACAGCCATCGTCAATATCTTTGTTTAGCGTTGGTCCATCAACAATAATTGAATCCACCATAGTACCATGGTGTTCATCTTCCCAGGTTGTTGTAATATTCGGGTCAATAAGCTTTACATAATCAACCCATTTTGAAAAATAGACAGTTTTATCAAAAAGTGTGTCGATTACTCCAATAACAGGTTCGTTTGTCGGGTCTGGAATAGGAATGTCTTTGTCAATTTCATCATCAGAAATATCATTAAATGTATATTTTGAAAAATCTGGCGTTGCCATTGCAATCAGATATGGCGCACTATTTTTTAAGATAGAATACTGTGTTGGATTTAACAAAAAAGTATTGTCATCAAATTTGTTTATATTCAGATAATCCAAATCTATTTTTCTAAAGATTTCTCTATACGGAATTCCAATATCGTATAAAGTTATAACTTGACTTTCTGTTAATTCAGGTCTGTCTTTATCAACATCAAGCTTTTCCAGATATACAGAATCTGCAACAATATTGATAAAACAGTTCTTCGACATTACATCTGATTTAAATGGAATTTCATTGTGCATTATTGCAGAGATTTGCTCATTTGTAAGTCTTCCATCAAAATCATCAATCAAAATACTTATCGTTTCATCTATCATTTTTAATGACTCAATGAGAGATTTGTTTTCCATACAATAAGTAATGATATGTTTTGGATCTTTATCTTTGCTGAATTTTGCACCTACGATTAAATCGTTTGTTTTCTTGCCCTTTTCACATAAGAGGGATTGAATTCTATTACTTTTTGCTATTACATCTATATAGTAGGCTGTAACCAAGGTTTTGTTTATGAGCTTGTCTTTTTGCCAATATTGAACAATAGAATTCAATTCATTTCGCAAGGTTTGTAAATGTGAGATTTCGACAATTCTGTTTGCAGGAATATGGCGTGCAGAAAAACCACCGGTATTTGGCTTTTGTTCAAATTCTGCTTTTATTTGAAGGATATTATTCATTCTCTGCTACCGCCTGCAACTCTCTAGAAACTTGACTTTTTGAAATGCCCGACAATATTTCGATTTCCCTGACTGTGAAACCTTGTTCCCTTAATTTTACAATATCTATTTCCTTTTCTTTTAACAAATCCTTATAGATTCTTCGCAAGTAATCAAATTCGTCGCCAACTTTACTAAATGCAATAGAAGTTTTTATTATGTTTTTCAAATCTCCTGGATAGGGCAGTTCAACTGCTAATTGCATGATTTTCTTAAAAATTCTTATGTTCTTTCCTGCAAATTTAAATTTATTCAGATAAAAATCTAGTATGACTTCCGATATTTCAATTAAATCTTCTTTTGTATAACGGTTAAAATCAATAACCTTGTCAAATCTTCTAATCAAAGCCTTATCAAAAGAGTCGTATAAATTTGTAGTTGCAATCAAAACAATTTTTTCATTTAAATTATCAAACCCCTTCAATATGGCCGAAGTTGCTCTGCCCATTTCCCTCAAATCATTGGAATTCGTTCTGTCCATTGCAATTGAATCAATTTCATCAAACAAGATTATAATCTTATTCGGCTGCGGAAGTTCATTCATTTGCTTGAACATTTCTGCAATATTCTTAGCGGTTTGTCCAAGCTTACTATCTATTATTGATTCAAAATCAACGATAAATAAATCTCTGTCAAGAATTCTTGACATTTGTTTTGCTGATTCGGTTTTGCCAGTACCTGGTGCGCCGTAGAATAAATATTTATTTATTCCGACATTGTGTGCTATCGCATTTGCAATACCCACCAAATCATCTTTTATAGGCTCAGGAAGGGGAAGCGGTTCTTGATTTATTGGCATTTTTCTAAAGAAAGAATAATCTGATTCCGTCGTTTGTGGCATAAAAGTATTAGTACTGGAAAGTTGAGCCATTATATACTCTGCTAATTGATAATCACCGGCAGCATCAAAGTCTCTTGCAATTTCATAGGCTTCATTCCTAAAAGCACTGTCATTCTTTTCAGAGTAATATTTTATCAAGTTAAGAACATTCTTTTTCTTCATCTTGCGTACCCAAGTTTATAATAATCCCAAAGGGACAAATTGTCAATAATAGGGACAGGTAAAAATAGCTATTTCATTTTTTGGTACAAATTGACATTGATAAAATAAAGCAAATAGAATGTTGTAATACCGTTTCTAAGATTATCCAATTAGAATAGCATTTCAATTTAAAAACTAATTGTTTCATAAAGATTTTTCATCCGCATAAATCGCAGCAAATTCGGGATGAATCCGCGACAAAATATGTACTTGGCACCAAGCTTTACGTACTCGGGCTTGGCAAGTTTTGCGTTATTTACGCAGAATATCAAGTGAATCCGTGTGAAACTTCGGGGGCATTGTCTGTTCGCTTTCGCTTACAATCGAGTTTTGTTCCTGATTTTTTACAGCTATGAAGAATCGCCAAAACCAGTAGTAAAATGTTGCAAAAATCTATGCTAATTTTCTGCCATTCTCTTGGTTAAAAATATGCCAAAGTCTGTATCGGATATTTGACAAAATCTGTATTCCCCGGTATGATGAAACAATGGAGTATAGCAAAAGACTCGTAGATTCAATTCTCAAGGAAATGCTCGAAGCAAAGGGGGCTGTGCTGGTGGAAGGCGCAAAGTGGTGTGGAAAAACGACCACCGCAGAGCAGATTTCAAACAGCCGTCTTTATATGCAGGATCCGGCAAAAAAAGAGCAGAACCTGCAGCTGGCAAATTTGAATCCGTCACTTCTGCTTGAAGGAAAAACTCCCCGCCTTATTGATGAGTGGCAGCTTGCACCCAAGCTTTGGGATGCCGTCCGTTTTGAAGTTGACAGACGCAATGAATTCAATCAGTTTATATTGACGGGCTCCGCAGTCTCTGCATCTACTGACGAAATCTCACATTCTGGAACAGGAAGAATAAGCAGATTATTGATGCGGACAATGACTCTTCTGGAAACAGGAGATTCAACAGGAAAAGTTTCACTAAAAAAACTGTTTCAAAACGAAACAGACATCGCCGCAAGCAACGAAACGGATCTTAGGAAAATTGCCTATCTTATATGCCGCGGAGGTTGGCCAAAAGTTCTTGGTACTTCAGAAAAAATCGCATTAAGGCAGTCAATAGACTATTATGACGCTGTAGTTAATTCTGACATTTCCCGGGTTGATGGCAAAACACGGAACCCGGAAAGGGCCAGACTCCTGATGCGCTCGTATTCACGGAATATTGGCACCCAAATAAAATATGAAGACTTGCGCAAGGACATTCTGGGAAACGACATCGAAAGTTTCAGCATAGAAACGCTTTATGATTACGTTGATGCCTTAAAGAAAATTTTTGTTATCGAAGACTCGCCTGCATGGAATCCAAATCTCCGCTCAAAAACCGCCATCCGAACAACGGACACAAGATATTTTGTTGACCCATCCATAGCCACCGCATGTCTTGGTATTGGGCCTGAAGATTTGATAAATGATTTGAAGACAATGGGCTTTCTTTTTGAAAATCTATGCGTCAGGGATTTAAAAGTCTATGCACAGACACTGGACGGATTGGTTTATCACTATCGAGACAGAAACAATCTTGAATGTGATGCCGTTGTTCATTTGCGTAATGGCTCTTATGGACTGATAGAAGTAAAACTCGGAGGCGACAAACTTATAGCGGAAGACGCAAAAAACTTGAATACCCTCGAAAAAAACATCGACACGTCCAAGATGAAACAGCCGAGCTTTAAAATGATTCTTACCGCAGTTGGCGATTATGCATATAAAAGGGAAGACGGAATACTTATAGTTCCGATTACCTGCCTTGGAAATTAAGGATTTAAAATGAAGGAAGATACATTGGAAGACATAAAATGAAAACCATAAGCGTAGTAGCAGCAATAATAATCCGCGCAACGGAAGACGGAACAAAACAAGTGTTCTCAACCCAACGCGGATACGGGGACTGGAAGGGCTGGTGGGAATTTCCCGGCGGTAAGATTGAGGAAGGTGAAAGCCCGGAAAATGCGCTCAAGCGTGAAATAAAAGAAGAGCTTGCGACAGAAATAAGCGTGGGTGATTACGTCGACACCATCGAATACGACTACCCTGCCTTTCATCTTTCCATGAGATGCTATGAGTGTTCTGTCATAAGCGGAAAGCTGGAGCTGTTGGAACACGAAAACGCAAGCTGGCTCACGAAAGAAAATCTCCGTACCGTGCAATGGCTCCCGGCAGACCTTACGATTTTGGACAAGGTGGAAAAAATCCTTTTATAACTAAACAAAAATATTTTGAATCACTTCCAGCATGATGCCATATTTCAAAAAGCAGCCTCCACCAGCTCCCGCATCCTTCTTGCGTTCTTTGCCCCGCTGCCCTTGGGATGATTGTTGAAGTACATCTGAACTTTCTTTCCCTCGCCGTTTGCCTGCCTTACTATTGGGACAAAACTTGAAAGCTCATCGTCGGAATATTCATAGCAGTATCGTGAGCTTCCGTTTTGACCTTCGGCATTGTACCAGGCATTTTCATTTCGTCCATGCATGCGGATATATGCGTTACTTCCAACAAACGGAGTCTTTGCCAAAGTGCCGTCGGGAAGATTTTTCAGCTGCGGCATGTCACAAAAAACGATTGACGCATTCCGTTTTTCAAGCCCCTCAAAAACTGACTCGCGTATCCATTCCCTGTGCCGGAATTCAATCAGCGTTGGAAATCCCTCAAACTCAGAAATGAGCTTTGCAAGGTAGATTCTGTTTTCCTTTGTGTAATGAAAGCTCTGGGGAAACTGAAAGAGAAGAGCCGAAAGCCTGTCCTTTTCTTGAAGGGGTCTCACCGCCGACTTAAAATCCTTCGCAGCCGTCTGCCAATTTGAGTCAATCTCGTGGGTAAGAAGTCTGCTCGCCTTTATGCTGAAATTCAATCTTCCCTCGGACCGCTCGTAAAAAGAAATCAGCCTCTCCGCAGTGGGCATGTTGTAAAACGTGCTGTTCACTTCAAGCGCGTTAAAGACCGTGGAATAATATGGAAGAAAATCTTTTCGCTTTAAGTCCTCGGGATAAAAAACACCCCTCCATTCCGGATAGTCGTAGCCGCTGGTGCCGATGAGAATTGATTTCACGTTTTTTTTCTCCATTTGATTTTTGAATGAATTATATCACACAGACTCTAATTTTTCCTGACTAAACCAAATTCCCGCAGTTCTTGTAATTCATGTATTTCACTCCGTCAGATTCAAGCTCCAAGTCTCCGCTGTACACAACTGTTGGGGAAAATGCGTTTGGAGCAAAGGCGCATATCTTTTTCAGATTTTTTGCAAACTCCTTGTTGTAGGTTGATGCGGATTTTATTTCAACTGGAATGATTTTTCTTCCGTCTGCAATTATCAAATCAATTTCAAAGCCCTTGCTGTCACGAAAATAATAAAGGCTCTTTTCCATTCCTCTATTGAACTGACTTTTTAGAATTTCTAGTATGACCATATTCTCAAACAGATTTCCAACAAGCGGGTCGCGGGAGACCTGGTCGGAGTTTTTTATTCCCAAAAGATATGAAGCAAGTCCCGGCTCAAAAAAATAAATCTTAGGCGACTTGATAAGCCTCTTCGTGTAGTTTTCAAAATAGGGTTCAAGCTTAAAAATAATGAAAGAAGATTCCAGAACAGAAATCCATTGCTCAACCGTTGTCCTTGAAACTCCGGCATCGTTGGCAAGGGATTCATAGTTAACAACCTGCCCAATACGCCCCGCAAGAAGATGAAGAAACTTTTCAAACAGAGCCTTGTTCTTTACATTTAAAAGCGTCTGCACATCACGCTCAACATAGGTTTGAAAATATGAGCGGTAGAGCAAATCCGCGGGCTGACCTTCTGAATAAAGTCGGGGCATGAATCCCTGATACAAAAACTCATCCTTTGAAAAATCCATGTTTGCAGATTGCAGTTCCTGTATGGAAAAAGGAAGAAGATTGATGACAGCAGTTCTTCCTGCAAGAGATTGGGAAATTGCGGATTTTAACCCCTGCTGAAAACTTCCTGGCAGAATGAACTGGGCATTTGATTTTTTTTCATCAACGATTACCTGGATTTTATTTAAAAGCTCCGGAATGCGCTGAACTTCATCCAAAATCACGGGGCCTTTTATCATGCCGAAAAATGCATTCACGTCATTCTTGGCAAGGTTGTAAAACTCAGGGTCCTCAAGATTTATATATGAATAGTCCTTGAAAAATGACTTTACAAGCGTCGTCTTCCCAGACTGACGAGGTCCCAAAATTGTGACGACCGGAAAATAATCCGCGCATCGCTTTAATTCCGTTTCTGCAAGTCGTTTTATCTCAATCATACTTAGATTATAAGGCAAAATGGAACAAAATGCAAGTTGAAGTTGCGATTTGTACCGTTTTTAGGCATTTCAGCTATCATTTCACCGTCTTTACAGCCCTTGCCCGTGCGGTGGCTTCCTGTGTCAAATCCTTTATGATTTCGCTTGCGATGATTAGGCCTGCTACTGACGGGACGAATGCGTTGCTTCCGGGGATGTCGCGGCGTTCCGTGCATTTGTGCTGGGCTCCCGGCGGGCAGATACAGTGCGCTCGGCAACTGATTGCCATGTCCTCAATCGGGCGG
>JAEEYO010000050.1 GCA_016288205.1 Treponema sp. | reverse complement strand
ATCATGGCGACGTCGTTCGCATAGCTCATGTACACCGCCCCGTCAATCATCTCGGGCTCAAGCTTAGTGTCCTCCAGCCTCAGGTCCGTTCCGTGCAGGGCATTGTAAAGCGAAAGGAAGTTCTCCTTTGCACTCACATCCTTTCCGAAGAGGTCTACGAACATGCTGTCCTTTATCCTGCGGTTCCCGCCGCCGGGAATGTCTTTCTCCGCCATAAGCCTCAATCGCTCCTTTATATTATAATGCATTTCTTTTGAAATGTGAAGTTTTTTTCCGAGCCTACATGGATCAGAAAAATCCCTCATATAATATAATAGCCGCGAATCTTCGCCACGGTAATCAAATTGACAAAAAAATTTAAAAAAATCAAAAAAAATTTGAGAAAACGTCTTAGTCACACAAAAGTTTTTTAATTCATAATGCAGCTAAAAACAGTCCCACAAGTACCGCATCATCCTTCACGGCAAAACCACATTCAGGATTCGCTTCAGAAATTAAATTTATCATGGACTTCACTTTCTTCTTTTGAAACCAATAGGAAAATCTAATGCCTTCCGAATAATCATTGTATCGTCTTGCATATTCCATGATTTTTTTAGTATTCTCCAGCTTCAATTTGAAATAAATATTTATTGTTTTCAGATTTGATTTAAAATTGACAATCAAATGTATCTCTGAAAATTTATAGCTTCTCTTAAAAAAATACCAGTGCCTAGTAATGCTTTCATTATCAAATGAATAGCTAAATCCGCATATAAATATAATTCCAGCAATCAAAAAAAATAATCCCAAATATTCAATAGCACTTTGGCATTTTGCTTCAAAAAAAGATATATAAATGATAAAAAGTCCAATGCCTATAAATGGTATCTTGTGAAATTGATAAATTCTATTCTTGTGCATTGCTTTCCCTCTTTTTTTAAAACATCGCCATTCTGGGGGGGAATGGAACAAACTAAAAAACGCTGATTAATACGGGAAGCATTAACCAGCGTCTTCTCTAGTGTCAATGTGTTTTTATATTATTTGATGTGGACCTTCTCCAGTTTCCAGATGTCGCGGACGTAATCCTCGATGGTGCGGTCGCTGGAGAACTTGCCGCTGTTGGCGATGTTCAGGAGAGCCATCTTTGCCCACTTCTTCTTGTCGGAATAAAGCGCGGCAATTTTTTCCTGTGCCTGAACGTAAGAGTCGAAATCAGCAAGGATGAAGTAAACGTCGGGTCTCTGTCCCTCAACGCCATAGACCAGAGAGTCATGCAGCTCCTTGAAAAGAAGTCCGGTCTTGTCGTAGGTCTTTCCGTCCACAAGCTGATTCAGAATCTCGGCGAGTCTCGGATTGCGGTCCAGATATTTCTGTGGATTGTAGCTGTGCTCGCTGTTGATCTTGATAATCTCGTCGGAGGTAAGTCCGAAGATAACAGCATTATCCTTTCCGGCGGACTCGACAATCTCAATGTTTGCTCCGTCCAAAGTTCCAAGGGTAATCGCACCGTTCATCATAAACTTCATATTTGAGGTACCGGACGCCTCATATCCTGCGGTTGAAATCTGCTCGGACACATCGCTTGCGGGAATAATCTTTTCAGCGAGGGAAACGCGGTAGTTCTCCACGAATACGACGTTCAACTTGCCACGAACACGGCGGTCGCTCACAATCTTTTCCGCAACGGTGTTAATCAGCTTGATGACGCTCTTTGCCCTGCGGTATCCAGACGCTGCCTTTGCTCCGAAGATGAAGGTACGTGCCGGTGGATTGAAATTCGGATCCTCAACAATCCTGTTGTAAAGGTACATGATGTGGAAGATGTTCAAAAGCTGTCTCTTGTACTCATGCAGGCGCTTTACCTGTGTGTCGAAAATGGTCTCGGAGTCAATCAGAACATTCTGTGCGTGCTTGAGGTAGTCGGCAAGCTTGTCCTTGTTATGCTGCTTGATTTCCATGAGGCGTGTAAGGGAAGCGTCATCGTCGGCGAATTTCTCCAGGGCCTTGAGCTTGGTCAAATCAGTCTCCCATCCGTGCCCGATTCTCTCGGTGATGAATTCCGCAAGCTCCGGGTTTGAGCTCAGAACCCAACGACGCTGAGTTACGCCGTTCGTCTTGTTGTTGAACTTCTGCGGATAGAGCGTGCACCAGTCCTTGAGCTCCTGTTCCTTCAAAAGTTTCGTATGCAGCTCCGCCACACCGTTTACGCTGAATCCCGCGTGGATTGCGAGCCATGCCATGTAAACCTTTCCGTCGTGAATGATTGCCATGTGGTTCTGCTTTGAGTAGTCGTTCGGGAATTTTGCGCGAAGCTCAATCATAAAGCGGCGGTTGATTTCCTCGACAATCTGGTAGATGCGGGGAAGCAGGTTCTTGAAGGTCTCGATCGGCCATTTCTCAAGAGCCTCGGCAAGAATCGTGTGGTTCGTATATGCGAAGGTTTTCTGCACGACCATCCATGCCTCGTCCCACCCCACGTTGTAATCGTCCATGAGGATTCTCATCAGCTCAGGGATTGCGACTACCGGGTGAGTGTCGTTCAGCTGGATTACGTGATAGTCGGGGAATTTGCTGAAATCGGTTCCGACTTTGTTTACGAACTGATGGACCAAATCCTGCAATGAGGCTGAGGTGAAGAAATACTGCTGCTTGAGACGAAGCTCCTTTCCAAGAGGTCCGTTGTCGTTCGGATAAAGAACGCGAGTGATGTTCTCGGCGTTGTTCTGTCTTTCCACGGCGCGGTTGTACTGCATGTCGTTGAAAAGCTGGAGGTCAAATCCGTTGGGACTTGATGCCTGCCAGAGACGGAGAGTGTTTACGGTGTTGCATCCAAATCCGACCACGGGCATGTCGTAAGGAGTCGCTGTGATTTCCTCGGCGTTCTCAATGTAGAATCTGTCCTGACCGTCGGGGGTCTTTCCGTATTTAATCTGTCCGCCGAATTTTACAGTAACGGCAAGGTCGCTCCTCTTTACTTCCCAGGGATCGCGGTGCTTGAGCCAGTTGTCGGGGAATTCCACCTGCTCGCCGTCAATGATGTGCTGCTCGAACATTCCGTACTCATAGCGGATTCCGTATCCATTTCCGGGGTATTCCAAGGTTGCGAGAGAGTCAAGGAAACATGCGGCAAGACGACCGAGACCACCGTTGCCCAATCCTGCGTCCGGCTCCTCGTCCTCAACCATGTCATATTCCAGCTCAAGACCATTCAGGACCTCAATCACCTTGTCCTTGATTCCGGCGTTAATCAGGTTGTTGCTGAGTGCGCGTCCCATCAAAAATTCCGCGCTCAGATAATAGAGCTGTCTTGCAGGTTTCGCATCATACTCGCGGCGTGTCTCCATCCAGTTCGGCATGATTATTTCAAGCGCAGAAGCACTAACCGCATCAAACAGGTCATGCTTGTTCGCCTGGGTAATATCCTTTCCATACTGACGGCGCAGACGACCTTCAAGATTCTTCTTGAATTTCTCGGCATCAAATTCCATTTCTATCCTCCTGAAAATCTGACGCACATTGAAAAAACATCGGATGAATTTACGATGTGCGTTATCTTCGATATACTAGTCTATCATTTTTCTAAATTGCAATCAATACAATCAGGGAACTTGCAGGAATCACATAGCGTGCCTGAGCCCTGAGAGCCTCATACTCACCGTCCGGCAAAATCGCGTCGTCTCCGTCGATCGAAGTGTCGGCAAGGCGGAACCATTTTCTTCCGTCGCTCAAAGTCGGAAGAGTCACCAGAACATCGGAGCGGTCTGTGTTCGCGGCAATGTAAAAATCCGAGTCGGGATTTCCGTCGTCGTTCACGCAGTCCTTTCCGCAAAGGGTAAAAGCAAGGAAACGTGAGATTTTGTCCCAGTCCGGGTTGCTTCCATCCACGTCATACCACTTGATGTCCGTATTTCCCTTGAAGAAATCCTCGCGTCTGAACACGGCATGATTTTTCCTAAGCTCAATGGCACGTCTCGTGAAGTTAAGAATCTTTGAGTTGAGCGAGCAGATTCCCCAGTCGAACCAAGAGATGTCGTTGTCCTGACAGTAAGCGTTGTTGTTTCCCTCCTGACCGCGCCTGAACTCATCACCGCCGAGCAACATCGGGGTTCCCTGAGAAATCAGCAGGGTAAGAATGTAGTTACGCATCTGCTTGTTGCGCATACGTTCTATGGAAGGATTTTTCGTCGGTCCCTCGTAACCGTGGTTGTAGCTCCAGTTCGAGTCGGTTCCATCCCTGTTTTCCTCGCCGTTCTCCTCGTTGTGCTTTCCGTTGTAGCTCACAAGGTCGTTCATGGTGAATCCGTCGTGGCAGGTCACATAATTGATTCCGACCCAGGGCTTTCTGAATCCGAAAAGATCGCTTGAGCCGGAAAGACGTGTGGCGGCCCCAGTAGAGACATGCTCGTCCCCTCTCCAGAACTTGCGTATGTCATCACGGAAGCGGTCGTTCCATTCAGCCCATCTGGTTCCGGGGAATTCTCCAAGCTGATACGCCCCACCAGCGTCCCAAGGCTCGGCAATCATCTTCGTGTTGTGAAGGATGGGATCCTCGGCGATGGCCTCAACGAGCGGTGAAACTTTCATAAGCGAACCGTCCCCGCGTCTGTTCAGGATGGAGGCAAGGTCAAAGCGGAATCCGTCAATGTGGTACTGCATGACCCAGTAACGGAGGCAGTTGATTATGAACTGAATGACCACCGGATGATTTGTGTTCACGGTGTTTCCGCATCCAGAGTAATTCATGTAATATTCTTTGTGGCTCGGAACCAAGTCATAGTAGATTGAGTTGTCGAAGCCCCGGAAATTCAATGAGATTCCATGCTCGTTTCCTTCCGCGGTGTGATTGAAAACTACGTCCAGAATCACCTCAATTCCGGCCTTATGCATTTCCTTTACGAGACGCTTGAACTCATTCACGCATCCACCGGGACTCTTGTCAGCGGCATAGGAAGCCTTGGGTGCAAAAAAGGAGATTGTGCTGTATCCCCAGTAATTTTTCATTCTCTCACCCGTGCGCGGATTTTCGTTCGTGTTCTCGTACTCATCAAACTCGTAGATTGGAAGAAGCTCCACCGAAGTCACTCCCAGATGCTTGAGGTACGGAATCTTCTGGATAAATCCGTCGTAGGTTCCCGGATTCGACACGCCGGATGCTTTTCCCGCGGTAAATCCCTTCACGTGCACCTCGTAGATTATGGACCTTGAGAGCGGAAGATTTATGGGTCTGTCCCCTTCCCAGTCAAAGGCATTGTCATCAACCACGACGCATTTGGGGAACTTTGAGAGATGTCTGACTTCGGCAAGCTCTATGTCGGTTTTGTCCACCGGAGTGCGGTATGTCGGCGGAAGATTGCGGAAAACGGATACGGGCGTGACAGCTTTGACGTATGGATCAAAAAGATACTGCTTTATGTTAAAGCGATGTCCTTCGCTCGGCTCAAAGGGACCGTCCACCTGATAAGTGTAAAGCGCGCCTGCCCCGAGTCCCGGAACAAACACGTGCCATATATCACCGGAGCGGTTTTTCTGTGGGTCAAATTCAATAACAGCATACGGGTCATTGTCATCAGAATTGCGGAAGAGATTCAAAATCACCTTGCTTCCGTTCCTGCTGAAGACAGCAAAATTAACACCGCCATCCCTTACTGTTGCTCCCAGAGGGAATGGGGTACCCGGAAAAGTTTGCAAAATTTCCATGCATCCATTATATCAGCATTTTCGATTTTTTGCCATAATTATTTCAAAAAAAATAACTATACATAATAGAGGTTATTTTCTGTAAATGGAAAGCCACAGTTTCAACTCTCAACTTTCAACTTTCCACTCTCAACTTTCAACTTTCCACTCGTAAAGCTTTCCACTCGTATCAGTCCAGCTCGATTCCGCCGGTATAAAGCTGATAGTAACGTCCCTTTTTGGCAAGAAGCTCGTCGTGGGATCCGCGCTCGATGATGTCGCCCTTTTCCAGAACGATGATTTCGTTCGCGTTTCGGACGGTGCTGAGACGGTGCGCAATCACGAAGACGGTCCTTCCCTCCATGAGACGGTCCATTCCCTTTTCAATCAGGGCCTCGGTGCGCGTGTCAATGGAAGATGTGGCCTCGTCCAAAATCAGAACCGGCGGATCTGCGACTGCGGCACGTGCAATGGCGAGAAGCTGTCTCTGTCCCTGGCTCAGGTTTCCACCGTCCCCGGTAATCACCGTGTCATAGCCGTTCTCCAGGTGGCGGATAAAGGAATCTGCGTTGGCGAGCTTGGCGGCTGCGATGACCTGTGCCTCCGATGCCTCAAGATTTCCGTATTTGATGTTGTCGCGGATTGTTCCCGTAAAAAGATGCGTGTCCTGCAAGACCATGCCGAGCGACTTCCTCAGATCATCCTTCGCAATGTCCTTGAGCTTTATTCCGTCATAAGTGATTGAGCCCTTAGCGTCGTCAATGTCATAAAAGCGGGTGAGAAGATTTGTAATCGTGGTCTTTCCGCTACCCGTGGATCCGACCAAAGCAATTTTCTCACCCGGATGCGCGTGCAAGTTGATTCCATGCAGGACTTCCTTCTCAGGCACATATCCGAAAGACACGTCGGAAAAAACAACGTCGCCCCTGAGCTTCATAAGCTTGTGCTCGTCATCATCGGCAAAGGACGGAATTGACTCCCCGCTCTCCTGTACCTCAAGCGACTTCGGAACTCTCCAGGCCCACTCACCGGTATAGGCGAAGGACTGCACGAGTCGGCTCTTACCGTCGGATGATGCTGTGGGAACAGTCTCGGATGCGTTGACCAGCTTTACAAATCCCTCGTCAATCTCCTCCTCCTCGTCAATCACTTTGAAAATGCGCTCGGCACCTGCAAGTGCGTTGAGGATTCCGTTGAACTGCTGGCTCATCATCGTGATGGGTCGGCTGAAACTGCGTGTGTACTGGAGGAAAGCGGCGATCGTTCCCATGTCAAGATGACCACCGATCATGCGTACCGCACCGAAGATTGCGACAATGGCATACTGAACGTGGCTCAGGTTTCCCATAATCGGCATGAGGATGTTGGCGAATGTGTTTGCCCTGGTTCCGGCCCTGCAAAGCTCGTCGTTGATCCGTCCGAAATTCTCCACGGCCTTTTCCTCATGGTTGAACACCTTCACGACCTTCTGCCCCGTAATCATCTCCTCGACATATCCGTTAAGAGCACCAATTGCCTTCTGCTGGTCCTTGAACGCCATCGCGGATTTTTTTCCGATTACGCCCGCAAGCATGACGGAAAGGAACATGGTAACAATCACCACGAGCGTCAGAAGAGGACTCAGGATTATCATCATCACGAAAATGCTGACCACGGAGATTGTGCTGGAGAAAAGCTGCGGTATGGTCTGGCTCATCATGTCGCGGAGAGTGTCGATATCGTTCGTGAAAAGGGACATCAGCTCACCGTGCGTGTGCGAGTCAAAGTAACGGAGCGGAAGTTTCTCAAGCTCGCCGAAAAGATCCGTGCGGATTTTGAAAAGAGTCTGCGATGAGATGTGCAGCATGATTCTTGAGTTCACCCATGTCGCAAGGGCACCGAACGCATAGATTACAATCATCATGCAGATTATGCGGACAAAGGGTAAAAAATCAAGGGCCGAAAGCGAGCCTGACTCCTTGAATTTATTTGCAAGGGCAACAAGTCCGTTGAACGCCGGCTTCAGAAAATAATCTCCCGCCACCTGCGCTCCCGAGCTTACAAGCACCGCGAAAAAGACAAGCACAAGAAGCAGCTTGTATTTTCCTATATAATCAATCAGTCTTATAATTGTTTTCTTGGCGTTTTTGGGTTTCGCCATTCCCCTGGCTGGTCTGGGCATATTTCCTTCCTATTATTATGCTTTATACGCTAGTTCTTGGACTGCTGCGACTCATACACTTCGCGGTAAATCTCATTGTTCCGCAAGAGTTCCTCGTGGGTTCCGAATCCGTCAATCTTTCCGTTGTCCATCACGTAGATAACGTCCGCGTCCTGCACGGAATTGATTCTCTGCGCGATGATTATCTTGGTCGTGTCGGGCAATGTGTTCCTGAGGGCCGTCCTGATTCTTGCGTCGGTAGCTGTGTCAACCGCCGATGTGCTGTCGTCCAGAATCAGAATCTTCGGCTTTTTGAGCAAGGCACGCGCAATGCACAACCTCTGCTTCTGACCGCCCGAAATGTTCACACCACCCTGTCCAAGGTCGGTCTCATATCCGTTGGGGAAAGAAGAGATGAACTCATGGGCATCCGCGGCACGGCAGGCATCCTCAATCTCCTCCTGGGTCGCATTCTCGTTGCCCCAAAGCAGGTTTTCCCGGATGGAGCCGCTGAAAAGCACATTCTTCTGGAGCACCACCGAAACACTGTCGCGGAGGGACTTCAAATCATATTTACGCACGTCAATTCCGCCCACGCTCACGCTTCCAGAAAGCACGTCGTAAAGACGAGGGATGAGGGAGACGAGGGTTGTCTTTGAGGAGCCCGTACCGCCGATGATTCCGACCACCTGGCCGCTTTCAATGTGCAGGTCCACGCCATTAAGCACACAGTTTCCCGGGTCCTTCATGTAGCTGAAAGTGACGTTCTTGAAATCTATGGTTCCGTTCGGCACACGGTTGAACACGGCCTTCTCGGTCTTTCCGTCCTCGGATGCGATGCTGATCGGGTCTGGATTGCGTATCTCCGGCACCTCATCAAGCACTTCGACGATTCGCTGCACGGATGCCTTTGAAAGCACGAGCATAATGAAAATCATGGACATCATCATAAGGGACATGAGAATCTGTCCGATGTAAGTGATGAATGAAATCAACTGGCCGAGCTGCATGTCACCGACCACAATCATCTTTCCGCCGAACCACAGGGCCACGATGATACAGGTGTAGATTACAATCTGCATGAGAGGTCCGTTCAAGATGACGAGTTTTTCAGCGTGTACCTGGGCAGACCTTACCGCGTCGGCTGAGTCGGTGAACTTTTTGTTCTCGAAATCCCCGCGCACATAGCTCTTTACCACACGGATTGCGGTCAGATTCTCCTGCACGGTGTTGTTGAGCTTGTCATACTGCTTCATCATGCGTCCGAAACGGGGGAACGCGTTTGTTCCGATCAGAATCAGACAGATTGCAAGTACCGGGATGGCCACGAAAAATACGGTCGCGAGCCTCAGGTTGATGATGCACGCCATTATGGTTCCAGAAATCAGCATGAACGGAGCGCGGAAACACAGGCGGATTATCATCTGGTAGGTGTTCTGCACGTTGGTCACGTCGGTGGTAAGGCGCGTAACAAGTGACGAGGATGAAAAGCGGTCGATGTTTCCGAAAGAAAAATCCTGAATCTTGGAAAAGAGCCGTCTCCTCAGATTCCTTGAAAAACCGAGCGCCGCAAGAGCCGAAAAGCGACCTCCCAGCGCGCCGCAGAGAAGAGAGACAAGGGAAAGCCCCACCATGATGAGTCCCACGACACTCACATAGGGAAGATTTTTGTTCGCAATTCCCACGTCGATTATTTTTGCCATGAACAGGGGGATGGCCGTCTCAAGCAGCACTTCCCCAATCATGCTGACCGGACTGAGGACCGAAAAAGCCTTGTACTTGCTCTCAAGCCCCTTCATTAATTTAGATACAGTAGACATAGTTTAAAGTATAACAAAAATCCACCGGGGATTCAATTAATTTTTTGTTATATGTTCAGGGGGAGGCTGGCAATCCATTTTCCAATCTAGTTTAGGAAAAAAAATTCAAAAATTTTGGAAATTTGATTACCGTAACGCACTTTTGAGGAACATATATATACAGGGACTAAATGATTCCCAATACATTTTCAAAAACGAGGATTCCATGCAAGAAAATACTTATCACAGAAAATCATTTGACGAGCTGACCTTCACCGATGACGGAATGTTCCAAGCGGTACTAAGCGACCCGAAGATTGCAGCAGAGCTTGTGGAGAGACTTTTGCACATAAGGGTCAAAAAAATCGAGTACCCGGAGCTGGAGAAGGTAATCGCCCCCTACTATTCATCCAAGGGAGTGCGACTTGACGTGTATCTCAGGGACTCTGAGAAAGTCATAGACGTGGAGATGCAATCCTACCCGCAGGAGGCACTTGGGCTCAGAACCCGATACTATCAAAGCATGATGGACGCGGACTCTCTTTTGAAAGGACAGGACTACCCCGATCTTCCCGCAAGCTATATTCTCTTCATTTGCAAGACTGACCCATTCGCGGATGAAGCTGAAAAGAAATATGGACTTCCATGTTATACTTTTCAGACTGTGTGCATGGAAAATGACAATGTGAAAATAGATGACAAAACTCTGAAAGTGATTTATAATGCAAGTGCATATGACAAAGCTGAGGACGAAAAGATTCGGGCTTTTCTACGCTTCATACACACAAACAGCATCGGTGAGGATGACTTTTCCCGGAGGCTTTCCAATGCCGTCGAGAGAATGAAAGAGAACGAGAAATTCAGGAGGGACTACGCTGCCATGAACTTACACGACAGGGACATACAGAGAATCACAAGAAGGGAAGCTCTTGCCGAGGGAATGGCAAAAGGACAGCAACAAAAAGCTATTGAAGCTGCGGAGAATCTTCTGCGGATGAACATTCTATCCATTGAGCAGATCGCACAGGCACAGGGGCTTCCGTTGACAAAAGTACAGGAGCTCTCTGAAAGACTTTGCGTAAACCCCAGTAGTTAACCCGGTATTCGTCGTGGGAAAAAGGGAAACAACAGCCTTAACAAGCAGACCACGCGGATTTTGATGATTTAAAAACCTCGGCCATCTCAATGCTCAGTAAGCCGGTGCACCAGTGTTTTTGCAATGCTCAGGTCGCCAGGTGAAAGATGCCGGATGTCGCGCATGATTTCATTTATCTCAGGATTTTCCACTCGCCTCGGAGATTCGTTTCCGGTCACCAGGTACTCCACGCTCACATCAAGGACTTTTGCGATTTTGACGGCATCGGCAGCATCAGGAAGCCTGTCCTTAGTTATCCAAGACTGGATTGTATTGTAGCTTATATCTGTTTTGGCCGCTAATTCCTTCTGAGACATCAATTTATACTCTAATTCCACCTTCACATTGTTCCAAAATGCCAACATAACACAAGAATAATGCAAATGGACTTAACCCCTTGATAAAATAATCTATATGGATTTATAATAACAATTAGAAGTCCATTTGGATTATATTTGTATGGGCAATAGACAAACGCACGACAGAGATACATTACCATTTTCTCAAGAAATTCTTTCCATTCTACTAACCGACCGCACCACCGGAAAAAATATCCTTTGGGCAACGGATGATTATGCGCCCATCGATGCCAAAAGTCAAATATATATTTCACAAATCACAGGATTAAACTCAAACAGGATAAAACCCCGTGTTCAAAAACAAAAGGAAGAGCAACAATCACGCACGCGAAACAAGGCTGAAGTTTTCACACCAAGCTGGATTTGCAACGCACAGAACAATCTGATTGATGAAGCATGGTTTGGAAAGAAGAATGTTTTTAACACAAGCGAAGATTTTGAAAACAAAAAATGGACTTCTACAAAAGAAACGATTGATTTTTCCACTGACATTCAAAGCGGAAAGACCTGGCAGGATTATGTGAAACTCACCCGCATGGAAATAAGCTGCGGAGAAGCGCCTTATCTCGTAAGTCGGTATGACACAGTGACAGGGAAACATATAAAACTCATGGACAGAATTGGTCTGCTGGACAGAAAAATGCGGGTCATAGGAGAAAACTCTAAAAACGAAGCAGAGTTTTTTCTTTGGTCAAAAATCGCTTTTCAAAACTGTTACGGTTTCGAACTTCAAGGAGACAATCTTCTTTTAGCCCGTGCGAACCTACTTCTTTCATTTAATGAGTATACAAAACATTTTTTAAAACGAAATCCCACAGAAAAAGAGCAAAGAGAAATCGCGGAAATAATTTCGTGGAATTTATGGCAGATGGATGGGCTGAGTTTTAACACACCATTTTCAGCCGCTGAAAACGGCGGACAACTTTCTCTTTTTGAAGAGTTCAACCAAAACGAATGTTTTCCTTGCAAAATCATGGATTGGAAAGAAAACAAAATAATTCTATTTAAATCACTGCTAAAGAAAGGAGGTTTGTGATGAGCAAACAGGAGCAGACTGCAAGTTTTAAGAATACATTTTCATACAAGCTAATTTACATTTTTGCAATTCCTGACGATGCACACGCTGGAAGCGTAAAGGTAGGAGATACAAAGCTCGACACTGATTTAACGCCGGACCGACTTCAACCGAATTGCAAGGAATTAAATCAGGCTGCTCTTGAGCGAATCAAAAGCTACACAAAAACAGCAGGAGTAACTGTAGATCTCCTTCATACAGAGCTCGCGATACGCACAATACAGGAAAAAGATGGAAGCTGGCATACAGAAAGTTTCCGCGACTATGATGTGCACAGGGTTCTTTTAAACTCTGGAATCAAAAAGAAAACTTTTGGCACTCAAAAAATTGGAAAAGAATGGTTCTGCTGCGATGACATTACAGCAATAAAAGCAATCACGGCATTTAAACATGGAGATAGTGCAATAGACACGCTTGTTCCGATGGATAAATTCATTCCGATAAGTTTCAGACCGGAACAAAAGGAAGCAATAGAAAAGACTGTTCGACAATTCAAAAAATCTCCACGAATGCTTTGGAATGCTAAAATGCGTTTCGGAAAAACATTGTCGGCACTTGAAGTTGTTCATCGCATGAATTTCAAGCGGACAGTACTAATCACCCATAGACCGGTTGTGGATGACGGTTGGCATGAAGATTTCGGAAAGATTTTCACAAAAGAAGATAAGTACCGCTATGGTTCTAAAAAATCTGGAATAAGTATTTCGGAGCTTGAGAAATCATTCAAAAAGGAAAAGAAGAATTATATCTATTTTGCTTCCATTCAGGATTTGCGCGGTTCAAAAATTGTAGGTGGCAAATTTGACAAAAACGATGATGTATTCTGTATTGACTGGGATTGCGTAATTATTGACGAGGCACATGAAGGAACAACCACAGAACTTGGTGACAAAGTAAAAAATATTTTATTCAAACCAGAGAACGGTACAAAACTTCTAGAGCTTTCTGGCACACCTTTCAACATTCTTTCTAGCTACGAAGATGATGATGACAGTGTTTTCACCTGGGATTACGTCATGGAACAGAGGTCAAAACTGGAATGGGAAGAAACACATTTTGGGGACTCAAACCCTTATGCAGACTTACCAGAAATGCAGATGTACACATACGACTTGGGCAAACTGATTAAGGGGGACTTTATAGACGTTGGAGACAAGGCATTTAACTTTGCAGAATTCTTCAGAACAGATGAAAATGGTTCTTTTGTGCACGAAAAAAATGTGAATGATTTTTTGAACTTACTTACAAAACCAGATAAGGAAAACCTTTATCCATTCAGTTGTCCAGAATACATAAATCTCTTTCATCATACTTTATGGATGGTTCCAGGTGTAAAGGAAGCACTTGCCTTGCAGCATTTGTTGGAAGCGCATCCTGTATTCTGTAATTTCAAGATAGTAAATGTGGCGGGAGACGGTGATCCAGAGGATCCGACAGGAGAAGCCTTGGAGGCTGTGCGCTCAGCAATCAAGGATGCCGGGGATGACGGCTACACAATTACATTAAGCTGTGGAAAACTTACAACAGGTGTAAGCGTAAAACAATGGACAGCCGTATTTATGCTTTACGGAACTTATTCAACAAAAGCCGCAGGATATTTGCAGACGATTTTCCGAGTACAGACTCCATGCAATGAGTACGGGAAGAGCAAAACATGCGCTTATGTTTTTGACTTTGCCCCGGACAGAACGCTCAAAATGGTTGCTGATGCAGTTACACTTAATACAAAAGTTGGCAAGACAAAACTTGATGATAAAAAACGACTGGGAGAATTTTTGAATTTCTGTCCTGTAATTGGAATCAACGGAAGCGAGATGAAGCCATATCAGGTGAACAGTCTGCTCCAGCAATTAAAGTCCGCTTATGCAGAGCGTGCCGTTACAAAAGGTTTTGACGACGCAAGCATTTATAACGACGAACTCTTAAAACTAACTAGTGTCGAGCTCCAAAAATTCAAAGATTTGCAGGCTATAATTGGACAGACAAAAGCAAACAAAGCTGGCGATAAAATAGACGTCAATCAACAAGGACTTACGAAAGAAGAATATAATGAGCTTTCAAAGCAAAAACCTCAAAAAGAAAAGCGTGAGCTTTCTCCTGAAGAACAAGCTTTGCTAGAAAAAGAAAAGGAAGCCAAAAAGCAACGTCAGACTGCAATTAGTGTTCTGCGAGGAATTAGCATTCGTATGCCACTTTTGATATACGGCGCAAGAGGAAAGAACGGCGACGAAATCCCGATAACCGAAGATATTACGTTAAAAAAATTTGTTGAACTTGTAGACGATACTTCTTGGGAAGAGTTCATGCCACGCGGAGTTACAAAAACAAAGTTCAAGGATTTTGAAAAATACTACGATGAGGATGTATTTATTGCAGCAGGAAAAAGAATAAGAAATCTTGTCTTAGAGGCTGACAAGCTTAATATAACAGAACGTGTCCGTAAAATCGCGGAAATTTTCTCATGTTTCAGAAACCCTGACAAAGAGACAGTTTTGACTCCGTGGCGGGTTGTAAACATGCATCTTGGAGATTGTCTTGGAGGATGGTCTTTTTTCGACAAAAATTACGAAAGACCTTTAATCGAAAATGAAACGCCTCATTTTATAGAAGTTGAAAACATTACAGAAAAGACGCTTTCCAACAGTGAGGCAAAGATACTGGAAATTAATTCCAAGACAGGCCTTTATCCATTGTATTGTGCATATTCAATTTTCAAAGCAAAACAAAGTCTTCATCCTCAGATGGCAGAGAGAGCTCTATGGGAAGAAACAATCGAGGAAAATATTTTTGTGATTTGCAAAACCCCAATGGCAAAGGCAATAACACAAAGAACACTTTGTGGCTTTGAGAAAACCACAATCAATGCACATGCTTTTGATCATATTATAAACGATTTGAAAAACAAAAGCGATGCATTCATAAAAGACATAACTTCACAAAAATTCTGGAACAAAGGAAGCGGAACTATGGAATTTGACGCAATCGTTGGGAACCCACCGTATCAAGAAAATATAAGCAGTAATGAAGGAAATGATTCTCTTTCAAAGCAGGTCTTTCCTGATTTTATTAAGGCATCAATTCTAACAGGAACAAAATACCTGTCTTTAATTACACCATCCCGATGGTTCACTGCGGATGCACAAGACAAATCATTCTTGAGACTAAGAGAATTTGTCATGAAACATCAGCACTTTTCACATTTTTTTATATATCCAAATGAAAAAGATTTGTTCAAAAATGTTGAAATCAAAGGTGGATTAAATTACTTTCTTTATAAAAAAACTTATACAGGGTTAGTCAATTTCTACGAATGTAATAATGGCAAACGTTTCATACAAAAACGAAAACTATTTGAAGATGGGCTCGACATTATAATTTATGATGGAATCAACTTCGCCATATTGTCCAAGGTTCAAAGCAACGATTTTGTTTCATTTACAGAAATAACAACAGGAAGAAATGCATTTGGAATAATCGGAAAGCAATCAGTTATAGATGAAATTTCAAAATCAAAATATTTTGATGATTCCGTTGAATTGCGCTGTAAAGATAATGAAATTCGTTATGTTAAACGAAGCGCAATTACAAAAGGAACTGACTTAATTGATAAGTATAAAGTATTCATCTCAAAGTCTGCGGGAAATCCAAATACTGACACAAGAGTTATAGGCCTCCCATATTTGGGAAATCCAAATTCTGTATGTACAGATTCCTTATTCCCTGTGGGAAAATTTTCTACAAAAAAAGAAGCTGAAAATCTGCAAAAATACATGAACACGAAGTTTCTGAGATTTATGGTTTCCATTCTCAAAGCATCCCAAAATGTTTGTCAGAATGTGTATCAGTTTGTTCCACTACAAGATTTTACTAAAAACTCTGATATTGATTGGTCAAAGCCACTGCAGGAAATAGATAATCAATTGTTTGACAAATACAAACTATCAGATGAAGAAAGGAATTATATTAATGAAAAGATAGACATCAAAATATAAAAAGGAGATTGCGTTAGCAAGCTCAAATCCGCGTGACAAATTTTTATATTTTCACTCAATTAATGGAAGTAAATTTCCCAAATCGACGAGCTAGTCTACACCCTCTACGGCCTGACGGAGGAGGAAAAAAACATTATCCGCGGAAAGTGACATCCAAACAGGAAACGGCGTTAGCCTTTTCGAATCCGTGTGACAACAACCTACATCTTCAAAAGTGATATAAGCGGTGTGGTATCTGCAACGACTATCATTTTTGGTTTGTAAAACTTTCCACTCTCCACTTTCATCTTTCCACTTTCAATTCTCCCCTTCCACAGCCTCGGGAACAGGAACTGGGTCCACATATCCCCACACCAGCTTTGCGTCGGAGTTTGCGTCCCATGCGAAATCCCATCCGGAGGGAGCCCGGGAAGCGTAGGAATATATCGTCTGCGATGAGGTCCAGAACCAGAACGCGTAATTCTTCATGGTCTTTACGGAGCGTGGAATCACAATCTTCTCAATGGCCATGCAGTTGCAGAAAGCGTAGGAACCGATCGTCTCAACACCCTCGTTCATATTGACGGCGGTGAGTGCAGAACAATTGTCAAAGGCATGATGCCCCACAGTCTTAATCGAAGTCATGGTAACTGAATTGAGTTTTGTGCATCGGTTGAATGCATAAGTTCCGATTATTTCCACCGACTCAGGAATGGTAATGTCTCCAGCTGCGGCAGGCCATTCCACAAGGGTCTTTCCGTCCAAACTCAGAATCGCGCCGTTTGAGGCAGTGTAATTTTTGTTCGCGGGATCCACGGTAATGTTCGTAAGCGAAAGACACTCGGCGAAAGCACTACCGTCACAGCGTCTGACCGAAGCAGGAATGTTCACCGACGAAAGCGAAAGGGAGCGGGAAAATGCGTATGACTCAATGCTCACCACGTTTGGCATTGTAATAGAAGAAAGATTGCTGCAAGCCGCAAAAGCCTGATGTCCGATCTCACGGCAGGAAGCTGGCAAGGTCACGGATTTTATTGCGTCCTGATTCTGAAACGCGTTGTCCTCAATGCGTGTGATTCCGTCCGGGATTTTTATGGTGCCGGTTGCGGAAGGCCATGCGAGAAGTTTCTTTCCGTCCGCCGTAGTAAGAATTCCCCCGGAAGATTTGAACGAGCGGTTTTCAGGAGCCACGGTAATTGCAGAGAGAGACGGACAGTCCTCAAACACATTTTTGTCAAGAGACATAAAAGATTTTGAAAGAGAGAGAGATTTCAGACTCCGACATCCTAGGAAAGCAAACTGCTGTATTTCCTTCACTCCCGGCATACTCAAGGAAACAAGCCCAGTGCATCCTGAAAAAGCATACTCATTCAAAACCTCAACAGTTTCAGGAAGCTCCACATCTCCCCTCACGGCAGGCCACGCCACAAGGCATTTTCCGTCGGCTGTACAAAGGGATCCGTCCTTACCGGTATAGAATCTGTTCGACGAGGCAACCTCCAGCTCAGAAAGCTCCACGCATGATGTAAACGCACCACCATCCACGGATTTTACCGAAGAAGGAATGTTCATATAGCGCAGCGATGTGCAATCAGTAAATACATCCTTGTCAATGGCGGAAACGGTCTCGGGAAGTTTCAGTGAGCGGAGTTTTTTGCATCCGTAGAAAGCATGATAGCCCAAAGTGATGTTCGGACAGGCCTTCATGTCAAGACAGACCGGATTCGGAGAAAGGGACACGCGTCTCTGCAAAAGATTGTCATATCCCAGCGTAATGTAAGTCTTTTCCTTCACCACAAGGGCAAGGCAGGACGGAGCAACATCGTTTTTAAGCGCGTCGGCCGCATTATTCAGGGACGAGCAATATTCTATGATTGCATTTGTTTTCTCAGGTCCCACGCTTATGAAAATCTTCTGGTCCACATCACCAAGATAGAGCCTGTACTCGCCCTCCAGAAGTTTCGCACGGTAAAGTGTGGACTCCTCGCTTACCTCAAGTTCCAGCGGAAAAATCCCCGTGATGATTTCCTCACCCTCTTCCGTAACTTCCACGCTGTATTCTCCGCTTATGTCCCTGAGCGTGTATTCTGGATATTTACCGGTGTAGGCATCTCCATCAGATTTCAAAGCGAGTGTAAAATCATAAACTGGCGGAGGCAGCTCCTGCTTATTACTGGCACAGGATAAAAAAACTGATATTATTCCACAAAGTACAAGAAATGTTCCAAATCTTCTCTTCATATAAAAACCCCTTTTCACTTTTTCAATACTATCTAAATTTCGGCATATTTTCAAGGGAAAGCCAAACTTACCCCTAAAAAAAATGGCGCCAAGAATAAAACAATCCTTGCCATAATTCGGGAATAGGATTATACTATAGATATGGAACACAAGATGATTTTGTCCGCATCAGGCTGGAGAAAGGTCTTTGCGGAATCTGGAGACGGTGAAGACAACTCACCAGACATAGGATATGAAAATGCTCTTCTCTGCGCTTTGATTGCAGAAACATTTGCGGAATATATAAAGGGACGCCGCGGTGAAAAAGCCTCGGTAGTTGTAGGCATGGATTCAAGACCCACCGGAAATCAGATTGCAGACGCCGTTTTAAGGGTACTTTCAGCAATGGACATCGCCGTACACTACATTGGTATAGCATCAGCACCGGAAATCATGGCTTATGCACGCTCCCTTGACGGATTCATCTATATTTCTGCGAGCCACAACCCCATCGGATACAACGGAATCAAGTTTGGACTAAACGACGGTGGTGTACTTCCTGCCGACGTGGAATCAATGCTGGCCGAAAATTTCAAGAAAAAATGCGCCATGGAAGATGCCGAAGAATATGCGGAGGAACTTCTTTCAAAGGCAAGCGACGGTGATTTGACGCTGATTTTTACGCTCGGCGACCGTTACAAAAAGGATTCCCTTTGGGCTTATGAGACTTTTATCCGCACTGTGATTTCTGGAACCACCGACGGACGTACCCAGGATCAGTTCTTCTCAGACTTAAAGGCTTCCATGAAGGATTCTCCCATCGCAATAGTAGCGGACATGAACGGTTCTGCAAGATGCGCAAGCATTGACTCAAGATTTATGGAAGATTTGGGAATTGAATTCCTTCCATTTAATAATGAAGCTGGAAAAATCCACCATGCAATCATCCCGGAACCTGAAAACCTCGTGTTCTGTGCCGATGTCATGGATGATTTGAGGAAAGACGGCAATGAAAATGTCCTCCTCGGATATATGCCCGACTGTGACGGCGACCGTGGAAACATCGTTTATTGGGATCAAAAAAAGCAAAAGGCCATCCCTCTGCCCGCTCAGGTAGTTTTTGCACTCAGCGTCCTTTCAGAATCTGCATTTGAAATCTGGCAGCAGACAAACATGCCTAGAAAGGGACTTCTTTGGAAAGCAATCAGTCATTACGGAAAACATGCGGTTGCGGTAAACGGCCCCACTTCCATGAGGATTGACGAAATCTGCTCGTCGTTCGGACGTGAGGTATTTAGGGCGGAAGTCGGCGAGGCAAATGTAGTAAATCTTGCAAGGGAAAAACGCGACGAAGGATATCAGGTCAGGATTTTTGGTGAAGGAAGCAATGGCGGAAACATCACTTATCCATCAGCAGTGCGCGATCCATTGGCAACGGTTTTTGCTTTGGTCAAGCTGCTTGTAATTAAGGACAAAGTGAATGAGGACGGCACTTTAAGCAAGGGACTCTTCCATATTTGGTGCGAAAAATCAGATCAGGAATTCCGTTATAAGGATGATTTTACACTGCAGGACGTACTTGATTCGCTCCCGCTCTACACTACTACGGGCGTAAGCGATGAACTTGCAAGCCTTAAGGTAAAGACCGAGGACAAGGGACTTTTCAAGGAGAATTTCCAGAAAGTGTATCTTGCGGAATGGGAACAGCACCGCGAAGAAATGGATGCCATTTACGGAATCAGGAGCTACAAGACCATACTCACGAACGGAACGAACGAACGCTATGTAAGTCCCGACGAAAGCTGGAATAACGGCAACGGTGGTCTAAAAATCATGTTCTACAACGAAAGGAATCGTCCTTATGGCTACATCTGGATGCGTCCAAGTGGAACCGAACCTGTATTCAGAATCCTTTGCGACATCCGTGGAGACGAGTTTGCCGCCGAACGAAGCATGCTCCGCTGGGAAACCTCCATGATCAAAAAAGCGGACGAAATGAGCTGAGATTTTTTTGTGGCAAAGATATCTTTTAAAAGCATAAGACCTGTTTGTTAACTCAGTTATCAAACAGGTCTATTCTTAAAATATATTAAAAAAAAGCGTTTTCAATGCATTCCTTATGCTCCAAAGTATTTTTCAAAGAATTCCCTTAATCTTTCAATAACACTTTTCTTTACTTCACTGCGGTTTCCTCCTCCAAAACGTGAGACTGGAGGAAGAATTCTATCAATATCAGTTCCGGAGGTTCTCAAAAGTCCATCCCTAAACGCATTATCAATAAAGATTTTTGTTTCTTCCGACTTCAGTTTTAACTCCGTGGTAATAGCAGAGAGTTCTTCAGCCTTCCTTTGCTGAACATACTCCAGCCAATCTTTTTGAATATCCGTTGAAGTATTTATCTTTGAAATAAAGTCTTCTATAAGATCTTTTTTGCTTCGTAATTCAATACTTCCACCAATTGCTTTTTTGATGTCTGCAAGAATTGTTGCATCATGGCAATTTAAATCGTGGTATTTTGCTACGAGCATAAGGATATAGTCTATGTTGATATCGACCTGTTTAATAAGTTCCATTTCAAAGACGATATCATCATTGATGTTTTCTTTTTCAGCTTCTTCGCTTGGTCTGATTTCTGAGTGAATATCAAGATAATGGCTCTGGTAATCCTGCAGGTCATTTATCGGTAGTAGGTTATCGTCCTCAAACTGATCGAATGTTGTAAGGATATTTCGCATGCGAAGAATCGCACCATAAAGCATTACGAACTCTTTCTTTGCTTCCTGTGAAATTACACTTTCTCTGAATGAATCCAGAGGGAACTTTGTAAGAAGTTCATCAACAAGTTCTGTATATCCCTTGTGATATTTATTCTTTTCATCATTAAAGCCGTTGTAGTAATCATCAAAGCTGCGTAAGAGAATTGTTCCCTTTGCATTTTTATCGCCAAAGAGGGCAATGGCTTCGTCTGTCTGTTCTGACAAATCTCTAAAGCAGACAATATTTCCAAAGGTTTTGATAGAATTCAAAATACGATTAGTACGGCTATAAGCCTGAATAAGTCCGTGCATTTTCAGATTCTTATCTACCCAAAGAGTATTCAAGGTTGTTGCATCAAAACCAGTGAGGAACATATTTACAACAATCAGAATATCAAGTTCTTTATTCTTCATTCGGAGTGAAACATCTTTGTAGTAGTTCTGGAACTTGTCTGCAGAAGTGTCATAGTCAGTTTTGAAATATGCATTGTAATCTTTAATTGCACTTTCAAGATAATCACGGCTTACAATATCAAGACCGCTTGTATCATCTGAGTTTTCATCATCAACAAAACCGTTCTCGTCTTCAGCTTCGTTTGCTCCAAAGCTGTAAATCATTCCAACTTTCAGGTCCACTTCTGGATGTTCGGCAAGCTGTCGTTTGAACTCATTGTAATATTTGATTGCAGTTTCAATGGACTGAACGCAGAACATTGAGTTAAAGCCAGATAGATGTTTCAAAGACTTTTCTTCCTGTACACTGTTTCTGTCGCGGGCTTTTGCAACGTCTTTAATATTTGTAAGAGCTCTGAATTCATATTTTCCACTGTTAGTATTTCGTTTTGTTTTCTGATCAAAATGTTCGATGATATAAGAAACAACCTGCTCAATACGTTCTTTTGCACTAAGCGCATTTTCCTTATCAATTGCCGCAACATCTTTATCTTTGATTCCATCCTTCATTTTAATTGTTTTAATGTAATCAATTCGGAATGGAAGAACATTGTGGTCATTAATTGCATCAACGATTGTGTATGTATGAAGTTTTTCGCCAAAAGCCTGGTCTGTTGTTCTAATACCACCAGCTCCATTTGCTCCGGCATTTTTCTGGAAAATAGGAGTTCCTGTAAATCCGAACAAATGGAACCTCTTAAAGTTCTTTACAATTTCCTTGTGAAGCTCGCCAAATTGTGAACGGTGGCATTCATCAAAAATCATTACAAGATGCTTCTGAAAAATCGGATGTCCTTTATTGCTCTTAATGAAAATTCCAAGTTTTTGAATTGTAGTGATAATGATTTTACAGTTATCATCTTCCAGTTGTTTTTTAAGAACGGCAACAGATTTATTTGAATTGGCAGCATCCTTCTGGAAGCGGTCATATTCCTTCATTGTCTGATAGTCCAGGTCTTTACGGTCTACAACAAACAAAACCTTATCTATGCAATCAAGCTGGCTTGCAAGAATTGCAGTCTTAAAAGATGTAAGCGTTTTACCGGAACCTGTTGTATGCCAGACAAATCCGCCTGCTTCTATAGTTCCTTCTTTATGATAATTTGTTGAAATAATAATCTTGTTCAATATTCTTTCAGTAGCCGCAATCTGATATGGTCGCATTACCAAAAGATTATGCGAAGTATCAAAAACACAATACTTTGTAAGAATATTTAAGATTGTATGCTTTGCAAGGAAAGTGCGGGCAAAATCTTCAAGGTCATTAATTATTTTATTATTTGCATCTGCCCAGTAAGAAGTAAACTCATAAGAGTTACTTGTCTTTTTACCGCTGCCT
>JAEEYO010000049.1 GCA_016288205.1 Treponema sp. | reverse complement strand
TTTGCATCTGCCCAGTAAGAAGTAAACTCATAAGAGTTACTTGTCTTTTTACCGCTGCCTTTTTTTGTAGAGATTTCTTTAATATGATTTTCGCGTGTTGTGTTTGAAAAATATTTTGTATTAGTTCCATTAGAAATTACAAAAATTTGTATAAACTGAAACAGTCCAGCACCTGCCCAGAAACTGTCACGCTGATATCGTTTTATCTGATTAAAAGCTTCTCGGATATTAACACCACGCCGCTTTAATTCACAGTGAACAAGAGGAAGTCCGTTTACTAAAATTGTCACGTCATAGCGGTTAGCATAACGGCCGCCTTCCGGGGTAAATTGATTTATGACCTGTAAAGAATTATTGTGAATATTTTCTTTGTCCAAAAGATAAATATTTTTTGTAGAGCCATCATCACGGCCAAGAACTTTTATATAATCACTTTGAATTGTAAAAGTTTTTTCTTCAATTCCTTCATTCTGATTTGCAAGATACTGTCCGTAAAAGCGAAGCCATTCAGTTTCACTAAAAGTTATGTGATTAAGTTTTTCAAGTTTTACCTTTAAATTTTCTACAAGCTCATCTTCTGTTTTTATTTCAAGATACTCATAGCCCTGTTCAACAAGATCCTGAATAAAAGTCTTTTCCAGTTCTGCTTCACTCTGATAATCTGCGCGACGTTTTCTAAGAGGTGTATATTCTGTAACTACAGTGGCTTCGTTGGTTTCTAAGACTATGTTATACATATTTACGCTTCCTTTCTTTTGAATGTAAGAAGTTTATCGCGGTAATACTCATATTGCTTTTTACGTGCCTCGATTTCTGCAGGAAGACCTGAGGTGATGTCGTTTGTTAATTGCAAGAAATTATCAAGTATATTAGCAATTTTTTCTTGTGTTTCTAAATCAGGAACAGGAATTTTTATTTCGCTTATTGATGGTACACTTGAATGAACAACTTTACTTTTTACCTTTCCTTTTCCTTTTTGCATGATTGCATTATTTGTAGAAAGTGCAAAAGATAAGTATTTTGGATTCTGATTATGTTTTAATACAACAATATCTCCTCCAGCCAGACATTTTTCATTTCCCATATATGCAATTGATTTTGCTATATCTTCAACACTTTCGCCTGTAATTGCAAATAAAATATCTCCATGCTCAAAATATTTTGGAGAAGGTACATTATCAATAATAGTATGTGAAATACAATTATTAAAATGGATATTATAACTTGTATATATTTCTCCATAACGAACACAAGGAATTCCTTCTGTTGTTACTTGATCTCTTTTTATTCCAGAGCCTCTGTAAATATCTGTTGCAATTTCTCCTAGTGTCTTCCATTCCACCTGCCTGCCGTCAGACATGGAGTCATCCACAAAATTTAGAAGCGAGTCGCGATAGTATTCATACTGTTTGCGACGAGCTTCTAGCTCCGCTTCTAGCTCCGCTTCTAGCGATGTAAATTTATCAAGAATGCGGACAATTTCATTCTGTACTTCGAGAGGTGGTACAGGGATTTCTCTTTTCTGCATACTTGCCATTGAAACATGAGGCATTGTTGACTGAGTTAAAGATTTATACATTTTATCTACATCAAATCTCAAAAAATGATATAAATACCGTTTAGAGATTATTGTTTCATCAAATTCAAGCTTCCAAATGTGGTAATGAAAAATTGTTTTATCACCATCCCATATTTTTGGTCCTAATGATGCTGCCCATGCATAGAGTAAATCACCTTTATTACAATATTTATTTTCTTCAAGCTCTAAATTGGAATAATACCAAGAATTATTTGTAAAGAAATTTCCTACTCTAAGAACCTTATATTTTCCTTCTTGTAGTAATTCTTCTTGCTTATATGCTCTACCATTTATAAAGCATACTATGTCCCCAAAAGTTTTATATTCCACCCCGCTAGGGCAAAGCTGATTTATCAAATCATCAAGTTTACTCATTTCTTTTCCTCGCCGGTTGCATCGCCTAACATTGGCAGATTTAATGCTGATAATTCAAGACTTGAGATAGTTGTAAGCTGTTTTACAGCAGTTTCTCTCAAAAGAATAAGTCTTTTTGCTTGTTCCATTCCCTGTGAAATAAGAATTGCATTATAGCTTTCAAGATTTGCAAGTACCAAAAGATGGCTTATGCTTGCATAATCGCGTATGTTGCCTTTCTTCTTTGGGTTTTCGGTTCTCCATTCTTTTGCAGTTTTTCCAAAAAGAGCTACATTCAACAAGTCTGCTTCATCGGCATAAACAAAAGATTTTTGCTGTGGCGTGAGTTCATTTGGTATAAGATTTTCTTTTATTGCATCGGTATGAATGCGATAATTCAACTTTGAAAGTTCACGATTAAGATTCCAGTTTAAGGAAAGACGACTGTTTTCATCAGACTTAAGTCGTCTGTAATCTTTCATAATATATAGCTGGAATTCAGGAGAAAGCCAGGTTGCAAAAGACATCGCTATATCACTATGAGCAAAAGTCCCTCCGCCATAGCGACCAGATTTAGAAACAATCCCGATGGCATTCATTTGTTCTATCCACTTAGTAGGTGTCATTACAAAGCGGTTTGCCCCGGCTTCATTTTTAACCGTGTCGAATTGCACACGGTTAAAATTAGGATTATGTAAAGTTTCCCATACACCAAGAAATTCTATTGTGTTGCGATTTCTCATCCAGTTTTGAATAACAAAACGAGGATCATCTTCATTTCTATATTTTGCAATATCTGTTAGAGAAATATATTCATTTTCAAAGTCAGTTGTATAAATTCCAATTTCAATGCCTTGAGCATGTATTGTTTCTTTTACAGGTTTTATTTGCATTTCTACCTTCTTGTATTTTAATTGCGGCGAATTCGCCATAATTGGAACGCATTGCGTTCCAAATTTATCAAAAACTGCGACAAGTGTCGCACTTTTTAATCGTCCTCAATCTCCTTGATAATCTTATCAATTTCACTTCTCAGCACATTTTCTTTTGCTACAATTTCTGCAATCTGTTTGTTCAAAACTTTTATGTCGATTACTTCTCTTGTATCTTCGGCCTCTACATAACTTGAAACAGAAAGGTTGTATTCGTTCTGGGCGATTTCGGAATTTTCTACAAGGCGGCTCACGTAATCAATTTTATCTTTTCGCTCTGTAAATACTTTGAGAATATTATCAATATTCTGCTCTGTGAGTTTATTTGAATTGGTTACTTTTACACATTCTTTTGAAGCATCAATAAAGAGAGTTTTGTTTTCTGCCTTTCCTTTTTTAAGAACCATAATACAGGTTGCAATACTTGTTCCAAAGAAAAGATTATCCGGCAGCTGAATGATACAGTCAATATAGTTATTATCAATAAGATACTTTCTGATTTTCTGTTCAGCACCACCGCGATACATAATGCCAGGGAAACAAACTATGGCTGCAGTTCCGTTTGTTGCAAGCCAGCTTAAAGAATGCATGATAAATGCAAGGTCTGCTTTTCCTTTTGGAGCAAGAACTCCCGCAGGACTAAAGCGCTGGTCGTTTATAAGAATCGGGTTATCGTCTCCTTCCCACTTAATAGAGTAAGGCGGATTTGAAACGATTGCTTCAAAAGGTTCATCATCCCAATGTTTTGGGTCTGTTAATGTATCTCCAAGTTTGATGTTGAATTTATCATAACTTACATCGTGCAAAAACATATTGATTCGGCAAAGGTTGTAAGTTGTAATATTAATTTCCTGCCCGTAAAAACCAAGACGAACATTATCTGCTCCAAGAATTTTTGCAAACTTAAGAAGAAGAGAACCTGAACCACAGGCAGGGTCGTAAACTTTGTTTACAGTCTTTTTTCCAACTATTGTGATTTTTGTAAGAAGCTCAGAAACTTCCTGAGGAGTGTAATATTCACCACCAGATTTTCCGGCATTAGAAGCATACATACCCATGAGGTATTCGTAAGCATCACCAAAGGCATCTATTGAATTATCTGAATAATCGCTGTTGCCAAGATTCATGCTTGCAATACCATTCATGAGCTTTACAAGCATTTCGTTTCTTTTATCTACTGTTGCACCAAGCTTATTTGAGTTTACATCGATATCATCAAAAAGACCTTTGAAATCATCTTCACTGTCTGTACCTGTTGCAGAGGCTTCTATTTCCTTAAAGATTTTTTCGAGTTTTTCATTCAGGTCTTTTTTATCTTTATTTGCTTTTTCAAGAACGTTTCCAAAAAGCTTTGAAGGAAGAATAAAAAATCCTTTTTCTTTTACAATATCATCTTTGGCGGTAAGTGCTTCTTTATCTGAAAGCTTTGCGTAACTAAAGTCTTTGTTACCAGCTTCAATTTCACCTTTTGAAATATAGCGGTCCAGATTTTCCGAAATATATCTGTAAAAGAGCATTCCAAGTACATACTGCTTAAAATCCCAGCCGTCTACGCTGCCGCGAAGGTCATTTGCAATTCCCCATATTGTACGATGAAGTTCTGCTCTTTCTGTTTCTTTTTTGTTGTCAGCCATTATTTTCATTCCTCACAGATAAAAAACCGCCGACCGACACGTTAAGCATCAATCAGCGGTTTTCATGCAATCAGACAAGCATCAAAGTCCGTCAAAGAATCCCTTGGCTTTGAGCAACTCCGCGTTCAGGATTCCTCCGAGTGCGGCACCACGCTTGGTGTTGTGGCTCAGGGCAACGAACTTCACGTCAAAGACATTGCACTTTCTGAGCCTTCCGATCACACAGGCCATTCCCTTTTCGGTATCCCTGTCGCGTCTCGGCTGAGGGCGGTTCTCCTCATGGCGCACCACAATGGGATGCTCGGGAGCGGACGGCAGCTTGAGTTCCTGAGGAACTGAGGTATAGGAAGTCCATACGCGCTCAATCTCCTCAAGGCTCGGCTTTTTGTCATCGCTCAGGTCAAACTCAAGGTTCACGATGGCGGTATGTCCGTCAATTACCGGAACTCTGGTACAGGTTGATGAGACCAAAGGAGCCGACGCATTCTCAATCACATCGCCGGAAACCTTGCCCAAAATCTTCAGGCACTCTTTTTCGGTCTTCTCTTCCTCACCGCCAATATATGGAACAATGTTGTCAATCTCGTCATAGCTAGGCACACCCGGATATCCCGCACCGCTAACAGCCTGCTCGGTGGTGACAATCATCCTCTTTACGGGATAGCCTGCCTGAATCAGTGCGTGAAGCGGCATCATGTAGGTCTGGAGGGAACAGTTCGGCTTTACCGCAATGAATCCCTTTTTCCAGCCGTGGTGCTCCTGCTGCTTTTTGATGATGTCCAGATGTCCGTAGTTGATTTCAGGAATCAGCATAGGAACATCGGAAGTCCATCTGTTCGCCGAAGCATTTGACACAACCGGGATTCCCTCGGCCGCATAAGCTTCCTCAAGTGCCTTGATTTCATCCTTTCCCATTTCCAGTGCGCTGAATACGAACTTGCATTTTCCCAGAGCCAACTTTGCGTCATTGGCATCCTGAACGGTAAGATCTGCCACAGCGGAAGGAATGTCCGCACCAATGAGCCATCTATTTGAAACAGCATCCTTGTACAGTTTTCCGGCTGAACGTGGAGATGCAGCCACATAGCTTACTTCAAACCACGGATGATTTTCCAGCAGCTTGATGTAACGCTGACCAACCATGCCGGTAGCTCCAAGCACACCGACCTTTATCTTTTCACTCATAATAATCTCCTAAAAGAACTTGAGAAATCACCACCCCCGATGCAAAGCTTCAGAGTATGATGTTCCCATAAGGTGTAACACTACGCACGAATCAAAGACCACATTCCTTGATTGCGTCTTCGATTATGACTTTTGCCTCGCTCTTGGGCTCCACCAAAGGAAGTCTAACGGCTCCTGCAGGAAGTCCCTTTACGTTCATGGCATACTTTATGCAAGACGGATTTCCATCCACAAAAGCCGCCCTGAAGAATGGCTGCAGACGGTAATGAATCTTACGTGCCTCGTCAAATTTTCCGTCCATGCAGTCATGCACCAGCTCCGTCATAAGACCGGGAATCAGGTTCGTCACTACAGAAATCACGCCCTTTCCTCCGGCCGCCATCAGTGGAAGCGTAAGTCCGTCGTCTCCGCTCATCACGCAGAAATCGGGATGCTTTGAAACAACCTTCTCAATCACTTCCATCATCTGGGAAATGCTTCCGCTCGCTTCCTTCACACCAACGATGTTAGGCAAATCGGCAATGCGCTGAAGAAGAGCCGTGGAGATGTTCTTTCCCGTGCGTCCCTGGATATTGTAAACCACGATCGGGATTCCGACCTTTGAAACTGCCTCAAAGTGGCGGTAGATTCCCTCATCGCTCGGCTTGTTGTAGTAAGGTGTGACGACAAGTGCAAAATCTCCGCCCATGGCCTTCGCGCGCTCAACATAGCGTACTGCGTCACGGGTACAGTTGCTTCCCGCACCAATCATCACTTTTACGTCTTTGCCTGTCTTTTTGTTGAAGTCATGCACCGTCGGAAGAACAATGTTCAAGAGTTTTTCCTCTTCATCTTCCGTCAACGTCGGTGTTTCGCCGCTGGTTCCCAACGGTAAAAGTCCATCAATTCCCTGCTCAAGCTGGAACTCTACGTTCTTGCGGAACCCGTCATAATCAACAGATCCGTCCGGGAGCATGGGGGTAATCATAGCTGTGTAAGCACCCTTAAGAATAGACATAATAACTCCTTTAAGGAAACGCCGCCCGACAGGACAAAAGCGATTTCCTATCAAATTGCCCTATTATTGCACTTTTGCAGAAAAAAATCAAGGCATATTGAAAAACAGATTTTCAGTGACTTACTCAAACCAATCCTGTGGTCTCGTCAATTCCCATCATGATGTTGAGACACTGGACAGCCGCTCCCGACGCACCTTTTCCAAGATTGTCGAATCTCGTCGTCACCATGATTCTGTCATCGTTACCGTAGACAAAAACCTGCATGTTGTTCGTACCGGCAAGCGTATTCGCAGGGATGAACTGCTCGGGAAGAACACCCTCACCCATGAAAGGAGCGACCTTCACGAAATTGCATCCCTCATAATGCGACGCAAACATCTCGCGCACATCGCTCGCGCTGAGTTTCTTCGCCAGGTACCGTGAGTGCAATCCCACAGTCACCGTCATTCCCTGATAATAATCGCAGATATAGGGATTGAAAATCGGCTCAAAATCAAGGCCGGGGATTTTTTTCATCTCTGGAAGATGCTTGTGCTGCTGGGTCAGTGCATAGAGCCTCGGTGAGTCAAGTCCCTTGTCGCGCCCCTCCGCCTCATACTGTGCGATCGCTTTTTTACCGGCTCCAGAATATCCGCTCACGGCATGAACCACAACAGGATAATCCTTCTGCATGATTCCGCTTTTCACAAGTGGATATGCAATGGCGACAAAACCAGAGGCATAGCATCCCGGAACAGCAACCCTGTTGGATGAGACGATTTTTTCCCTGAAAGATTTGTCCAGCTCTGGGAAACCGTAAGCCCAGTCAGGATTCGTCCTGTGCGCCGTGGAGGCATCTATGATTCTGGTCTTGGGATTCGTGCAGAGAGAAACCGACTCAATGCTCGCGGCATCCGGCAGACAAAGGAAAGTAAAGTCAGAGGCGTTTATCATCTTCGCCTTTTCCTGCGGGTCCTTTCTTTTCTCATCATCGATCTGGAGGATTTCAACATCCTTGCGGTTCGCAAATCTCTCGTAAATCTGAAGACCGGTCGTTCCTTCCTTTCCGTCAATAAAAATCTTGTATGCCATAACTTTCTCCCTACTCACACTTCTCAAACGCGGCAATCGCCTCACCCATCATCAGCTCCACAGAACCTTCCGTCACCGAGCGGATGAACTTGAATTCTATCCAACCTGAAATCTTGTCCAAGGGCAGCATAACATCAAGCACGGAAGCCTTGGTTCCCTCAATGGAAAACATCTCGTATTTGCTTACGTTTGGATTTGAGACCGAACCGCAATCCTCAATCCACTTCGCGGAGGGATCTAAAGGAAATGCCACGGCAAAATTTCCGGTCCTCTTGATATTTGCCACAGCCTGATGGTCTGGATCCGAGCTGAAAATAACTTTCGTCACGGGATCATAGTCAAGCGGCATAATCCATCCGTATGGAGTGATGTTGTAATGCTTCATTCCCTTGGTCAAAACCACCGCCGGACTCTTAATCATCGTATAAGCCTTCTTCAAATCCACAGATTTAAAACCTTCCATAATAATTCCTCCAGTTTTCATCTATCCGCTTAGTCAAAACACTTCCTTAACGACCTCTTCCACCCTGCTCACCGGAATGAACTTGATTCCTTCCTTCACGTGGGCCGGAATCTCATCCAAATCCCTGACGTTCGCCTTGGGAATGATTATCGTCTTGATTTTGTTCCTTTTTGCAGCGACAGTCTTTTCACGAAGCCCGCCGATGGGAAGAACCTGCCCCGTAAGACTAAGCTCCCCGGTCATCGCAAGATTCGCCTTGATTTTTTTATTCATCAAAAGTGAAAGGAAAGTTGTTGCCATAGTAATTCCGGCAGAAGGTCCGTCCTTTGGCGTCGCTCCCTCGGGAATGTGCAGGTGAACCGTATTTTTCTCGAACCACTCCCCGTCCTTGATTTTATGGGAAATCGCATATTGCTTTACCCAGTTCATGGCAATCTGCGCGCTCTCCTTCATCACGTCGCCCATCTGTCCCGTAAGCTGGAGTCCGCCCTTGGATGACTCAAACGCGATGCTCTCAAGAAGCAATGTATCTCCTCCCATGCTGGTCCATGCAAGACCGATCGCAGTACCCGGAACCGACGCAGTTTTTATCTGGCTCTCGTCAAACACAGCCTTGCCCAGGTACTTTCGCACCTCAGCGACATCCACCGTGAAAGTCTTTTTCGCAAAGGCAGCCGAGATTTTTTTCGCCTCCTCCGCCGAGACCTTCTCCTGCTCTTCCCTGAGTTTTTTCTGTTTCAGCTCGTTCTCGTCAACGGGCTTTTTGTCAGAGTCCTTTTTGGAATCAGATTTCGCGTCGCCCACAGCCTTGATCTCATCCACCTTGATGTCATCGATGGTCGGGAACTTCACTGACTCGTGCGTCTTCTCGTAATCCTCAACAAGCTCGCGGATCATCTTGCGGTTGATTTTGTCGATGCACTTCTCGTAATTACGCACACCGGCTTCCCTCGCATATTCGGTCGCAATCAGACTCAGGGCCGCCTTGGTGAATTTCACCTGATTCTTTTTAAGTCCGTTTTTCGCAAGGTTCTTCGGCAAAAGATATTTTTTCGCAATCTCAATCTTCTCCTGGTCAATGTAGCCCGAAAGCTCGATTATCTCAGCCCTGTCCAAAAGAGGCCGGGGAATCGTGTCAAGCGTGTTGGCGGTCAGGATAAAAAACACATTGCTCACGTCAAACGGAAGATTCAAATATGTGTCGCGGAAATTCACGTTCTGCTCAGGATCAAGCACCTCAAGCAAAGCCGCCGAGGGATCTCCCTGATGGGAAGCGTTCATCTTGTCCACTTCATCAATCATAAAGACGGGGGCCTTTGACTTGGTGATTTTAAGTCCCTCAAGAATCTGACCTGGCATAGCGCCAACATAAGTCCTGCGGAATCCCTTGATTTTCGCCTCATCATGCTCGCCGCCCACACTGAACCTGTAGAATTCCTTGTGCATGGCATTCGCAATGGAGCGTCCCACGCTGGTCTTTCCCACGCCGGGAGGTCCCACCAAAATCAGAACGGAACCCTTGCCGTCATGCTTGAGCCTTCTTACCGCAAGGTACTCCATGATTCTCTTTTTCACATCCTCAAGTCCGTAATGGTCGTTCTCAAGAACTTTTTTCGCATCCTCAAGATTGTAATTCTCCACCGGGCGGTCGTTCCAAGGAAGATTGCAGACCAGATCGAGATAATTTCTTTCTATATTATACTCCGGGTCGTGCGGATCGAGCAGATTGAATTTCTCAAGCTCAGTGTCAAGGACTTCCTTTATCTCGCCGGAGAAATTGAACGAGTCGATTTTCTCCTTGAACTTGTGGTAGTCGCTCGTCTTAGGATCCGTGGAGATTCCAAGCTCCTCCTGGATTGACTTCAGCTCCTCACGCAAAAAATAGTCGCGCTGATTTTTCTCCACACGGTCGTTGAGCTCGTTCTGGATTTTTTTCTGCACGCGTAGGATTTCCTGCTCCTTTTTGATGTACACGAGAACCTGCTGCATACGCTCCGGGACATTCACCGTCTCAAGAACCTTCTGCTGCTCTTCCTTTTCAATGTTCAGGATTGACGCAATAAAGTCCGCGATTTTGCCGGGATTGTCAATGTTCACCATATTCAGGCGCATTTCCTCACTGAACATGGGATTGTTCTCGCTCACTTCCTTCATCTCGCTGATAAGGGCGCGGGTGAGAGGCTTTACCTCGGGCTTCTTTATGTCCTCGTCATCAAGGTACTCAACGGCAGCCACCATGGGATTCGAGTCGCTGAGTGACTTGCGGATTCTGAATCTTTCGAGTGTGGAGACAAAGACGTTGATTCCACCGTCCGGCAGATTGATTTTCTTGATGATTCTCGCGACCGTACCCACGTCGTAAACATCGGCAAGGGTCGGCTTGTCCACGTCATTTTTCAGCATCACGATTCCGATGCAGTTGTCATCATCGCACGCTTTCTCAATAACCTTAGTGTCTTCCTGATTGTTTATCATCAGCGGAGTAAAAATCCCCGGAAAAATAGGACGACCGCTGATTGGCACAATGTACAGTTTGTTCGGAAGCTCTATTTCCGCAGGCAGACCGAATGAATCCGAATCTGACCTGGAAGTCTTCTTGTCATTATCCTTATCGCTCTTCATAATTTCTCCAAAACAGCCGGCTCAATTAAAATCCAAAAACTACTTTGACAAGGCGGCCAGTGAAATCAGCTGGGGATCGCTTGTCGCATTCTCAAGTCTGGCGTATTCCTGCATGACATTCTGCTGCTCCCTCGTAAGTTTGGACGGAAGCTGCACGATTATCTTGACATACAGATCACCCTTTCTTGAGCTGCCGGTAAATGGAACACCCTCGTCCCTTATGCGAAGCATTTTTCCCTGCTGGGTTCCAGACGGAATCTTGAGTGTGATTTTTCGTCCGTCAAGTCCCGTAATGTTGATGCTCGCACCTAACGCAGCCTGAGATATGCTGATCGGGACGGCACAGTAAAGGTCGTTTCCATCCCTCTCAAAATATGCGTCGTCCTCAACGTGAAGGAAGATGATGAAATCGCCCGGCTCACCACCGTTGGTTCCTGCATCTCCCTGCTTCGGAATGACTATGCGCTTTCCATCGTCCACACCCGCCGGTATGGTGATCGTGACCATCTTTTCCTTTTCCTGCACACCCTTTCCGCGGCACACAGGACATGGATTTTCAATGACGGTTCCAGAGCCACCGCAAGTAGGACAAGTCTGCTGTACCGCAAAGAATCCCGCGCTGCGACGAACCTGACCGGCACCCTTACACATTGAACATGTCTTACGGCTGGATCCAGGAGCACCACCGGTTCCACCACAGGACTCACAGGTCTCATGGTGCTTGAACCTTATTTCCTTCTTGCATCCGTAGACCGCCTCTTTGAAACCGATCTCAAGATCATAGCGAAGACTGGCACCCGCATTGGAGGAACGTCCCCTTGTCGAGCCGGAACTGAATCCGCTGGAAAATCCGCCTGAAAAAAGATTCTCGAAAATATCGCTGAATCCGGTTCCCGCAAAAAGATCACTGAAATCATGGAAGGCATGGCTGTATCCACCACCGGCTCCACCGCCGCCCATTCCCTCAAGACCTGCGAAACCATACTGGTCGTAAATCGGTCTCTTCTGGTCATCGCTCAGAACCTCATAGGCTTCCGTGGCTTCCTTGAATTTCTCCTCGGCTTCCTTGTTGCCCTGATTCTTGTCGGGGTGATACTTGATTGCCAGACGGCGATATGCCTTTTTTATAGCTTCCTTATCCGCGCTTTTATCCAGTCCTAAAACTTCGTAATAATCTCTTTTGCCTGCCATTTTACGTCTTCTCTGTGTGATGATTTACGCTATTATATCAAAAAAAAGCCCCCGCCGCAATGACGGAGGCCTAATTTTTCATCTATTATCAATGAACCTCGTACTGAACGTCATCAGCTGAACCCTTGTCGAACTTTGAGTCCGTTTTGGGTCCGTTGCCAGAATCAGCAGCTCCAGCACCCGCATCTGCTCCAGTGGCTCCAGCTCCAGGTCCACCGGCAGCACCAGCACCAGCGTTCTGAGCCTTGTACATTTCCTCGGCAATCTTGTAAGAAGCCTGCTTGAGAGCCTCCGTCTTTGCCTTGATTGCTGCAGTGTCGCTTCCCTTGAGAGCTTCCTTCAAATCATTGATTGCAGCCTCAATCTTGCTCTTGTCATCAGCGGAAACCTTGTCGCCATAATCCTTGACGGCTTTCTCGGTCTGGTATACCAAGCTGTCAGCCTCGTTGCGTGCGTCAACTTCCTCGCGCTTCTTCTTGTCGCTCTCTGCGTTGGCCTCGGCATCCTTGACCATGCGGTTAATCTCATCCTCGCTCAGACCGGAAGAGTTCTGGATCTGAATCTTCTGCTCCTTGCCGGTTCCCATATCCTTTGCGGAAACCTTGACGATACCGTTTGCGTCAATATCGAATGTAACCTCAATCTGAGGAACTCCGCGTGGTGCCGGTGGAATACCAACCAGGTCAAAGTTACCCAGAGTACGGTTCTCGGAAGCCATCTCGCGCTCACCCTGCAGAACGTGGATTGTAACAGCTGTCTGTCCGTCGGCTGCAGTAGAGAAAACCTGACTCTTCTTGGTTGGGATTGTTGTGTTGCGGTTGATAAGGCGTGTGAACACTCCACCCATAGTCTCAATACCGAGTGAAAGAGGTGTGACATCAAGAAGAAGAACGTCCTTAACGTCTCCCTTCAAGACACCGCCCTGAATTGCGGCACCGATTGAAACTGCCTCATCCGGGTTAACGGCGCGGCTTCCTTCCTTACCGAAGATGCTCTTTACGATTTCCTGAACCTTGGGCATGCGGCTTGAACCACCGACCAAAAGAACCTCGTCAATCTTGTCTGCGGAAATTGCGGCATCCTTCATTGCCTTTACACATGGCTCGCGTGTTGCCTCAAAGAGGTCGTCGGTCATCTTCTCGAATTCTGCGCGGCTCAGTGACTTCTGCAAGTGCTTCGGTCCTGTTGCATCGGCTGTGATAAACGGAAGGTTGATGTCCGTAGTGGTCTGGTTTGAAAGAGAAATCTTTGCGTTCTCGGCAGCCTCACGGAGTCTCTGGAGCGCCATGCTGTCCTTTGAAAGATCGATTCCGGTATCAGCCTTGAAGCTTTCAATGAGCCAGTTGACTATGCGGCGGTCCCAGTCATCTCCACCCAAGTGAGTGTTTCCGTTTGTTGACTTAACCTCAAAAACACCATCCGCAATCTCGATGATTGAAATATCGAATGTACCACCACCAAGGTCATAGACGGCGATTGTCTTTTCGTTCTTCTGGTCTTCCTTAAGTCCGAATGCCATAGCAGCGGCTGTCGGCTCGTTGATGATTCTCTTTACGTCAAGCCCCGCAATCTTACCGGCATCCTTTGTGGCCTGTCTCTGTGAGTCGTTGAAATATGCGGGAACTGTGATTACCGCCTCTGAAACTGTCTCGCCAAGATAATCCTCGGCTGTCTTCTTCATCTTCTGCAAAATGAACGCGCTGATTTCCTGAGGACTGTACTGCTTCTTTGCTCCGTTCTCCTCAACCTCGACGCGGACATCCTCACCGTGGTCAATGACGGAATAAGGAACCATCTTTGCCTCGCCGGCAAGCTCAGAGAACCTGTGTCCGATGAAACGCTTGATTGAGTACACGGTATTCTTCGGATTCGTCACCATCTGGTTCTTCGCGGGAAGTCCCACAATGCGGTCTCCCTTTGTGGTAAATCCGACGATTGACGGAGTTGTGCGTCCGCCCTCTGAGTTCTGAATGACGACCGGCTCACCATTTTCCATTACGGAAACGCATGAATTTGTAGTTCCAAGGTCAATACCAATAATCTTTCCCATTTTATTTACACTCCTCTAAAATATGTCTCTCTAAATCCCTGCACCTATTCCGTTTTCTCAGAATCAGATGCAGCCTTATCATCAGCCGACTTCTCATCAGCTTTTACGCTTCCGTCCGGCATACTCACCATAACCTTAGCATGGCGGATCACCCTGTCCTTGAGCTTGTATCCCTTGAGATACACGGCCTTCAAAACCGGCTCCGCAACAGGATCATCAGACTTTCCGATCGCCTCATGGATATCCGGGTCGAACGCATCCCCAACCTCGCCGTAAGATGCAAGATTGTATTTGTTCTCCAGCATACTGACCAGGGAGCGGTTTATCATTGAAACTCCGTCCGCTATGGATTTCGGGTCGGTCGCATTCGCAGCAGCCTCAACCGTGCGGTCAAAATTGTCAAGGCTGTCCAGCAAATCCTTGAGCAGGCTTGTGTTCGCATAATCATAAGTCTCCTGCTTTTCCTGGATTGACCTCTTCCTCAGATTCTGGAAATCAGCCACGGAACGCAAATATTTGTCCTTCAAATCCGCGACTTCCTTCTCCAGCTCCTCAATCTTCTTCTCAGCGTCAGTCTTCTCACCATCAGCACCGGCCTCACCCTCCGCAGAAGATTTCTCATCCCCCGCCTCCTGGGACTCCGTGCTTTCTTCAGGAACCGCATTCACATCAATCTCGGTTTCCTTTTCGTCCTGTTCTTCCTGTTTAACTTCTTCGCTCATCTTGAACGGTCCTTTTCTCTTTTAGTTAATATGAAGATAATAAATCAAATGGAAAATCGTCAATACTTTTGCAAAAAAAAGTTAAAAAAAAGATTTTAGGAGGCTTCAGGAATGAGCACTCTTCACTCTCAGCTTTCCACTCTCCACTTTCCGTTTTCATCTCTTAACGATGCTTCCCATCGCGACTCTTTTCGTCCTCACATCCTCCAGAAGAGCGCACAGACCGTCCTTATCCTCGTTCTGAACCGCCGCCTTAATGTCGTTCAGTGATTTCTCAAAGTTCTCAATATGACGGACAAGTTTTTCCCTGTTGCTGATAAAAAGCTCGGTCCACAAGGGCGCGTTAATCATGGCGATTCTGGTCAAATCCTCAAAGCTTCCCCCGCCGAACGCAGTAATCTCCGGGTCCCCGGCACTCTCAACCAATGCGCTCGCAATCACATGGCAGAGCTGGCTCGTAAATCCGATTTTCCAGTCATGATTGTCGCAGGAAGTCTCGGTAATGCGCGAAAATCCCATCTCGGCAATCAGGCTCCTCATCAGATCAAGATTCTCAGGACGATTTTCCGGAACCGGACACAAAATATAGTTGTGGTTGATAAAAAAAGATGCCTTGGAATTCGCATATCCCTCTTTTTCACCGCCCGCCATTGGATGTCCGATGATAAAATCCACGTCGCTTCTCTTAAACTCCCCGCGGATTCCGTCAAACACACCCTTCACACCGCTGATGTCCGTAATGATTGAATCACTCTTAAAGAAATCCTGATTATCCCGCATAAAGTCCACGGTCGCATGAGGATAAAGGCAGATAAAAAGCACGTCACATTCAGGTAACATCTCCCGCACACGGTCCGAAGTAAAAGTAGCGTCGGCCACACCGTCCCTCAGAGCCTCCGAAAGACAAGCCGTACTCCGGTTGCACACCAAAATCCGCCCCGAAGCATCGCTCCTGCTCAAAATGTTCTGCCTGATTGATTTCGCAAAGGAGCCGCCCATAATTCCCAGCCCCACGATTCCATAAGTCAAGTCTGATAATCTTTTCATGTTGATTCCTAAAGCTTTGGTGCGATTGCAGAATCCCCGGAACCGCACCCTGATTTTCACACCATTATATAGAAGATTTTGCGCAAGGTCAACTTTCGCGATTGTATAAAATTGATTTTGATTATTTGCTTGTGATTTTCTTTATAGTCTTAGATAATTCGAGCAAGAGCTGCTTTTGTTCATCGTTAAAATCACGGCAGATGTTTGCAAGCGTTTTTAACTGTGTGTCTGAATTGCTGGGAAAAAGAGGATCGTGTCCTGTCACCAAATATTCAACAGAAACTTGCAGTGCCTTTGCAATTTTTACAGCCACATCAACAGAAGGCGTAGAATTATGTGTGCTCAGATAATTGTCCAAAGTCTGCTTTTTTACACCTGATAGGCTTGCAAGCTCTTTGACGGTCATATCGCGATACTGTAGCTCTGACTTTAAGTTCTCTTTAAATCCCATGAGATAATAATATCAATAATTACATATTTTTTGCTTGACAATATGTAGATAATTATGTAAAATCAAATTTAGATATGTTAATTTACATATCACAATCAAGATTGTATATAAATAAAGTCTTAGGAGGATTTTATAATTATGAAAAAAATTATTGCAGTTATTGCTGCTATGGTCGTGATGTCTTGTGCTGCTTTTGCACAGAGCGAGTCATCTGGAGATTCTTGGGTGGACAATGTTCGTATTGAAGTGGATGTCGGATTGGGATTGCAATTTATACTGGAGGCTCGTGGTGCATACCGTTTTCCAATCAATAGCATTCTGGCCTGGGATGTTGGATTTGAGGCAGGATATTGCGCCCCCTCTTTTCTTTGGGCGGTTGCCAACTCTATGAACGGCGATAACAACAATGAATTGAACACATTTATAACTGAAGCTTTTGCCTCATTTTGGTTCTGGGATTTTTATATGAGCTACGGGCTTGGATTTGCAATTAACAAAGGTTTTGGACCAATGATGATACCAACTGATTTCAGGCTCGGATGGCAACCGAATTTCAGAAAAAAAGATAGAGGTTTCCTTTTCAAGATGGAACTGGGATTTTTGCCTATACCAGAGCCGATAAATCATACGACGATGACAGAAGATGACAAGCATGCCTGGCTCACCGGGTCGATGCTGACACTGACCTTGGGAACAAGCTACAAATTCTAGAAAAAATACTTTCGTCTTTATAAACAGGCGTATTTGTTCAAGCCGTTCAGATGCAAGGCTTACAGGTCTTGGTATTCGTCTCGTCCGCACTGCAAAATAACATTTTTGCTTTTCAGATTTAAGTAAATCTAAACTTGGCACTGAACAGTCTAAATCAAGATTATTCAGTGCCATTATTATATACCCCTAAAACTCACAGGAAAATCGCTTTACTGACCCCCTTCTAAAATCACAGTGGCTTTAATCACATGGTCTTTCCGTCCACGGCGGCGAGCTTTCCGAGTTTTTCCATCAGCTCAGAGAACATCGCGGGGGTAAGCTGCTGGGATGCGTCGCTCAGTGCCTTTTCCGGGTGGCAGTGCACCTCAATCTCAAGGGAGTCGGCACCAATGGCTACGGCGGCCTTTGCAAGATCACCAACCATCCAGCGGAGACCACAGGCATGGCTCGGATCAATCACCACGGGAAGATGGCTCACACGGTGGATGTACGGAACCGCGCTCAAGTCAAGACAGTTGCGTGTGTAATTGTCGTAGTAGCGGATTCCACGCTCGCAAAGAACCACGTTCTCATTTCCATTTGCCATGATATACTCGGCGGACATCAAAAGCTCGCTCACAGTACCGGAAAGTCCCCTCTTCAAGAGAACCGGCTTACCAGATTTTCCAAGCTCCTTCAAAAGATCGAAATTCTGGAAATTGCGCGCGCCAATCTGAATCAGGTCCACGTCACCAAAATGCTCAAGCTCGGAGATTGCCATAAGCTCGGTACAGATTGGAAGTCCAGTCTCTTTTTTGGCAAGACTCAAAAGCCTGAGTCCTTCCTCACCAAGTCCCTGGAAACTGTATGGGGAAGTCCTGGGTTTGTATGCTCCTCCGCGAAGGATTTTCGCACCGGCAGATTTTACAGCACGTGCCGCATCAAGAATCTGCTCCTCGCTTTCCACGGAACACGGACCTGCGATTATGGGGATGGTCTTTCCGTCACCAATGCTGCATGGATTCACCCCGCTCTGTCCAGCACCCACGACTACCACAGTGTTCTGCGGATGGAACGAACGGCTTGCCATTTTGTACGGCGCGGAAACTCTCTCGGCAGACTCAACGATGTCATTCGCAAGAAAATCCTCAGGGTCCAGCTTTGAAGTGTCGCCCAAAAGTCCGATTACCGTCTTGTCAACACCAGTCGAAACATGAACTCCAAGTCCCTTTTCCTTTACTTCGGCCACAAACTGATCAACGTCCTTTGAGCCGATTCCCTTTTTCAAAACTATAATCATAAAAATACCTCACATAGTTTATTTGCCTGACCGTGCGTCCACAAATCAAGGCATAAAAAAAAGACCCTCCGTTTTCGGAAGGTCTCGTAATTACCATTATTCAGTAAACACGCAATCACACGCTATGAAGCGACCTCCGAACAGGACATGAGAACCAATAAAAGCCAAAATAAAAGTAGGCCAACGAGGAGAAATTGATTTTCTGTGTCCAACGGACGAGTTTCGTGTTTTTCATAACAATCTCAGTCTAGCGTATAATTATGTTTCTGTCAAGAGTAATGGCGAAAAAATATTCCAGCGGAAAAAATTCCAGCAAAAAAAATATTCCGGCGAAAAGTTACCGCTCCTTTCTATTTCAACAGCCCCATGATTCCGTTGAGGAGGTTTCCGGCACCGCTTTCTTCCTTGCTGTCCTTTTTATCTTTCTTGTCCTTCTTTTTGCCGGATGTGGAACTTGATGAAGTTGATGCAGAGGCAGTTGAGGATGATGCAGAACCAGCTCCAAGAAGATTTCCCAAAAGACTTCCCACGTTCAGGTTTGAAGTGAGACCTCCGAGCAATGAGCCGAGCGCATTTCCAGAAGTACCGGATGTCTGCTGACCAAGCAAGCTCATAAACAAGGGAGCCGCCGCCGAAAGGATAGATGTTGCCGAAGCCTTTGTGACACCCGCCGCCTTTGCGATCGCACCCGTGGTTGAGGATGCCTTGCTGCCAAGAAGATGCGAGATGATTTTCGCTCCGTCCTCCATGTTCAGCGTCTTGCTCTTGTCCGAGGCATGGTCGCTAAGTGCCTGCTCGAAGCCGGAAGCTGAGGATCCCTTGGCCTGACTTGCCGCTCCCTGAATCAAAACCGGGACAGCCTGTGCAAGCACATTCTTTACATCTGTCGTTGAAGCTTCGCTAGCCGTACTTATTTTCTTAATGTTCGATGCACTGACAAGCCCTGTCAGCAAAGAATTAACATCCATAAAAATCCTCCTAATAATGCCTTAAAAAGACGCACCCGCCGAAATAACAGATGCGTCCATAAACTCAGCTCAGAATATGTTCAAAGCCTGATTTTTTACTACCAATCTCTCCACTGATTGTAGGTTGTCCAAAATGCACCTGTCGTAGGGCTTGTCAAATAGAATGTGGAACCGTAATCAATGTAGTACTCCAAAAGCAGAAGCCGTCTCTTGCCGTCCATAATCTCAATCTGACGGTTGGACTTGTTCACCTTGTAGCTCAAATTGCGGTTCCATTTCTCGCCGTCATTGAAGGACACTGTGTCTGCGCTGAGGAAATCGATTGTGCACTCATCGCAGTAGAACACATTTCCAATCAAGCTGTAAGGCACGGGTGGCAGAACCGTCCAGTCATCGTAATCATACTCCAAGTCGGAGCCGTCACGGGCCATGCTGAGGAAGAATTTTTTGTTTGAAGACGTTCCTACGAAATCAAGGTCGCCATGATAAACCATTTCATAAAGAATGATTCGACCGGTGTTCGTAGTCTCATAATAGAATTCCTTTCCCCTGAATTTTTCTGCCAGGTCATAATCACCAACGCGGCCGACCGTCTTGTCAAAGAAAATGCTTTGGCTGGTCTTGTCGATTTTATAGGACATCTTAACCATGTAACCATTCCGTTGGATTATAACTTCATCACCGAAACACATGGATATGGCGCGGTTCTCGCCTTCATAGCACCAATAGTACTCTCCGGAGACAATTCCCTTTGCAATGGCCTCAACCACCGGCGGCACATAGACTTTCTTGTAGTCAATCGTGTAGGTAATGTCGGTCTTTGCCACGGCACCTGATGAAGTTACGTGATCGTAGCATGGAAGAAGGCTTCCGTCATCACCAAGAACGGAGATGGAAATCTTTCCGCCTTTTTCAACACCGGTAAAGGTCAGTTCATAAAGAGCCTTAGTCGTATCGTACTCACTCTCAAGCTTGACTTCTGAAAGCGTGGATCCGGTTCCGTTTTCGTTCACAATCAGATCTTTCATAGTGAGCTTCTTCTTGAGGTGATTCGTTCCGAATGAGAGGACTACATCAGAATCTGTTTTTGAGTATTCAATCTTTGAAACGGACATCTCCGCCGGGACGAAGAATTTCTTTGTGTCAATGCCGTAAGATTTTGACTCAACAACCTTTTTGCTCTTGTCGCGCACCTCAATGCTAACAGTTCCGTAAGAGAATCTGTCAGGATCCACTGGGGTAACGGTCGCAATGTATGTCACTGTAGTGGCGGGAGTTGCGGAGCTTCTTGTGGATGCCACGGCAACCTTATCAATGGCGGAAGTCTTTGTGATGGAGAAATCCTTTGAAGTAAGGATGTAGTCAATGCCGCTCACCTTAATCGGGATTGTAGCTGATGTCATCGTATCAGAGAAAGCAAGCTCTCCCATGCTGACTTCCATCTTGAGTTCCTCGCCCTCGGCCCTCTCAACAGGATGGTCAAACTCATCAAGCAGGGACTCACAGTAAGCCTTGCGGATTGTCGCGTCCTTGTAATCCTTGGCATATCCGAAGTATGAGATTGCGTCCTTGATGTCGGAGCGTGTATTTCCACTCTCAAACTTTGCAAGATACAGCTCTCCAATCTCGTAGTTGGTTCCCAGAATCTTGTTCTTCACACCGTTGTAGTTGGAAACCTTAGTGTCGGATTTTTTATACCAGTCAATCGCGCTCTTCTTGTCGCTGATTGTTCCCGACGCGTTGAGCAAATCACCGATGTCGTAAGCAAGCCTAGCCTGTCTCTCGCCGCACTGCTTTCCCATGTTTGAGTCGTACTTCTTCACGGTGTCGAACAAATCATAATCCTTTTTCTTGTCGCTCACGGCAGTTCCGGGATATCCAGCGTCCGCAATGCTGTAGATGAAATTCGCCATCTCGCTGCTTGCCTTGCGATAGTCTCCAGCAAAGTCATCGTTGTACTTCTCGACCCAGTAGACCTCACCCTTGCTCACGTCACCAATCTCAAGCGGCATGGGACGGACGGCTTTCTGAATCCTGTACAAATCCTCCGCACGTGTATACGCAAGAGTCGCCTCTGAAATGGCAGAACGCACAGGAGCAGCATCCCCTATGAACGAACCGTCTGAAAGAGTTGACTTAACGGATGAGAGCGCCGCGCTCAGAGATGAAGTTCCCGTAGAACTGATGAATCCGTTGATTGCATCGGAAACAGTCTCCGTATTCTCAAGTCGGTTTTCCACCGCGTTCGGATAGACGGACACAAAAAGGTCTGCATCCTCCTGGCTCGCAGGTTTTTTAGTGAGTTTTTTAGCAAGTTTTTCAATTCCAGAAACATCGTCACCTTTTTCAATGAGCTTCTGGGCAGACTGACATCCGGCGAAAATCAGCGTAAAAAGAACGGCAAAGAGCAGCCCCCCCCTGAAAAGAATCTTTTTCATCGAAATCCTCCATAAATAAATATAACTTAATAAATCATACCCCCCCATTTAGGGTTTTGTCAACTTTTTTTGAAAAAAATACTTGCAAGAATTCGCTTTTTCATTGATAATAATATTATTAAAGTCGGAGGAAAAAAGTTAATGAAAAAAAGCAGGGCATTCAGAAACGCCAAAGGTTTTTTTATAGACTCATTAATATTTTTTATCGTATGTACGATCACTTTTTCCCTCGCCCGATGTCAGAAACGCTCGGCAGCAGGCAGCATCCGCTTTTCAAATCTTAAGGTAGGCTTTATTTATATCGGCAGCATCGATGACAACGGCTTCAACTCATCCATGGACGAGGGACGCAAAGCGCTGGAAAAGATGGGCATCGCATGTCTTTATGAAGAAAATGTCCCGGAGACGGCTGAGTGTGAGAGCAAAATCAGGAGCCTGATTGACAAGGGATGCAACGTAATCTACGCGAACAGCTTCGGCTACATGGACTGGGTTTTCCGTCTGGCCATTGAATATCCCTCGGTGAAATTCTGCCATTTCTCGGGCTACATGCACACGGAGAATCTCTCCACCTTTTTCGGGCGCATGTACGAGGTCCGCTATCTTACGGGAATCGTGGCAGGCCTGAACAGCAACTCCGGCAAAATCGGGTATGTCGCGGCATCTTCCATATCCGAGTGCATACGCGGCATAAATGCATTCACGCTTGGGGTCCGCTCGGTGAATCCAAATGCTACGGTCAACGTGCGGTTCCTGAATTCCTGGTACGACCCCGATGGAGCTAAGGCCGCCGTGGATGATCTGAACTCCATGGGCTGTGATGTAGTGACTTTCCATGAGAATTCCACCGCGACAATCAAGGAAGCAGAAAAAAAAGGCATGTACGTAATCGGGTACAACACGAGCGCGGCATCCATGGCACCGTCGGTTTATTTGACGGGAGCTCTTTTTCACTGGGAGGAATATTTCCTGAAAGACGTTGAGGATGTGCTTAACGGAAATTGGAAAAGCAGGAGCTTCTGGGGTGGAATCAAATCAAAGGTCGTGGACATTGACACTATTACCGAGCTGTGCGTGCCGGAGACAAAGGATAAAGTCACCCGAGCAAAGAATGACATAATCAGCGGAGATTTGGAAATCTTCCAGGGACCAATCCGCGACCAGAACGGAAAGGAAATCGTGCATAAGGGCAGAAAGCTTTCCGACGAGCAGATTTGGAACATGGACTATTTTCTTGAGGGCGTTGTGGGTCAAATCCCGGCACACTGATACTCAATCCAAAGGGTTGTAACCAATTTAGCGTCTTGATTTCTCGTTCACCCTCACCTGATAGCTCTGCATGAGATTCACAAAATTGTAGATTTTCTTATACGCGCTGACGGCCATATCCCTGAACTTGCCCTCGGCAAAATGATCCAGCTCCTTCCAGTTGATAATGACCTCGCTGTGGGGAGCCTTCGCAAAATCCTCAATCACCATCTTCAGGTTTCTCGCGTAGACAACGAAACTCTTTGAAGCTTCCAGAATCAAATTTCCGGCCTCGTCATTCAAGTCTCCAAGAACCGTCTTTATGATTCCACGTGCGTCACGGTCCCTTTCAGCTCTCGGCATATAGTTCTTGAGCTTGAGTCCGTACTCACCGTCCTCAGCGACCATCTCGTCAAGCGCCTTGACCTTCGCCGTAATGTCAATAATCTCATGGTAGGCATTGCTCATCGGAACGGACATCTGCTGTGTGGCCCATTCACCGCGAACAAGAATTATGTCGGAAAGATCCTTAAGCTCATGCTTTGAGTAAGCGGAAAGGAATTTCATAAGATACTTCAACGGCTCGCAATAAAGGAATCCCTCAAATCCCTTTTCGGTAAAGGCATCGCTTCCCTCGCTATTATAATATGTCAGCTCGCTTACGTCCGCACCGTCAAAAACCGCCGCAACAAGACTGTCAATTTTTCCAGTGGACTGGGCTTCCTTAAGCTTGCTAAGTGTATCCTCAACCTGGTGCCTGATCTGACCAAGGTACTCCGCCATAATCTGCGTCTCATCCTGCTTTATCACCTCGCGGTATGAGGGATTCTCGGTAATCAGCTGCACCATCATCTCAAGCACACGGCGGTCCTTCAGAGTCCTGAGGCGTGAGACGACCTTTTTCCATGTATTGGCCTGAATCGGCTCAACACCGCGCATTTTCTTGAACATGGCAAAAACTTCGTCCCATGAGTTGTCAAGGGGAAGAGCCCATGCGACGGCTATGAAATTCTTCAAGTCCTCGGCAATGTAGGTTCCGGACACAGGATTGAAGCTCGGGGCCACGTCAAAATTTCTCTCGCGGATTTTATTGTTGAATTTTTTGAGCAGGAAATAGAAATCGTACTTGCAGAAAGCGTCGAAAAGAATTATGCGCCTGTAAAGGTTGTCCACCGAGCGGATCTTCGTGTTGGTAAAGTCCGACATGAAAATATCCAGCTCCTGCTTGACTTTTTTCTGCAAATCCTTTATTGGCATGTTCGCGGCAAGGTTTTTCAAGGATGCCTCGCTAAGCCCCTCAAGAATCGCCTTTCCCTCATCGCTTACGGATCCGCTGAGCACCATGTTCTTAAGGATGTTCGGAGTCGCGTTCGTAAGCATGGCCTGTGCGGGTGCAATCGCCTTGTAGATTTCATAAAAAAACTTCGCGAGACTCGGATCCGCCGTATTCGTGGCATATTTGTAAAAATGAAATTTCGTTCTGGACAAATCCTTGGAAATGGACTTGAGCTGCTTCTTTTTGATAGCCTCAGCAGTGTTGCCGCCAAAAAGCTGGGAAATTAAATTAGAAAAAAAATTTGAACCATTAGCCATACTTATACTATATGCAATCTGATAAAATTAGTCAACTCTGTGCGAGTGGAAAACGGAAAGTGGAAAACGGAAAGTGGAAAGCGTACGTGTCAAGCAGAGATAAATTATCCCTTGACAGCAGAAGCGGATTAAGGTATATTGAAATTGATAAGTCCTTGCCATTCAAGGCGACAGGCAACTTGAGTGTCTGTTAGGCGTTTAAGCGGTATATTGTGTTCAGTTGCAGTGTTCCGCCAGCCTCTGAAGGGTTTTCCGTAGACCTCACCTGAACTAGGCGTAAGCCGAAAGAAAACGGAGAAAGGCTCTGCGAATGGCGCGGAGCTTTTTTTTGTACGGTGGTTCTTTGTGTCAGATATCCTAACTGCCCAAAAAGCGTTTTCAAAACTGCTTGATATTGAATATGAATTCATTCTTGGACGTAAAAACAAGCAAATAACTTTGAGGATTGAATTCCAAAAAACAAAGATGGAAAATATTTTTGCAAATCGTTCTTCCCTGATATAAAAAAAGATTATGCGGAACGGCAGACAAAATGGACAGTCTTGTTCAAAAAGAAAATCAGTAAGTCTTCTGGAGTGGAGAGTATTTTGTACAGGCATAAAAACTTCGAAACAAGCACGGAAAGCTGAGACTGGAAAACGTCACCCTTGACTCACCAAAATCGGAAACAGAAGAGCTCGGTTTTCCAGGTGAATATTTGTCTCTTGGATGCGTCCAGAAGGAGCTGTTTAATAGAAGAAAAAGTCTCGTCTCCAAGGATTTTCGCAAGGTGGGTTCCGTAGGATGAGTTTTCAGCGTCGAACCAGCGTCCAATTTCGCTTTCGGTAATCCGGCGTTTTTCCACCAGATCCGAGCGCATGGCCTCAACCGAAAATCCGGCCTTTTCAAAAATGGATTTCACGTCATCCGCTGTCCATGCGAACAAGGGATTTGTCCTGTCCCCGAAAAAGGAATCCTCGGCCTTTTCCATCTTTCGCAATGTGGCTTCCCATTCCGGGGATGTCTTTCCCTTGTTTAGAATCTGGGATGAGATGAGCGCGGAGATTCTCTGTCCGTGGCATGGGATTCTCTGGGAAAGGATGATTCTTCCACCCTCACCCAGCATGGGAGGCGTGTCTTTCGGCGGAACTTTCTCATCAAAGGCGACGTCCCTCACATCCTGCACGGTCCCGTTTTTCAATTCTGCCAAAGCTGATGCGGCGGACGCAATCTCCGAAAGCGATGAGAAAATGTCGCGGAAAAAAATCACGTCGAAAAGTACGTCACCAAAGGAAGAAAGTATTTTCCTTAAATTTCCGTTGCTGAATGGACTTTCATTTTTGCCAAGCTGATTTACAACAAGCTGCGGTCGATCCATATCCTCGAGAGTGGAAGCGTACTGCTCAAGCATGGCCTTACCCTGCTCGCTCCGGCAGATTCCACAGGTGAGTCCCTCGGGGGTCTTTCGCGTAACGTCAAAAATCAAAAGAGCGTCGTCGGCGTTCCAAATCAGGCTCCTGAAATGACGCTTCAATCCTGCGCACTCCGTCATCCCATCACGCACGGAAGTCAGTACTTCGGCACGGTTTGAGTCAAGTCTTGCTCGCCAGCTTCTTTCCGCACGGTCCAAAAGGGCATCCTTTTTTTTGTCCCCGGGACTGTAGGTAAGATTTTCCTCCTGTCTGAGAGACGCGGAACCCAGGTGCTCCTTCATCCACCATTCCTGCATGGCATTAGTCTCACCGCCAAGGGATTTTTCCCCCTCCATCAGAGCTGAAATCTGGAGCTCACGGCGGGAAAGCACGTCATCCCGGATTTTATTCTCATATCCCTGTGTGGACGGAGTATAGAACACCCTTCCCACGAGCGAGTCCGGCAGATACTGCTGTGCGACCCAGTGATCGCGGTAAGCATGAGGATAAAGATACCCTGTTCCATGACCGAATCCCTCGGCATCACGGCTTGCGTCCTTCAGATGATTGGGCACGTCGGCGTCCTCTTTTTCCACGGAAGCGAGAGCGTCAAAAAATGCCATGGAGCTGTTGCTTTTGGGGGCGGTCGAAAGATAAAGTGCTGCGTGTGCGAGAAAATAGCGTCCCTCGGGAAGTCCCACCCGGTCAAAAGCAGCAGAGCAGGACTCAACCACGGAGATTGCATGGGGGTCGGCAAGTCCGGTGTCCTCACAGGCTGAAATCAACATGCGGCGGAAAATAAAATGCGGATCTTCTCCTGCCTTTACCATGCGAGCGAGCCAGTAACAAGCTGCGTCCGGGTCCCTTCCGCGAAGACTCTTGATGAATGCGGAAATGATGTCGTAATGATAGTCACCGTCCCTGTCATAAAGAACGACCTTTTTCTGAATGGACTCCTCGGCCGCTTCCCTGCTTATGTAGATTGTGCTTCCCCACGCTGGCTTCGGCGGATTTTCCTCAGGCTCCCAGATTTCAGGGGTGGTCTCCACGGCAAGCTCCAATGCATTGAGCAGGCTTCGTGCGTCTCCGTTTGCGGTCTCAACCAGATGCTCCAGGGCTCCTTCCTCGAATTCCACCTTCCAGTGACCGTAACCGCGTTCGGTGTCCTCAAGTGCCTGGGTCGCAGTTTTCATCAAATCATCCTGGGTCAGGGGTTTGAGCTGGAACACACGGCTTCGACTTACCAATGCCTTGTTCACTTCAAAAAAGGGATTTTCGGTTGTGGCTCCGATCAGGATTATCGTGCCGTTTTCCACCCAGGGAAGGAGAGCGTCCTGCTGGCTTTTGTTCCACCGGTGCACCTCATCCACAAAAAGGATGGTCTTCCGGGTATACATGGAGCGCTGGGTCTCTGCCTCAGAAATGGCATTCCGTATGTCCGCCACTCCGGTAAGAACCGCGTTCAGTGTGATAAACGCTGATTTTGTATGATTTGCGATGACACGCGCCAGGGTTGTTTTTCCAGAGCCGGGAGGTCCGTAAAAAATTACCGATGTGAGTCTGTCCGCGGCAATGGCACGTCTCAAAAGCCGTCCCTTTCCCACAATGTGATCCTGCCCGATGTACTCGTCAAGGGTGCGGGGTCTCATGCGGGAAGCAAGCGGCTCGTGGGATTTTCCTATGCTCTCAAACAAATCTGCCATCGGATTCTAAAAACGTCCTGAATCAGTCTCCGTCCCTGTTCCAAACTCCGCGTCCGGGATAATATGCGTAGAGTCCGATTTCGCCGAAAGTATCCGATGAAGATGAAAGATAGCCGGAAATAATCATGCTGCCGTATTCATCGGTCTCTCCCTCGTTTTTGGATGAGTCAAGCACATAGAGCCCCGTAACCCTGGACGTAAGAAGCGACTGTGCGTTGTTTGAAAAATCCGTGGCACTGGAAGACGGAACACCGGAGTCAAGATGTGACTTGTAGATTCCATCCGATGTACCTACGAGCAGGTAATCGGCAGTAAGCGCGAGCGCCCAGATTGTTCCTTTGTCAAAATCAACGGAAGTCCAGTCTGAGCCGTTGGAGCTGTACTCAATGTCGGATCCAGAGGTTCTGTAAGCCTTACCATTTCCCGCCACCATATCAAGGCTGTTTGAAAATTTTGTGCTTCCATTGATATATACCGCGCTGAAATCACTGCCGCTTGAACCAGATGCGACAGAACCAAGTGAAGTACCGGACAACACATGGATTTCATAGCTATCAGAGGAAGGATTATACAATCTGACAAAAGCCTGTCGGCCGGTAAAACTATTGGTTCCATCCCCTGCCCTGTTGTCAAAGACATGAACCAAAGTATTCACAGCCATAGAGTCACTGGAATTTCCAACTCCTGTTACGGAAGAAATGTCAATCTGTGTCCATGACTCGCCGTCAGCGCTTGAGTAGACTCTCTTGTAATAGGGCATGTTCACACTGTCATCGCCGTCTTCCTCCCACTGAATCGTATAGCAGTAGAGTCTGCTGCCGTCGGTGGCAATTGTGGTGATGAATTCCAGCTCGGATCCGTTGCATGTAGCATTCACATGATGCCATTGTCCGTTGTATCGCCCCGTAGATGATGACGGAGTTATATCTTTTTTGTACAGTTTGTAATTCGTACACCAGAGGCTGCCGTTGAAGGGAACGATCTGGGAAATATCTCCGTTGAGGCCGTCTTCCTGCACGACCTCCATCTCTATCATGGAATAGATATTGTCATGGCATGACGTAAATCCGGCTCCAAGGCCAAAAATCAATGCCGCAAGACCTGTAATCTTCCAAAAAATCGATTTTTTCATCATAATATTCATTTTCCTTCTATTATATAGCACTAGAAATAATAGCGGGCAACCAGCTCCAGAGTAAAGAACTGACCGTATTTATTTTCCTTGGAATCGTCATAAAGCTTGTTAAACTGGGGCATCCACAAATATGAGAAGTCTCCGCCAAGAGACCAGCTGGATGTAATCCTGTAATGGACTCCCGCCTGAGGCTTAACGACGAGTCCCGGCCAGTAAGTTTTTCCGCTGTAGGTCTCCCACGCAAATCCGAGTCCCAAGGTAAGCGGGAATTCAAAGTTTTTGAGGGAGAACTGATATGTAAATGTTCCGATTATGGGCACAAAGTTGAAAATATTTCCGCCGATTGTGGAGCATGAGCCAAAAGAAGCGTCGCCACCGATTGCGATGTTGTCCGTAATAAAGCGGTGATATCCGAGTGTTCCCACTCCTCCGATGTGCATTTTTCCGTCCGTAAAGGGATTTCCAAATGAAAGGGGAGCCGCTGCGCCAAGCGAAATCCTTATGTACTGATCTCCAGCCTGTACGTTGCTGTTATAAATAACCTCAACCTGATTTTCATTTTCGTGCTTGTCCTGAATCTCCTCATTCTCTTCTGCCGTCTGTGCGGCTGCCTGAGGTGCGCTTACTGCTGCCAGTACCGTGCATAACAATGCGGAACAGAGCAATGTGCTGATACGTTTCATATTTCCTCACATTTAATATGTTTTTGTCGCGATGTTGAAATTATATCGGATTTTCATTATAATTTCAACAAGTGCCGCTTACAATAAAATAAACTGGCGGCTTGGAAGGTTACAATATGAGCGCAACAATTATAGACGGAAAGGCGGTGGCCGCTGAGGTAAAGGCTGACGTGGCGGCAAAGGTGGCATCTTTGAAGGAAAAGGGCGTGGTTCCTTGCCTTGCGGTAATCCTCGTGGGAAACAATCCCGCATCGGTAAGCTATGTCACGGGAAAAAGAAAGGCACTTGCAGAGGCCGGAATGGCGGACAAGAGCATTGAGCTGCCGGAATCAACCACGGAAAAGGAGCTTCTTGAGCTGATTGAAAAACTCAACGCGGACAAAAGCGTGCATGGAATCCTCGTACAGCTGCCTCTTCCAAAGCACATCAGCGAGGAAAAAATCACCTTCGCCATCGCACCCGAAAAGGATGTGGACGGTTTCCATCCTGTGAACGTGGGAAATCTTGTTACCGGAAGAAAGGGATTTCTCCCCTGCACTCCCAACGGAATCACCGTGCTGCTCAAAAAGGCCGGAATTGAGACCGACGGAAAAAGAGCCGTTGTAATCGGACGCAGTAATATAGTAGGAAAACCGATGGCGCTTCTTCTTTCAAGACGCGAGTACAATGCGACGGTCACTCTCTGCCACACGGGAACAAAAAATCTTGCCGAAATCACAAGACAGGCCGACATCGTGGTGGTCTGCACAGGACATCCGAACACACTCACCGCCGACATGATAAAGGATGGAGCCGCCGTAATTGACGTTGGAGTAAACCGCATCCCCGACGCAAGCAAAAAAAGCGGATTCCGTCTCGTGGGTGACTGCGACTTCGAGAGCGTAAAGGAAAAAGCCTCATTCATCACACCGGTTCCGGGCGGAGTCGGCCCCATGACAATCGCCATGCTGATTTACAACACGCTTGAGTCCGCGGAGAGAGAAGTGGAAAGCTGAGAGTGGAAAACGGAAAGTGCGGGTGGTATCTGCTGAATCTATTTTAGCACAAGCGACCACTCGCCAAAACGCCAATCAGCGAGGTTATGCAAAACCCATGCAAAAATGGGGAAATGTTTCGGGTTATATTCCTATTGCAATTGCAATACTAATTTTTTTCCAAGTACATTCGCAGCTTTTGTAAGAGTTGCAAGTGTAACAGAATCATTATATGGATTTAAAAGCCTGTCCAATGCAGCACGGGATGTAGACATTTTCTTAGCCATTTCAGTTTTATTGATATTTTGCTTCTGCATTTCTTCCAGTAGATTATATGAAATCAAGCGTTTTATTGCCTCATTTTTTACTTCTGCGGCAATACCCTCTTCATCGAGAAAATCATCAAAGGAACTTCCTACATAAGAATCATTCATTTTCTACCTCCTAAAACCATGTTTCTTCGTTTCTTTCCCAACTCCATATCTTCCTTCGGGGTTTTCTGAGTCTTTTTTACAAAATTTAAAATGTATCATAATTGATACATTCTGTCAATAAAAAAATATACGAGCGGATGCTATAAAGAAATGAATATCAAAAATCAATTGACATGGAAAATATTGCGGTATAGAATAAAGCAAACTAAAAGGTCTATATGCCTCTTGGAGAGTTTTATGGAAAATCAGAATTTAATCACACGGACGGAGAAATCTAAAAAGCAGATTGTCAAGATCATCGCTTGGCTTGTTGCCATCACGACGATTGTAAAATACATTGAGTTTTTGTTTATCCGCACGGACCAGACGATTATTGCGGACAACGTGATTACAAAAATCTTCTGCATAATTGCGACTCTGGTTGCGATGCGAATCTGCGGGATGAAGATTTCGGATGTCGGGCTCAAATACAAAAAGACATTTAAATACATTGGTTGCGGTCTCGCGCTCGGCATTTTCACCTTTGCCGTTTCGTACGGACTTGAGATGATTCTTCTTGCCGTGCAGGGTAAGGCTCCGAGGCTTTCCGCCTACATTACGAACTTCGGTCTTTCGGGTGCGACTTCGGAGGTGAGTCTTTCGTTTGTGGCTCTCGTAATCTGCATTGCGGTAAACGTAATCAACGTACTTGCTGAGGAAGGAATGTTCCGCGGATTTATTCTCAAGGCTGTTTCGGACCGATGGGGATTCAAGACCGGCAATTTCGTTCAGGCACTTCTTTTCGGAATCTGGCATATCGTCATGTGCGTGCTCGGTGTTTACGACGGACAGATGGGCATAGCTCAGGCCGTGGTTTTCGCAATCGGTTATGTCGTGCTCGCGGGAATCCTTGCCATTGAGTGGGGAACCTGCGTGAACATGACGGGTGTGCTTTGGGTCGGTCTTTCGGAGCATTTTTTCAACAACTTCATCGGAAACTTCCTGCATGTCGTGAGCACCACAGGAACAGATGAGTTCCAGATAATCAGAATCGTTCTTTCAAATTTCCTCTCGCTCGGAATCGTCCTTCTAATCAACAGGATAAATCACAAGAAAGAGTCCGTTAATTCTGTTAGTTCCGTAAAGGAGGCTTAATCTGAAAAAATTTCTTTTGGTGATTCTCACACTGATTTTAATCTCCGCAATCTCTTTAACCGTCTTAAAGAAAAAAATAGCCGGAACGGATTTCAAATATCAAATCCGCGAAAGTGAATGGGGACACGCATTTTCATATTTGTGGAATCTGAATGACTTCCAGTTTGACATAGAGGAAAACCAGATTGACTCATGCACAGTATATTGGAATGAATACGTAATCTACAAAAAGGGCAAAATCGACAAAAAGAATCTTGAGAAAGCGAGGTACATCTACGGCGACAATTTCTTCAAGATAATAACAGACAGAACCTCAAAGGAATTCTGCTTTTATAAATTCAACAACTGGGATTACAACAAATTCGCAATCAGCGTCCGTGGCGATGAAATTACTTTCCATATTGACGGCGTATCACAATAAGAGATGCACCCCTCGCACAAGATTGTGTTTTGTGGTATAATATTTTTAAGGAGGAATTCGTTATGCTTGTAGTGTCCTATTCAGATTTTTTTGCAAACCCATCCCGATACAAACAGGAAGCTTCTATTTCAGGATTAAAAATCTTACCTGAAAAAAAGCCGAAAAAGATTTCCAATAGAGTACAAAAAAAATTGGACGCACTAAATGCTGTTGTTGGCCTTATCCCATCAGAGGTAAATGCTGATGCCATGCTAGAAGAAAGAAGAATATCAAAATGAAAGTGTTAATTGATACAAATATTATTATTGATATTATCAACAAAAGAGAACAGTTTGTAGAAGCCTCTCTTAATGCTGTACAATTTGTGTTTCAAAATTATACACCGTGCGTTTCTTCGGCCACAATTGCAGACACAGTTTATATTACAAAAAAAACATATCCTACTTCTGACGTACAAAAGAAACTTCTCTCTGTTTTCTTTTCAAAATTCAAAGTTCTTTCAGTTTCAAAAAAACAGATAAAACAAGCTTTCAATTCTCAAATGAATGATTTTGAAGATGCGATACAAGCTTTTTGTGCCAAAAGAGCTGGTGTAAAAGTGATTATTACCAGAAACACCAAAGATTATATATTCTCACCAATTCCAGCACTTACACCGACAGATTTTTTAAATCAAGTGGAGAACAAATAATGATTGACATACAGAACACACCGGACACGCGTGAAGTGCCGCTCAGAAAAGTCGGGGTCAAAAATCTGAGATACCCCGTGCAGGTATTGGACAAAAATCATGGGAAGCAGCAGACGGCGGCGACGGTCAATCTTTTCGTGAACCTGCCCCACGATTACAAGGGAACGCACATGTCCCGCTTCATAGAAAATTTCCACCGCCACTACACTGATTTGGGAATGAAGCAGTTTCTCCAGATGCTCGAGGACATACGCACGTCGCTTGAGGCAGAGAGAGCATTCGGCACCATGGAATTTCCGTTTTTTATGAGCAAGAAAGCCCCTGTCTCCGGTTCCGAAAGCATAATGGAATACACATGCTCTTATGAGGGGGAAGTGACGGCGGAAAGTCAGAGTTTCTTTGTCACGGTCTCGGTACCTGTCACAACACTGTGTCCCTGCTCCAAGGCAATCTCTGAAAACGGTGCCCACAATCAGCGCGGGAAAGTCACCGTCAAATTGCAGAACACGAGCCTCTTTTGGATTGAGGACGTAATCAGCCTGATTGAGGAAAGCGCGTCCTGCTCACTCTACAGCATCTTGAAACGCCCCGATGAAAAATATGTCACCGAGCATGCATGGGACAATCCGCGTTTTGTGGAGGATGTGGTCCGGGAAGTCTGCCTAAAGCTCAAGTCCTTCGACAAAGCGGAAAAACCCTTCTCATGGTTCAGCGTGGAGTGCGAGAATTACGAGAGCATTCACAATCACAACGCCTACGCATACACGAGCTCGGAAGACATGGAAGTTGAGAGTGGAAAGTTGAAAGTTGAGAGTTGAGAGTGGAAAGTTGAGAGTAAAATTGCCAAGAACACCATACAAAGATACACTCATTTTTTATACGGTATAATCAAAAACTATAGCGAAAAACTTTAACTTTTTAAACAAATATAACAAAAAATTATATAACTGAAACGGGAAAAGAAGGTTAAACTTATAGATAAAAATAAACTGTACCCTATTTACGGACAGTTTAAATATTTTTTAGGAGGCCTTAAATGAAAAAGACCAAAATAATCGCTTCTATAGTTGCACTTACATGTACAATGGGTGTTTTGAGCGCTAAACCAAAGGCTACATCACCAGTGTCAGGAAAACTTTCCGTCTGGACCTTTACGGACGAACTTGAAGGAATGGTGAACGACTCTTTCAAGCCCACACATCCGAATGTTCAGGTTGAAACATCCATCACTCAGACAGCGGATTTCCCGACAAGACTTGATGCGGCAATTGCAGGAGCAGAAGAGTGCCCTGATGTAATCGCTCTGGAAGTCGCTTTTGTCCGCAAGTATGTTGAGTCTGGAGATCTTCTCCCCCTGGATGATGTCTATGCGGAAATCAAAAAGGATCTCGCTGAGTATCCGGTAAAAATCGGTTCAGCCAACGGACATGTCTACGCGCTCTCATGGCAGGTATGCCCCGGCGCAATGTTCTACCGCAGAAGCCTCGCAAAGAAGTACCTCGGAACAGATGATCCCAAGAAGGTACAGAGCTTCTTCAGCGATCCGGACAAATTCCTTGAGACTGCAAAACTGATCAAGGAGAAATCTTTCGGCAAATGCTACATCGTTTCCACAAGCGACGATCTCTTCAATGTTTACAAGGGATCAAGAACTCAGCCTTGGGTAGCAGACGGACAGGTTGTTGTAGACCCCGCCATGAGCAAGTACATGGAAGTATGCAAGATTCTGCATGAGCAGGAGATGTGCGGCAATCACGGCCAGTGGTCACAGGAATGGTTTGCCGGTATGAAGGGAACCCTGCAGAATGAGGATGGCGAGGACAAGGAAGTGTTCTGTACATTCCTCCCGACTTGGGGAATCAACTTCGTTCTCAAGACCAACGCACCTGAGACAAGCGGAGACTGGGCAATGATTCAGGGACCTGCAGCATACAGCTGGGGTGGAACTTGGATCGGTGTATACAAGGGAACAAAGAATCCTGCCGCTGCAAAGGAAATGGTAAAGTATTTCGTCTCTGACCCGGACTTCCTCACTTCTTATGCTGGAAAGACTGGAGACGTGGTTTCAAGCCTCAAGGTTCAGGCAAAAGTCAAGGGCAAGTACAAGGAAGCCTATCTTAAGGGACAGAATCACTACAAGGAATTCTGCGACATGGCAAAGAACGTAAACGGCAACTTGGTTCAGGGAACTGATCAGGTTGTTGAGGCACTCTTTAGCGAAGAAGTCTGGAAATACATCAATGAAGGAAAGGCAAAGAAAGACGCCATCAAGGATTTCAAAGACAAAGCCACTGAAACATTGGGACTCTAAGGAAACATTTCTTTAGTCGTTTTCGGTTTAACTAAATTTCATCAAAGGCATCCTGATTTTTTCGGGGTGCCTTTTTTATAGTTTGACAGTTCTCCTCCAAACTGATACTATATTTATAGCGATGGAGAGATAAGTTCTTTTCTACTATTATATGGAGGACATGAAAATGCGTGGATTGAAAAAAATTATTTCCGCAGTATGTTTGATTTTAACCATTTCCGTTGCATCGGCTTTTGCTGAGTTTTGGACGGATGACGCTCAAATGATATTCGATGTCAATCTGAGCGGAGAGAGAATCATGCTCGGAATTGACAGCGATGAAGACATGTGCGCGGCAGTCTTTTTTGATGAATCCAGATATGAGCTGAATACGGTGGCCTGTAGCATATCTGAATACGCCAAGCTGAAAAAAGTAGTCTTTGAATGTAAGCTTCTTATGAAAGAAGTTTCCACGCTACAGGAATATGAGAAGAAAAACATTTACTCACAGATCATGGAAAAACTCAAATCCCTAGCACCAGTTACGATTTCAGCAGAGGAATATGAGATGACTGATGAGTTTGGATTTGTTAAAGAAAGCCTATACATATCGCAGAGCCTTTACGATGAATATCAGCAGCTCGCTTTGAGTGAGGCAGAAAGCTGGAAAAGCGATCTCTCATCTTCCGACAAAAAACTTACTGTCTGGTCATTCACCGATGAAATTGAGGGATTTCTTAACAAGGAAGGTTACGGCTACAAAGCAACTCATCCAGATATGGATATTGAATACACATACATACCGACTGACCAGTTTCCAAGCGCGCTCGACCCACGACTTGCAAGCGGAAAGGACTGTCCCGATGTTTTTGCCCTTGAGGATTATTTCGTCCGAAAGTATATTGAATCCGGCCAGCTTCTCCCGCTCGATGATTTGTACGAGGAAGTGAAGGACAAAGTGAACACATATCCTGTGGAAATCGGAAGCTATGACGGTCATGTCTACGCAATGTCATGGAATGTTTCTCCAGGCGCGCTCTTTTACAGAAGGAGCCTTGCGAAAAAATATTTCGGGACAGACGATCCGAAGGTTGTGCAGAAAAAACTCAAGGATTTCGACACCTTCCTTGCGACGGCCCGTGAACTGAAAAAACTCTCCGGCGGAAAATGCAGGATTGTTTCCTCGACCGGGGATCTTTTTCATCCATTCAAGGGGACGCGCGAAAAACCGTGGGTCGTGGATGACAGACTTGTGATTGACTCAGCGATGGAAAAATACATGGACATGTGCAGGATTTTTACGGAAGAGGAACTTGTGGCTTCCGATGTAGCACAATGGTCAGAAAAATGGTTCGCGGGGATGAGGGGAGAACTGAACGATGATTATGCCTACGACTATTACAGCGATTATTACATTGAGACACCTGTAGAAATCTTCTGCTACTTCCTTCCGACATGGGGGCTTCACTATATTCTTAAGCCAAACGCTCCCGGAACATCAGGTGACTGGGCAATGTGTCAGGGACCTTCCGCGTGGAGATGGGGAGGAACATGGATTGCCGCGTACAAGGGAACAAAAAATCCCGAGGCCGCAAAGGAGCTGATCCGCTACCTCACCACTGACGACGGATTCCAGAAGGAGATGGCCAAAGAAACGGGAGACATAGTGACCAACATCAATGTCCAGGACAAAATAAAGGATTCTTTCTCGGAGCCCTATCTTTCGGGACAAAATCACTACGCGGAATTCTGCAAATACACAAAGAAAATAAAAGGCACCCTTGAGCAGTCGACCGACCAGCAGATTGAAGCTTTGTGGACCGAAACTGTTAATGAATATATGTATGGCGAAAAAACAAAGCGTCAAGCAATCAAGGATTTCAAGGAACAAGTTGCAAATACAATGGGTCTTTAAAATCATAGTTTTTTAAATCAAAGGCATCCTGATTTTTTCGGGGTGCCTTTTTTTTGCCGCTACATTCCATTTTATTTTTCGTCAACAAAAAAACTCAAAAACATCTATTCTGCACGAATAAAAGAAAATTTTTCCACATTTTGATTACCGTAGTGAAGATTCGTGGAATATAACTATGTGAGGAGGGCTATGAAGACGGAAAGGCAGATGGACGTGAGGAAGGTGAGAGAAAAAAGGCGTTGGATGCGACCACAAATCTTTTGCATGAATCAGTTACTCCTGAGATAGTTGCAAAATGCGTGGGTCTTTCTCTTGACCAGGTTCTTGAGATCAAAGAAAAGATTGAGAAATTAGGAGTAAAAAAGGACTGATCCCCTAACCGCCATATTTGACAACTCCCCGTAGAACTGATACTATAATATGGGAGACGGTTTCACCAAGGAGGAAAAAATGCACAGTCTTAAAAAACTTATTTCCACACTGTGTTTGATGCTCACACTTTCCGTTTCGTCAGCTTTTGCTGAGGTTTGGACAGATGAGATTCAGGAAGTGTTCGACACCTCTCTTGACGGAAAAAGAATCTCGCTTGGCATTGGCAGCAATGATTTCATGTGCATCGCCGTCTTTTTTGATGAGTCCAGATACGAGCTTAACATGGCGGGCTGCGACATATCCGAATACGACAAGCTGAAAAAAGCCACGTTTGAGTGCAAAATCCTTATGAAAAAAGCTTCCACTCTGCAGGAATACGAAAAGAAAAACATTTATGCGCAGATTGTGGAAAAACTCAAGTCTCTCGCGCCCATTACAATTTTAGAAGAAGAACACTCGATGACGGACGAGTTTGGATTCGTAAAAGAATCCCTGTACATATCGCAGTCCCTTTACGCCGAATATCATAAGCTCGTCTCAAGTGAGGCAGAAAGCTGGGAAAGCGACACATCTTCCGCCAAACAACTTAAGGTCTGGTCATTCACCGACGAGATTCAGGAATTTCTTAACAAACAAGGTTACGGTTACAGGGCCACTCACCCGGATATGGAGATTGAATACACATTCATACCAACCGACATGTTTCCAAGCAAACTCGACCCACGGCTTGCAAGCGGACGTGACTGCCCCGATGTGTTCAGTCTTGAAGACTCTTTTATCCGTAAATATGTTGAGTCTGGCCTTCTCCTCCCGCTCGACGATTTGTACGAGGAAGTAAAGGACAAAATGGAAAAATATCCCATTCAGATTGCTTCCTCCAACGACCATGTCTATGCAATGTCCTGGCTGGTGACTCCCGGCGCATTGTTCTACAGAAGAAGCCTTGCGAAAAAATATTTCGGAACAGACGATCCTGAGTTTGTGCAGAAAAAGCTCAGGAATTTCGACACTTTCCTTGCGACGGCCCGTGAGCTGAAAGAACTCTCGGACGGGAAATGCAGAATTGTCTCCACAACAGGAGATTTATTTCTTCCTTTCAAGGGAGCTCGCAAAAAGCCGTGGGTTGTAAACGACAGACTGACGATAGACCCCGCCATGGAAAAATACATGGACATGTGCAGGATTTTTTGGGACGAGGAACTTTCCGTAAGAGGTGTCGGCCAATGGTTTGAAGCTTGGTTCGCGGGGATGAACGGAACTTTAAAGGATGAAAGCGGGAAAAGACTTGAAGTCTTCTGCTATTTTCTTCCCACATGGGGGCTGCACTATGTCATCAAGCCAAACGCACCCGAAACATCAGGTGACTGGGCTATGTGTCAGGGACCTTCCGCATGGAAATGTGGAGGAACATGGATTGCGGCAAACGCGGGAACAAAGAACCCGAAGGCAGCCAAAGAATTAATCCGATACCTCACCACTGACGACGAATTTCTTGAATCAGTGGTCAAGGAAACTGGAGATGTGGTAAGCAACATCAAGGTTCAGAACAGAATTAAAAACACTTTCTCAGAGCCATTCCTTGCAGGACAAAATCACTACAAGAAATTTTGCGAGTATGCAAAAAAAGTGAACGGTTCCCTTGACCAAGCGACCGACACGGAAATTGAAACTTATTGGAACGAAGCTGTTGTTTCATATACATACGCAGAAAAAACAAAGCAGGAAGCAATCAGAGATTTTAAGGATCAAGTTTCGTTCATAATGGGATTTTAGGAGATGAAAATGAAAAAGACAATCGCATTTCTTACGGTGCTCGCATGTTTCATGGGGGCATTGAGCGCAAAGCCGGATGAAAAAAAACTCAGCGTCTGGTCATTCACCGACGAGATTGAGGGATTCCTTGAAACAAAGGCTTGGGGCTACAAAGCGACACACCCGGATGTTGAGATCGAATACTCAATGACACCCACAGACCAGTTTCCCGACAAGCTTGACAAAGTGCTTCTGTCAGGAAAAAACTGCCCCGATGTAATCGCTCTTGAAGATGCTTTCGTCCGAAAATACGTCGAGTCGGATCAGCTGCTTCCCCTTGACGATCTCTACAATGAGGTTAAGGGAAAGATTGAGAAATATCCCGTACAGGTCGGAAGCTACAAAGGTCATGTCTATGCTATGTCATGGCAGGTCGCCCCGGGTGCCATGTTCTACAGAAGAAGCCTTGCGAAAAAATATCTGGGAACGGACGATCCGAAGAAAGTGCAGAAATACTTTTCCAACATGAACAAGATGCTTGAGACCGCCCGTCTGCTCAAAAAGAAATCCGGTGGCAGATGCCGCACTCTCTCAACCGCACAAGATCTCTTCCATCCGTTCAAGGGAATCCGCAAAAAGCCGTGGGTAGTAAATGACAAACTCGTGATTGATCCTGCCATGGAAAAATACATGGAAATGTACAATATTTTTGAGGATGAGGGACTTTCCTTGCGCGGGCTCGGCCAGTGGTCGGAAGAATGGTTTGCGGGAATGAACGACATGCTGATTGACGACAGGAACAATCCAATTGAGATATTCTGTTATTTTCTCCCGACATGGGGACTCCACTATGTCCTGAAAACAAACGCACCGGAAACAAGCGGAGACTGGGCGATGTGTCAGGGACCCTCAGCGTGGAGATGGGGAGGAACATGGATTGCCGCATACAAGGGAACTAAAAACCCGGAGCTTGCCAAGGAGATGATAAAATATCTGACCACCGACGATGCATTTCTCAAAGCCCTGGCCATAACATCAGGGGACAACATAAGCAACGTCAGTGTCCAGAAAACCGTACAGGATTTATACGTGGAGCCTTATCTCGGAGGACAAAACCACTACAAGGAATTCTGTGAGTACGCGAAAAAGGTAAACGGCAGCCTGACTCAGGGGACGGACATGCTGATTGAAGCCCTTTTCAACGAAGCCGTTTACGAATATGTCTACGACGGAAAATCAAAGGAAGATGCCATCGAAGATTTCAAAGGGTGGGTAGAAACGGAACTGGGAAGATGATTTGTGACGAGAAGTCCGTTCCTATTTGACACAAAGTGATTTTCTCGTTATATTATATAGTATGAAACTTTATTCTAAACATCACATTGTAATTTCTTCTATAATAACCGGTACTTTGGCGGCTCTCGTTGCTGTTGCAATCTGCAGCCCGTTTAAAAATACGCAGGGAACCGAAAGACTTGCCGACACTCCTCAGGAATCCATATCCGAAGAGGAACAGAGCGAGGCTCAGGAAATCTCCGTCGCGGGCGATGAGTTCGTAATGCAGACAAACACACCTGTGCTCAAGGTCGCATCTGCTTCGAGCGGCTACACTCAGGACGAGGCGCAGAACATAGCGGTATACGAAAAATGCAACGAGGCGGTAGTCAACATCACGACACAAGCCATGGCATACAACTGGTTCTGGGAGCCCGTGCTCACATCAAGCGGTTCTGGCTCAGGATCCATAATCGACAAGAGGGGCTATGTGCTCACCAACGTGCATGTGATTGAAAATGCCAGCGTAATCACAATCTCCCTCGCGGACGGAAGCAGCTATGAGGGAACCGTCGTCGGAAAGGACGTGGAAAGCGACATCGCCGTACTCAAGTTCACGCCTCCGGCCGGGGTCGAGCTCAAGACAATCAGTTTCGGAGACAGCGACTCACTCAAGGTGGGACAAAAAGTCATAGCCATCGGAAATCCCTTCGCACTTGAGCGCACAATGACAACCGGAATTGTCTCGGGACTCGGAAGACCGATTCAGGAAAGCGAGAACGTAATCATCCGCAACATGATTCAGACCGACGCGGCAATCAATCCGGGCAACTCGGGAGGACCCCTTCTTGACAGCCAGGGACGCATGATCGGAATCAACACCATCATCTACTCATCAAGCGGAACATCCAGCGGCGTAGGATTCGCGGTTCCGGTCTCAACAGCGCGCAGGGTCGTGGGTGACTTAATCAACTACGGAAAGGTGAACCGTGGCGTAATGATGCTCTCACTCGTGCAGAACACAAGCCGAATCGCAAATTACGCGGGTTACGGAATCAAGAACGGAATGATTGTAAGCAAAGTCAGAAAGGGCTCACTTGCCGAGGCCGCAGGAATCCGTGGAGGAAACACACCGGTACAGTACGGAAGAAACACAATCTATTTGGGCGGCGACATCATCACCGCAATTGACGGACTTCCCGTTGCAACGCTCGCAGATTATTATTCGGCTCTTGAGGACAAGGTTCCCGGCGACACAGTAAAAGTGCAAGTCTACAGAAACAGAAAATATTTGGAACTGGAAATAAAGCTCGAAACGGAAGGCACATCCCAGAATTCATCATCAATCTAAAATAAAAGGACAATATGGAAAAGATTTCCGAAAAAGAACTCCTGCTCGGAATTGACGTAGGCTCAACGACCACAAAGATTGTAGTCTACGACTCCGAGCATGACAGGATTTTGTATTCCGACTACAGAAGGCATCATGCGTCCCAGCTCAAAAGCGTCATTTCGGTGCTTGAGGATTTCAAAAGAAAATTCGGAACTCATTCTTTTCGGCTTGCCATGACGGGCTCAGGCTCAAAACCGATGGCGGAGGCACTGGGAGTCCTTTTCATACAGGAAGTCGTAGCAAATTCCATCGCGCTCAAAAAACGGTGTCCCAGCGTGAACACAGCCATAGAGCTCGGCGGTCAGGACGCGAAGATGATTTTTTTCAGCCGCGAGGACGACCAGATCAAAGTTGACGACATGAGGATGAACGGAAGCTGTGCCGGCGGTACCGGAGCATTCATTGACGAAGTGGCTTCCATTCTTAAAGTTCCCATTGAAAAATTCAACTCACTCGCCTCGGCAGGAAAATGCGTGTATGACATTTCCGGTCGCTGCGGTGTATATGCGAAAACCGACATTCAGCCCCTTTTGAATCAGGGAGTCTCAAAGTCAGACCTTGCTCTCTCCGCTTTCCATGCCATTGCGAAACAGACCGTCGGTGGACTAGCCCAGGGACTCGACATAAAAAGTCCGGTCGCATTTGAGGGAGGCCCGCTCACTTTCAATCCCAGACTGATTGACGTGTTCGCCGAAAGACTGAATCTGAAAAAAGAAGAGGTGCTGGTTCCGGAGCATCCTGAAGTGATGATTGCCCTTGGTGCGTCCCTTTCACTGCTTGAGTCATTTGAGATGAACAAGGACAGCTCGCGGCAGGACATAGACACGCTCATTTCAAAACTCAGTGCGGTGGAAAAATCCGGCTCACAAAAACTCACGCAGCAGGCTGTTGGAAAACCATTTTTCGACACGGAAGAAGAAAAGGAAGCTTTTTTCAAGCGACACGAAAAAAAGAGACCTCGCATTTACAACTTCGCGCCGGGCGAGACAATCCGTGCGTATCTCGGAATTGACTCAGGAAGCACAACAACGAAATTTGTCCTGCTCGATGACGACAATCAGATTCTGGATTATTTCTACTCATCCAATGAGGGCGACCCGCTGATTATCGCAAAGAACGCGCTGATTGAAATGCGTGAGAAATATAAGGAAAAGAAAGTCAATCTGGAAATCCTAGGTGTGGGAAGCACGGGTTACGGAGAGATGCTTTTTTCCAAGGCTTTCAAAACGGAATTCCATGCGGTTGAGACAGTCTCCCACGCAAAGGCTGCGAATCATTTTGTAGGCGACGTTGATTTTCTGCTCGACATAGGCGGTCAGGACATGAAGGCAATCTGGCTGGACGGCGGAGTAATCACGAACATACTCGTTAACGAGGCCTGCTCATCCGGTTGCGGATCCTTCCTCCAGAATTTCGCCGACTCACTTGGCATTCAGGTAAAGGACATCGCGCGTGCCGCATTCTCATCCAAAAATCCCGCTGTACTCGGAAGCCGTTGCACAGTCTTTATGAACAGCAGCATCGTGACCGAGCAGAGGAACGGAAAGACATCCGAAGACATAATGGCAGGACTTTGCCGCTCCATAATTGAGAATGTGTTCACGAAGGTAATCCGTGTGTCAAACCTTGAAAAACTCGGACGCAGAATCGTAGTTCAGGGAGGCACATTCCAAAACGACGCGGTTCTCAGGGCGATTGAGCAGTACACCGGCAAGGAAGTAATCAGGGCCCCCTACCCCGGAATCATGGGAGCGATCGGTGTCGCGCTTTTGACAAAGGAGCACATGCAGTCGGGAAAAGTCGAGCGTACCTTCATCGGGCTTGATGCAATGGACTCATTCTCGTACTCACAGGAAGCCAACAAAATCTGTCCGTTCTGTGCAAATCAGTGCAAGCGTACCGTAATCACATTCTCGGACGGAAGCTCATGGATTACGAATAACAGATGCGAAAGAGGAGAAATCATCGGGGATCCTAAAGATGCCGCTGTCAGGGAAAAACTCAAGGCGAGCAGAAAGGATCAGGCACCGAATCTCTTCAAGCTCAGGCAGGACCTTCTTTTCAGAAACTACAGGCTGCCGAAAAAAATAGAAAAACAGGGAATCACAATCGGCATTCCGCGCATCCTCTCGTTCTGGGATACCATGCCATTCTGGACCACGTTCTGGAAATCAATGGGCTTTGACGTGAAGATTTCGGACCTGAGCACAAGGGCTATGTATGAAGAGGGACTTCCGGCGGTCGCGTCTGACACGGTTTGTTTTCCCGCAAAGCTCGTTCACGGACATCTCAGAAATCTAGTGAAAAAAGGCGTGGACAGGATTTTCATGCCGATGGTCGCAACCCTCCACTCTCAGAACACGTCCAACACAAGCGAATACATGTGCGCGGTCGTAAAGGGATATTCCTGGGTCATAAAAAACTCGGACAATCCTGAAAAAAGATTCGGCGTAAAATTTGACTCACCTCTTTTCTTCTGGTACACCGACAAAGACAGGAACCGGCAGCTCATAGATTACGTCCAGAAGGAATTCTCCCTTCCGCGGAAAACAATCGAAAGAGCAATCCGGATGGCGGACAAGGCGACGGAGGAATTCCAGACCACACTCACATCAGCCGCGCAGGAAATAATCGACGACGTTACGGAAAAGGGCACTTATGCGGTGATTCTTGCATCGCGTCCCTATCAGAACGATCCGCTCGTAAATCACAGTCTCCCCGAACTTTTTACCGGCATGGGCATTCCAGTCCTCACCGTAGACTCAGTTCCGGGAATCGGCAACGTGGATCTTACCAGAAGCCGCATAGACATAGTGAACAACTATCACGCGAGGATGATATCGGCCTCAGTAATCGCGGCGGAGAACCCGAACCTGGAGTACGTGCAGTTCGTAAGTTTCGGTTGCGGACACGACGCATATCTTTCCGACGAGATAATCCGATTGATGAACGAGATTTCCGGCAAGACTCCGCTGATCCTGAAAATGGACGAAAGCGACGTTCAGGGACCGATGAGAATCCGCGTGCGATCCTTTGTTGAGACCCTTGCGATGAAACGTCAGCTCGCAAAAAAGAATACGGTGCACGACCTCAAGGATCCTTACCCGGTCAAGTTCATGAAAAAAGACGCGAAGGAAAAAATCATACTTGTGCCGAACACATCCCATGCTTTCTGCAGAATCATGGCGGCGTCGCTCGTTACACAAAACCTGAAAGCGATCCCCATGGACTTGGGACGGGAAGAGGCAATCAGGCTCGGAAAAAAATACGTGCACAACGACATCTGTTTCCCCGCCCAGATTGTAATCGGAGAGGCACTTGCGGCACTGGAGAGCGGAAAATACGACGGCATGGACGTAGCAATCGGCATGGCAAAATACGTGGGTGATTGCAGGCTCACGCACTACACCGCCCTGCTCAGAAAAGCACTGGACGATGCCGGATACGCTCACATCCCGATTGTCACGAACGACGACAAGGACACGCATGAAATTCATCCGGGATTCAGAATGAACCTTGCGTCCCAGCTTAAGATGGCGACCGCACTCCCGATGATTGACATAATGGAAGAGCTGCTTAGAAAAATCCGGCCTTATGAAAAAGAAAGAGGCAGCTCAGACGCAGCGTTTGAAAAAGGAATGGACGCGATTGTAAACGGTCTTGAGAAAGGCGGAATCTCCGGTGTCAAAAAAGGATTCGCCGAGGCAATCAGGCTGATGAAGGAAATCCCGTATGACCGCTCGCATCCAAAACCGACCGTGCTGATTGTGGGCGAATACCTCTTGAACTTCCATCCGGGAGCGAACAGGGACATTGAGCTTTATCTTGAGCGCAACGGATTTGAAATCATTGAGGCAAAAATGACCGACGTTCTGCAAAAGACATTCTTCGCGCAGGACAGGCAGATCCGAGAAAACCGGCTCTCACGCCCCTTCATTGACAAGACGATGATTCACGTGACCAACAGTTTCTTCAAGATGACGCACGCATGGGCCCACGAGATTGCAAAGGATCACCCGCTTTATGAAGGATACACGCTGCTGGAAGATTTGGTCAAGGTAAGCGATGACGTTATTTACCACACATTTGACGCTGGAGAAGGAGTCCTGATTCCGGGAGAAATCCTGCACAACGCCGCAAAGGGATGCAAGAATTTCATAATCCTCCAGCCCTTCGGATGCCTCCCCAACCACATTATTGGAAGAGGAATCACGAAAAAGCTGAAGGAACTTTATCCCTCGGTTCAGATTCTCCCACTGGATTACGACCCAGACGTAAGCTTCGCAAACATTGAGAACCGCCTCCAGATGCTGATTATGAACGCTAAGGAAGTGGAGAGTTGAAAGTTGAAAGTGGAAAGTGGAAAGCTGTACGTTAAGGAATATATACTTGATTTTTGCATAAGTGGGAAATGTCGAGTTTTTGTAGATGGGGATTAAAACTGGCGGAAGCGAGAGGCTGAACCGAAAAAAATCTGCACAAGCGTAGCGCGGAAGCCTTTTTTCGGGGCAGACACTCGCTGGGAGCCAGTTTTCTATACCGATGTAATCAAACTCGACATTTAATTCATTAATTGTCTTCTATTTTGATCATTCCGCTTGTGGTTGATGCCTTTATCAGGACACTGCCGTTGCGGTTGGACTTCAGTTTGTTTTTCACGAGCCCGGATGTTACGGATGTCTCGAATGCGTACTCAGCACTCGGGGTGAGTTTCAGATTTACAAGACCGCTGCTTGCCGTAAAACTTGACGCTGCCGTGAGCGGAATTTCATCCTCAAAGGATATTGCACCGCTTGAAGCCTTTACGTCCGCCTGAGAGATTTTTCCCTCAAACTTCAGCGATCCGCTTGTAGTCTCCGCGCTGAGCTTTTTGCATTTCACGTCCGTAACCTTGATTGCTCCGCTGTTTGCCCTGACCGAAAGAGTATCCGTGTCGCAGTCGTCAATCTTTATGCGTCCGCTTGAAGTCTTTACCGACATGAAATCCGCCTTGATCTCATCCATATCGATTGCGCCGCTTGAAGCCTCCACGTTCATAGTGCCGGCAGAAACCTCATTGACCTTAAATTGTCCGCTCGTAAGTTTTGCCGCAAGCTGATCGTATTTTTTCTTCGGAACGGAAACCACAATCTTCGGATGTCTCAGCCCGGAAAAGCCCATGCTCGCAAATTGGTTCACCAAAAGTTTCCCGCCAGAAATCTTCACGTCGGCATATTTTTCGGCACCACCAAGATAATGAACCTCAACTCCCGCCTTGTCTCCCTTCTCAAGTTCCATCGCAAGCGAGGTAAGACTCACCTCAATCTCCCCCACATCGCCGTCAAGAATTTCATGCTTCGTAATTCCGCTCATTTTCTCTCCTCCAAAATGCTGCTCGCCCCAGTCATCACCATCACCCGATGTCCTTGAGACAAGTCCCATTATCAATAACGCAGTCAAAATCATAGCTATCACACTCCATATAATTCCTAAAACAAATCTTCTTCTCATCTTTTCCTCCAGAACTACCTGACCCCTTTTTAGATTTCTCCGTCGTCCTTTTTGAACATCTGTATTGCCATCTTTACCGCCGACGCAATCAGCCAGATAATCCATGTGATGTGCCAGGCAAATGTTGTAAAGCTCACTAAAAGATAGATGATTGTAACAACAAGCCAGTAGAGTTTCCAGAACGAAGTCCAGAACGGTGTATCAGCCTCAGAGTCGCCCGAAACAACCTTGCCCTTCCGCACAAGAAACGGCTCCACATCCTGCGGCACACAGTTTTTTGTGTAAATCAGGAGACCGGTCGCAATGGCAACACAGATCATCATTCCGGCAAATCCGATTATTCCGAACTTCGCCGTGTCAGCACCCAGACCGAAGATCGCAGCCGTACCAGGAATGCAGGTCAACAAAATCGCGCCGAAGATGTAAAGCATGACCGCGATGGATTTGTATTTGGCGGCTTTTTTACGGTAATCGTCAATCTTTGGTTTAAGCTCACGCTCCGGGGCAAGGGATTCAAGAAGCTCGTCCACGTCACCCAAATCCGCGAGTGATTCCGTGTAAGCCTGGTTCTCGGATTTTCCCTCCGCAATGTGAGCCTCAAAGTGCTCGTTCAGGTTGGAAAGAATCTCTTCCTTTAATTCCGCCGCCTTTCTGGTCTGGGGAATGTCGTTAAAAAGTACGTCCACATAATTCTTAATCTTTGAGTTCATATCTGTCTCCTGTTTTAATCTTTCTGCAAGTTAACGCTTCCGGTTTGGGAAGCTCCCGAAGTCCGAATCAGTTTTTCCACAAGGGTCTCTATCCGCTGCCAGTCACCCTGATTTTCCTTGAATACGTTTCTGCCGCTGTCGGTGATTGAGTAGTACCGTCTGCGAGCGCCCAGATTTTCGTCTCCCCAGTAGGAAAGAATCAGACCGTTTTCCTCCAGCCGACGGAATGACGTGTACAGCGTGGCTTCTTTCAGCTCAAAGCTTTTGCCGGAACATTCGCTTATGGCCTTGTTTATCTGATAGCCGTAACTGTCGCCTTCCGCAAGCTGTGCCAGGATGATTGTATCGGTAAGTCCCCGAAGGATTTCCGAAAAGTTAAGCATCCGCACCTCCTTTTATTCTAGCTCCGATTTATCTCAGAGTTACCTTTTCTGTTCTTAGTTACTTTATACACCATATTACCTCATCTGTCAAGGTATTTCGATAAAAAAAATATATTTTTTTTCAAATTGTTTGATTCCCGCAAACATAACCGCACGGCACTTGAAAACTTCCCCGCTTTCGGTATAATAAAAGTGTCAGAATCAGTTTCAAAACGTTCAAATTCAGGAAAAGGAGATTAAAAATCAAGATGAAAAAGAGTCTGTTTATTATTTTGGGACTTATTTTATTTCTGGGATTCAAGACCAGAATTGAAATCACGGATTTGCTCGGTGAATGGGATTCCGAAAAACTCAGCCTGAGTCTTGACGGAGACGGCACTTTCAACCTTGGCAGAAAAGAAAGCGAGGGACTTGGCGGACACTGGACGCTTCTGGACGATGAGACAATCCTTGTCTCGGACGCACAGACTTACGATGAGGATCCCATTTCGTTTGAGTGGAAAATAAAAGAGCTGAGCCCCGATCGCCTTGTAGTGGACGCGGACGGCTACATATTGGAATTCAAAAAAATCTACTCCACCGACGGACTCTAGGAAATCATGCTGCCCTTGAATGTGTTGCCGTTCAGGGAATCCAGATGGACGGTGACGAATTTTCCTATTAAGGACGGGGATGCCTCGAATGCAACCCGCTGATTCTGCTCCGTTTTTCCAAGAAGCTCCTTTTTGTTGTCGCGGCTGATTATGTCGCACAGAACCTTGATTGTCCCGCCCACCCTTTTCGACATTGTTTCCGAAGTAATCGCAAGCTGCATGTCTATGATTTTCTGGAGCCTTTCCTTTTTGACTTCAAGCGAAATCTGGTCCTCAAATTTTGCGGCGGGGGTTCCTTCCCTGGGATTGTAATAATACATGAAAGCGGACTCAAACTTCACTTCCCGCATCAGGGAGATTACTTCCTGGAAATCCCCGTCCGTCTCTCCCGGGAAACCGAGCATTATGTCGGTGGAAAGAGCGAGTCCCGGAAGACGTGAGTAAAGTTTTTCCACAAGCGAAAGGTAATCCTCACGGGTATAACGCCGGTTCATTCTTTTCAAAATGCGTGATGAGCCGTGCTGCACCGGAAGATGAATTCCACGGCATAGTCTTTCGTCGCTTGCCATCAGGTCAATCAGCTCGTCGGAAAATCCCCTGGGGTGCGGTGACTCAAAGCGGATCCACTCTATGGAAGATTTCGTGGAGTCAAGGTGAGAGAGAATCTTTTTGAGCAGCCCGGTAAAATCAGTTCCGTCACTGTCCTTGTAGGAGTTCACGGTCTGTCCGAGCAGGGTGATTTCCTTTACTCCCCGGCTTCCGAGGATGTCAAGCTCGCTGAGGATTCCTGCAAGAGGACGAGAGATTTCCCTTCCGCGCACATGTGGGACGATGCAGTAAGTGCAGAACATATTGCATCCGTTCATGATTGGAACAAAGGTGGAGAAAGCCCCCTCCTCGTAGGATGACTGTGCGAAGGTGTAGACAGGCTCCTCGTCAACGTCGATCGGAGTGTCTCCATTTTCCACAGCTGTGATTATGTCACCGAATTTGTTTTTTGAGTAGGTTCCCACGACGTAATCAATGACCGGCCACTGGGTCTTGAACGTGTGGAGGAGTCTTTCGGCCATGCATCCCATCACCACGAGGGTAAGGGGAACGGGACCGTCCTTTACGAAATCTACGGCTTTTTCCAGCGAGCGTGTCTTTGCGTCGGGCTCCTTGTTGCGGACCTTTTTGAGTCCTGAGTAAAATCCGAGTCTTCCTAAAATGCGCTCTTCGGCTGAGGCACGGACGGAACATGTGTTGATTATCACCATGTCGGCGGTATAGCAGTCTTCGGAGGATGTCCATCCGCGTGAAATCAGTATCTGCTCAAGCGACGCGGATTCGGCACGGTTCATCTCGCAGCCGTATGTTTCAAAAAAATAAGTCATCGTGAGAAGATTATACAGGGAAACACAGCCCATTGTCAATTGATGGGAACAGCGCAGGCCATGTAATGAGCATGGATTAAGAATCTGAAAAAATTAAAAAAGAACTTGACAAATTAAGTAAATTATGCAAGTATTAGTTAACTAAATTTACTTAAAAAGAGGTTTATATGAGCAGGATTATCAACGGCGAAAACATTCCAAACATGCCTTGGCAGGACAAACCCGCAGGATGGTCGCTTCCTGTGTGGAGATATTCAAACAATCCGGTGATTGACCGAAATCCCTTCCCGGGGATGGGACGCATTTTCAACAGTGCGGTGGTTCCTTACGAGGGAGCGTTCATCGGGGTGTTCCGCGGTGAGACTACGACCGGACGACCGTTTTTGTACCTGGGTCGCTCAAAGGACGCAATTCACTGGGAATACGAGCAGGAGAAAATCCACATGAAAGACGAGAGCGGAAAAGATTGGGACCCGCTTTATGCCTACGACCCCCGCTGCGTGAGGATTGACGACACATATTACATAATCTGGTGCGGAGATTTCAACGGAGCCGCACTGGGACTTGCGAAAACCAAGGATTTCAAATCTTTCGTGAGGCTTGAGAATCCATTTTTGCCCTTCAACCGCAACGGAGTTCTCTTCCCGCGAAAAGTAAACGGAAAATATCTCATGCTGAGCAGACCCTCCGACTCAGGACACACACCATTCGGCGACGTTATGCTGAGCCAGAGTCCCGACCTCAGGTATTGGGGCGAGCACAGATGCGTGATGCAGAGAGGCGGAAAAGGCTGGTGGCAGGGAGTAAAAATCGGTCCCGGTCCGGCACCCATTGAAACCGACGAGGGATGGCTGCTTTTCTACCACGGAGTCTCAAGCACATGCTCAGGATTCGTCTACTCGTTCAGTGCGGCACTCCTTGATTTGGAAACACCGAGCAAGGTTCTTTACCGTGCGGGCGGATACATGCTCACACCGGAAGCTCCTTACGAGACCACAGGATTCGTTCCGAACGTAACTTTCCCGGTTGCGACACTTGCCGACAAAGAGAGCGGAAGAATCGCAATCTACTACGGATGCGCGGACACTGTGGTGGGACTCGCTTTCTGCCAGCTTGACGAGGTAATCAAATATATAAAGGAAAACAACGAGCTTGTGGGCTGCGACGGAGACGAGGGAAAGTTCTAAGGAATTTATCAGGGAAACACTGATTAATGCCTCAAGTATTAATCAGCGAACCCTTATTCCCCTTCTTCCAGATTTTTCCGTGCCTGCTTAATTTGCGATGAAGAAAATCCAAGCCGCGAAAGATGTGCAGTCAGCTTGTTTTCATCGGGTGATGCGTGCGTGCGAAGATATTTTTTCAGGGCACGGAAACAAATGTCCTTTTCATTGTAGCGGGAGAAAAAATCACTCAGGGCATCCTCGGCGGCCTGTCGCTTTACACCCCTTGCGGCAAGCTCAGCGGAAAGTTTGCGTCTTCCCTCGGCATGATCCACATAGCGTGTACTGAGCCAGGCGTCGGCAAATCTCCTGTCATCAAGAAGTCCCTCCTGCTCCAGATAATCCAGCGCGAGGTTCACGGCCTCCTTGTCAATTCCCTTTGCAGTGATTTTCCTGAAAAGTCCGCTCCTACAATGCTCTGCCCTTCCAAGATAAGACATGGCGGCTCTTTCGGCGGAAAAAACCAGGGCTGCATGAAGTATGTCCTCCCATTCCTCATCCGAGAACACACCGGGACCGGACTCCAATTCGGACTCATCCCCTGTGGAAGTAAAAAGCATGTCATCACTTCCAATGCACGCCGGACATGGGACGATGGACTTTTCATCCACGAGATTTAAATATGTTGCCCTTAAAAAAAAGACAGACCCTGCTTCCGGCACGATTTTATACACACCTGGCAGAGTCTGCTCTACTGAACGAATTTTCATCAGCAATAGAATTTTATTTCCCCGGATTTAAGCGCACCAATTTGAGTCAGGCGGCAAACCAAGGAAAAGTTCTTTCGCAAAATCCTGAAAAAGACAGAACTTAGCGCTTGCTGAACTGGAATCTTCTACGTGCTCCACGCTGACCGTACTTCTTGCGCTCGACCATGCGGGAATCGCGAGTAAGATAACCGTTGGCCTTGAGAGCCGGGCGGCAGTTGGGATCAACCTGAGTGAGAGCCCTTGAAAGACCGTGGAGACATGCAGCAGCCTGTCCGTTGAGTCCTCCGCCGGAAACATTAATCAGGATGTCAAACTTGTTGGAGTTTGAAGTCACCAGAAGGGGCTGATTCACCAAGCGAACCTGCTCAGCTGTTACGAAATACTCCTTCAAGTCCTTTCCATTAACTACTATCTTACCTGAGCCCTCGCGCAAAAATACACGAGCTACGGCTGTCTTTCTTCTTCCTGTTCCAATTGCAATATTATTCACGATTGACTCCTATTACACTTCCAGTGGCTGGGGATTCTGAGCTGCATGAGGATGGTCTGAACCCTCATAAATCTTCAGGTTTCCGATAATCTTGCGTCCCAGACGGTTGTGGGGGAGCATTCCGGCAATTGTCCTTCTGAGTGGCTCAGTCGGATTCTTTGCAAGCAGAGTGCTGAATGAGTACTCCTTAAGTCCACCGACATAACCGGTATAGTGTCTGTACTTCATGTCCTCGTTCTTGTTTCCGCTAACCTGGATTTTGTCTGCGTTGATGATGACGACACAATCTCCACAGAGAACATTCGGCTCATAAGTGGGCTTGTGCTTTCCGCGAAGAACTGAAGCTGCCTTTGCAGCCACGCGACCAAGTGTTTTTCCAGATGCGTCGATGACATACCAATCATGCTTTACATCGGCTGGTTTAGAAAAAATAGTTTTCATTGTATATACCTACTGTTAAAATTCATTCCCTGTTTTGCATCATACAGCGAATGTTTACGGACAATGAGCATTTGTCCTTATATATACGGGGTAATAAAATCTACCACAAAAAACGCCTTTTAGTCAATAGGGAATTCAAAAAAATGATTCATCTTTCCATTTTTCTCCTCTCCCAGCGGCGGCTGAAATAGTAGGTCCAGGTCACCAAAAAGCCCATGCCGAAGCCGAAGAGTCCGTTCCACCAGATGATTGAGCGACCGAAAAACGCGGTGTCCTTGAAAAGATAGGTCACAAGAATGCGTGTACCCAGGGCACAGAGACTTACGAGCATGAGGAATTTCGTGTGCCCCAGCCCCTGATAGAGTCCGAACAGGGGAACGTAGGCGGAAAGGATGATGTTTATGAGAGCGACGGTCCGAAGATGGGACGCACAGTAAACGGCAGCCTGATCGCTGATTCCGAAGAGACTGATTATGCGGTCGGTAAAAATCCAGATGAGCGAAGAAATCAGCATGGTGAACACGATTGAAATGAGCACGGTCTGCTTGGTTCCGGTCCTCACCCTTTCCATGCGACCCGCACCGTAATTCTGCCCCGCAAAAGTCGCGAGTGTGGTCTGGAAGGAGCTGCACGGAAGATTTATGTACATCTCAACCCGCTGCCCCACCGTGAACGAAGCCGTCATCACCTGTCCGAACCCGTTTACCGCACGCTGGATTGCCGTAAGTCCGAGGCTCACGACCATCTGCTGGAAACAGATTGGGAAACCGATTTTCACCGTCTTGATGATTGGATCGGAGTCATATTTGAAATCATGAGCGGAGAACCTGAACACGGGATACCGCACCCTCATGTAAAAAAACGCGGCGAAAAAACTTACAATCTGACTGATGACCGTAGCAATGGCAGCCCCGGCGACATCCATTTTCCAAACGGCGACGAAAAGCAGGTCCAGGCCTATGTTCAGCACGGAGGAAATCAAAAGAAAACAGAGGGTTGAAGTACTGTCACCGACCGCACGGAGGATTGAAGAGAAAATGTTGTAGCCGTACTGAAAGACGAGACCCACGCAATAAATGCGGAAATACAAAAGAGTGGCGTTCAGAATCTCCGGGGGCACATCAACAAAAACGCTGAATGCTAGCCGTGAAAAAAGGATTCCGACAATGGTCACGAAAACACCGAGGACGAGCATGAAGGAGATTCCGTTGGCACTCACCTTCCTCACCATCTTCTCATCCTTCGCGCCAAAATGCTGGGAGACAAGGACACCGTTACCGACGCCGAATCCAATGGCAAGAGTCAAAAGAAAATATGAGAGAGTGCCGGTCGTCCCTACAGCGGAAAGGGAACTTTCACCGGCGAATTTTCCGACGATGATTGCATCAACGGTATTGTAAAGTTGTTGCAGCAATGAGCCCAGAAGGACCGGAAACGCAAACAGCAGGACATGTTTCCAGGGAGTCCCCTCGGTCATTGATTTTCCATAGCCCAATTATTTCTGACCGGCTTCCAGAGACTTGGCTGCTTCCTCTTCTTTTTTTGCTTCCTTTTTATCCTTCAGATCCGCGAATCCGATAAAGACGGCAACGAGACCGATAAAAGCTGCGAAAACGGGAGCACATCCCTTGAGGAAATTGACCACGTCCGCGCCCCATGCAAGGCCGAAGGGAAGACACGCGAACACACAAAATGCAATAAGAATGATTCCGACAATCAGTGCAACCATTTTTTTCTCCTGAGTTTCCAAACTTGATTTCTAAAATATTATCTCACAAAAGATGAACTCCGTCAAGGCTGGGGATTTTCATCGCAAGCATCAGATGCCGGCAATCGTCTTGTAGTCCTCAAGGTTCTTCTTAAGCAGATTCGGGATGTCCAGCTGATAGGGACACTTGGTTTTGCATCGTCCGCAGCCGGTGCATTTTTCAATATCCATCATGGCGTTCTTCCAAAAATCGTTGGTCCATGCCTTGGTGGGAGCGCGACGGACCATCAGGGACATGCGGGCACAGTTGTTTATGAGAATCCCCTGGGGACAAGGCATACAGTATCCGCAGCCACGGCAGAAATCAGCGCCGAAGTTTTTTCTGTCCTCCTCAATAAACGCCGCAATCTCCGGGTCAAAATCAGGAGCGGAATCCATGAATGAAAGCCACTCCTCAAGCTCCCTCATGTGCTGGATTCCCCAGATTGGAAGCACATTGTCAAACTGAGTCATGTAGGCAAAGGCGGCCCTGGAGTTCGTAATCAGTCCTCCGGCAAGTCCTTTCATGGCGATGAATCCCACGTTGTGTTCCTTGCAGAGTTTCACCAAGGCAATCTCGCGCTCGCCCGAAAGATAGCTGAAAGGAAACTGCATGGTCTCGTAAAGTCCCGACTTCACGCACTCCTCCGCCACTCCGATTTTATGCGCCGTAATTCCGATGTGCAGGATCATCCCCTGTCTCTTCAAATCCTCCATGCACTCGTACATCCCGCTTCCGTCACCGGGTCTGTAGCAGCGGTCAGCACAATGGAACTGATACAGGTCCACATGGTCGGTCTTCATGTTTTTAAGAGAAGTCTCAATCTCTGCCTTTATTGCGTCGGGGGTCTTTGCCTGAGTTTTCGTCGCTATGTGGATTTTGTCCCGCACGTCACTCAGCGCAAGTCCGATTTTTTCCTCGCTGTCGGAATAAAGCCTCGCCGTGTCAAAAAAAGTCATGCCCCCCTCAAACGCACGCCGCAGGATTTTTATCGCAGTGTCAAAATCATCACGCTGGACGGGAAGAGCACCGAATGCATTCTGCACCGACTCAATCCCGGATTTTCCAAGAACAATTTTCCTCATGGCACGCACCTCACTCTTAAAGATTGTAATGGAAAGAAAGCGGAGTTGTCAACATAAAAAAAGGGATGCATCCCACGGACAGAAAAAATCAAGAACTTATGGCCAGTTTTTTGAAATTATCAGACACAAGATGAAAAATGTGATATAATAACAATTGGAGCAAAGCTATTATGGGAAACATTCATGTAAAATCATTAAATATTGAGACATACAGAGGACTTAAAAATCTTGAGCTTGAAAACTTCTCTGGGATAAACATTCTGACAGGAGATAATAACTCAGGAAAAACAAGTGTGCTGGAAGTGCTGCAAACCTCAGGGAATCCGCTATCGCCAATAATCTGGACAAATATCGGTCGAAATCTAAATAGAAAATCCCAAAATCCCGCAAGGACTATTTTTGAAAACATCAAGGACTTATATTCCGTCATGGAAAATGACCTCCACATAGCATACTCAAAATCTGATGACAAAAATGGATCCGCATCAATCGAGCTTAGGGCAGAAATCTCTAAAGAGAAAACTATCAAGCGGGAATATTGCAAGATTGCACGTATAGACTGTGAGCCTGGAGAGGAATATTCAGAAGCCGAAATGATAAAACTCCACACGGATTTTTTTTATAATGGAAAAAAGGAAGATTCTTTCGATGTTTACAACGTCACAAAATTTGACTTGTTTGCAGAAAACGTTAAAAAGCCTTATGAAAAGTATACGGTGCATTATATTTCCCCGAGTGTCTATGATGAGGAATGTCCTGTAATATCCGAAATATACAGAGACAATGAAGGTCATAGCGAGCTGGTCAAAGTTTTAAGGCTCTTTGATGAAGATATTCTTGATATTGCTCCAACGGTCCGAGAATATGCAATTCCTTTTCCTATGCAAGACAGTTATCAAATCCGCTCACAAAAATACGGAAGGCTCATGCCATTAAATGTATATGGCGATGGATTAAAAAAAGCACTGTGGCTTGTTACGACTGTTCTTGCAAGCAAAAATGGAGTTCTACTAATTGATGAGTTTGAGACAGCAATTCATACATCCGTCATGAGCAAATTATTTGCGTGGATTTTCAGAGCAGCGAAGAAATATAACGTGCAGATATTTATGACCACACACAGCAAGGAAGGCTTACAAAAAATTTTGGCATTGAATTCGGAACAGGATTTAAAAGATGAAATCACGCTATATACCCTGTATAAAATTGATGGAAAAAATATTGCCAGAAGACTTTCAGCTGAGCGAGCTATTGAAGCCGACAAAAATTTTGGTCAGGAGCTTAGATGATGAAATCAATTATTATTTGTGAAGGTGAAACAGATTTTACCCTGCTCCAATATTTTATGATAAAAGTATATGGATGGAAGGATTCTGGAAAATTCTCATTTAAGCCGAAAATAAAAGGAATACTGACAAGAGATTTTGAAAAAGACTCAAATACACTCACAATTATTTCTTCCGGCGGTTGCTCCAACATCAAGGATATTTTTTCGGCTGTAATTAGAAAAAATCAAAACGAGGTACTGGACAGCAACAGGTTTTCAAAAATAGTAATCATAACCGACAATGATGAGGATGAAACAGAAAAGAAAATAATCGCTGATTTGAGCAAATCATTGCACAACACAGAAAAAATAAACAACAGAGCTTGGTCCACACTTTCATTTATCGATATGACCAACAACCGAACAGAATTTTCCGTAGATCTGCTGCTTCTTATAATTCCATTCGATGAAACAGGAGCTCTTGAGACATTCCTTTTGAACTCTATTTCTAAACAAGACTCCTACGACGCTGAAATCATAAGGAAAGGAAACGCATTTGTAGATACAGCAGATCCACAGTCAAAATATCTAGCCCATCGCGGATTGAAAACCAAGGCAAAGTTTGATGTCTATTTCTCAATCAGAACCCCGGCAAAACAATTTCGCATGAGGCAAGACATTCTGAAAAACATACCTTGGGAAGAATACCAAAACATCAGGGAAGTATTTAAGGAACTGAGCAAACTCGGTTGATTTCCACCGCACGGATTCCCTTGCACCAAATCCCGAAATGCGGTATCCTATCGGCATGGAAGGAAACAGATTTATATACTGCCCGCAATGTGGCGGAAAAGAGATAGAGACTTTCGGCGGCGGTCGGAAATGGAAGTGTCCTAAATGCGGATTCGAGCTTTACAACAATGTGGCGAACGCGGTGGGACTTGTAATCCAAAATGCGGACGGAGAAATCCTGCTGGAAAAAAGAGCAAAGGATCCTCGGAAGGGGTTTCTTGCACTCCCCGGCGGATTCACTGATTTTGACGAAAGCGCGGAAGAGGCCGCACACAGGGAATGCATTGAGGAAACCGGAGTTGCCCCGGAAAAAATCAAGTACCTGTGCTCGTTCCCGAACACCTACGACTACAAGGGCATAAGATATAAAACCTGCGACATTTTCTTTACCGCATCGCTTCCCCAAAATTGTACCCTCAAGCCGCAGGAAGGTGAAGTTGACGCATTTATATGGAAGAAAATTGCGACGAAAGAAGACGTGGAGAACTGTCCGCTCGCCTTTGACTCCGCACGTAAGACCCTTTTGAAATGGCTGGAGGAAAAATGAACCCGCGACTTATAATCTGCCTTGCATGCTCATCACTTTGGATTCTGGAGTCCTTAGTTTTTTTCGCCCTGATTCAGAGACAAAAATCCGAGAGCCGCAAAAATGGAATCCAAGCGCCGAAAGCAAACTCAAAGTTCATCGCATCATGGCTTCTGTCCCTCGTGGTAATCATCCTGCCCTACCTCGTCTATTTCCAGCAGATTTTCGTGACCCTCGTTCTAGAGGCATGCGGAGTCCTCGGTGCGTTCATCGTCCTAAAGGAAAGACTGGGCGAGTTTAAAGTGGAAAATTGAGAGAGGAAAACGGAAAGTGAAATTTAGTGGTGATTGCACCTGGCGTTAAAATTTCCTTTCAGCTCATTTTTTGCGAAAAGCTCGGCGGCTTCATCGGCACTGCCCGTAATACCGGGGATTTCCTGTAATCCAGCGGCGGCAATCGCATCAATGGCTCCCTGTCCGCGGTTTCCAAGAATCAGGGTCTCGACTCCAAGGCTTTTCAGATACGGAGGCAAGGCATGATGACCATTTCCACCGTTGTCAATTATTTCCGAGGAAACAATCTTACCGCCGTCAATCTCATAAATCTTAAAAAACTCGGTCTTTCCAAAATGCTGGAAAACATTGCCGGTCTCTTTTTCATAAGTAACTGCTATCTTCATTTTACAATCCTATCCGCATATTTAAAACACAAAAGGCCCGCTACTAGAGCAGGCATTTAGGCTTGAACTGGAAGCTTTTGAAAACTCCCAATTCAAATGAAACAAAGCTAAAAGCGAAAGGCTGATTAGTCCTTCTTTGCTCCGGCGTTTGCAGGAACAACGCTGATTTTCTTTGTAACAAATCCGCTGCGCAGACACTGTGTGCAGATGCGAAGTGTCATTGTTGTTCCACCGATTTCTGTCTTGATTTTCAGAAGGTTCGGCTTCCAAGTGCGGCGTGTATGATGATATGAGTTACTGACCTTATTTCCGTGCATGGGGTGCTTTCCGCAGAGATCACATGTTCTTGACATATTCTTACCTACCTAAAAAAATTATTTGAAGAGTTGCCTCTAAATTCAACACAAAATTAACTGCATCTCGTCAATTGTGATAACCGATTTTACAATATTTTCAAAACTTTTTCAAGCCCTAGAATGAAAAATCTGATTGAAAAGTGCAAGAAAATGAGTTAGAATTAGCGTATGAAGGTGATTTTTCTTGGAACCGGAACCAGCCACGGAGTCCCAGTCATAGGATGCAAATGCCCGGTCTGCACGTCCACCGACAAAAGGGACAAAAGGCACAGGACATCGCTTTACGTCTCGGAACCGGCGAGCATAATAATCGACACGGGACCTGAGTTCAGGATTCAGGCTCTCAGGTCAAACGTCACATCCCCCGATGCCGTCCTGATTACGCACAGCCATGCCGACCATCTGAACGGACTCGATGACCTCAGGATTTTCAGCCACACAAAATCGGTGCCAAAGACGGAGGGCGGAAAAAGCGACGCGGAGACTGAGGGCGAGGGACTTACAATCTACGCGAACGAAAACACAATCAGGGACATAAAAAATCGCTTCGACTACATTTTCACCCCGGTAAAAGAGGGAGGCGGAAAACCAAAGCTGCATCTTGTGGACTGTGCGGAATTCGGCATAGGGAATCCCATCAAAATCAAGGGAATGGAAATCATCCCGGTACCGCTGATTCACGGCTCGCTCAATGACTCAGGATGGCTCCTTTCTGATTTGACCGGAAGCACAAAAAGGACACTCGCCTATCTCACGGACTGCAGCCTCATCCCGGAGGATTCCTTCAAGCTGATTAAGGACGCGGCACCCAATCTTGACCATCTGGTGATTGACGGACTCAGGCCCGAACCCCACTCCACCCACTTTTCGTTCAGGGAGGCTCTTTCGGCGGCGGACAGAATCGGGGCAAGGCACACATGGCTCGTACACATGACCCACAACTGCTCCCACGTGGAAATATGCAATTATATAGAAGAAAATCTGCACGACTTCCCGAACCTGCAGGAGATTGTAAAAAACGGCGGCTCAGTACAACCAGCGTTTGACGAGTTGAAAGTGGAAAGTTGAAAGTGGAAAGTTGATAATCAAAAGCCAGAATTCTGCCGATAATTGGAAGGGTACTTGTATACCCAGAAAATCGGACGGAGGAAATCATGGCGAAAGAAAACAAGAGACAGGTCGCACAGGCATTCAGGAATTTCACACAGGTTTTCAGCAGATCCACACAGGCCAAGGACAACTCCGCACCCAACATTGATTATGAGGACGACCTGCTCCAGAAAAAAATCAACTCACGCGAGCAGGAATACAGAAAGGCAATCCTCACTTCCTACATGCGCTACATGAATCCCTTCAGGACGCTCGGCAAAACATCAAGGGAGGCCGCCGTAATCAATGAGGATGAGACAAATCTTCTCAAGGCATACAATCTTTTCAAGGCAATCAATGAGGCGAACCGCAAGATTGGGGACGCGGAGACTTTCGTGAACATTGGATTCGTGGAAAGCCCTCTTACCAAAAAGGACGCATACACATCCGGCGGAGACCTGATTTACCTCCAGTGCTGGCTGATTTTCGAGCAGGGTGTCAGGGACTATATCCCCGTGATTGAGGAAGTCGAGGAAAAAATGGTCATCACCAACCGGCTCCGCTTTGTCCCCTTGCGCACTTTCTCGTTCTCATTCCAGGACAGGGAAGTAATCGCGGCCATAGAAGAGGCTTATCATCCGGGCATGAGCATATTAAAATAAGGTTTCTAAAAACAGAAACTTCCGGGCGTCTTTTAAGATTATTTTTCTTTTTTTAGTTATTTAAACTTGCAAATCACAGATTTTTATAATATCATATCATTAGCAATAAGATTTCAAAGTTGCCTCTAAGTTCAAACGGTTTTAGAGGCCCTCATTTAAGAATAGATATCGAGACTTTATCAGCATTCGAAACATGGATCCGAAAGAATTTTCGAGACCCTAAGAGGAGCGACTTATGAATGAGAAACCAAAAGCCAGAGTAGCTTTTACGGTAAAACTTCTGCTTGTGATTCTGCCGGCCATACTTATATCATGTCTTTTGCTGGGCATTGTCACTTACCGCATAGCATCAAAGGGAATGACGGAAAGCGTTACGAACCATTTCAGCGCAATCTCGGAAGACATCGCCAACCAGATTTCCGCAATCAACGAAAATGAATTCGGAATGCTGCGTGCACTTGCTGAAATTGACTTCATCAAGGACGAGGATGTGAGCCTTGAGGAAAAGACCAAGCAGCTTTCACACATAGCGGCGGCAAAGGGCGGAAACTGCGAGAACATCGCTTTCTATGACGAGGAGGGAAACGCCATCACGACGGACGGAAGACACATGAACTTCGCCAAGCGTCCATATTTTTCGGAAGCCATCGCGGGTAAAAATTTCGTCTCGGATCCAACGTTCAGCACGGTAACAAACTCAATCCTCCAGCACTACAGCGTGCCGGTCTACAACAAGGAAGGAAAGGCCATCGGTGTGGTCGTCATGGTAATCAGCGGAAACAGAATCCAGGAGACAATCTCCGCCATAGATTTGGGAGACGGAATGCATCCGTCCGTAATCAACTACAAGACCGAAACCACTGTCGCAAACGCAAATGAGGGAACCGACGAGAACGACAACAGTGAGCAGGAGCTTGACTACACGCAGGGACTGGGACTCGTTCTGGCAAACATCTTTGAAGGAAAAGAGGACATAGATGATTTCGTCGATCCGAACATACACATGCACTTGCTCGCCTCATACAAACGGGTTGAGAACACGGACTGGACGGTTCTTGCGGTCGCTCCCTATAACTATTACTTCCATGCGCTCAAGACAATGAAGACCGGTGTTCTTGTCGTAACCATACTGGTCATCCTTCTTTCAACCCTTGTCACAGTCGCATTCATCGGACTGCTGATTAAGCCCCTCAAAGAAGTCAAGACATCCATCACGAAGATTGCGAGCGGCAACGCGGATTTGACCCAGCGCATCCCGGAGACATCCAACGACGAGATTGGAGACGTGGTTAAGGGCTTCAACGGATTCGTGGAAAAACTCCAGGGAATAGTCACGAACTTGCAGGGCTCGGAGAAAAATCTGAAGGATGTGGACGCACAACTCCAGAACAGCACTCAGGACGCGGAATCATCAATCGCGCAGATTCTTTCAAACATCGACACTGTTAACACCCACGTTATGAGCCAGGCCGATTACGTGCAGGAGACAGCTGGTGCGGTAAATGAAATCAGCTCCAACATTGAGTCGCTTGAGAAGATGATTGAATTCCAGTCAAGCAATGTTTCGGACGCATCTTCCGCAGTCGAGCAGATGATTGGAAACATCAACTCGGTAAATCATTCCGTCGGCCTTATGATTGAGTCCTTCAATCAGCTCAAGGAAAACTCAAATTCGGGAACAAACACGCAGACAAACGCGAACGAAAAAATCAAGCAGATTGAGGCACAGTCAAAAATGCTTCAGGATGCAAACGTAGCCATCGCAAACATCGCCGAGCAGACGAACCTTCTTGCAATGAACGCGGCCATTGAGGCAGCCCACGCAGGGGAAGCTGGAAAGGGATTCGCGGTAGTTGCGGATGAAATTCGAAAGCTGTCGGAAACTTCAAGCTCACAGTCAAAGACAATCGGCTCGGAGCTGCAGAAAATCCAGAACACAATTCACGATGTGGTCTCCGTCTCAAATGCGACAAACACTGCGTTTACGGCAATCACACAGAGCATCGGGGAAACCAGCCAAATCATCGAGCAGATTAAGAGCGCAATGGAGGAGCAGCAGATCGGTTCCAAGCAGATTATCGACTCGCTTCAGGCCATGAACAACTCAACCCTTGAGGTAAAGACCGCCGCGTCAGAGATGACGGAAGGAAACAAACAGATTCTCGCCGAAGTCAGCAAGCTGCAGAACGCGACTCAGAACATCAAGGGAAGCATCGGGGAAATGCACAAGGGAGCGAAGAGAATCAGCGACACCGGAAGCGAACTGTCCGACATTTCCGAGAAGGTGGGTCAGAACATCAAGCAGATCGGATCCGAAATCGACCTGTTCAAAGTTTGATCGACATTTCAATTTGGCGGTCATTTGACAAGCATATATTCCGTGCTTCGGCCGCCGGCATCCCCTTTTCTCAGAATATTCGCCTGAACCAACTTCTCCATGTCGCGTCCAGCCGTATCCTGCGAGCACTTGCATATCTTCGCATACTTTGATGAAGTAAGCTTGCCCTTGAAATCATCCAAAAGCAAGGCAAGAATTTTTTTCTGGCGCACATTCAAATCAAATCCATCCGCATATTCCCAAAAGGACTTACGGAAAAGACTCTTTTTCAGTTCCGACAAAACAGAGAGAACGGCACGGTTCATGCATCCGACATACCACAAAAGCCAGTCAGTGACATCCATTGAATCCTGATTCTGAGCTTCCTCAAGATGCCTGTAATAATCTTTTCTTTCCTTGCAAAGCTGCGCGCTCATTGAAAAAAGATGATCGGTCCGCAAACGGTTTTCAAAATGAGGCATCCCCGCCAAAGAATCAGGAACTTCGACACGCCCAAAATTATCTCCGCGGCACAAAGCCATATCCGCAACTGCACGGGCAAGTCTTCCGTTTCCATCTTCGAAAGGATGCAGGGTTACAAAATACAAATGAGCAAGGGCACTCTTCAACACGCTGTTCACGGGTGGATTTTTCTGATTGAACCATTCTATGAAGGTGTCCATTTCTGACGGAATACGATCTGCAGGAGGAGCCTCAAAGTGAACGGTGGGATCCAGGGAATTTCCGCTGACCACACGCATCGGTCCTTCCTCATCAGTCCGAAACTGGGCGACTCTGATTTTGTACAGATTGTTGAATCCCATGCCGGAAGCATTCGGAGGGAAAAGCTTTTCATGCCATCCGAAAAGTCTGTCCACAGTGAGCGGAGTGTCGCAATTATGAACGGCATCCGTTACGACCTGAACAATCGCGTCTATTTTTTTCCTTGGTTTATCAAGCTGTTCTCCTGACGCAAGAACGATATTCTCAAGCCCCAAATGTCTTGCTATGGACGAGCGCAAAGAGTAACAGCTCAAATTCTCGCCTTCAATTTCGAATGATTTTTGAATTTCTGACGTAAAACGACTCAGTGTAATCTCGGAATGGGTTTCAAATCCCATGGAAATCATCTGCCCCTCAAGGATTCCCTGATTCGCATGAACTTCCATAAGCGGATCCATGAGCTTTCTTTCATTCCATGTAAAGTGAGGCCATGAACTGTTTTGCCAGATATATTTTACCACAGTTCAAATATAAACTCAGCTGCGGAGATTGTCAAGATATTCTCCGCATAAAAGAGGAAATTTTGCGGAGATTAGAACTAATATTCTCCGCACGCAGATCGCTTGTTTTAGGTTCAGCGGGTAAGGGCCTCTCCCGAAATTCGGATTTTGGAAGCGTCAATGAATTCGACAGGAAGGGATTCAGCGCCCTCATATCCGCCGCTTGTAAAAAGGATTTCAGTCTGGCTTTTGACCGAGTATTTGAAATCAGCCTTTGTCTTTCCGGAAATGACGGTGAGCTTTCCTTTCTTTTTCTTGAAGTTAAAAATCAAGTCGGAGGAATCCGAGAGCACGGCCTTGTATTTTCCGTTAAGGTCCTCAAGCCGCTGCACGGTTTTTCCTTCCATTGTAATTTCCATATCCTGAAAATTGATGATGAATCCGGTGGCACAGATTTGCAGCTCGTAGTACTCATTGTTCAAGTCCACGTCCGTAGTCTGCAGCACACCGAAGTTATAAATCTCCATGTCGCCGGAAGTGGAGTTTACGTCTCCCCGCGCGGAATATGTGTGAGATTTTGTGTCAAAGGAGATTGACGAGCCGTCATCAAATTTCCACCTTCCATCCAGATTGTACATGTCCGTTTTGCCGCAGGACGTAAGCGCAAGGAATGAAATCAGAATCAGACTGAAAAAAAACGCCGCATATTTTGATTTGCTCATTTTTTCCTCCATTTTTTAAACAAAAAAAGCTGCCCGAAAACGAATTTCCGAACAGCTCCATTTTATCATTTTTCTAGAATTATTTCTAGATGGCATTTATATAGAAGAAACTTCTATATAAGTGATTACACCAATGCTTTCATGCTTGTCATGTATGCACGAAGTCTCTTTCCCACTTCCTCAATCGGGTGGTTGCGGATTGCGTCGTTGACCTGAACAAGCTCCTTGTTTGGAACTGCTGTGGTCTTGAGCTCCATTCCCTTACCGATGTCGGCTGTGGTGACAGAGCTCTTCATGAAATCCTGGAGAAGCGGCACACATGAGCGGGCGAAGAGATAGCATCCGTACTCGGCTGTATCGGAAATGACCTTGTTCATCTCATAAAGACGGCGGCGGTCAATCAGGTTTGCAATCAGCGGAACCTCATGGAGTGACTCGTAATATGCGCTCTCCGGTTTGATTCCCGCGCTTACCATTGTCTCGAATGCAAGTTCGCATCCTGCCTTGATGAATGCTACCAAAAGAATGCCCTTGTCGAAATATTCCTGCTCGGTGATTTCCTCGCTTGTCTCTGCCTCTGTCTCAAACGGAATCTTTGCATAGCTCTCGCGCCACTCGTGGAGGTTCTTGTCTCCGTTTGCCCAGTCCTTCATCATTGTTGAGCTGAACTCACCTGAGATGATGTCGTCCATGTGCTTCTGGAAAAGAGGTGTCATGATTTTCTTGAGCTCAAGAGAAAGCTCGTTCGCGCGGATCTTTGCGGGATTTGAAAGGCGGTCCATCATGTTGGTTACACCACCCCACTTCAATGCCTCGCTGATTACGTTCCATCCGTGCATCAAAAGCTTCACGGCGTATCCCGGTGCGATTCCGTTCTGAACCATCTTGTCATAGCTCAGGATTGTTCCTGCCTGGAGGAGTCCGCAGAGGATTGTCTGCTCGCCCATCAGGTCTGATTTTACCTCGGCGATGAATGATGACTCAAGAACACCGGCTGTCTCTCCGCGCTCAGCACAAGCAAGTGCCTTTGCTAGAGCCATTCCGCGTCCCTCAGGATCATGTGCCGGGTGAACGGCAATCAGCTCAGGTACTCCGAATCCACGGACATACTCATTGCGTACTTCGGTTCCGGGTCCTTTCGGTGCCATAAGGAAAACTGTGATGTCAGAGCGGATTTCCTCACCTTCCTCAATCATGTTGAATCCGTGGCTGTACCAGAGAGCGGATCCCTTCTTCATATATTTCATCAGGTTCTGCACGACCTCGTGATGCTGCTTATCGGGAGTAAGGTTTCCGACCACATCAGCAGTGGGCAAAAGCTCCTCATAAGTTCCAACCTTGAATCCGTTTTCGGTGGCGTTCTTCCAAGACTGTCTCTTCTGCTCGATGGCTTCCTTTCTGAGGCAGTATGAAACATCCATGCCTGAGTCGCGGAGGTTGAGTCCCTGGTTAAGTCCCTGAGCACCGCATCCCACGATTACGATTTTCTTGCCCTGGAGTGCTTTTGTTCCGTCCTTGAATTCATCACGAGACATCTGGCGGCAATGTCCGAGTTCCTGACGTGCCACACGCCACGGAATTGCGTTAAAATAGTTCTGACCCATTTTGTTCAGCTCCTTTTTGTTGATTTGTTGCTGCCCGGAAACAACGAGGCTCCCGGAATCTTCTTATTATAGAATATATCACAAGGAGCTTGTTGCGTAAAGTGAAATAATTGCAATTTTATAATGAATTTCATGCAATTATCTCTCCACTCTCCGTTTTCAACTTTCCACTCGTACAGCTTTCAACTTTCATCTTTCCACTCGCACCTTGCACTTTTTCCCTCATTGCGTCATAATGAGATCATGTTTGAAGTAAGAGTTGAGGCAGATTTCGCCGCGGCACATTTTCTAAGGGACTATCACGGCAAGTGTGAGAATCTGCACGGACATAATTACAAGGTGTTCGCGCATGTAAAAGGCAACAAGCTCGACGGTGGCGGCATGCTCCTGGATTTCTCCGTGCTGAAAGGGACTCTCAGGGATGTATGCAAGACGCTCGACCACACGAACCTGAACGACATGCCGGTTTTTGACCAGAACCCAAGCGCGGAAAGAATCGCCATGTACATTTTCAATGAGATTACGGAGAGGGTCCCTGAGCTGCGTTTCACCGGTGACAGCGATTCCGCACATCTTTTCGCCGTGGACGTGTTCGAAACCGAGACAAGCCGCGCAAGATATTGCACAGAGTAAGAATCTTCCCAAATTTCCCCCTCCCCACCCACTAGAAACTTTCTTCTATATATGATATATTTAGTTGAAATTGAATATCTCTGGAATTAGCTTCCAGCGATTCTTAACAGCAATTTCAAAGAGGACACTATGGCTTACTATTACGAAGAACCGTCTCACACATTCGGTGAGTATCTCCTTATTCCCGGATACACTTCCGCAGACTGCATTCCGGAGCATGTTTCACTGAGAACCCCTGTAACACGTTTCAACAAAAAGGCCGGGGAGCAATCGGATCTGTACATGAACATTCCGATGGTCAGTGCAGTAATGCAATCGGTATCGGATGACAAGATGGCCATCGCGCTCGCACAGGAAGGAGGAATCAGCTTCATCTACGGTTCCCAGAGCATAGAGGATCAGGCGGCGATGGTTGCCCGTGCAAAATCATACAAGGCGGGATTCGTAACATCCGACTCAAACATACGCCCGGACCAGAAAATCACGGATGTGGTGGAGCTCATAAAGAAAACCGGTCACTCCACGATCGCCGTAACAGCAGACGGAACCTCGCACGGAAAGCTTGAGGGAATCATCACCGAAAGGGACTTTCGCATTAACCATGTGCCGGATGGAGCGAAGGTCTCGGACTACATGACACCGTTCAAGGACATGATTACGGGTCAGGACGGAATCAGCCTCAGCGACGCAAACGACTTAATCTGGAAGCACAAGGTAAATCAGCTTCCAATAATCGATAAAAACGGAAATCTTGTCTCCCTTGTTTTCAGAAAGGACTTCGACTCAGCCGCAGTGCATCCCAACGAGCTTCACGACTCAAAGCACCGCTACATCGTGGGAGCCGGAATCAACACAAGGGATTACATGCAGAGAGTCCCCGCGCTTTTGGATGCCGGAGTTGACGTTCTGTGCCTTGACTCATCCGAGGGATACTCAGAGTGGCAGGCAAGGGCTTTGCATGACATACACGACAAATTCGGTGCGAACGTAAAGGTGGGTGCCGGAAACGTGGTTGACCGCGAGGGATTTATGTTCCTTGCCGAAAACGGAGCTGATTTCGTGAAGATTGGAATCGGCGGAGGCTCAATCTGTATCACACGCGAGCAGAAGGGAATCGGACGCGGACAGGCCACAGCCACGATCGAGGTCGCAAAGGCAAGGGATGAGTATTACGCTAAGACTGGAATCTATGTTCCGATCTGCTCTGACGGTGGAATCGTGCATGACTACCACATCACCCTGGCACTCGCAATGGGAGCTGATTTCGTAATGCTCGGCCGCTATTTCGCAAGATTCGACGAGTCTCCCTCAAACAAAGTCATCATCAACGGAAACTATATGAAGGAATACTGGGGCGAAGGAAGCGCAAGGGCACGCAACTGGCAGAGATATGACCTCGGCGGAAAGGCAGGAATGTCTTTTGAGGAAGGAGTTGACAGCTACGTTCCCTATGCCGGACATCTTCACGACAATGTTGCCATCACAATCAGCAAGGTCGTGCATACAATGTGCAACTGCGGCGCACTCACAATCCCCGAGCTTCAGGAAAAAGCCAAGATTACTTTGGTCTCTGCCGTTACCGTTCAGGAAAGCGGAGCACATGACGTTACCGTTAAAAATGCATCTGTAAGCTACAAGAGCTGACACATGGAGGATATAAATGAAGGTTGTTGTTATCGGTGCCCAGTGGGGTGACGAAGGAAAGGGCAAGATGGTTGACTATCTTGCAAAAAATGCCCAGATTGTCGTTCGCTATTCAGGCGGCCCCAATGCCGGACACTCAATCGTAACTGGCGGCAAGACCTATGCCCTGCACCAGGTTCCAAGCGGAATACTTTATCCGGAAAAGAAAGTTTACCTCGGAGCCGGAATGGTGATTGACCCGGAGGCACTTTTCAATGAGCTGCAGATGCTCAAGGACAACGGAATCAACTGGGAAGGACGTGTGTTCATCTCTGACCGCGCCCACATCATTTTGCCGAAGTACAGGCAGATGGACAAAGACCGTGACGCAGCCCGCCCCCGCCCCATCGGAACCACAGGACGTGGAATCGGAATCACATACGGAGAGAAGGCAAACCGCGACGGACTCAGACTCGCAGACCTTGACTGGAAGGAAAAAATCAGCGAGTACACCGGAGAGGACAAGGCATATCTCGACAAATACATGGACCGCCTGCTTTCAATGCGCGTAGACCTGACCGCCGAGATGTGGGCACACCGCAAGGACAACATCCTTTTTGAGGGTGCTCAGGGTGCCATGCTCGACATTGACTCAGGAACCTATCCTTATGTAAGCTCAGGTCCCTCTTGTGCAGCAGGAGCGGCCGTCGGTAGCGGAATCGGACCGCATGATTTGGACACAATCGTCGGAATCTTCAAGGCATACGAGACCCGCGTCGGTAACGGACCAATGCCATCCGAGTTCAACAACGAGACCGAAAGCGAGCTCTGCGATTACGTGCGCAACACGGGACATGAGTTCGGAGTCACAACCGGTAGAGCAAGACGCTGCGGCTACCTTGACCTGGTTGCCCTCAGATATGCTTGCCGCGTGAACAGCCTGGACGGACTCGTGCTCACCCACCTCGACATCTACGACGAGATGGACCAGATTGAGGCATGCGTCGCCTACGACATCAACGGAAAGATTGTGACCGACTTCCCCGCGAACGTGGACGCAATGAACAACGCAAAACCCATTCTGGAAAAGTTCGAAGGATGGAAGACAAACCTCAAGGCATGCAAGTCATACGACGACCTGCCGAAGAATGCAAAGGCATACATCGAGTTCATTGAGGATTTCACATCCACCCCGGTAACGATTGTCTCAGTAGGAAGCGACCGCGAGGAAACCTTCGTGCGTGCCGATCCCTGGGAAAAAGACAGCGCGAAAAAACTCGCAAAGTAAAAGCAATCAATAAAAACCAAAGGGGCAGTTTTTAGAGTCACAAGATTTTTAAGGCTGCCCCTACAATTTTATCCCCTCCGCTTTCAGTTCCCACTTAAAAAAATTTGATGACAGATTCGAAATACTGTGCTAAAATATAATTATGAGTAAGAGACTTTCCGAAGAAGAAATACGCGAGAATAAGTTAAGACGCGAGAAAAAAAAATTGGAAAAAGATTTGGATCCCGAGCTTGACGAACGGGGTAGCGAGATACTCTGCATTTTACGCGAAGCATCGGATCATCCAGAGATAAAATGCAACGCGGTCTATTTGCAGGAACGTTTGAACGCCACCCAAATCACCGTCTACCGTGCCATCAAAAAACTGAAGGACATGGATTTGATTGAGGAAAGGCAGGTCAACGGAAGCTACAAAATTAAAAGGAAAGTCGAGCAGATTTACACAAAGGAGACACAAAAAAACATTGACCTCATTGCAAGCATGAGCGGACTCCTCCAGCAATACGAGGGAACTCCCCTTTACGGCCGCGTTACAAGTCTCATTCAGTTTCTAGAGCCAAAAGTTTTCAAGGAGGACATTTTGTTTTCCTCCGGCCGCGTGATTGTCTCGCCGCAAATTAAATATGACATTGACATAAAAAACTGGGACAGGGTTTACGAGGCGATTAAGAAAAACCGGAAGATACAATTCCGCTACGTCAAGTCAAGCTCAGAAAGAAAAATGAATGCAATCCGAACAGTCTGCCCCTATCAGCTGATTTTGGACAACGGTTCCGCATATCTTTCCGCATACAGTGAGTACGCCAACATGATTCTTTTGTATGATTTGAATTTCATGGCGGACATCGCAATCACAGGCGAAACATTCAAGCTGCCGAAAAACTTTGATTTCAACAAGCTCAACGGCGGCGGAAGACTGGGAGCGTTCAAGGACGACAACACGCAGACATTCAAAATCCGCTTCACCGATTATGCGAAGGACTGGATCAAACGCCACAAATGGGCCGACGACCAAAAAATCCTGAAGGAAACCGACGAATACACGACCATCACATTCTCATCTGCCCAGGAAGAAAAAGTCTTCGAGCAGATAATGAAATGGGGATGCCAAGCCGAGCCCCTCGCCCCCCGCTCTCTCGTGAAACGCTGGAAGCAGGAAATAGCGGCATTATGGGAGAAAATACAGAAGTAGTGAAAAAAATTACAATTTTTCCACCATTTTTGCCATTGCTGTGACTTCCTTTTTCCATTCCTCAACAAACCATTCCGGGGAAACCGGGCGAGCGTTTTTTCCCTGTGACAGTATCCACTCAAGGACCTTAAGATACTGTGTTGAAGTGAATGTAATCTGAGTACGGCACTCGTCATCGTAATCGGTGATTTTCTGATCCGCTGCCCAGATACAATCCTTTGCAACCTGACGCGACTCATCATAAAAGTCAATCACGAATTCTTCCTTGTCATCGGTAATAAAAATGCCAAATTTTCCGCCACCACAGCGAGAAGAAAAATCAAAATCCTTCGGTAATTCAAAAGCATCATCCGTAATCACGAGATTTTTTATACGATTCAACGCAAATATTCTTTCCGCGTTTCTTTCCTCTGAAAATCCAAAGACAAAGCACACACCATCATCAAGAAGTATCTGATACGGATGCACACGACGATGAGTTAAACTGGGATTCCATCTTCCGTTATAGTCAAACTCAATCACGCGATTTTCCTGCATGGCATTGACTATCTGAGACCACAACTTTTCATCCAGGATTATTTTTGGAGACGGAGCCACAGCAATTCGCTTTAAAAAATTAGAATTGCCAGGAGTCTTTGAATCAGTCAGGAAATCAATCATCTTTTCAACATCTTCATAAATCGGCGTTCCCTCATAACTCGAAAGGAGCATCTTTGCCGAAAAAAGCGTCTGCATGTCCGCCGGAGAAATGCGGTTCAACGGCATGTCATAGTCTTCATAATAATAATAGCCCCGATTTTTCGCATCGTATTCAATCGGTGCAAGGAACCTGTCTTTTAGAAATTCAATATCCCGGTTAATGGTCGGAACACTGACTTCAAGACTATAAGCAAGCTGCCTTGCATTCGGATAGCACCCTGATTTTATTTTTCTGTGAATTTTTACAAGTCTTGCCAAAATCGGGAGACGTTCCCCATTACGCTTCTGTGTTTTCTCACTCATAATATCCTCCTGTAAGCCAACATAAGGTTTTAACTTGGCTTAATATGATATATTTATACCATACTCAATCTATCATACAGTGATAGACTATCAATTTTTTTCAAAATATTTTATTCCATTCCGAATCCGTAAGGTCACAATAGTGCAAATCTTCTTCAAAATCAGTCCTATCTTCCGGCAGATTAAAGAATAAGCCAACTTTATGTAAATCTGTCTTTTTCATATTGTTACCATGGTAAACCGAAAATTTCCCAGTATCCTTGTGAAAAACAACCCGACCCCGAGCTATGGAAAAGTACTCTTCACGCAGACTTTCACCCAAAACATTCAGTTTTCCGTCCTTTCTGAGCTCTTCCCAATATTCAGCATGATCCCTTGTTCCAGTTACGGTCTCCCCATAAAGAAGGCCATATTCAACTGAAACGGCATGAGAAAAAATGACTTTGCCTTTATAAAACCAGAATATCCCGACTTTTTGATTTGACATAATATACTCCTGTACAAATTTTCACTCAAACAAGGCACTTGAGCCCAACTTCAAGGAAATCTGAATCACACCTGTCCTCCCACCCCTTTATTTTCTGCATAATACCAGAGAAAATGCTATATTCTGTTTCACAATCCACGATAGATTATCCAATATTTATTTGGATTTTGGGAATCCTTTTCAAAAATGAAATGACCCAGGAAATAAGTTTTTCTAGATATTGTGTCAGGTCCAATCATTGTAAACTTAATTTGGTCAATTAAGTCTTGATAAAATTGTCTAACCTGCTTTTTATCTAAATCCACTTCCCACGAATATGCTCGCTGATAAGCAGGTACAGCGAACTGAATGTCAGATTCATCAAAAAGCTTCTTAATTGTTGTTTTGTCTTGCATATTTTCCTCCAATTAGGTATTACACCATTATCATAAATCTTTCTGATACTGTGAGAACAATTCATCAATGCTGCGGTCTGATTTTTCGGCCGCCATCGCAAGGATTTTCCCGCAGGTTCTGGCATCATCAAGGGCATCATGAGCTTTATATATAATGCCAAACTTCTCGGCTAAATAGGTAAGCTTGTGACAATCAAAATCTGTCCATGCTTTACGTGCTATTTGAAGTGTGCATGCATAATCAGCTTCTGGCAGAGGCATGCCAAAGTAATCGCAACAAGCGCGGATTACCCCCATGTCAAACTGAGCGTTGTGAGCCACAAAATGGATTTTTTCTTCCCCAGATGATTTAAGAAACGGCTCCACAACAGTCTGCCATACTTCCGGGAACTGAGGACAATGCCGGACATCACCATAACTGATTCCATGAATGTCCGTAAAATCCGGGCGAAAGTACATCTTTGCAGGCTTGATAAGTGAATAAACGCTGTCCTTTTCCACGCCGTCAACAAAGCGCACCACTCCAACGGAACAAGCGCTGTTCTGATAATTGTTCGCCGTTTCAAAATCTATTGCATAATATGTCATTGTTTTACCTCACCGCAGTTTGAATCAAATCCATATATCGTCAATTCATTTCTCCAAAGGTGATATTTGACAATAGATATCAAATACCACCCCAGTAAATATCAAATACCACCCAGAAGATTATTTTTCCCATCTAATGTACTTTAACAATTCTTCCCAGGAATCGATAAATTTCATATCAGGGTCACTTGCATCTTTTGTGTAATCAACAAAGACAGGCTGTAACGCTCCCATATAATAATATGATTGAACATTCTTTAATCCCGCTTCTGCTGCAAAACGATCCTGCTTTGTATTCAGTGCTCCTCCGCCAGCATTTTCCAAGTTTTTTACCTTTTCTTCCGGCAACTCCTCTGATGTCTGCATTATCAAGAACATGGCACTATTCGGGTTGCTTTGACTAAGCATATAATACCTGTACTTTTCGGCAGAAACAGAACCAACCATCACAAATGCAATAAGCATGGATAAAAAAAATCTCTTTGTCATAAAATCCTCCTAAGATTTTATTTCCGTTATGGAGAAATCATGCCGGAAGACTTACCTTACTAACAGCAAGTGGCACAGTGCGCCGTCAACCTGGCAGATTTTCTCCATATCGCACATTTGCTGCCTAGAACTATATCACACCCACTCTATCAGATTGCGATGTAGCAGCAAAAATTTTTTTTGGAAAAAGTGAGTTTAAGCACCTATATTTTCTAATCAAAGATTACTTTTAAATCTGGACAACCCTCATTCCAACCATCACCTTTTACCAAGGCATTCCACTGTTCTTCCGCACCGCTATAGTGGATTTCCTTGAGTGAGTGGCATCCACAAAAGGCATTTTTTCCTATTTCCGTCACGGACGCAGGGATACTGATTGAAACGAGGTGCATGCAGTCAAAGAAAGCTTTATCATATATTTTTATTACTCCAGCAGGAACATCAATCGAAGAGAGAGACACACAGGCACAAAAGGCCTCTTCTTCGATTATCCTCACACTTTTCGGAATAGAAACCGATTCAAGCAATATGCACTGACTGAAAGTAGAAGTATGGATTTCCATAACTCCTTCAGGAATACAGATTGATTTAAGTGAGTTACAGCCATCAAATGCAGCATCACCAATTTCTATCACAGTATTTGGAATACTGACTGATAAAAGTGTCTCGCAACAACTGAATGCAAAGCGTCCTATTTCTATCACATTATTGGGAATAACAACAGACTCACTTACACCATAATACTGTTCAAGCACACCGTCATTGATTCTGAACTGCGATAATTCAACACTACCATCTTTGCACTGTACAGATGAAGCAGGGATATATTTTCTCCAGTACTCATCCTTCTTTACAAAACCCCACTGTTTTTTAGTACCAGCAAAATGAATTTCTGCAAGAGCAGAACAGTCCTTAAATGCACAAGAGCAAATTTTTTTCACACTCGCTGGAATATTTACAGACTTAAGAGAGGTACATCCGACAAAGAGACACTCGTTTATTGTCTGAACATTCGGAGGAATAGTGATATATTCAAGCGATTCACAATTTTCAAAGGCATAATCTCCAATTTCCATCACGCTATCCGGAATAACGATAGAGTTAAGTGATTCACAGCCCATGAAAGCTCTCTCCCCAATTTCTGTCACTCCATCAGGTATGATAATTGACACAACAGATTCGCAAACTGCAAATGCCGCCTCGCCGATTCTGTTCACGTTCTCGGGGATAACAACTGAATCCGAAACTCCATAATAGTTTTCCAACACATTATCTCTGAAGTAAAACTGAGGAAGTTCCTCATCACCATCTATACAATGCACGACATCTGCTGACTTCCTCCAGCATATACTCTTCCTTACTTTATTCCACTGCTCCCGAGTACCAGCATAATGTATATCCTTAAGTATGTTAAAGGCATATTCGTTAATTTTCTTCACACTTACTGGAATACTTACAGATGTAACACAATCACCCAAAAACACACGATCATTGATTTTTATTACGCCATCGGGGATAACTACAGATGAATCATTGCTAAGATATTCTACTAGAATGCCATCAACAATATTGAAATCACCATTGTCTTTACAGGTCTGATTAATGACTGAATTCTCATGTGTCATAAAGTGCCTCCTTATATTTGTGCGTTTGATAAGAGCATTATAACACTGGAGGTCTATCAGAACGTGACGGAGTGGAAAAGATTTTTGAAAAAAAAAGATTAAGATGTCATAATATTGACTTTATCAATTTCATGCTGCCTTTAACATTGTCATCATAAACCAGACCTGAAAGCATTTGAACAAACTTACACGGAACATTGCAGATGATTTTTGAAGTCTCCTCGAAAGAAATTCCAGAAAGGTTCAAATCGTCTATAGCTGTCATAATTCCTTGGTTCTTTAGTGTTATGATACTGCCTACACTATTACACAGCTTTTTGATTCCTTCCTCTGCAAACTTGATTCTTACATCACCTTCAAATTCATACGGCTTACAGACTATTGCGATAGTTGACGCCCCATTTTCCTTGGCTATTTCTGCTACAACTGACGCAGCACCAGTTCCTGTGCCACCACCCAAACCTGCAACAATGACGGCAATGCAATCCTGCCCCTCGGAGAACAAAGCCTTTACAATTTCGGCATCTTCCTGAGCGGCCTTCTCTCCAAAATCCGGCTGTCCGCCCGCACCCAGACCATTTGCAGACTTTTCTCCAATCAGAAGCTTTTTCTGAGCCTTTGACTTATCCAGCGCAAGCTTATCCGTGTCCACTGCAACACATTCAACACCCTTTATTTCCTTGTCGATAATGCTGTTGACAATGTTGATTCCACAACCACCAATACCTATAACCTTTATAATTGTATCTGCCATATATTCCTCCTTTTGTGGCGTATGTTTTTTGGGTGTTATGAAGATTTTCCTATCAAAACTATTATATTATACAATTGCTGACTTATCATTGTGTAACATGGCAATTAAATCTTTGCAAGTTTCTTCTATTTTCTCTTTGGTAATTTCATCTGTCATTTTACTGATAATCTTACTTTCCGATACTAACCTTGTATTGAAACTCTCGTCATTACATAAAATCAATTCTTTTTCATTCCGTAAAATAAAACAAAAATTCCCATACTTAAAGTTTATGTCAGGTCCTTTTAAAACTACATATCCAAAATTTTCTGCAAGATTTTCAGATTTAATACTTCCAATCTCTTTAATTTCTTCGAATATTTTAGTTAGAGAATCTGAAAATCTAAAATCATCCCAATAATACCATTGATGTAGAGTATCACCTTTTTTATAATACCCATTAGGCATCATGTCCAACAGCTCACCCGACACACACAATTGTTTTATACTCTTATTTACAGAATTTAGATTCGGTGTTTCTATATAATCCATTTTTTCAACCGATATATCATTAGTTAATAATTGATGAACTGGATTTGACCACCTTTTATCCAGTAAGATTTGTCTCCAATTATCTTTTGTTGATTCATAAACAAATGGCAATTCAAAATATTTGTCTTCATCAAAGCTATTAATAAAGCTTTTAAGCAAGTTTTTTTCTTTATGAGCATAATTTAATTCATCGCCTCCATTTTCATTAAAATACTCCTGTGCATATACCCACTTTTTAGGAAAGCTATCCCAATCAACATTACCCGAAGCATTCATGAACAAGAATCGTATTGCTCCCTTGAAGAAAGCGTATTTTTCAGCTTCGATGATTTTTGTTTCCCATGATTCATCTTTGATTATTTGTCGAGCTTTTTCAATTTCTTCGTTCACTTGGGCTTGATTGAAACTTTCAAGAGTATTCCCATTAGAAAGATATGAATAAATATCCTTGTCCTTTATTTTGTTTATGGACTCACAAACATCACTCATGTTGTTTTCATATATATCTGAATTCTCAACAAGATTTCTAAAGACACGGGTCCATCTTTCAAAAGACTTTTGTTCTTGTTCACTATCCAGTTTACTATATTCAGATAATTCCGCATATTTCAACAATGAAAAAAACTTAACGCGATGAGAGTAGTTTGGCTGGATATCTTTTATTATCTTATCAAGATAAAAATCAGAATCAAAGCTAATTTGTCTATCAATTTTTTTTATTGCATCATAATTACATATTTCATCATAATTACAAGTAATCCAATCCAATGATTTTTCAAATTTCTCGATAATATCTTTATCAAAAACAGACTTGTATTTTTCAAAACTTATGAAAGGAACATCACTCTCGCCATCTTTCAACTTTGCCTCAATAAACAGTTTTGAATCATTCTGTTCTTTTAATTTTGATTGGAGATATGTATATTCATTAATATAATTCATGAATTGAACGTCAGGATCCCTAAAACCACCATCTTCAGTTTTAGACCGTTCCAGCATAAAATCAAGCCATTCATTATCAAATTTCTTCGTTTCAATCTCAAAATAAGTAATAAGGTTAGACTTAAAATTCTCAAAAGTTGTTAAAGGTCGTCCTCTTGAATTCATTTTTAAATATGTTCGAGCGTCTGATTCTTTTTCGAGTTTTAAAATATCATATTGTATTTTGCAACCAACTGAAAAAAGAGAATCACACAACTGTTGTTTATTTGGATATTGATTTTCTATTTCTTTCAGCATTATTTTCATGCTTTTTACAGTAGGATCATTTTCCCAAACAGAGAAATAATTGCAATTTTCTGTTATTGCTGAAATAACATCGTCTGATGGCTCTAATGTAAAAAGTAAATTCACAAACTGAGAAGAATAACTTCGTGTATTCCATGCGAATTTCTTTAATATACCTGCGTAGTTTTGCAATCTGTTTTCTTTCCATGCAACAAACCAATGCAAAAGAAATACTGTGGTCAAACGTTGCTGCCCATCTACAGCTACAAATGTTTTTGTATCGTCGTTATAAGAGCCGAATACTAGACCGAGGTGGCATTTTGCATCATCTTCGGACAAAGCCTGATATAGTTCCGAAACAAATATCTGGCGAATATTGTCAATTCTACCACCATCTTTTCTTCCTTGAGCATAATCCCGCTGGTAGTTTGGTATCAATATATTGTATTCGTTTATTTCTTTCCAAAAACAAGTATTCTGTTGAGTCTTCATATTTCCCATATTTTTACCCTCTCAATTTGTCAAAAGTGCTAATGATTGCATCGATATAGTAGTTACGATCTGACTTTCCATTACCATCATAACAGGCTTCTTTTTCCCATTTATAAAAATTTCCAGGAGTTGGAGTATAAACCTTCATAAAAACATTCTGTGTCCCAAGTGGAACAAACGAACCGCTTTTTACCTTTTCCATTATTATCCTTCGTTTTACAGAAAATGGCGCAACTTTATATGCTCCAGAGCGATTGATGCTTGCATTCAAGAGAACGAGATTACCGATGCTGTTTTGTTTAGGTTCAGCATCCTCATCATTACCTTCAATGGCATGGATGATATCTTCATACATCGGTTCAAAATTTTCTTTTTTTAGCTCCTTAAAATCGGGATGATTATCTCTGTCTATACCGTCTAATTCGATATCTTCTATTTTTGCAGCCTTTTCTATCCATTCTTTGTATTCTTTGGGGAGATAACTATTATCCGAATTAGAATTATTAGTTAATTCTATAATTTTCTTATTCACTTCTTTATCAGAAGATAGATTCCTCAACCATAATATCCATTCACTTTTTTTCTGCGGAGGTTGAGAAGCCGTTGCATGAACATGCTCTATATCCCAATTCTCTTTTTTATATAAATCAAAATGAAATTTATCATTAAACTTATATTTGTATTCATTTTGAGATGGGGACTCGACAACAGACATCAGTGACAATATATTAAATAATAACAGAGCATTTTTTGTTTCTGGAGATTTATACACAAGATTACAAATCGTATCTTTTGATGGCATATTTTCCGTAACTCGTTTTCGGACATATTCCTTAAAATCATTTACAGATTTCCCATTACATTCTTTCCATATTACTGACAACTCACCATCACCTTTCTTTTCAATAAGATAACCAATCATATTGAACAAAAAGTTATCATTGTACCAACAGAGCAAACGATTGAAAATGTTTTGGATTTCCTGCCATTTTTCTTCAACACTGCAATCCTCTTTTACGATTTCATTAAACGTATGAAACTCATCTTTTTCTCTGTCGCTTTGCGTTGTTTTTGCATATAAATCCAACAGCATCTCTATACGGTTATAATCTTTGTTATAAGCACTATCCTTTTTTGTGATGAATAAAAAGAAATCATCATTTTGGAGTTTGTATTCCATTTCATCCCATTCACAAGCCATGCGTTGCCTTACGGATTCTTTAGCATTTGTAAAAAGATAAGCTTTTACAAGTTCTGCGTTCGTTAAACTAATTTTGGCATTGTTTAATCGCTCGAAGTGGGCGGGACCTTCTTTGGGATCTATTTCATACCAAATGACTTTTACATTTTTTGACAAGTTTTTGAAAAAGAGTTCTAGCTTAACTTTTCGATTTTCTATAACTTTTAAAGCTTCGGAGAAATAATAGGTGTCACATGTATTCTTGTCATGTTTATATTCTCCATACTTCTTTATATCATTCAAATAGTCATTACTATCATCACGTGTATCATATCTAATATCAATATTTATTCTATTGTCATTATGAACACCGTTATGGCTTGCCCAGTTCAATACAAGCCAAATAGTAGTAAGTCGTTGCTGTCCATCCACAAGGATTAACTCATTGCCAGCTTTCCCCTTTGCAACAACTATTGGCTGAAGGCAATAATCACCAGTATCGTTTTCTTTAATTTCCGCAATATCATCAATGAGATATTCAACATCTCTAGCTCGCCATTTATAACCACGCTGATAATTTGGAATGACAAAAGTTAAATTCTCTTTATCTTCGAGATATTCTTCAATAGATTTCAATTCAATACTGTTCATAAATTCACCACCATCTTTATTTTAATCTATTATCACAAGTTTGTTTAACTACCAGTGGTTGCAGGCAGTAAAAAGCTCCTTCATCAGCCTTTTTTTTTGCATAAATTCCCAAACATCATTCAGCAAATCCTTAACCTGCTGTTCTGTCCACCTGTATCCCCGCTGGTAACTTGGAATAAAGAATTTAAAGTTCAACAATTCCGCAATAGATTTCAAGCAAATATTTTCACTCATACCACATATTCCTCTACCCACCCATTATACCACACATTCCACATTGCGCAAGATTTTTATTTTGCAAAATCTATGGAATCTTCACAGGAGATTTTAACACTCGACGTCTATCAAATCATGACATAGGGAATAAAAAATTATTACATTTTTCATGGCAATTTGCGGAATAATTGAGGGAAAAAGGCAGGGCGCGGGTCAATCCCGCACCGGAGATGAGATTATTTCTTTTGTGTAACATCATTTGTAATCGAAATACATGCAATATCATCCAATCTAGTATATAATGTGTATTTTCCCATTCGTGTAATAACATATTCATCGGTTACACCAACGATAACGCCAAATGACACACCTCTGCCGGCTACGAACATTTCTCATGCATTATTTATTCTAGCCAAGCGTTTATAAACTGCTTTGTAATCATCATTTTACCATATTCTGTAGTTGACGGATATGCATCACCGAAATCCAAGCATTTTCCAGAAGTATCAAACACTTTTCTGCCTTTTACCATCAAATTGATATTTTTGAAAATTCCATTTTCATTTATTTCCATTATTAAAATATACTTTTCACCTGAATTATATATATCTTTGGATATTAGTCTTACTTTTATCCCATTTTTCATTTCTATCCAGATATTCAATAAAATATTTTCCAAACTAACTCCGTTTATTTACAAGATTTTGATTTTTCGACAAAACCGACTATGCTTCCCATGAAGATTTTTTCGCGTCTGAAATAGTCTTCTTCTGAATCTGAATTTTGATTGCAAACTTGTGAAATTACTTCTGAATAATTTTCTGGAAGTTTTTGTAAACTGTGCGAATAATAAATTGCCCTGTCCTCTGCCGGAGAATAAAATCCATTCAAATAAAATAAGGCACGAACGCCTGCTCTTATTGCTGTATTCAAATTCTCGTGTAATTGAATGAACGCATCGCGACGATACCAGCGGTCTTTTTTGTAATCTGAAATCAGATAATGAATGTAACCCAACGAATTATTTAGATTATTTTCTAAATCTCCTTTTGCAAACTGATTTATTTTTTCAAGCGCTTTTTTATAGGAATCATTTGGGTCGAATAATATTTGTGATTCTAATACAGAAAATTTTCTTGGTTCTTCAAACTTCGAAAACATGTCTGTATCAATAAAATCAGTAAATAAAATGGCAAACCAAATGTTATCAATCTTTATACAATGATATGGAATTGGCGGATCCTGATCAGGTCCGAAAACATCTTCCGCTGTAATCTTACTGCCGTTCTTACGCATAACGATTAAATCAACCATTCCGTTGTATTCACCGTTTTCTTTTTTCTGCGGAAAATAATCAGCACGCGAAACACTTCCAGAAAGAAGAATAGTTTCAATTTCTGATTTATCTATTGAATTTATGAAAGTGATAGTTTTATCTCTCATTTCTTGAATAAATTCTTTTTGCTGTTTAATTATATCTTCTTTGGTTTTCATTCTTTTATTCATTTTTCCTCCACAGGCGTTCTTTTTATTTTACAGAACACTATTAGAATATGTCAGTTATCCCAGCCTGCAAGTAATTCATTCGCTAAATCTTTAACCATTTTTTCTTTACTATTTTTATATGTCTCAATATATTTCCTTGCCTTTTCACCTTTTATTTTTGACAGAGCAATTAAATAAGTTCGGGCGTTATAATCACTATGGGCACTTTCTTCTTCGCAAGCTTGAATTATTACATCTACAGAAGATTCATCTTTTAAATTTGCCAACCCCATAGCAGCATCTCTCTTTCTAAAAGAATCTGATTTAGGGTTTTCTAAAATTTCTAGAAATATCTTTTTATGATTTTGTTTTGAAAAAGTCGAAAGATATTTAAGAGAGCTACTTTGCCAATCCCGACTCTTATCAGTCTGATATATTTTTTCATATATATCTTGAAGCGAGTTTATATTATTTTCTATCAATACATTGGTGATTGAAACTTCTCTTTGTTCTGGATTTTTTAACATTTCTATCAGTTTATTTAAAACTTCAACAGGCTGCTTTCCTTTCAAAATATCTACAGTCCAATACCTGACTGAAGAATCTTTACTATCTAAATAAGTAAAAATTATATCCATTGACTCCTGATCATTTCTACCTTCCAAGACTCTAATCAGATATTTTTGAATTTCTACGTGTTTTGTCGTTCTTAATGCATCTTGAACATCTTTTAATACTTCATCCGAAAATAACAAAGGTTGTTTAGATACACTAAAATAATAATTCTTTGGAATCTCTCTTGTAGAAACCAAATGCAGCCAGAATTTTACATTTTCTATATTTTGTGATTCATAAAATCCGTCTAATAATTCCTTTGAAACAGGACCATCGTTTCCCACTAACTGTTTTAGATAATCAACATCTTCTTTTGTCGGGCTATTAGCTAAAGCTTGAATTGCAATGCTTTGAGTTTGTGGATTATCTAATAATGGAATAAAATCATTTTTGAGGTTGCCGATTCTAAGTTCTTTTATAGAATAAATTGCATACCCCTTTATACTATAATCCCAGTTTCTAACAGCATCTAGTAATAATTTTTCGGTTTTTTTATTTTTTCCAGTAACCGAAAGACTTTGAGCGGCAAGGATTTTGGCTTTTACATTTTTACTATTAATTCTATCGTAAGCGGTTTTTTGTAATGATTTCTTATCCAATTGAATAAACAAAGGAAGCATATGAGCATCGCCAAAGTTTTCGTATTCTACCAAAAAGTCAAATAGAGCTGTTGTATTTTTGGTTTTTAACAGCATTAAAGTCATACCAGCCCAAATAACATTGGCCTCGGACTTTTCGGTTTTAAGCCTTTCTAAAAGTTTTTTTTCAAATTTTTTATCACCCGCTCCTGCAATAACCAAATAAGACAATAATCGTTGGTTGTCATTTTTTGAGTTAAATAAAATATTTATATTATTTTTGTAACTGGCAGTTTCTTTAAATTTTGACAGTGGATATTCAACAATTTGTTCATTGTTTGCCATAAGCTCCATCATATCATAGTATGGTTCCAGTAAAATTGAATATTTCTGATACATGTTATTTAAATCTGTTTCAGAAAACTCAGTTTTGGTTGCATTGATAAAATCTTTTTCAAAATCCTCAATACTTTGCCCAAATAAACTAAATGAAAAGAATGTTATCAACATCATTGATAAAATAAATTTCTTCATTTTTCCTCCTAAAAAGTTGTGTCAACTTCCGTTTTCAGCAGATGGCACAAATCTTTCACAGGACAAATCATCTGAAGGTCAATATGTCCTCTTTTTAATGTTTTTGGGATACATAATACATATTATATACCAATTTTTCTATTTTTGGTACATATTTTATTGCATTTACACAAAAAATTGGCTTTTTTTGTACTAAATGCAGAGGTTTTAGTCCTTTTTTATCTCAGCGATAATCTTTTCTGCATTTTCTTACCCCACATCCCCGATCATCCAGTCGTGACCGAAGTGCTCAACGAACCTTTTTAAATCCTCAAAGCTGAGGCTCACTGACGCAGTGTTTCTTAGCGGGTGGATTATCACGTTTTGACCTTCAAAATTTTTGTCGAAAAGGACTTTGACTTTTTTCTCGGTGTCAAACATTATGCAAAGAGGAGTTACGGATCCAGGAGTGATGTTAAGAAATTGGTTCAGCTCATCTGGATTGCAGAAACTCAGGCGACCGAAACCGAGCTGAGACGCAATTTTTTTTAAGTCTGCGCGCTTGTGTAAGTCCATACTAACAAGACCAAAATTTTTGTTCTTGTCTTTTACGAAAAGATTTTTTACGTCGCAGCCTTTTAATGTTATGACCACATCCTTTGAGTCTTCCTCGGAGAAAATCGCCTTGTGCTCCTGCACTTCATACGGAATGTTCAAATCTTTCAGGACTTGAAAAATATCTACGGAACCGCCCATCTAAAAGTCCATGTATTTCATTCGCTGATTTGCGGAGCCGCCTGCCCCAGAGCTTTTTTCTCGTCATGGGAATAAATGGCCTTGAGGATAATCGGCGTACAAATTGAGCTGACAATAATCAAAAGGATGACCGCAGTAAAAAACGCATGGTCGAGCATACCAACGGTAAGTCCGCGCTGTGCCACAATCAATGCGACTTCCCCACGAGTCATCATTCCCACACCGATTTTGAAACTGTCGCTTCCGTTAAATCCAAGGAGACGTGAGACCGAGCCGCAACCGATGATTTTTGAAATCATTCCAACCGCGACAAATGCAAGCGCAAAAAGTGCGATGGAAAAATCCAGAGTGCGGATGTTCGTCTGAAGCCCGATGGATGCAAAAAACACGGGACCAAAAATCATGTATGAGTTCACGTCCATCTTCCGAGCGATGTAAGGAGAGTCCTTCGTGGAGCAAAGAATCACACCCGCAATGTAAGCGCCCGTAATGTCTGCCACACCAAAAAAATGCTGCGCGATGTACGACATGGAAAAAGCAAGTGCGAGACCCGCAATGGGAATACGACGCTCATGGCTGTGTTTTTTCTCGTAGTGCTTGAAGATTTTATGGAAGATAATTCCGAATACCACGGCGAAAACAAAAAAGAGAACCGTAAGCAAAATGATTTTGAGGATGCCGCTTGAACCTGCCCCCGCCGCAGATGATTTCGGGCTAAGACCTATTACAAACGTGAGCACAACAATTCCAATCACATCGTCAATGATTGCCGCACTCACAATTGTAGTTCCCACAAAAGATGAAAGTTTTCCAAGCTCCTTCAAGGCCTGCACCGTAATGCTCACCGATGTTGCCGTGAGGATTGTACCGACGAAGAGTGCCTTGTAGAACTGCTCGCTCCCCACCTTGTCGAATCCGTAGAAAGACATGAAGAGGATTGTGCCGCAGACCAGAGGAAAGGCCACGCCAACGCACGCAATCAAGGTCGCCTTAAGTCCTGATTTTTTCAAATCCTTGATGCTAGTGTTGAGACCCGCGTTGAACATGAGCATGATTACGCCGATTTCGGAAAGTCCCGCAAGAAAATCCGAAGTCTGCACCCACCCCAAAAGGCTCGGACCGATTATGAGCCCCGCGATGATTTCACCAGCCACCTGAGGAGCCTTGAGCTTACGTGCGAGCAGCCCGAAAAATTTCGCGAATATGATTATGATTGCAAGCTGCCGGACTATATCAACTGTTTCCATTGTGAACCCCCTGAAAGTTTGCAACGGATTATAACACATTCACCTATCAGTTGCAAGAGTTTCTTCTTATTATAAAACTTACGGACTAAAATAAATCCCGCGTTAAAAAATCTCCGTCTCCGATGATACAACAGGAACAATCACCCCGGAGGAAACCCTGATTGTGCGTCCCAAACTTTCGTAAGTATTTCCAAAAACGTCGGTGACAACATAATATCCCATGTAATTTCCATCGGGAAGATTGCGCAACGAAATTTTATTTGAGGATCTGACCGTGGTGTAACCGACAGCGACTTCGGCAAAAGACTCAATATCAGTAAAAGTGAATTCCAGCATGTCCCCAGTTCTGAGCAGATTGCGCTTTCTCGGCATGGGAGAATGAAATGTCATCGCATCGAACGCACCCACGAGCTCGCAGCCACCGTCATCAGGATTCGTGGAAAAGAGAAGATTCGTGCTCCTTCCGTTTAAAAGCACAGGCACGGAAAAATCAAGCTCGGAGTTTTTTTCTTCCATATAAATGCAGTTCATTATGTTTGAATCCATGGACATGCAGCGCAATGAAAGGGCACCGCCATAAATCGTTCCAGTCTCATCCAGAGAATTGGCCTCGCGAAATCCGACGTTCAGAATCTTGCCGGACTCACGCTCCATAAAAAGAAGACCGAATGAAACCTGCGAGACTGATTCCGCTCCCGAAGTCAAAGTCAACACAGGCACACCGTCAGCAGACTCTCTTTCATCAAGACGGACGGGATAATCGCGGCTTTTGGCAGGAACAGATTCGGAAAGGGACGGCACCTGATTTTCTTTCGTCGGAAGGAATCCGGGAACCCACGCAGGAGCACGCCAGTAATCCGTGATGGAATCAATGTATGAAAGATAGGGACCGTTTCCAGAAAACGACGCATAGGAATCAAGCTCAGCGGCGGAAGAATCAACTGGATAGAAAAACGAAAGACCTGAAGCGGCAAGTCTTTTGGAACCATGCCTTTCATAAATCACGGACTTCTCCAGATTTTCAAGAATCTCAAAGGATGAGTTGGGAAGCACGTCAAGCGTATTGCGGGCAAAATCACCAAGGTCCAGCATATTCGAGCGGTCAAGCATTCCGTAGATTCCAAAGGTCAGGGAGTCCCTTGAAGCGACACTGAGATTTTTTATTCCGCTGATTGAAGAAGACGCGTCCTGCATTTCATCAGACATTTTTACGAAAGATTTGTAGAGCGGTCCAATCTGTGAAAGATCCACGACGGAAATCGTGCTCTCCTCAAAATCAACATCCTCCGCAAAATCGCAATATGTGTCGGCAATTTTTTTGCAAAGTCCCTGAACGCTGCATCCGTTGTTTTTGCTCAAGTATGAAACCCAGGATTCGTAGTCGAGACCTTCGGGAAGCATAGTTTCTTCGGAACCGACCGAATAATGAACGTAGGGTGAAATCTCCCGGCAAAGCTCAAGCGACTGTGCGAGGCTTGCGTCAAAGACAGCGATGTCAAAATGGACGCCTCCATCATAAAGTGCCTGCTTCATTTCCGCGACGGAAAGAAAATCATCGGAGTAAAGCTTGTCGTGCAAAAATCCTGAGGAAACCGGTGCGCCCTCCCCCCAGAAAAGAATCATGTAGCGGTCAGCAGGATAATTTTTTCTGCCCCAGCTTATAAAGGAAGAAAGCGTCTCTGATTTTCCCATTGAATCAAGAGGGACTTCCGCAATCTGCTCAAGACTTTTGCCTGAAAGCCTGAAACGCTGCATCTTTTTTGATGAGACCCTGATATTATTCCATCGAGTGCAACCTCCGGTCTGTGCAAGGATTCTTACATTCGGATTGTTGCATGCGGCCGCAATTTTCAAAAGTGTCCTGCTACCCTCGCCATAGGAGCTTTCCAAATCCGAGCCGCTCATATAAATCAGCACGGTCCATTTTGTGGATGGGGTTCCGTATTCGTAGTAAGTGTGCGAAAGTGATTCCAATTCACCTGCCGTATAAAAATCACCATAAGAGCCGTATTTTTCTTCAAATGATTCATTCCAGCTTTTGTCCTCAGAATCGTCTCCAAACACCGGAACACAAGACAAAAAAATGGAGAGCGCAACAACAAAAATCCTGAAAGAAGCAAAGAGCCGTTTTTTCAAGTAATTCATGCGTGGCATTGTATCACATTTCGGATTTTGTTTCCATCACTTGCAGAAAAAAAATCAGCCTCCGAAAACCGCATCTGAAAAATCAAAAGTTCCCGAAGGCATACCAAAGGATTTGAATGAGTGGAGATAGCCGGAGTCGAACCGGTGACCCTTTGATTGCGAACCAAATGCTCTACCAACTGAGCTATATCCCCAAAAGATAGAAGTATTATATCACAGACGCAGAAAAAAATCAATGGGTTATGAAAAAAAATTTGAAAAAAACGTGCAATCGCTCTGAACAAAAGTCGGAAAATGGACTATATTATCAAGTGGAAGAAAAAAATTAGGTAACATCGAAGAACTTCTGTTTTTCGATGTTACCATTACAGAAGAGGACAACATGGCTGGTTCCAATTTGGATTTCAAATCAAATTTAATAGAAGAAACTTTACGGAAAAATGTCGGCGGCACGGAAAATATTTTCGTGTTTCCGACTCAGATTGCGGCAACGATGTGGGCTGACTGGGTGATTCAAAACACGGACACAAAAGCAGTCGCCCTGGAAAGATTCATCGCATGGGATGATTTTAAAGGCACGTCGGTAAGGTCCACGGTTCAGGACAAAAAATCCATTCCGGGAGTCATGCGTGAACTGTTCGCCGAGCAGCTGTTGAACGAAAACGCGGAGAAACCATTTCTCTCATACCTTGTGTCCCGGGAATACGCAAAAAAATCAGTCTCCTTCGCACCATGGATTTCACGGACTCTGCCATCACTTTCAATATGGGAAAAAAGATTCGGGGAAAAACGGATTTCCGGCACAATCTCCGAGGACGCGGAAGACAAGGACTACATGGAGATTTTCACACACTACAAGAAATTTCTTGACGCAAACGGACTCTTCGATCCTGCATGGGAGACCCCGCCTTTCAAAGCTGACGGCAACAGATATTTTATCTTCTTTCCCGAAATACTCATGGACTACATGGAATACCGGGAGATTCTTGAGTCGTCGAAGGACATTGAGATAATCCATCTGCCGGAAAAAAACGAGCGTAAACCACTGTGCAATTTTTTCACGAACTCAAGGACGGAGCTGCGTTATGTCGCATTGAAAATCAGGCAGCTGCACGAAGAAGAAAACATCCCCTGGGAAGGTATCGCTATCAATGTGCCGAACATGGACACTTACGGACCGTATCTGAGCAGGGAGCTTGAGCTTTATGACATACCGCACACGGAGAAAAACGGAATGCCGCTCAGTTCATCAGGAGCCGGAGTTTTGTTTGAAAGAATACGGCAATGCGTCACGGACAATTTCTCATACTCAAGCATAAAGCAGCTTCTTATGAACAGGGAGCTTCCTTGGCATGATGAAAAACTCAATGAGCGATTCATTGAATTCGGAAGGGACAACAACTGCATCTGCTCATTTGAAAGCGAAAATAAAAAATTCGATGTGTGGGAAGAGTCGTTCAAAAAGCCTCTGGACAAAACACCGGTGGATGAGAAAATCGTGAACATGTACAGGGCGATGAGAAAAATCTTCACGTCGATGGTCAGGGCAAAATCTTTCGCGGAAATCAGGACGCATTACTTTACGATGCGCGATCACTTTTTCGACATGGAGAGATGCACCGAAATGAGCGACCTTATCCTGAGCCGATGCATTTCCGAACTAAGCGCGCTGATAGAAATAGAGGAACAGTTTCCTGAATGCAAGATAAAAAACTACTACAGATTTTTCACCAGGCTTCTTGACGACAAAATGTATGTACCACAGTCGGAGAGCCGGGGCGTACAGATTCTTCCCTACAGACTTGCGGCGGCGGTGCCCTTTGACGCACAGATAATCGTGGACTCATCCCAGGCATCGCTTTCGGTTACATACAAGCAGCTGGGATTTTTGAGCGACAGAAAAAGGGAGTCCCTTGGTTTTACATCCGACCCGAATGTGACTCCGCTTTTTATCCAGCTTTATGCGATGAGCGCGGGAAAGAAAATTCTCTTCACATCATCCGAAAAAGTTTTCGGGAACTATGCGCTTACAAACGGCGATCTTTTTGAGGTGGATCTGAGAAAAGAAAAATCCCCGCAGCCAGTAGACGAAAAGCAGATTTACATGCCTGAAAAAAACGTGCTTCTTGACGGAGCTGAGCTAGACAAAAGGGACCCATATATGCATGAAAGAAAATCCTTCCTTGACTCAGGCTCAGTGTTTCCCAAAATCACCACGACGGTTGAGAACAACGGAATTAAATCATGGAATGTCATGCAGGGAAAAAGCGGAGACACAAGTGAAAGCTCAAAGAAAAAAATCGCATCCATGATTGATGACTCGCTTTTGAAAGACGGAAAGGTCCGCATAACATACTCACATCTGAGACACTTTTATGAAGACAGCCATCAGTTTTTCAACGACTATGTCCTGCAAATAAAAGATCAGAGTAACGAGGCTCAGCTCATGGACCCCTTTGCGTGGGGAAATCTCTACCATAAAATTCTTGAGCGGTACTGCATGAAACTTTCGAAACAAGATTTGCCGCTTTCCGTGGGTGAGGACGGACTTTCAGAGTCATATATGAAAATCCTGAGCGAAAGTATTGACGAGGGACTTGAGGAATTTGAGTCAAGCATACTTGCGAAAGAGATGCTCAGAACCGGAAAGGCAGCACTTTTCGAGACGATGATAAACACAGTGGAATCTTTCTCAATAAAATACGAGGGGTTCCATATTTACGCCGTAGAAAAATGGTTCTCATACGAACCTGAAAACGAGAGATACTATTTCTACGGAAAGATTGACTGCCTGCTTTCGGAGCCGGGAACAGGAGAATGTGTTCTCGTGGATTTCAAGACATCGGACAATGCGATTCACTCGGACAAATTTTTCATAAGCGACGATCAACCGGTTCCGGATTTTCAGATGCCGGTCTATACCTACATTTTGAAAAACCAGGAGAAGCCGATTGAGATTGAGAACTGCGCATTCTTCAACGTGAAAAAAGGTGAGAACAAAGCCGTGTTTGGTTCCATTGCAGGAGCCCGTGAGGACGTGGATTTTGAACCGACCGCCGAAAGATTTTTGGAGCTTGCAAAGTTCTACGCCGAGAAGGTTCTTGCACATGACGTTGACTGCGGAGACGCTTTTGAGGAGTTCAGGAGAAAATATGTCCGAGAAAATTAAATTCGACGCGGCACAAAAAGCTGCCATTAATATAGAAAGAAATGCTGTTGTCAGCGCGGGTGCCGGTTCAGGAAAAACATCGGTGCTCTCATCCAGATTCGCCCATCTTGTGCTGGATAAAAAAATCAAAGTGGATGAAATTCTCACGCTCACGTTCACAAAAAAAGCGACGGTTGAAATGTACGGCAGGATTTACCAGACGCTCAAGGCAGCTGATCCGAAAAGCGTGGAGAATTTTCACGAGGCGAACATTCAGACTCTGGACAGCTACTGCACGAAGATTGCGAGGCTCGGATGCAACTTCTACGGAATCAGTCCCGGATTTGAGGTGGACGAGGAAGCGATTGCGGCATCAGTCTCAAGCATGGCACTTCCGTTCATACTGAAAAACAAGGACAAGAGCGGAATTAAAAATCTTGTGCAGACACGAAACCTTCAGGACATTGCGGGTGAGCTTTTTGTGAAACCGATTCTCTACAACTCAAGCATCGCGTTTCCCTTGGACTTCAATGACATGCTGAAAAATCAGATGGACGTAATCATCACCGGATGGAACAAGGCCGGCAAAATATTTATGAGCGACTATGCCGACTTACAGAGAGCCCTTCTTGATTTTGAGGGAAACCGTGGCCTGAAATTTTATATAGCCCTGTGCGAGACATTTACCGACGACATTCCAGAATTTCCTGAGATGAGCGAGGCGATGTTCAAAGATGACTGCGATAAATCAGAGGACGCAGAGAGATTTCTTTCCTTCATGGATTTCATCAACAGGATTTCGCTTTTAAAGGCAACAGGCGGAAAGGGACTTGAAGTAATCAAGGAAACTTTTTATACGATGCGGGACAAGCTGATTCCGGAACTGAAAAGTCTGCTCACATTTTTTTTCACATATCCGCTTGCAAAATCCATCGTGCCGCTCATGGAAGAATTCCAGGAGATGACCAACGACCTGAAAAGGCAGGAGTCAATTCTCACGTTCAAGGACGTAAGCAATCTTGCGCTCGCCATTTTGACCGATCATCCTGAAATCCGTGCGGCGGAAAAAGAAAAATACCGTGCGATTATGATTGATGAATTTCAGGACAACAACTCGATGCAGCGTGACCTGCTTTTTCTTCTGGCAGAAAAACCTGAGCGCATGGAAAAATCTGTGCCGGGCGTGGATGAAATCTGCAAGGACAAATTGTTTTTCGTTGGGGACGAAAAGCAGAGCATCTACCGTTTCCGTGGTGCCGACGTGAGTGTGTTCCGCGCGCTTTCGGATGATTTCAAGGACGGATGCATGGAACTGAGCACAAACTACAGATCCAACGCCGCATTGATCGCATCGTTCAACACGATTTTCGGAGGAGCAGATTATCCGCCGAGCGAGGAAAAAAATCACACGATGCCATCCGTGTTTTTTAAGGCAAACCACAACCAGAGCGAGATTCCCGCATACGAGGCGATTTACAACGACGCGGAGCTTTCCGATTCCGCAAGAGATGAAATTGCGAAGATGAGCGGAAAAACACGGGACGAATTTTACTCGCCGAAAATTCACATCGCACTTTACGACAAATCACAGGAAGCGGATGATGAGAGTCTTACGGATGACGCGGCTGAGGCACAGTGGACCGCAAACAAAATCCGCACGCTGATTGAGGAAAAAGGAGTGCGTCCTTCCGACATTGCGGTGCTGTTCAGGAAATACAGTCTGCAATCACTCTGGGAAAAAACATTTTTGGAAAACGGAATTCCATACAGCACGGAAACCGTCACTGGATTTTTCAACAGCTTCATTGTCCCGGAGATTGTCACCTTCCTGAGACTTGCCGCATATCCGAACGAAAGAGCGACTTATGAAAAATTTTTACATTCCCGCTTTGTGTCCATGAGCAACGAGGAGGCTGATGCAATCCTTGCGATGGAACAAGAACCCTTCACTGAAGATGCCGGAGAAATTCTGTCTGAGGAAAGCGCAGCACGATTCACTCACGCAGGAGAAATGTACCGGGCAATCACACAAGATTTAAAGACGGAGAAAATCGCCTCAATGGTGACAAAACTCTGGTATGACTTCGGTTACCGATACGAGACAATGTGGAACCAGAAAGTCAGCATGTACTCCACTCTCTACGACAGGATTTTTGAGCTTGCACGACGGGCCGACGAAGAGACGACGAGCCTCCCGGATTTTGTTGACGGACTCAGAGTTTTTGAGGACGAGATGGAAAAGCTTGAGAACATGGACATCCCGATTGAGCAGACGGAAGGTGTCAGAATCATGACCATTTTCAAAAGCAAGGGACTCCAGTTCAAGTATGTGTTCATCTGCGGGTGCGGGAAAGGAACAAGAAACGAGACAAATTCAGAAGCGGTCTACATGAGCAAGACGCACGGACTTTCAATCAACCTGCATTCTGGAATCGGCATGATTGATTCTGCCCCGAACTATTTTTTCAATCTTGCAAAAGGCGAGGAAGAAAAGATGGAGAGCGCGGAGCTTCGCCGAATCGTTTACGTCGCCATCACGCGTGCCATTGAGGAAGTGTACATAAGCGGATGCGTGAAAAAAAAGCCGGATGACCGTCTGAAATTTCTTCCTGAGGAAGGGTCAAAGCCGAAATCCACGCTGGACGTTCTCTCACCTGGAATCGCATATTTTACCTCGGACGATTACAAAGGCATGAAGCCCTTCACTTTTGAGGATATTCCGCCGCAGGTTCCGGTTGAGAGCATTGAGAATCCAAAGGGAAAGGAAGAGAGCGCGAGGCACATTCTGTCTTTGATGGAAAAATCAGTGATCGTAGAAAAAGAAGAGATTGCGTTTCCGTACATCTATCCGAGCTCACTTGTTAGTTCAGAGGTTATCAGCACCACGAAGGATGAGAGCGACGTAGAGGAAATTCCTTACGCAGAGATTGACACAATAATCGACTCAGTAAAATCCGGAGGGACAAAAAAGACGGATTTTTCATACGAGGATTTTGGAAGTGCCGCACACGCTTATATTGAGGCTGCCGTGAACAAATCTGATGAGGAGATTTCTGAGAGGTATTTTGCGCTTCTTGAGGGGGATGCAAAAAAGATACAGAGGCTCAGAAAAATCTGCGTTGAAATGCGGGACCAGTTTTTGAAAAGCGAAACAGGCAAGGCGGCTCTTTCGTCAAAATGGCACAGGGCTGAATATGCGTTCCATTACAAAAAGGGCGAGAACATTGTCAACGGAAAGATGGACCTTGTGTTCAGGACGGAAGACGGCGGATATGTGATAGTTGATTATAAAACTAACCGGCACGTGCATCCGGAGATTTATTACGAGCAGCTTGCGTATTACCGTGAGGCTCTTTCCATGATGTGCGGATGCCCGATGGAAAAAATCAGATGCGTGCTTTACTATCTGCGCTGGGGAAAAGACGTACGAGTTGAAAGTTGAGAGTTGAAAGTGGAAAGTGGAAAGATAAAAAAGAGCGCGGGGAATATTTCGAAATAATCCTCTGCGCCCTTTTTAAGAATGCTTATACCAGCATTGATATTAGTTCTTGTTCAGGTATTCTACCACAAGCTCGCCCATCTTTTTGGTACCAGCGAGTTTACCGGCGGCCTTTACGGAATCAATGTCCTTTCCGGCGATGTCACCTGTGCGCCAACCGTCGTCAAGAACAGCGTTCACTGCCTTTTCGATTGCCTGTGCCTCGGTCTCAAGCTTGAAGCTGTAGCGGAGGAGCATGGCGGCTGAAAGGATTGTCGCAAGAGGATTAGCAATGTCTTTTCCTGCAATGTCGGGAGCGGATCCATGGATGGGCTCATAAAGTCCGGGTCCCTTTCCGTCACCGAGAGATGCGGAGGCCAGCATACCGATGGAGCCCGTCACCTGAGATGCCTCGTCGGTCAGGATGTCACCGAACATATTGCTTGTCGCGATTACGTCGAACTGTCTTGGAGCGCGAACCATCTGCATGGCGGCATTGTCAATGTAAAGAAAATCAAGTTTCACATCGGGATAGTCTGCGTGCACGGTCTCAGCAACCTTTCTCCACAAGCGGCTTGAGTTCAGGATGTTTGCCTTGTCCACGACTGTCAGATGCTTCTGGCGGTTCTTCGCGAACTCAAATCCCATGCGGACAATCCGCTCAATCTCCGGCCATGTGTATTTCTCAGTGTCCCACGCCGTCTTTCCATCCTCGGATGTTCCACGGTCACCGAAATAGATTCCACCAGTCAGCTCACGCACCACGAGGATATCAAGGCCCTCGCCCACAATCTCATCCTTCAGAGGACATGCGGCCTTCAACTGCTTCCACATAACCGCAGGACGAAGGTTGGCATAAACTTTCATTCCACCGCGAAGTCCGAGCAATGCTTTTTCCGGTCTGATTTCGGGAGCCACATCATCCCACTTGGGACCACCGACAGCACCGAGCAAAACCGCGTCGCTTTTCAAACAGATGTCCAGCTGGTCCTGAGGAAGAGGCTTGCCCCACTTGTCAATGGCAGCACCACCGGCGATCACATTCGTGTAGTTCCACTTGTGTCCGAATTTTGCTCCGACCGCATCCAAAACTTTTACGGCTTCGGCAACCACATCAGGTCCAATTCCATCTCCGGGAATGAGCGCGATATTCTTTTCCATATTATTACTCCGTTATGCTCTTAAATTGAGATTGCGAAATTATATCATTTTCAGGGGATTTGGTAAAGGGTTCTTGAATGTAATCCGCCATTCTGATATAATGATGTAATATATAAGCAAAAATTATACAGGGGATTTTAAATGCTATATTATCTGGGTGGCCTGCTTGCTGAAATTGCCGGCTCTGCAAAGCTGTTGAGGGGTCTTTCAAGGCTCCTGCAGTCTTATGCCGTTCTGATTGTGCTGGCTCTTTACGCAGGATTTTTTATTGTCTGGAGATTCTTACCGAAATTCTACAAGTTCCTTCCAACAGACAGGGGACGTGAGTTTACAATCAATGCGGAGGCGGCCAAGGGAAAACCAACCGGCTCAGGCGTTGTCTTCATAACGATGTTCGTAATTCTTGCCATGCTGATTGTGCCTCTTGACCTGCAGCAGTCCGGGATTCTCGTCCTCACATGGATTATGATGCTCACCGGATTTTTGGACGACCGAAGCACAAAGGGATGGGGCGAATATCTCAAGGCTGTCTTGGATCTTTTAGTGACTGTTGCGGCGGCATGTCTTCTTGCATATACGCTTTCAAGGGATGATCCTGAGGGCAAAATCAGATTCTGGCTTCCTTTCGTGAAAAATCCGCTTGCCATTCCCGCGTGGCTTTACATAATCATAACCACAGTGTTGCTATGGACATCAGTGAACACGACCAACTGTACAGACGGTGTGGACGGGCTTTCATCATCCCTCGTGCTCTTCGCTCTTGTCACAATGGGAATCGTTTTTTACATAGTGCTCGGACACAAGGAAATCGCGGGTTATTTGCTGATTCCGCACATGCAGTCGGGAGCTTCCTGGGCGGCAATCACATTCTGTCTTTCGGGAGTCCTGCTTGGCTATCTCTGGCACAACGCATATCCTTCGAAGGTTCTCATGGGAGACGCAGGTTCCCGCGCGCTGGGATTCTATCTTGGAGTCGCGGTCATGCTCTCGGGAAATCCCTTTATGTTCCTCGCAACATCCACAATCATCTTCATCAACGGAGGAATGGGGCTCCTGAAGATTTTCCTCAAGAGATTTCTTCACATCAGCATATTCAAGAACGTGCGCTTCCCCCTTCACGACCACATGAAGAAAAACCACGGCTGGTCTCCTGCCCAGGTGCTGATTAAATTCCTCACGCTGCAGATTCTTGTTACGGTCGCGGTGCTGGGACTTTTGTTCAAGATCCGCTAAACACTCCTGTTTGACGGCATAATCATCGAATAATCTAATATCCTGTCAGCTCGAAGGCATCAAAAACCTGGAAGTCGGCAGGATTCGCTGTGAAAATCTCACTTACACCCGCTTCAAAAAATGCAGCCGCCATGTGGGTGTCCTGTATTCGCTTGCGTCCCAGCTGGTACATGTTCATCCAGAGAAGAGAGCGTTTCAAAGAAGTCTCCCCCGGATAGATGATTTTTATCCTCTCCTGGTCAATCCAAAACCAAGATCTTTCCAAAGCGGCTTTCATGGACAACGGTGAGTTGAACCGCCGTGAATCTGTAATGACATGCTGGAATTCCAAAAAACTTTGATAATACACAGCGAGCGGCGAAGTTTTTTCCGAGAGCCACCTTTCAAAGAGCCTCACAGCCCCCTCATGTCTCGGAGAATCGACAATCTCCAAATCTATGAGCCAAGTGGTGTCAATTCCTGTCAAACTTTGCACCTCCCTCAAGCATTTCATCCTGATAATCCCTTGAGACCCAATCTACCGCACCGGATTTTAATCCTCCCAAGGAAACCGGCTCCCAAGAATCAAATGAAACATTGGACTTCGCATGATTGGACAGATACTCATCCATTGCATCACGCACCAACTCCGCAGCCTTACGGTTTTGACTTTCCGCCAAATGCTGGAACATGAGATATTTCAATTCCTGAAGATAAACCGTCACCGGCTTCATTTTGATTGCATTCGTCATACTTATAATATACATATATTATATATGTACGTCAAGTTTTTTTGCGAAATTTTTAAATCTCAAAAAGCTCCAAATTAAGTCAGAATATTTTAAGGGATTGCGTGAAAAGTCTTGACAGTCAGATTTCTTTTTGTGTATATTACTTTTGATTCCGCATGGAGTCACATTTCACCGACATTAGCTGGAAATATCCGGCAAAATGGAGAAAATTATGAAAATGTTTAACAAAACTCTGGTAGCAGGTGCAATCCTTGCATTCGCCGCATTTGGTTCTGCATACGCGGATGAGGGGCTTTCATTTGAGAATAAGATTTCCACAGATACTTATTATATGGGAGATGTAAGCAATTTTATTGCTGCAGGTGATGATAATGATTACCATCGCTTTCCTGGAATCACTGAAAAAATGACAGCTGAATATTTAGGGGATAGAGTTGATGCAAAAGTTGAGCTCAGTTTTACTTTTTATGGATATAATAATAATGCATATGATTCAGACAGACTTCGCTACGAAAAGAGAAGCATAGTTGGACTGTCCGATATTGATTTTGACGGATACATCAAGTTCCGCCCCATAGAAATTCTTCAACTTGCAATTAATGCAAGGGAATATGCATCCGGCTCATATTTTCCCATATTGGATAAAAAAATCGGACTCGGAAATTATACAGGCGGTTTTGGACTCCTGATTAAACCGATGGAAGGACTTTCAATCGGAGCCGGAGTTACGCTCGGAACCATCTTATTCTCCGATTTTGATGATGACGACTATTATTACTATGCTGGTGATTACACAGATTATGATCCAGACAAAATTTACCTGAATTTTGGTGCTGAATATGCATTCGAAGGAATTGGCTCATTTGCACTCACATTCAACAATGTGGTAAACAATTTTGGATTTGGAGCCTATGCAAAGATTACAGCAGTCGATGCTCTCGACATCTATACTGGAATTTCATTCCAAAAGAAGCAGGGCGCATTCATAGCAGGAAATCCGTTAACACTCAGAGCCTATCTCGACACAGATTCTAAAACAAATAAAATAACTTATTACTATCAGTATGCAGTCAGAGGAAATGTCATTTTTAACGCAGCCGCAGAGTACAAAGGTATTGACAAACTTTATCTCGCAGGAGAACTTGCTACAAACTTTATGGCAGAAGCTGATGGAGCACGCGATTTTTACACAGGATTGAAAGCGACCTATGAAATTAACGATATGTTCAGTGTAGGCGGAACGAGTTACATGGCATTCGATTTTGTTGACAGCAGAGACGATGAAGACCACAACTATTGCTATTCACCATTCATTTCATTCTGCCCCGAAGTAATTTTGAAGGTTGGAAACAATACTTTCAAAGCAGGATTCTGCATGGAATTTGAAAAGACATACGAAACCTGGAAAAATACCGAACGTAAAAATCTATTCTTAGGTTCCATCCCCCTCTCATGGACCTACGCATTCTAAGCAAGGGACAAATGCAAACACAGCGGTTTTTACGTGAATCGTAATCCGCTTGTCAAAAAAAAGCAGCTTCAGAAGTCGAAAGATTTTTGGAGCTGTTTTTTTTATTCGACAAAAAATCGACACCTCAAATCAATCCACAAAAAAAGGCCGCTTATGATGCTTTGCTTGCTGATGTTTGCCCTTTAGAAGGAAAATCACTCAGTCTTAACGGTCAAGAAGAAATTTGAAATAACCACAAATATTTTTGGAACCGCCCCTACGCTTTCCACTTTCCGTTTTCCACTTTCAACTTTCCACTCGTCACTCTCACCTTCCCCTGATTCTGTACTCCACGAAACGAACCCGGCCGTCCCTCACAGCGTCGCGAATCTGCTTTTCCCTTTCCGAAAGGGTGCTCCTGCCACTCTTCACCTCAATGAAAAGAACCTCGCTGACCTCGTCCCCCACCGCACTACCAGGAAAAGCGACGTAATCCACCGGGGAACCTAAAAAATGCGCGTCACCGGGATTGCATGGAAAATCAGGAAAAAATGGAGCCATCTGCTCACCAAACTGACCGCCCAGAACCGCACGGCTTTTTTTCACGGCATCAAGTCTTTCCTTTTTGATTGTCTCACTCATGCGTGATTTTTGCACGGCCTTTCCGACAAGAATCCCAATCAGCAGAAAAAATATGGCAAAAACAATCAGCAGGAGAAAAATCAGAGGAAGTGAGGATTTAAAATTCAATGTGATGGTCTCAAGAAAACGCGAGGTTAAATCAGCGGTCCAGTCTTCCATCCTAAAGGCTCTCCGGGGTCGGATTGTTCACAGTAAGAATGGCGCTCATGTCTCCGGCAAGCATACGGTCGCAGCGTTCCTTCGGCATGGGCTTACCCTTGAGGAATCCCTGTACGTTGTGGCAGTTTATCTTTTTGAGCACAGTAAGCTGGGCATCGTTCTCCACTCCCTCGGCAATGGTGTCCAGACCCATCTTTGAAACAAGGGACACGATGCTTTCCGTAATGTTCGCTTCCACGCCTCCGCTGACACCAATGTTTGAAATAAAGGACTTGTCGATTTTCAGAGTCGTGAGCGGAAGAATCTGGAGGTAACGGAGCGACGAATATCCAGTGCCGAAATCATCAAGGGAGATTCCTATGCCCATGTCGCGGATTGTGTTGAGCTTGCTCACGGTGTCCTGCACGTTGTCAATGAAGATTCCCTCAGTTATTTCAATCTCCAGATGGGCCACGTCAATTCCGTAACGCCGGATCATGTCGGTAAGGTCGTCAATGAAATCAGGCTTCTTGAACTGAATCGGGGAAACGTTCACCGAAAGAATGCCGTCAAAGCAGAACTCTTTTTCCCAGTAAGAAAGCGTCTCAAGCGCGGTGGACATAACCCAGTCACCCAGCGGAATCACAAGGCGGGACTCCTCGGCAAGAGGAATGAATTTGTCGGGACTGATCCATCCAAGCTCGTCGTCGTGCCAGCGGATAAGGGCCTCGAAACCACGGAGCTCGCCGGTCAGGATGTCGAACTGGGGCTGGAAATAAAGCTGGAAAACATGCTCGTCAAGAGCCTTGGTCAACTTGCTCTCAAGCAGCATCTTGTGGAGGAATTTGTCCAGCATGATTTTCTGGAAAAAGTAGATATTGTTCTTTCCGTTTTTCTTTACCTCGGATTTCGCCATGTCAGCGTAACGGAGCAGGTCGTTCGCGTTGTTTGAGTCCTCGGGGAAAATGCTTATGCCGCCGGAGATTCCTATTCCATGCGAGTTCACGGCCTGAATCATCTCGTAGCCCAAAAGCGACATCTCATCCCTTGAGCTGATATTTTTACGCACCACGATGAACTCATCACCCTCGAAACGGAAAGCCGCGGTTCTATCGTTCTCAAACTTCCTAAGCACAGTCGCAATTTTCCTGATTACCGCATCACCCTTTTTGTGTCCGCCCGCGTCATTGATGTTTTTCATGTTGTCCACGTCCACAAGTATGAGACCGATTTTCTGTGAGTCCGAAGAAACGTCCCCGGTTGCCTCGTTCATGTATTTGTTGAAATAGGAGCGGTTGTAGAGATTCGTAAGTGAGTCGTGGTAAGCCGCAAACTGGAGCTGCTGATTCAATGTCTGTATGCTCTCAAGCTTGTTGCGCATGTTCGTGCGTGTAATGGAAAGCTCCTCGGTAAGATTGGCGTTCCTCAAATCCTGCTGCTTAAGATTCTGCTCGCTGGTCTTGGCATCGCTCACGTCCTGCACGACCACCACAAGGCTCTGATCGGTATACCGTGCCACGTTCAAAAGAATCCAGCGGTTGAACCTGGAGGAATAGAATGTCCTGGAGATTCCCTCGCCGCTCTCAAGCACCGAGCACGCAATGTCCAGCCAGGGGACTTCCTTGGTGAGCAGATGTTTAATAGAGGAAAAGAGCATACCGGACTGAACGGCATCACCCATCAAAGTTTTCAGCGCGGGATTCACATAATCGATGCTAAAATCTACGCAAAGGTTCGACTCATTCCTTACCGGCGTACCAACGTAAACGGCAAACGGAATGTGATCCAAAATTGCTTTATAATCAAGAATTTTCTCCATAAAACAAACCTCTACGTAATTATCCGCGCTCCACCCAATAAACCCCTCCAAGCACTTTTTTTCTATTATACACCATATTAAAACATTTGTCATTAAAAAAATCGCATAAAACTTGCGTTTTTCACATTCCAATGTTAAAATAGAATTATGAGTACACATATCAACGCAGCGGAGGGAGCCATCGCCGAGGCAGTGCTTCTTCCCGGAGACCCCCTGAGGGCAAAATTTATCGCTGAAAATTTTCTTAAAGATGAGAAATGCTACAATGAGGTTCGCGGCATGTACGGATTCACCGGCACTTATAATGGAAAGAGAGTTTCCGTGCAGGGTACCGGAATGGGTCAGCCGTCGCTTTCAATCTACGTAAACGAGCTTTTCAGATTCTACAACGTGCAGAAAGCCATCCGTGTGGGAACATGCGGGGCCGTCCGTGAAGACACAGCCCTAAGGGACGTGATTTTGGCACAGGGAGCCTGCTCAGATTCCGCTCTCAACACGGGAAGATTCAACGGAATGCACTATGCGCCCATCGCAGATTTCGGACTCCTTGACACAGCCCACAAAAAAGCCGTGGAAATGGGACTGCATGACCGCGTGGGACTCTGTGTTTCAAGCGACAATTTCTACGACGACAAATCCAACTGGAAACTTTGGGCTGAATACGGAGCTCTGGGAATTGAGATGGAGGCGGCTGAGCTTTACACACTCGCGGCAAAGTTCGGACGGAAGGCACTTGCAATTCTCACGGTGAGCGACCACATTCTTTTGGGCGGACAGACCACGGCGGAAGAAAGGCAGACATCCTTCACGAACATGATCAAGCTTGCCCTTGAGACCATCACGGCCTGATTTTCCATGCACCGAAAAAATTTTCTCTCCACCATTCTCGCGTCCCTTATTCTGATTCTTCCATGCCATGCCTCGGGGATTTCAAAATGGTGGGCGGAAATCACATCGCCAAAACTCAGCATTGATTTCTCACTCAGGATTTCGGAAGGACATCCCGTAGCCTCGGAGGAAAATTATTTCCGCTGGAAAGACTCATCCGGGGACTCCGCAAAGGATTCCCTCGACGCAATTACAGGGGCATCGAAATCTGCTTCCACAAAACGCTTCGACTCAATCATGTACGCGAATCCGGGCGACACAAAAAATCTGTTTCCGCAATCGCTCAGAAACCTTTTCCTGTACGCAGTCACTTCCCAGGATTTCATGGACAAGGATGATTTTCTCATCGAAAGCGACCAGGGCAAAATCACAATCCAGTTCAGACACAGGGGCTCCGCATACAAAATCGTGACGGATGAAAAGGGGCTCTTGAATTTCACCCAAGCGACGGAAGAAAAAAAAGCGACGGAAAATCAAGATGCGTCCACCTCCGATTCCCCGAAAGAAACGGACGGCACACCTAACGATGGCACATCTAACGATGGCACATCTAACGATGGCACATCTAACGATGTTACACCAAACAGTACCGCGACGGAAAATGAATCCTCAGCCGACGCAGCCAAATCAGAAAATGCCGCAAATGAAATCTCCGCACCCAAGGATGAAAACCCATCCGCAGAAGGACATTTTTTCGTGGCAAAATCAGTCGCGGAACAGGGGGAGACCTTGGAGTTCAATCTTCTGGACGCCTACAAATCCTCCGAAAAAAGCGGAAAAATAAACTGGAGCTCCCTGCCCTACGAAAAAGAAATCTTCGGTACCACCCCCGGTGAATCCACAAACAAATCAACTTCCTTCTATTATAAAGGCAAGCTTTCCGTAAGCTACGACGGAACCACACTCAGGATAAAGGGAAAAGTTCGCAAGTTGAAAGTTGAAAACTGAAAGTAAAAAATCTGAAAATTAGATAAAAAAAATTTGACGCTTTGTATTTTAGGTGGTATAATATCCTCAGAATTGTTTCCAAACTTTAAGACAGTTCAATTATAATTCAGGAGGCCTTAAATGAAAAAGACCAAAATAATCGCATCCATCGTTGCTCTTTCATGCACAGCGGGCGTTTTAAGTGCGAAACCAAAGGCAAATTCCTCAACACCAATGAACATCTCAGTATTCAGCACGCAACAGAGAGAACAGCCGCCGGCAGACAACATGACCTACAAATGGATCAAGGACAACTTCGGAGTAACCTTCACCTGGGATATTGCCGGAGAACGCAAGGACCTGAGGGCAGAAGAGCTTATCGCTTCCGGTGAGCTTCCAGACCTTATTGAAATTGACATACCACAATTCAAGGATGCCGGTGTTCTGAGGGACCTGAAGCCACTCGTTGAAAAATACGGTCCGAACCTGAAGAAGCACTATGCCTCAGCATGGAAAAAGATGATTGACATTGACTCAGAAAGGGATGCGAAGGGAAATATAACCGCGGAGCATATCTACACACTTCCAAACTACGGTGTGTACGACGGACCACAGACCGACACATACTTCAATCAGAACGGCTGGTGGATTCAGAAGGCCGTCCTCAAGGAATTCGGCTATCCGAAGATTCAGACTGTCGATGAATATTTCGACCTGATTGAGAAATACTATCAGAAATATCCCACAATCGACGGAAAGGCAACAATTCCATTCTCCATCATCACGGCTGACTGGGAGGCATTCAACCTCTGGAACCCACCGCAGTTCTTGGGCGGATATCCGAACGAGGGAAATGGTCACGTTGATCAGGTTGGAAAAAACTTTGTCTACACGGACAACTTCTCGGATGAGAACGCAAGAAAATGGTTCAAGCTCGCCAACGGATATTTCCAGCGCGGACTGATTGACCCGGAATCATTCTCGGACAACCGCGACCAGTACTACGCAAAGATCAAGCAGGGACGTGTGCTCGGAATGTTCATCCAGGGATGGGAATTCTTGGGTGATTCGGAACTGGTGCTCTGGCAGGCAGGAAAGGATGAAAGAACTTATGCGCCTCTCCCGCTCACATTCGACAAATCAATAAAGCCACGCTACCGTGACCAGGCTCTTCCCAACCTTCAGAGAGGATTCGGAATCAGCACCAAGTGTCCTGAGGACAAGGCAATCAAGATCATTAAGTTCATGGACACGATGCTCAAGGAAGAAAACCAGAGAGTTCTTTACTGGGGATTCGAGGGAAAGGATTATTTCATTGACAAAAAGGGAACCATAACAGGAACCAAGGGTGCGGCATACAGAACTTCGGAACAACGCGCACAGCAGAAAGATCCCGCATGGATTAACGCAAACCGCGCGATGCTTTGGGCTGAGTCGGCTCCAAAACTGGAAGGAAAACTCAAGAGCGGATACACACGCAACATTGAGGAGCTTCCCTGGGAGTATGAAGTGTCACAGCAAAAGGTTGATCTTGATCTGTGGAAAGCTTACGGTGTCAGCTCCTATGCTGAGTTCATGGATCCGAACCCGCCGAAGAACCCAGGCTGGTACCCCATGTGGCAGGTTAATCCTGAGGGCGAGGCAGCAGAGGCAATGCTGGGATTTGAGGCCATCCAGAGAGAGTATCTGCCTAAGATAATCATGTGCAAACCCTCTGACTTTGGAAGGTTATGGGACGAATACTGCGAGCTCTTGAAACCGCTTACATCAGTCTACAACAAATACATGCAGCAGAAACTTGAGGAAAGAATCAAGAAGTACGGCGGCATTCAGAAATAAAAAATAACATAAGACATTGGGCCGGTTGCATTTTGTAGCCGGCTCAAATATTTTTGATTTTTTCAAGAGGAGGTATTGTTCCTCGTCGCAAGCTAAGCTTGCTCTTTTATCTCAACGGATCTCTCCTCGTTATTCCCTGTCCACCATGAATCTTTATGCTTTTACAGAGAGGGACTGAGCAATCTGCCTTACCTGATCCAGCGGAAGTCCGATGCATCTTGAAATCGTCTCCAGTGAAATTCCTTCACGAAGAAGATTTTCCGCAGACTCCAGAGCTTTTTTCTCCTCGCCACGCTCAATTCCTTGCCCAATCCCACATTCAATTCCCTGTTTCATTCCCTCTTCGAATCCTTCGACCTTACCTTCCTCAAACGCGATGTCTTTCTCTTCGTCTATCGTCTGCTGCCAGGTCATATATTGTTTCCTCCATTCCATATTCTTTCTGGCGAAGGAAACTTTTTCCTCTATGGACTTCGTGAAATCGCTGTCGGCATTCTGGTTCACAAGAAACTTGAAAAAGGCTTTCTCCTCGTCGTTTTCCATTTTATCATATTTGGACGAATTGAAAAAGAGCTTGTAGGCTCCGTCGTTCAATTTTATTTCACCGCCGTCATTATCTGAGCACTTGTTCTCGAAGAAATAGACGGGCAGGCTTTTTCCAAAAGGGTCGTCCAGACACAGAAAAATCACATAGGAGTCCTTGAGCCTACTGTAGTTCTCACCACGCGAAAGATTGTCCACGTCAATTATACTCTGGTAATACCGTGCTCGTCTCGGAAGGTTGGCCTTTAACGTTGTCTGGATCTCCAGGTCGAAGATACGGTTTTCATCCTTGGTGTAGACGTCGAACCTAACGCTTTTGGCATCTGGGGCTTCCTGCATTGTATGCTCCGAGTGCGGCATTTCAAGCTTTTCAATCTTGATGTGCAGAAGGATTTCCAACAAACGACGACAAATCTCAGGCTCGCTTTCCATGATTTTGCAGAACATGAAGTTGTTCGCAAACGTAAGTTCCTCCCATGCGGGAGACTTTTTGAATTTTGATTCTGGCATAACTTTTACTCCTTAACTATTATAATAGGAATCAAATCTTCGCCACGGTAAACAAAATGACAAAATTTTTTTAAAATTTATTTCCCTAGCATTTTTCGCATTTTTTTAGTATACTTATTGAAAGCTCTAAAAAATCATTCAATGCGAGTTTTTAGACGTTGGTATTCGTTTGTATACGGAGGGAAAAATGCCTTTGAAAAAAATCTTTTCTAAAAAATTTTTTTTCGCTATCTGCATATTGATCTGCACAATTTTTTATGTGGGCGCGCAGGAGCAAGAGAAAGTTTTCAGCATGAACTGGAAGGACGGAGTTTTTTTCTATCTGCAGGATTTTGACGAGGTGAAGCTCGCGCTTTTTGTGGATGAAAAAAAATCGGAAGCGAATATTGTGCTTTGTTCCCGCGACGAACATGCCCAGCTGAAAAAAATCGCGTTTGAAAGCAAGGTTCTCATAAAATCAATCAGGGACCGAAATCAGTATGAGGAAAAAAATATCTATCAGGAGATTGTAGAGAAGTTCCAGACATTCGCGCCGATCAAAAAAACAGATTACGGAAATTTCAACGACTCGGGATTTGTCAAGCTGAATCTGTTCATTACACAGAGTCTGTACAATAAAAATAAATCAGTGCTGGACAAAGAGAGCGTCGAAAAAATCCTCGGGAAACTTGAGTCAGACTCTTCGCTCAGCGCAATGAACATCTCAATCTTCACAATCCAGCAGAGGGAACAACCACCGGCGAGCAACAAGACATACAAATGGATTAGGGAAAATTTCGGAGTAACTTTTTCCTGGGACATTCTTTCGTGCGACAAGGACCAGAAGATTGCATCGCTCATTTATTCAAAAGACCTTCCCGACATGGTTGAGGTTGACTCACAAAGATTCCAGGAATGCGGGTGCCTGAGAGACCTCAAGCCGCTCATCGAAAAATACGGACCAAATCTGAAAAAGCACTATGCCACGGCATGGACACGGATGATTGACGCTGACTCAGAAAAAGATGCCGACGGAAACATAATCAAAGAGCACATCTACTCTCTTCCAAACTACGGCGTGATTGACGGAGTGGATTCCAACACGTACTACAATCAGAATGCATTCTGGATTCAAAAGGCCGTCCTCAAGGAATTCGGATATCCCAAGATTAAGACGGTAGACCAGTATTTCGACCTGCTTGAAAAATATTACAGGCGACATCCTACGATTGACGGTATGCCAACGATTCCTTTCAACATCATCACGGCAGACTGGGAAGCTTTTGATTTATGGAATCCGCCGAATTTTCTTGCAGGATATCCGAACGAGGGAAACGGACACATTGATAAGGTCGGGGAAAAATATATCTACACGGATATTTTCACGGATGCAAACGCAAAGAGATGGTTCAAGCTCGCAAACGGATATTACAGGCGTGGACTGATTGATCCGGCATCCTTCACGGACAGCCGCGACCAATATTACGACAAACTTTCCCAGGGACGTGTGCTCGGAATGTTCATCCAGGGATGGCAGTTCATGTATCAGGCGGAGAGACTGCTTTGGGAGGAAGGAAAAGATGAAAGAACTTATGCACCTCTCGCAATCACATTTGATGAGTCAATCAAACCGCACTACCGCGACCTGAGTCTTCCAAATCTTCAGAGGGGCTACGGCATAACTGTAAAATGTCCTGAAGAAAAAGCCATCAGAATCATTCAGTTCATGGACCAGATGCTTGAGGAAAAAAATCAGAAAGTCCTCTACTGGGGATTCGAGGGACAGGATTATTACATAGACACCGACGGCTCCAAAACAGGAACAAAGGGTGCGGCATACAGGACATTTACGCAACGGGCAAATCAAAATGATCCCGCATGGCGCCAGCAAAACCGTGCGCTGCTTTGGGCTGAGGAGGCTCCGAAACTTGAAGGAAGAATGCCGAGCGGCTACACAAGGAACATGGACGAGCTTCCATGGGAATATGCGGTTAATCAAAAGCAGGTTGACCTTGACTTGTGGAAAGCGTACGGGGTGAATTCCTATGCCGAGCTGATGGATCCCGATCCGCCTCAGAACTCAGATTGGTACCCCATGTGGCAGTGCAATCCGTCCTCAGGCTGGTATTCGGATGAAGTTGTCAGCGAAGAGGAATTGAAGGCTGCGGAGGCCATGATGGGATTCGAGGATATTCAGCGGACTTATCTTCCAAGGCTGATTATGTGCGCGCCGAAGGATTTTGAGTCGATTTGGAATGAGTATTGCAGGAAGATGAAACCGGGCACAAGAATTTACAACGAATACATGCAGGGGCAGCTTGACGAAAGAATCAAAAAATTCGGCAGCCGGTCCGGCTATTGATTTTCCTTAACGCAAGATATATAATTAAAAGGCATTTCCAAAGATTGCTTCAAACGATTCTTTGGAGATGCCGTTTTCATTTTTTACATCAGGAGATATTTTATGAAACCAACATTGTTAGTTCTCGCGGCAGGCATGGGAAGCCGATACGGTGGAGTCAAGCAGATTGATTCCGTAGGAAAGAATGGTGAGTGCCTTTTGGATTTCGCCGCTTATGATGCAAAACTCAGCGGATTCTCAAAGGTCGTTTATATAATCAGAAGGGACATTGAAAAGGATTTCAGGGAAAAGCTTTTTGACCGTGTGGCCCGCAACTTCGACGCAGAGTATGTCTTCCAGGATCCCGACGCACTTTTAGATGACGCGGAAAAAAAGATGGCGGCAGAACGCACCAAGCCCTGGGGAACCATGCATGCAGTCCTTTGCGCGGAAAAAGCGATCAACGCACCATTCGCCGTAATCAACAGCGACGACTATTACGGACGCGACGCATTTAAGACACTCGGCGAGTATCTCTCGTCAATCACGCCGGAGTCAACAGAACACGCAATGGTGGGCTATGTCCTTGGAAACACGATGAGCAAATCTGGTACCGTAAGCCGCGGAGTCTGCACGGTAAAGGACGGATATCTTGAGTCAATCGTTGAGAACACAAAAATCGGATATGAGGGAGACGCGATTGTAAGCGAGCTGAACGGAGAAAAAATCACCATGACCGGAAAAGAATGGGTGAGCATGAATCTCTTCGCATTCTCGCAGTCCGCGTTCAAGGGCTTCCATGAGTATTGGGAGAACTTCAAAAAGACATCGCTTGACAAACCGAAAGCAGAGGCCCTGTTGCCTGAGGCTGCGTCTGGAATCGTAAAACGCGGAGAGGGAAAAATCAAGTTCTTCACGTCAACGGAAAAATGGTTCGGCATGACATATCCCGAGGACAGGGAAATCGTAAAGAATGAGCTGATTGAAAAAATCAAGACGGGCTACTATCCAGAAAAAATCTGGGAGTTGTAAGGCAGGAGAAAAAGATGCTCAAACTGAACGCAATCAAGTCGGAGAAAATCTGGGGGTACGAGCTGTGGATTGCCTCGACTCACCCCAACGGATGCCAGAAAGATTTTGAGACATTCGCGGGAGGTGACTACCCTCTTTTGGTCAAAGTCATACAGGCTGACGATGTGCTGAGCGTTCAGGTCCACCCGGATGATGAGCTTGCCGCAAAGTTCGAGGGCTGTCGCGGAAAAACCGAATGCTGGTACATACTTGACGCAAAAAAAGACTCTCGGCTGATTTACGGAATGAAGGGCGAGTACAGCGGTGATGAGCTGAAAAAAGCGATTGAGGAAAACCGTCTTGAAGATTACATGAAATCTGTCAACGTGGAGCGAGGAGATTTCGCATACATTCCGGCTGGCACTGTCCATGCGATTGGCGGAGGACTCAGGATTCTTGAGGTGCAGCAGTCGAGCGACATCACATACCGGCTCTATGACTGGGGACGCGGACGTGAGTGCCATGTTGAAAAAGGAATCGCGAGCATAAAAAATCTGGACGCACAGAAGCTCGTGAAATTTCCCGGCTCCTTCCACTGTCCTTATTTTGCAATGCAGGAAATCCGCGTGGACGGAAAACTTGAGACCTTTGCGAGCGCGGAACACACCGAGGGACCCGCATCCAAAGTGCTTCTTTTTGTGCTTGAGGGCGAAGGAAAAATCAACGGTGAGAATGTGCGACCAGAGGAAATCTATGCATTTGCCTCAGGCGAACAGATTGTCGTGGAAGGAAATCTTTCACTGATGAAGATTGTGGTCAGGTGAGAAACTACATCTTTCCACTTTCCACTTTCCACTCTCAACTCTCACCTTCCCCTGTAAGGTTTGGTGTATTTGAAATATTTTGGGGCGCGGTAATCCACATGCCAGCCGCCTGTGTAGAAGCCGTTTTGGTTTGCGGTGGGACTTATGAAAATCACTTTGAGCGCGGGAGCACCGGTTTTATAGACAAAGGTATTTGAAGTCCACTCGCCGTCGTTTTGAAGTGTCATGCCGTCCTGCAAATCTACCGGCGTGTAAACCGAAATGAGATACGTTCCTTCCTGCATGTTCAAATGGAGGACTGCGCCGCCACGGAAGCTTCCCCTGTAATATTTGTGCGTCCAATGCGGTTTTGTCTGCATGTCGTAATACCAGCTCTGGTCCAAACTGATTATGCGGTCCCATGCGTCGTTTCCGTCCATGTCGGTAATTCTGAGAAGACAGGGAATGTCATTCATGTGTCCGTAATTTTCCGGTCGGTAAATCTCAAGAGAAAAAGCAAGGCCGGAGAAAATCATGGCAAGGACACAAAATATTTTCTTCACGCTCATGTTCTACTCCAACTTTTCCAAAAATCCAGAGAAGACCCAGCCGACGGTCTCCGTACTATCCGCGCAATAAACAGACGTATTTTTTTTGATTTCCTGATTTTGCAAATCGCCATCAGCATATTTGACGGGAATCCAAAATCCGTGCGTGTCAATAAAATCGTAGAAGGGATAGTGCGTCTCTTCGGTCTGAATCAGTTCCGTGCCGTCCTCAAGAAGAGCGATTTTCTCACCCCAAGGAGAATCCCTGAGCCTTAGTCCTTCGCTTGAGTTGACCTTCCAGCGTGTTCCCCTTTTCTCAACGAACTTCAAATCCTTATCATCCTTCACGAGAAGATAATCAAAGTTGGAAGTCAGATTGATTTCACCGGTCCCGGCATCATAAAAATCAATCTTGTACTGCCCCGGCTCCTTTATGGAAAAATCAATGGAGCACACGCCGTTCTCGTCACTCTTTGTCTGCACTCCAAGGAAGGGAACATAAAGCAGCTTGCTCTTTCCGTCATAATAGTAACAATAGGAAAAAACAATCATCGTGCCTTTTTCCAAAACCGGGAACGAGCCGCCCTTGCCCTTGTAAATCATGTGGTATTCTTTTCCCGGCTCAAGATTTCTGTTTACGCTTATGGAATCGACGAAGGGGGATTCATAACCATGATCGCCTGTGTAAACGGTATATCCGCAGGGAGAAGGTTTTTGACTTACGGTTTCGCTCGCCAAAATTGTTCCGTCGTGGCAATCCCTGAGCGTAAGATTCCACTTGTCGCTCTTTGAGTACAGATTGCGGTTTTCAAAACCGATATACGCACGATAGCCCAGAAGCTCGCCTTTCGAATTTGTTTCTTCCTGGAAATCTATGGGGTTCGTTTCCTGATAGGTGAAAGTTTTTCCGTCATGCTCCGCCTCAAGATAAAGCTTATTACGCTCCTCAAAGACAGAGGCCGGCAAATTGATATTAAGAGCCCCGCCGTCATTCATAAAACCGATGAAGATTTTTGTGTAGGTTTTTTCAGGAGGAAAATACTCACCCTCGTCTCCGAAAATCATCACCTCCTGCTTTTCAAATTTTTCAGGCACGTCGAAAATGTATCCGCCGTCAAGAATGGAGACACCGCCTTTTTCATAGGAATATCTCGTGTCCAAAAATTCGTCCATCGTGAGGTAATCTTTTTCGATCGCAGTTTCTGACTCGGTTTTCTCAACCTCAACATTTTCAGCAGCGGCATTTTCATCAGCAGGATTTTCAACCGCAAGCGAAGCGTCAGGGGAGACAGTTTCCTTGCCCTGATCTTTTGAATTCGAACAGGAACATAAAACAACGCTTACGAATACGGTGAAAATTTTCAGCCACGTTTTTTTACTTTTAATCATATCTCCCCCTGTAAAAATCCGCGTCCTTGAAATCAGGATTTTTTTGCGGCAAGAATTTTTTCCGCGGCCTCGTCAACTGTGAGCCCAGAGAAACTTTCCCTCGTCTTGAGATTTTTCAAAGTGAGTTTTCCGCTGTCGGACTCTTCCTTTGAGATGAGGATTCCCCAGGGCATTCCCTTTTTCTCGGTCACGGCATATTGCTTTGCCATCTTCACGGCATCCGGGAAAACCTCCACGGCGATTCCCTTTTTGCGCAGAGCACCGGCCACACCCTGATAGTGAATTGCAAGTGACGCATCACCGTTGTAAATCTCCACGTCAAGATAGCTTCCGCGTTTTTCGGTCAGACCAAGCTCGGTGAGTCCCGCAATCAGTCTGTCCAATCCAATGCTCGCACCAACTCCGGGAACCCTGTCCTTCATGTAAAGTCCCGCAAGATTGTCATAGCGGCCGCCAGAGCACACGGAACCGATTGAGGGAAGCTCATCAAGGAAAGTCTCGTACACTACCCCGGTATAATAATCAAGTCCGCGTGTAATGCTCGGATCCAAAATATATGTGGACTCAATTCCAGCGGCTTTCATCATTCCGTAGATTTCCCTCATGCGCCGGCTCTCGTCACACTCACCACCGGAAAGCATCTCGATGTGCGACAGAGTTTCCTCAAATCCATCTTTTCCACGGATATAATCCAGAATCTGAGATGCGGAATCCTTGGAGCCAGTAAGTTCCTCCAACTCGCGTCCCACCTCATCAGCACCGACTTTCGCAAGTTTGTCCACGCTGCGGAGGATATCCTCTGACTGATTTTTCGCCCCGATTTTTTCCAGGAAGCGATTGAAAATCCCGCGGTGATTTACGTGAATGTGTATCTTCTCCACCCCGATTGCCTCAAGAGCACTTTTCATGAGTGAAAGAATCTCGAAGTCTGCGGATGCGGAATCCGAGCCGACGGTGTCAAAATCACACTGCACGAATTCGCGGTAACGTCCGGCCTGAGGTTTTTCGCCTCTCCACACTTTCGCAATGTGGTACCGCTTGAAGGGGAAATAAAGCTCCTCCTTGTGCTCTGCCGTAAAACGTGCGAATGGAACGGTCAAATCAAAACGCATGCCCACGTCCCTGTGTCCGTTATCCTCGAATCTAAAGACCTGCTTTTCCGTCTCACCATTGCTTTTCCGAAGAAGAATCTCACTGTACTCCAAAACGGGTGTGTCAATCGGAACAAAACCGTATGAACGGTATGTCTCGGTGAGTTTTTCAATCAGTCCTGCGCGCAAGATTTCATCCTGAGGAAGAAAATCCCTGAATCCTTTTAAAACTTTAGGTTGAATCAATGTGTCCATGTTGATATAATATAGGAAAGAATTGATAAAATCAATAGTCGGCATCTTTAATGGAGACAAGGAAACCGTTTTATGCTTTTGGGAATTGACATAGGAAACACAAACGTCGTTGCAGCGATTTTTGACGGAGACGATATTCTTTTTCAATGGAGGATTGCGTCGGACATTAAGCGGACCGGGGATGAGTACACGTCGGTTCTGCTCACACTCGCGAGGGATGCCGGGCTGGATCTGAACAAGATTGACAAGTCCATAATCAGTTCGGTCGTCCCGGATTTGACAGGCCCATTCATCACTGTGGCACAGAGACTGAGCAAGGAAAAGCCCTATGTGATTGCATCGTCTCTCGCTCTTTCAGGCACTCTTCCCGTCAGACTTCCCGAGGGCAGCTCACACGAGCTTGGTACCGATCTTCTCTGCAATGCCGTGGGTGCGTGGAATCTTTTCAAGGGAGGCCCCACCGTCGTAGTTGATTTTGGAACCGCATGCACGCTCACTGTTACCGACAGTCATGGAATCATCCAGGGAATCACAATCTCACCGGGACTCCGAACGGCCGTACACGCGCTTGCATCGAACACGGCTCAGCTTCCGGTGGTTCCTCTCGTGGCTCCTCCAAGTTCACTCGGCTCCACGACAAAGGAAGCGATTCAGGCGGGAATTGTCCTCGGGTACAAGGGGCTCGTGGAATATCTTTTGAAGCAGGTGAAGGAAGATTTGCACAAGCTCACTGGAGACTCACCGGATTCAGTTCATGTGGTTGCGACCGGCGGACTCAACTCCGTACTCAAGCCGCTCACCGACGCATTTCAGGTTGTGGACAAGGAGCTGACCCTGAAAGGACTGAAGGCGATTTCGGACCTGGTGCAGGGAAGATGAAAGATGAAAGTGGAAAGATTGAAAACAATTAGTTTTTTTTCCCGGAACCGATAAAAAACTTGCCGATCCGGGAAAAAAACGCTATATTTTAAGTAACAAACTTTACGGAAACCTTCGGACTCCAATCCGCAGAGCACCGTTAATTTCAGGAGGCAAATATGGCGGCAGTTGTTGTAAACAAGGACAATTTCGAGACGGAAGTTCTCAAGAGCGACATCCCGGTTCTGGTGGATTTCTGGGCGACATGGTGCGGTCCCTGCCAGATGATGGGTCCGGTGGTGGAAGATCTTTCCGATGAGCTTTCGGGCAAAGTCAAGGTCTGCAAAATCAATGTGGATGAAAACGGAGATTTGGCGAGCGAATACGATGTGATGAGCATTCCCAATTTCAAGTTCTTCAAAGGCGGAAGCGTCGTGGATGAAAGACTTGGTGCCGTTGGACGCGACGGACTTATGGAAATGATTTCAAAGGCATAGGTCGAATCGATGGACGAAAATTCCGGCGAGACACCCAGCCGAATCTGTTTTAAATGCCTGAATCCGCTTTCAAGATGCTTCTGTGGTGATTTGAAGGAAGTTGATTCAGGCATAAAATTCATTTTCCTCATGCATCCAAAGGAAGCGAAAAGACAGAGGACAGGAACGGGCCGGCTCGCGCACATCCGTTTACCCGAAAGCGAGATTCTTGTGGGGGTGGATTTTACCCATGACGAGCATCTGAACGAGCTGCTTTCATCCCCGGAATATTTTCCCGTGCTGCTCTACCCCGGTGACGACGCAAGGACGGCAAGCACCCCCGGCTTTAAAGAAGAGATTGGAAACCGCAAGCTTCTCATAATCATAATCGACTCGACCTGGTTCTGCTCCAAAAAAATGATCAAGCTGAGCACAAACGTGAACAGCCTTACCAAACTCTCGTTCAGCGGATCATACAAATCAATCTTCACGTTCAAGAGAGAGCCCGCCGAATACTGTGTCTCCACGATTGAGTCCTGCTACTACATAATCAAGGAATTGCAGGAAACAGGCATCGCAAAAAAAGACTCGAACCCGGAGCCGCTCATGGATGTTTTCAAAAAAATGATTGCGTATCAGCTGAACCGCGAAAATGAAAGAATCCAGTCAGGACTCCCCGGAAGCCACGCCCACGACTGGAAGTACACCAAGGTTAAAGAGATCCCGGAATATTTGCGAGTGGAGAGTTGAAAGTGGAGAGTGGAAAGATAGGGACTTGAGATGTATATTTCGGAATCTTTACAAATATGATCTGTAATGTAAATTGTCAATTTACAAAGCCGTAGTCTTTGAGTAATTTGTTGATGTCCACCAAAAGTCTCTCGCTAAATTCTTTGTTTCTCTTTTTTAAGATCAAATCCTCGTCCAAAGCTACTGAGCCCTCCACAAAGAACAGATAGGCAGGGGCATTCAGGGCATCAGAAAGTTTTTCAATTATCTCAACGGAAGGAAATTTCTGCCCACGCTCAATCTCGCTCAAATAATTTGTTGCGATTCCACATTTTTCCGCAAGTTCCTGCTGGCTGAGCCGTGATTTTTTTCTGTAAAAGCGCACATTGGCGACAAAGCTTTCTCTCAAAGACATATCTAATACTATCAGCTTGTTTTTTATGTTGACACTAGCCCATAGCTGTAGTAAAATAGAATTAAAGCTATTGGCTTTAAATTTTATGAATTTCAAGCTAATTTTCATATTTACAAGGAGAATATGATGAAGAAAACTTTTGTCTTGCTTTTTATGTTACTATTCTTATTCTCATTGAGTTTTGCAGACTCATTTACCGATGCAATTCAAGAGCTTGCAATGCGCACGGCATGTGCTGGTCAATATATAAAAGAAGAGTCGGAAGATGGACCGTGCATTTCGATGTCTGACTATTACACACAAAAACTATTTACATCTGAAATATCACAGGAAACAAATACCTCAACAAAATCTTCAACATTCAGTGGTGTTTGCTTTGACTTTGCATACTATGCATGGAACTACATCAAAGATAATTTATCATACTTCAATTCCTGCGGCATGATTGAAAACCAGTTTTGGCTTGCCGGTGTTGATGATGATTCAAGCCTCATTACTCTCTCAAAACCAACAACGAAGGATAATGCATCAAGTTTTTTAAACGGAGTTCCGATTAAAACATACGGTGAAGATAGCAAGCGTAACATAAAAGCTCATAAAAAAACAGATGGGGAACGAGCAACACATCATTCTTGGATTTGGATAGAGCGGAAAGATAAAGTTTGGTTCTGGATTGACCCCACATGGACAGATAACCTTGGATATGTCGTCTACGGATATGTTGATGCAAATGGTGAAGAAATCCAGTGTCGCCCGGATTCAAAATATTGTGTGAATTTTCCAGACTCTTTGGAAACACTCCCTACGGCACCTCAGATGGCAGAAGAAGATATTCCGACGTCTCCACAGCCACCCTCGTCTCCAAAGCAATCGATAAAAACAAATAGAGAATCAAGCTCAAGCAACAATTCTGTAAGTGGAGGCTCTTCTTGGGTTCCATTTGTGCCGTTTATTGATGAATATTACCCCATTTTTTTCAGTGTAGATTTTCCTGTTTCTGATATCGTAAAAAATGCTACCAAAACTGGAAAACTTGGATTTGCCATTGATTTAGCGACTCTTAGCTGGGATTCAACTTTTATGTGGGGGCTTGAATACATAATTAACCTTGAAGATGGAAATAACCTTCACTCATTGCTTTTTCAAGTCAATTTTCCTTGGAGATTATTCAGTAATCTTGCCTGGTACTTTGGAGGTGGACTCGGCGTCCGCTTTGATTTTTCAAATGACGACTGGATTCCAACTGTTCAAGACGGACTTGCAGGAGATAACAAATTCGCATGGAAAATTGATACTGGATTTTTAATCAACATCTCAAAACTTTTCACGAAAATTGAATTCTCATATAACAATGTCATTGGATTTTCCACATCCTTAGGCGTGGGATTCAGTTTTAGAGAATATTAACAGGAGGATAAAGATGAAAAGAAAACTTTCAGTCTTATTTTTCGCGGCATTACTTGTAACAAAGGTATTTGCCGAGCAGTATGAACATTACGAATGGGAAGAATTTGCACCCTGGCCATGCATATTTCATGTAGAAGCCTACTGTCCATCTGATAAGGGCGCAGATAAAAAAGCCGAGAGAATCATCGAGAATTTGACGAATGTTTCATGGACAACTCCACCTAGTGAGTTCTTTTACACTACGATTGGTTCCTTATATGATTATCAGTATCTAATCAGATTCGGCTCGTATTTTAAATACGCCGGTGACTTAGTACAATGGTACTACATAGTTGATGTTCTTGATAAAGATAGTAAATCCATATATCGGAAAGACTATGATGACTACAAGTATTATGAAACAGCTTGCGAAGATTACAAAGACCAAGTCAGCAAGTTTTTAAAGCAAGTATACCCTAATTTCCCCAATGTTTCTACAACCAGCACGAGCACAACAGCAGCAAAAAAAAGTATAACGACCGTCGCTAAGTCCGAGGAAAAATCAGCACCGAAAACCGTCGTATCAACTCCAAACTTCAATGTTGGTGACTACATTAAGGAATTGGATGCTACAGTATTCAAAATTGATGGTAACAACGTCACTTTATATCACTGGGAAAATCGCTATGTTACATATTCTGCATTGGAGACCTTCTGTAAAAACTACCAAAAAGACGGCTACTCTGGTTGGAGGCTTCCAACTGTAAATGAAATGAATTACATGTATACCTATAGAATCAATTCAGGCACATACTGGGCATCAACAGCAAAACCAGAAGAAAAATGGGCTATGGATTTAGAAAGTGGATCTTGGTACAACGAGACTGGACGTTATACTGACCATTACATTTTCGTTGTCCGAACCTTTGATGTTGCTACAATAAACAATTACTTTGCCCCATTGCCTGCAAACTCTGAAACCATGGGAAAAAGCAGTGCAAAAGAAGTCGAATTAAGGCATAATTTCAAAATCGGAGATTATATGCCAGGTATTGGGCAAGTATTTAATATAGAAGGAAATTGCGTTTATGTATTTGTAGAATATAGCTGGGGATATGGTACATTTACTGATGCAAAAAAAGCTTGTAAAGATTTCAAAAGCGGAGGTTATACCGACTGGCGACTTCCGACTGTACAAGAATTGAACTTTATCTATAACAATAAAAAGATTTACAACTGGAATGATTTTTCCGACTATGATTACTATTGGTCATCACAAACAGGAAAAGATGGTAAACCCCAGTATATGTATTATGGCAATGGCACATGGTTTTCTGGCACAGAACTTACAAATGCAAGAGCAATTTTTGTGAGGGAGTTCTATTTTTAAGGAATTTTGTCTATATCAACACTAAATATAGTAACTTCAGGAGGAATATCATGATAAGAATGGAAAAGACAAACAGTATCGCATCAGGTATAAAATATTTCGTATTAGCAATAATTATTTCGCTTTGTACATTAACAGGATGTATGCAAGCAAATAACCCGTTTGAGTCATCAGGAACAAGATATGCCATAAAGAAAACAACTGAAACTGTAGTTCTTGATAATGACACTGTAACAGTTGTTTCGATATATGAGAATAATGAACGAGGACAGCCAATCACCATAACAAAGACAGCTTCTGTAAACGGAACAGAATATGAAACCACAGGCATTACTCGCTATGAATACACAGACAACGGAGATGTTAGTTCCATGACGGTCTCAACAGCTCCAGATTTTGCCGTAGAAGCTTCAACATTCTATGAATATGATTCAAATCATCGCTTGATACGAACAATTGAAACAGGAACCTACGACGGTAATACAGCTACTATTGTCACTGAATATCAAAATAACAGCCGTGGAAAGCCGATCTCAGTAACATTCAAAAATTTTACACTTAATGGTACAGAATACGAAGTTACTGGTGGAATCAATTATGAGTATACAGAGCATGGAGATGTCAGTTCCATGATTGTCACAGTGGCTCCAGATTTTACCGTAGAAAAATCAACGTTATATGAGTATGATTCAAATCATCATCTGATAAGAACGACTGAAACAGGAACCTACGATGGTAATACAGCAACTGCTGTCGCAGAATATCAAAACAACAGCCGAGGTCAGCCGATCTCAGTAATACTCAAAAACTTTTCACTTAATGGAACAGAATATGAAGTTACAGGCGGAATTTATTATGAGTATACGGAACATGGAGATGTCCAGTCTATAATTTTAACCACTGGATCAGATTTTACAATAGCGAAAACAACCGTTTACGAATACGAAAGAATATAATTCAAAAATATAATAGGAGGCCCCTCACATGAGCGAGAAAATTATTTTTGTATGCATAAATAAATCCTTTGAAAGATTTAGCAGCGGAATCATCATAAAAGGACGGGAAAGCTTATATCAGTGCACCAGAAAGTACTGGCCGGTAAACCTATGGAAAGCAAATGCCGCTGAATACATTGCAGGAGTCTCAAAAGGAATCATCAAAAGCATTTACAAGCAGACAGAAGTATGGAAACCTGTACGTTCATTCAGAGAGTTTCTGACAGATGCGGAAATCATAGAGAACCCACGGCTCCTTGACAGATACGCTTTTACTGGAATTGAAGCACCTCAATCAGTCAGGGCAAAATACATAGGAAGCAAAATACCACAGGTATTCAGGTTCTACGGAAACATAGTCTCATACAATTTCTGATTCAGTAAATGTTTGAGAGTGGAAAGCGAATTAATTCTCGTCCCTAAGATTGTCGAAGGCTCCTTCCCTATATAATTCAAGGAATGCCTCGGCGACCTCTGGATCGAACTGTGTGCCTGTGCAACGCTCAATCTCCTGCACAATAAAATCCAATGGAAGCTTTTTGCGGTAAGAGCGGGTGGAGCTCATGGCATCGAAAGCGTCGGCAACCGCGATGATTCTTGCGACCAACGGGACATCCTTTCCGCTGAGACCCGCAGGATATCCCTTTCCGTCATAGCGCTCATGGTGATAGCGTGCTCCGTCAGCAATATCATCCTGAATTTTCACATCCTTGAGAATCTCGTAACCGCGCTGGGCATGACTTTTGATTATGTCAAATTCCTCGGGGGTGAGCTTTCCGGGTTTTGTCAGAATGGCGTCCGGGATGCTGATTTTTCCTATGTCGTGAAGAAGCCCGATGTTGTAATATTTGTCAAGTGTCTCTTCATCCAGCCCAAGTTTTTTTCCGAGCATCACCGTGTACTGTGCCACCCTGTATGAATGACCGTTCGTGTAGGCATCCTTTCCGTCAATGCAGTTCGTAAAAGCTTTGATGATTGACTTTGTGAATTCCTCAAGATTCTGGCGGTATTTCCGCTGGGTTCTGACGGTCTGCCTGTTGCCGTGGTAGATAAGCAGGATTGAGACAAGCGCGGTAATGCTCATGAATACGCCCGGCAAAATCATCAGATTGTGATGGGACAAAATTCTTCCCATTCTGATGAAGCGCAACCCAAGGATAATCAGGGCCGTGTAAAATCCCGGTCTATGAAAGAACACAACCCAGGCAATAAGAATCAAAGAGCATATTGAGGTAAAAACTCCGGGAAGGGTCGCATACGGTATTGCTCCGTCACCAATTCTCAGCATACCGCCTCTGGCACCGCCCGCCCAGCTGTTTCCGTATTCGCTAAGGTGATAGAGGACATGCAGGAGCAGATAGAAAAAAATGTTTAAGAACAATGCAGGAGTAATTTTAATCTGCTTAATCTTCTTTATGAGTTTTTTCAAAATCATCTCAATTACCCTCGATGGAATAAAGCTCTATGTTTTCGTCCTGGAAATTGCTGAAACACAAAAAGCGGCCGTCGGGGCTTACGTCCAATCCCGTGGGCTGATTTCCTCCCTCGAAGGTTTTAAGCACGCTCATGTTGTTCGTGTCGATTATGTAAATCTTTCCGTTTACCGGCGAGCGTTTGGTATAGTCCTGAGGATTGTTTGGTCCACGGCAAGAGACAAAAAGATAGCGGTCTCCGTAAAGGTCAATCGTATTGGGGTTGTTGAATACCTTGAGCTCCGAAGTGATTGTGAACGTGCTCAAGTCAAGGCGCAGGATGTTGCGGTGATACATGTCGCTGATGTATGCCATGCTTCCGTCGTTCTTTACCGCGATGTGTCTCATGGCTGCATTTTTTATGGAAAGTGATTTTTCCTTTTTTCCTGTGGACGTGGAGAACTGCTCGATGAGTCCGCTGTCAAAGGAAAGACTCACAATTGACTCGCCTTTGTTCCTGAAATAGAGTCCCCTCGGCGCGCGTCCGGTCTTGAGCATCCTCAAAAGATTTCCGCTGTCGTAGTCAATCAGGGACACGTCGTTGCTTACCCAGTTGCTTACCGCGAGCATATTTTTTTCGGGTGAGTATGCGATGAACTTGGACCAGTTTCCCCTGGTGGATATTGTGCGCTTGTATTTGAATCCGGGATACTCGTACTCGTAGATGTTCGCCGTGGTCATCTGTGAGACGAAGAACGCGTTTTTCTCAGGAATAAAAAGCCCCTCGGCGAATCCAAGCTTGGCTGAATTCGGAGGTGTCACACGCTTAATGATTTTCTTCTCTTCCATGGAAAAGACATCGAATCCGCTGTCATCCAGAAGAGGCATGATTATGTACTTGCTGTCGGGAGAGAAAAGAACCTGCTTCGGCTGCTTGCCGCATTTGTAAGTTCCGATTTTTGTAAGCACCGGCTCCGAGAAAACCTGAAGCGATGAAACGACCGAAAAAATTGTGACGGCAATCAGCGTTAAAATTCTTTTCATAAAATCTCCCGGCAGTTTTCTTTTTAATGACTTTAGAATGTTGCGAGCGTCCTGTCCACGCGGGCAAGGCTCTTCTCAACTCCAAGAATCAGGATGGAACCGATGAGCGGCGGAGAGACACGGCTTCCTGTTACGGCCATGCGGATGGGCATCATAAAATCACCCAGCTTCACGCCAATCTGCTCGGCACATGTCTTTGCGAATTCCTCGGCTGCCTCGTGATCAAGCTCAGGCAACTTCGAGATGAACTCCTTTGACTTTTCAAGCACTTCCTTTGTCTTTGCCTCGTCCAGCTTTTTCGGAATGATGTTTTCCTTTGCGGGAACAGCAGGCTCGGTGAAGAGGAAGTGAACCATCTCGGCTGCGTCGGTCAGGAAATGGAGTCTTTCCTTAATCAGCGGCATGAGATTCATCAGGGCAGATTTCACATCGGCGCTCGTCATGTTCATGGAAGCATCCACGCACACAGGCTCACCGTCATCGCCAAGCTTTACGCCGGAGAACTCAGGTCCCACCTTTGGCTTCGGCTGAGGATTGTCGGGATTTATCTCAAGCAGAGCGTCCCCGGTTCCAGTGATGAAAGGCAAGGTCCACTTGTAAAGCTCCTCGTCGCTCATGGCACGGATGTACTGGCCGTTGTACCACTCAAGCTTTTTGTAGTCAAAGACAGCGGGTGCCTTGTTCAAATGCTCAAGCTTAAAGTTCGCGGCAAGCTCTTCCAGAGTGTACATGTCCTTTCCGTCAATGTAGCTGCATCCCAAAAGCGCGACATAATTCACGATGGCCTGGGGCAGATATCCGCGGGCACGGAATTCATTAAGGCTTGTGGAACCATGACGCTTGGAAAGTTTTTTTCCGTCCGAACCGTTTACCATGGGAAGATGGCAGAACTCAGGATGTTCCCAACCGAAGCTCCTGTACATCTGGACGTGGAGCGGAGTTGAAGGAATCCATTCCTGGGCGCGCATTACGTGGCTTATGTGCATGAGATGGTCGTCAACGATGTTCGCAAGGTGATAGGTCGGGAATCCGTCGCTCTTCAAAAGAACAGGATCCGGAGAGATGTCCTCGTTCTTCCACACGATGTCACCCAAAAGATGGTCGTGGAATTTCGTCTCACCCTCAAGCGGAACCTTGAGACGGATAACATAGGGCTTACCCGCATCCAGATTCGCCTTCACCTCGTCGGGAGTCAAATGGCGGCAGTTGCGGTCGTATCCCGGAGGCATCTTGTTCTCAGTCTGAATCTTTCGGATTCTCTCAAGACGCTCGGCATCACAGAAGCAATAATAGGCCTCACCCTTTTCAACCAGTTCCTGGGCATATTTCTTGTAAAGCTCGAAACGTTCGCTCTGGACGTAGGGACCAAAATCTCCTCCCTTTTCACCGCCCTCATCCCAGTCGATTCCAAGCCATGCCATAGTGTCGTAAAGATTCTGCACGTATTTTTCATCGTAACGTGTGCGGTCCGTATCTTCCAGACGCAAAATGAATTTACCGCCCCTTGACCGGGCATAAAGATAATTAAACAGAGCCGTCCTGACTCCTCCAATGTGCTGCATTCCCGTGGGAGACGGAGCATATCGCACTCTAACTTCATCAGACATCATGCTACCTCTTAAAAATTTCTACTATTATATAGATAAAAAATGAAAAAAACAAGAGGGGGAAAGCGAGTGGAAAGTGGAAAGTGGAAAGTGGAAAGTGGAGAGTGGAAAGTTCTCAATGCTATAGCCGGTTTTATGACTTTGGATTTTCACCATATCTGACTTTAGATTTTTACCATGCTACACTTTAGATTATTACCAGTCTTGAAAGGGAGGTAATTATATGAATGTTGCTCGAAAAGCAAAGGACGCACTTTTAAGGCTTGCGGGTCAATTTCCTGTTGTCGGAATAACGGGGCCGCGGTAAAGCAATGGCTTTCAATCCTTGAATTCTCATTCATAATTCATTTTCTTGAGCCGGACCTGAACAACCTTGGACGCTCCATTGTAAAAACCCCGAAACTCTACTTTACGGACACAGGCCTTTTATGTCATCTGCTCAGACTCAGCTCAAAGGAAGAGCTGCTGTTAAGTCCATACAAGGGTGCCGTCGTAGAAACTTTTGCGGTCGCGGAGCTTTTGAAATCCAGATGCAACATTGGAAAAAAACCGGAGCTCACATTCTTCCGTGACTCAAAAGGCTTTGAGGTTGACACAATTGCCGACTGGAAACACTCATACGCAATCGAAATAAAAAGCAACTCGGACACTGAGCAAAAACTTTCCGCCAACACGCGAAAATACGTCTCCCTCCGCACAGACACCAAATGTCAGGGCGCGGTTTTCTATCTAGGAGACATCACCTGCACCATAAATGGCATTAAGTACGTCAGCTGGCATGACTGGGACAGTTTGATTTAGGACTGGCCTAAAAGCCTCAATCAGCGAAATTTTCTTGCCTAAATGAAAAGTTTTTACTATATTATATATGAAGATTTTTTCAGGAGATAAACATGGCGGAAAGCAGCAATTGTAATCATCAGTGCTCAGGATGTGCGTCGGCGGGAAACTGCTCGGAGAAAACGGATTTCAGGGAAAAGCTCCACGAGGGCTCATGCGTCAAAAAGGTAATCGGAGTTGTAAGCGGAAAAGGCGGAGTCGGAAAATCTCTTGTGACAAGCCTTCTCGCATCCAAGGTCTCAAAGGACGGATACAGGGCGGCAATTTTGGATGCCGACATAACAGGACCTTCCATCCCCACCGCATTCGGCCTTAGCGGAGAAAGGGCAGAGACAGGAACCATGACAATGGCGGACGGAAATCAGGTGGACTTCATAAAGCCGGTAAAGAGCAAGGGTGGAGTCCAGGTAATGTCAATGAATTTCCTTCTTCCACACGAGACAGACCCCGTAATCTGGAGGGGACCTGTCATCTCAGGGGCTGTAAGACAGTTCTGGACCGACGTTGTTTGGGACGACGTGGATTTTATGTTCGTTGACTGCCCACCTGGAACCGGTGACGTGCCCCTCACAATCTTCCAGTCCATCCCGGTTGACGGAATCATCGTTGTGGCATCTCCCCAGCAGCTCGTGCGCGTGATTGTGGAAAAAGCCGTGAAGATGGCGAACATGATGAACGTGCCCGTCCTCGGTCTGATTGAGAACATGAGCTACGTGAAGTGCCCCGACTGCGGAAAGGAAATCAAAATCTTCGGCGACAACAACATTGACGGAATCGCAAAGGATTACGGACTGAAAGTTCTCGCAAGAATCCCGATTGAGCGCAACATGTCGATTGCGATAGACAACGGCGAGGTTGAGGAGCTGGACGACGGATATGTTGACGAGGCTGCGGCGGCGGTTGAGTCCTTCATCAAAAAAATCTAGATGCTGAGACTGATTTGCGCACCCATGGCGACACTGAGCCACGAGGCATTCAGACGCACGGCGGAAAGATTTCCCGGATGCGACGAGTATTTTACCGAAATGATAAACGCACCGTCGCTTCTGAACATGGGTCCCTTTGAAAAATACTATCTGATGAGCGGTCCATGCCCCGAAAAGATTGTGTGGCAGCTCACCGGAAACAAGGCGGAACCTATGGCTCAGGCGGCGGAAATCCTTGCGTCGAAGGGAGGGCTCGGTATTGACCTGAACATGGGATGCTCTGCCCCGCAAATCTACAAGACCGGTGCCGGAATCAGCTGGATGCTAAAGCCGATTTCTGAAACCGAGCAGCTTGTAAAATCAGTGCGAAAGGCGATTGACAGCTCCGGGGCAAATCTCCGTCTCAGCGTAAAATGTCGTCTTGGTGCGGATGATTTTACCGACGACACATTTTTTAATTTCACCGACATGCTATTCGCTTCCGGGGTTGACATGATAAGCTTGCATCCGCGCACGATAAAGGAAAAGCTCCGGGGACTGCCACGATATGACTATGCGGAAAAACTTGCGCTCAGGAATCCGGACAAAGAGATTGTCGTGAACGGAGAGATCCGGGACGCTTCCTCACTGAAAATTGCGATGGGAAAAGTGCCACACGCGAAGGCTGCGATGATCGGGCGGGCGGCGGCTCAAAAACCGTGGATTTTTTCCTCGCTCAAAAAAAGTCTGGCTCAGGATGAAAATCAAGATGAGACGCTGGATGAAAATCCGGGAGAGGAAAAGATTGACGCGATGGAGACGGCACTGTTCTTTTTGAAATCCGTGATGGAATGTCAGCCCGAGGAATTCTGGAGGACGAGAATCCAGAGGTTCTTTTCATATTACTGCGACAATTTTTCATTCGGCCATTATTTTAAAATGCAGCTTTTGAATTTCCATTCCGTTGAGGAGACCGAGGAGAAAATCAGGAAGTACTTCGATCAGTGTCCAGATGACCGGTGGATAAAATCAATTTGACGGAGCTGATTTTGTATTTCTATCTTTCCAGGGCGCGAGGATGAGGGAAATCAGTGCGACAAAAAGCCGTATCACAAACACCGAGAGATTCAGCGTGTAGATTGCGTTCCACCTGAATGGCGTAAGTCCCTCCATTTTTTTTATGTGCCTTGAGAGATGCCTTAAAAGAGGAGCAAAGAAATTAATCAGCTCGCATCCGGCAAGGAATACAGCGATCGCAATTGCGGCATATTTTATCAGCTTGTTTGAGAATCCGTCGGCAAAAAGGGCCACGCTCACAAAAAGAGACGCAAGGCACAAAAGGCTCCAGTTCAAAATGCGGGTTGCCGTGGGAGGAAGGAAATTGATGCTCATCTCATGCTCACCGCCTCCCAATTTGAAGGACACATGGCGGAACATCATCACGACGGCCAGAACGTAAAGAAGCGACAGGGCAAGATTTACCGCGGCTCCGGCATTCAGCAACTTTCTTCTATTAAATTTAATCATTTTTCCACCTCTTCAAATTCCACAATCTGCTCGGGGAGATTTACGGCCCTCACTTTTACCTTTATGCTTCCGTTCAGCTCCACGTCTTTTTTCGGGGAAAGAAATGCCTCAAGACCTAGCGACGGTATGCAGAACTGGGGCTGCTTTCCGCTTTTGTCCACACATACGGCTTCCCCGCTCCACTCAGGATTCTGCAAAAGATAAACCAGTGTCCAGTGCGTGTTGCTCTTTCTCTCCGCCTTGTGGGTTGCCTGTGCCGACTCCTCACCTGCTGAAACACGCAGAAGCATCTCGTCCTTGTCAATCAGCGGGCGACCGTCCAAAAAGGCACGAAGCTGCATGTGGGCAATCAGGTCTCCGTAACGGCGCAAGGGACTCGTCACCTGGGTGTACATTCCGAGTCCAAGTCCCCAGTGCATTGACGGAGTTAAACCGACGCTTCTTCTTCTCATGCATCTTCGGAGTCTGTACTGCCCCGCAAGTCCCTCTGGCAAATCCTCGGGGATGCTCGGCTGGTCCTGACTTACAAATGGAAATGGAATCCTGTTCTTGAAAGCGAATTTCGCGGCTCCCTCACCCGCCATCAGCATCATCTCACGGATCATCTCCGAGCTTTTCGGATGCTCCACGGGCACTACGGAAACTTGTTTTGTCTCTCCGTCCACCGAAATGTGAACCTCCGGCAGATTGATCAGTACGGAGCCGTTCTTTTTTCTCCTCCCCTCATTTTTTTCGGCTATATCGAAGAGAGGCTTTAGCTCGGGGCTGTCCTTCAGGGTGTCGGCTTCCTCATAGGTGAGTCGCTTTACGTTCACTTCGGTCTTGAAAACCGCGCAATCCTCCACTCCGCCGTCATCGGAAAGCGTGATTCTGAACGAGAGGGCACGGCTCTTTTCATTGAGTCCAAGGGCGTAATCTGCAAGGGAATCCTCGGCAAGCATACGGGCGGCTCCCTCGGGGATGTAAAGCGTCGCTCCACGCTCCCTAGCCATTTTGTCTATGCTGCTGTCGGGCATTACGGTGCTCGCGGGATCCGCAATGTGAACCCAGAGATAAGTTCCGTCAAAAGCGACCGCATCATCGGGATCGGCTGACCATGCGTTGTCTATGGCATAGGCGGTTCCCTCAACTTTAAGTCTCTCCTCGTCGGGCGGTGATGAGAGTCCTTCCGTCGCGGATTTTGTGGAGAGTCCCCAGCGCAGGGGATAGGGATTTTTCGTAATCGGCCAGATTCCTGTGTCAAGGAGAAGTTTGTGCGCTCTCTCAGGTGTCTCCTTCATCCCTGCTTCCTGCATGGTGCGGCTTTTGTCCTTCACTCCAAGAGCAAGAGCCTCAACGTCTCCCATAAATCTGGAATCTTCCGGGAGAAGCTTTTTCTGCTTAAGGCGGCTGAGGAATCCTTCGCGGAGTTCGGCCTCCCAGTCCTTTTCCACGGCTTTTTTCACGAGAGAGCCAATCTCCTCGCTGCTTCTGGGTGTGAAAATCAACTTTCCCTCGGCAAGGGATTTCGGATTGAGCTGGAAATAGATTGTGTTTTTCAGGGCAAGAAAGCATGTGTAGATTTCGTCTGCACCCACATCTCCGTCGCTGAAAAGAGAAACAAGCTCCGTAAAGTCAAGCGGATTTTTCGCAGTCTCGTCGTCGGAAAGAAGAAGCTCGTGCGCCTCCCTGATTTTTACGGCAAGCGGATTGGCTTGCTCCAGATTGTACATATCCTCGGGTTTGGGTGCATTTTTTTCGGCATTCTCAAACACGCTCTCCAAAGACGATGCGGGTCCGATGTGCAAAAGAGCGATGTCCTTTTCTCTTACGCTCTGTGTGGCATAGACGGCTTTTTTTGTTCCAGCGGCTGCCTGGGTTCTGTACTGCACGGTGAATTTTCCGCCCGACGGCTCTCCCGAAACCAAAGCGACATCGTTTTTATATATCACAAGAGACTTGTTCTTAATCATTTTCCCACCCTGACTGGAGATTGCAAAGATGCTACTATATTATAGCAGAATATGGGGGAATTTACAACCTTGAAACTAAAATGATTACGGAAATCGTCTTTAAACCATAAAAGAGCTTTTGACATTCACGCCCTAAGAAAATCCGTAAGTAAAATCTGCAAGAAAAGCCTGCCTACGCACTTCCGTGGAGAACCCCGTCATATTTACTTCATATTTGATAAAAATTTTCCTTGACATTTTGATTTTTCCGCACTATACTTAGTCAAGATGACTAACCAAACCAAGTTGACTAAGGAAAGACGCGTATGTGTAAGATGAATGTTCTTGAGGCTAAGACCAATTTTTCGAAGATTATCTCGATGCTGGAAAACCATGAGGAAGACGAGGTGATTGTCGCCCGTGCGGGGAAACCTGTCGTGCGGATTACGCTTTTGCCCAAACAGAATCTTGCGGATAAGCTTGGGATGTTTGCCGATGACCCCAAAAAACCAATAATTACAGATGAGAACTGGGATCCTTGTGCATGGTCGGACGAAGAGTTAAAGGAAATTTGGGGCGATTTAGTTTAATTTTTAAAAATAAAAAATTAAAGGAGCTAAATATATGGACGTTTTGCTTGATACTCATATCATCATGTGGACTCTTTTCGAGCCAAACCGTGTTGAAAACAGAGTGAGGGAAATCTTGACAAATCCAGAAAATGATTTCTATTATAGTGTCGCTTCCATGTGGGAAATTGCAGTAAAACACCGCAAAAAGCCAGCTTTGATGCAACACTCCGGCACCGAGTTCATGCACTACTGCGAGGCAATGGGGTTTCACAAGCTGGAGATTGACGACCGGCATGTGTGTGCCTTGGAGACACTTTTTCAACGCGAGGGCTCTCCCGTTCACGAGGATCCGTTTGACAGAATCCTGCTCGCCCAGGCGAAAGGAGACGGAATGATGCTGCTCACTCACGACAGAAAATTCTCAAGCTACGAGGAGCCTTATGTGTGCGTGGTGTAGGTTTTAATTGTCAAATTCTGCCCCACACTGTTGAACATATCTTTTTTTTCAGATATAATAGGCGTGTAAGGCAATGAATCCTGCATAATTATGCACGGAATCGCCCTGAAAATCAAAAAGACTTTTTCGGTGAGGCCGGACGCATAAGACGCGGGGACGAAAACAGCTCTGTTACGTTGTTAAGACACCTGTTTCATCTTCATTTCCTAAGCAATAGGAGTAAGTGTATGAGTCTGACAATTGAAGACATCAAACATCCCAAAATCAAGGCATGGGTCGAGGAATGCATCAAGATGTGCGAGCCCGACAATGTAGTTGTCGTAGACGGTTCAAAGGAAGAATATGACCGCCTTATGAAAAAATGCGTGGATGCAGGATTGGCAACACCATTGAAGGCCAAGGAGAACTGCTTCCTGTTCCGCTCTCTTCCATCTGATGTAGCCCGCGTTGAGTCCCGCACATTCATCTCTTCTGTAAAAGAGGATGATGCAGGTCCGACAAACCACTGGATTGACCCGAAAGAGCTCAAGGCAACCATGAAAGGTCTTTACAAGGGATGTATGCACGGACGCACAATGTATGTCCAGGCATTCTGCATGGGACCTCTCGGATCTCCTATCTCAAAGAACGGTGTTGAAGTTACCGACTCAGAGTACGTTGTTCTCAACATGGACATCATGACACGCGCAGGAAAGAAAGTCTGGGACATCTTCAATGCAGACCCCAACGCAGAGTTCGTTCCCTGTCTCCACTCTGTAGGTAAGCCACTCAACAACGGTGAGAAGGACAACGGAATCTGGCCATGCGCTGACGTCGAGCACAAATACATCTCACAGTTCCCTGAGGAGCACCTGATTTGGTCTTATGGCTCAGGATACGGTGGAAACGCACTTCTCGGAAAGAAATGTTTCGCACTCCGCATCGCTACCGTTCTCGCACGCGACGAGGGATGGCTTGCAGAGCACATGCTTATCCTCAAGCTCACACGTGAGTCTGACGGTGAGGTAAAGTATGTTACCGGTGCATTCCCCTCAGCTTGTGGAAAGACAAACCTCGCCATGCTCATTCCGACCATTCCAGGATGGAAGGTTGAGACAATCGGTGATGACATCGCATGGATGAAGTTCGGAAAGGACGGTCGCCTCTATGCAATCAACCCCGAGGCAGGATTCTTCGGAGTCGCTCCCGGAACTTCAGAGCAGTCAAACAAGAACGCTCTCATCTCCGCTGAAAAGAACACAATCTATACAAACTGCGGTCTTACAGAAGACGGTGACATCTGGTGGGAAGGCATCGGATACGCTCCAAAGGGCAAGGAAATCGTTGACTGGCACGGAAACAAAAAGCCATGCCCCGCAAACGACAAGAACCCCAAGGACAAGGCCGAATGCATCGCTCACCCGAACGCACGCTTCACAGCTCCTGCAGGACAGTGCCCCTGTATCGCAAGCAACTGGGAAGACCCCAATGGAGTACCGATTTCCGCAATTCTCTTCGGTGGACGCCGCCCGTCAACAGTACCTCTCGTACACCAGGCACGCAGCTGGAACCACGGTGTGTTCCTTGGATCTATCGTAGGTTCAGAAATCACAGCCGCTTCTACAATCAACGCTGACGAAGTTGGAAAGATCCGCCGCGACCCGTTCGCAATCATTCCGTTCTGCGGATACAACATGGGCGACTACTTCAAGCACTGGATTGACATTGGCAAGGCTTCAACCGAGGACAAGCTGCCGAAGATCTTCTACGTCAACTGGTTCCGCAAGGACGAGAACAACAAGGATCTCCCCGGCGGATTCATGTGGCCGGGATATGGCGACAACAGCCGCGTACTCGCATGGATTTTCGACCGCTGCGACGGAAAGGACAACTTTGTTGAGACTCCGATCGGATTCATGCCGAAAGAGGGAGCAATCAACACAGACGGACTCGCCGACTACTACAAGAAGACTCTGCCGGAGATTCTCAAGGTTGACACCGAGGGATGGCTCAAGGAAGTCAAGGACATCCGCGAGAACCACTATCCCAAGTTCGGCAAGCACCTTCCAAAGGAGCTTAACGAGATTCTTGATGATCTTGAGAAGAGACTTAAGGCTTAAGTTTCTTAACTCATAATCCAAGACCAAACGTAGCACCAGTCAGTCCTTTCCCGGATTGATTGGTGCTTTTTTTGTATTTCCCCCGAATGCCGACCGACCAGCCTGATTTTGTATGCAAACACCAAATAGAGCGTAGTTTCTGCATATTTATGCAATGACTACACTAAATATACTTCCAAAAAATTTCAAAAATCTGTTGATACTTTTCCATAAATAAGTTATATTTGTAGATACAGAAGAGGCATGGTGCCGAATCTGCATGGCCGCCAAAAAGCGGATAACACGGTAAACAATCGCTTAACTAACTATATTTTAAGGGGTTCAAGATGATCGAACGAGAAGAATGGAAAGGCTTCAAAACAGGTCGCCTTTGGCAGGACGAAGTAAACGTCCGTGAATTCATTCAGCTGAATTACACACCGTTTGACGGTGATTCAAGCTTCCTGGCGGGTCCTACTGACGCAACCAACAAGCTCTTTGCCGAGCTGCAGCGTCTTCAGAAGGAAGAGCACAACAAGAAGTCTGTGGGACTTGACGGAAAGGAACGCTCAGGAGTTCTTGACCTCGACACGGACATCGTAACGGGAATCACTTCCCACAAGCCCGGCTACATCTGCGAGGACGGAAAGAACCTTGAGCAGGTTGTAGGTCTCCAGACAGACAAGCCCTTGAAGAGAGCTTTCATGCCCTTCGGTGGAATCCGCATGGCAGAGCAGAGCTGCGAGATGTACGGATACAAGCCCAACGCAGAGCTTCACAAAATCTTCACAGAGTATCACAAGACACATTCAGACGCAGTATTCCAGGTATACTCACCAGAGATCCGCAAGGCACGTTCAGCACACATCCTGACAGGTTTGCCGGATACTTATGGACGCGGACGCATTGTTGGTGATTACCGCCGCATCGCTCTTTACGGTATTGACTTCCTGATTCAGGAAAAGCAGAAGGATTTCGCAAACATCGGTGACGGTACAATGACCGATGACGTAATCCGCCTCCGTGAGGAAGTTGCAGAGCAGATCAAGGCTCTCGGACAGATGAAGGAAATGGCCGCATCTTACGGATTCGACATCTCAAAGCCTGCAAAGACTGCAAAAGAAGCATTCCAGTGGCTCTACTTCGGATATCTCGCCGCAATCAAGACACAGAACGGTGCAGCAATGTCTGTCGGACGCATCGCAACATTCCTTGACATCTACATCGAGCGCGACCTCAAGAACGGCGTACTTACAGAAGCACAGGCACAGGAGCTCGTTGACCACATCGTCATGAAGTTCCGCATGGTCCGCTTCGCACGTATCGAAAGCTACAACCAGCTCTTCTCCGGCGACCCGATCTGGGCAACACTTGAGGTTGCAGGTCTCGGACAGGACGGACGCTCAATGGTAACAAAGAACGACTACCGCTTCCTCCACACACTCGAGAACATGGGTCCCTCACCTGAGCCGAACATCACAGTTCTCTACTCAAAGAGACTTCCCAAGAACTTCCGCGACTATGCCGCAAAGATCTCCATCGACACATCTTCAATCCAGTACGAGAACGACGACATCATGCGCCCTGTCTGGGGTGATGACTACTCCATCTGCTGCTGCGTTTCTGCGACACAGACCGGAAAAGAGATGCAGTTCTTCGGAGCACGCGCCAACCTCGCAAAGGCCCTCCTCTACGCCATCAACGGTGGTAAGGACGAGGAAGCAGGTCTCACACCTGGAGCACAGGTCGGTCCGGAAATGGCACCTATCACCAGCGAGTATCTTGACTACAATGAGGTCATGCACAAGTACGACATCATGCTTGAGTGGCTCGCAGGTCTCTATGTGAACACGCTCAACGCAATCCACTACATGCACGACAAATATTACTATGAGGCAGCCGAGCTTGCTTTGATTGACACCGACGTCCGCCGCACATTCGCGACCGGTATCGCAGGATTCAGCCACGTTGTTGACTCACTCAGCGCAATCAAGTACGCAAAGGTAAAGGTTCTCCGCCGCGACATCGACATCACCGACAAGAAAGGCAAGAGAGTTTTCGCACCCAACATGGCTTATGACTTCCAGATTGAGGGCGACTTCCCACGCTACGGACAGGATGACGACCGCGCAGACGAGATTGCAAAGTGGCTGCTCAAGACTTTCATCGGAAAGATCAAGAAGCATCACACATACCGCAACGCAGAGCCCACAACATCCATCCTTACAATCACCTCAAACGTGGTTTACGGAAAGGCAACCGGAGCTCTCCCCAACGGACGCAAGGCACACGAGCCATTCTCACCTGGAGCCAATCCCTCTTATGGTGCGGAGACAAAGGGTCTCGTAAAGAGCTTGAACTCTGTCGCAAAGGTTCCCTATGAGTACTCACTCGACGGAATCTCCAACACACAGACAATCAACCCCGATGCTCTCGGACACTCAGAAGCCGAGCAGATTAACAACCTTGTTACCATCATGGACGGATACTTTGAAAAGGGTGCACACCACCTGAACGTAAACGTCTTCGGAGTTGAAAAGCTCAAGGACTGCCAGGCACATCCTGAAAAGCCGGAGTATGCGAACTTCACCGTCCGCGTCTCAGGATATGCGGTTCGCTTCATCAACCTGACCAAGGAACAGCAGGACGACGTTATCGCTCGTACTTGCCACGCATCCCTCTAGTCCAGGCAAAGACATTCAATCCATGATTGAATAAGTCAAGTCCCCCGCTCTGATTTTTCGGACGGGGGATTTTTTTTGTCGATTTGAGAAAAATATTATATTCTATAACATGGATATATTGATAAGGGTAATTTCTCGCATATCCGTGTAAAATCGATTGCATTTTGGGGAACTCTGTGCTATGCTTGAAGATATGAAATTCAGCGTGAGTTTTGCACGGATTGATTTGCTGTGGCAATGCTTACGGCGGATATGGGGAAATTTTGTTATGTGGACGCCCGCACTGGGGCGCGAGGTTTGTAAGAGACTAAATTAGTCCGCACAAAAAGTAGAAAATCTGGATGGTGGCACGATATGAATGCAATGGCTCAACAAACTGCAAACTGGTATGCTAAGATGCTTATACCGCTTGAAAATAGTATAAAAAATTCTATTATGAACAAGCTTTCTGCTTCAATTTTGGAAAATTTTGATTCAGCGAAAACAAATATGTCATTTTTTGATGGTTTGAACAACTCTTGGTGTGATAATGTTTCTTCAGAAGAAGGAACGGCTTTCATTCGTGATTCAAGAACACAAGGAAAAATACGGGTTTTAGAGGAATTCTAATCTATGAAAGAAAATATACAAGAGTTTGAAATAGATGTAGATAATATTCATTGGATAGATAATGATGTACAAAATACGACAGACTTGTGTGCACATGGTCATGTTTATCTAAGAATAGGTTCGCATACTTGTGAATATAAAAATGCCACTGTAAGTGCAACAGCATTATATCTACTAAAAACTCTCAGTCGAGATCATCTTGCATATACTGAAAATCAGTTAGTACCTTGCTGTGGACATCTTTTGCTTCCGAAAGCCCCTGATAAGTTTGGTGAAATTTGTGATATTTGCGGATGTCCTAATGGAATTGATTGGACTGTAAAGCATAAAAAGGATAGTATTCTCTTGGTTTTAGACGAGGACAAAAATTTTTCAATTCCGTTTGAACAATATAAATCAGAAGTCTTTTCTTTTTCTGATAAGGTAAAGCTTTTTTATAAATCCAATCTACCTCGTGATGATTCAGAAGAATTCGAGACAGGTGGATGGAAAGCCTTTTATGAAGAATGGCAAATGCATTATAAGAAATGGAATTATTCTTTTTAATAAGAAAATATAAAAACACATAACAAAGGTTCGTAGCCGACACGGTGGTCAAGCCACCGTGCGGTACAACCCATTGTTATGTGGACGCCCGCACTGGGGCGCTTTTTTAGGAAGGAAAGAATGAAAAAAGGTTTGTTAATTTTATTCAGTATATTTATTTCTATAAATTTATTTTCACAAAATTTAGGATTTTCATCTTATTTAAGTGAAGACGGAGATCTATTTTATGTAAAAGAAGGAAAACCTTATCTTTACAATACAAATATCCCTGGAGAAGTCGTTATAGATAAAAATGGATTTAAGCATGTATTATTTAATGAAGAATCATATGATATTATTTTAATAGATAATTATAAGTGTAATTTTTATAGTTTCGGAACACTTAAATATCCTCCAAAAATAGATTTTAGCCCGATACAATATGCTCCAACTGGAGAAATGTATATTTTTGAGTCCCGTTTTCTTGGAGGATTAAGAGATGCTGAGGTAATTTCTTCTTCGTATTTAACAGATAAACGACATGAATATAAACCTGAAAATGTGAAATATACAATGTATGAAGGGGAATGTTATCTTTGGGGATTTTCAGAAACAGTAGTTCCGTGGGTTGAAGGAAAAGATGGTTATGGTATTGGAGAATGGATAGAGTATGATATTTCATCATTTTTAGAAGGTCGTAGAGATTTAGTAAATGAAAATGCAAAGTTATATATTTTAAATGGTTATGTAAATCCTAAATTACCAAATTTGTATAAAGAAAATTCAAGAATAAAAAAAGCAACCTTAATTATTGACGATTCAACAAAAATGGAAATTGAATTTGATGATATTGTTGAATTTAAATGCGTAGACCTAGGTCGTCCTTTTTCGAAAGTAAAAATTGTTATTGATGAAGTTTACAAAGGTACAAAATATGATGATACATGCATTACAGCAATAACGGTTGGTTGGAATTAGAAGTAAATATCACATAACAAAGGTTCGTAGCCGACAGGCAGTCAAGCTGCCTGCGGTACAACCAATTGTTATGTGGACGCCCGCATTGGGGCGCTTTTGGAGAAAAGATGAAAAAAATTATTTTTTTAATGGTAATTATTTATTGTATATTATTAACTTCCTGCCCAAAAAAGAATGAAAATCAACAAGTAGAACAAACTGTTACAGATAAAGTTGTTGAAAATAAAGAAGTAGTAGAAAAATCATTTATAACAGAACATGAGCAAGAAGAATCAATTCCTCTTCCAGATGAATTTACTTCTAAAGAAAAATGGTCTTATCATTCAGGTACATTTCCTGCGGAACAAGAATTTAATATAGAAACATTAAGAGGTTGCACTTGGTCTTACGGGAATGTTATGGGAAGCTTTCTTAATTTC